>NZ_JBVIRQ010000013.1:0-233124 GCF_055575955.1 Streptomyces sp. NPDC033966 | reverse complement strand
CCGCGTAACCGCCGCCGATCACGACCACGTGGGTGTTGTTCTCGCTCATCGTGTCCTCCTCCGTTGGGGTTCGGACACAAGACACCGGACGGCGGGAACCTGTGACAGGCTGTGAGCCAGATCACTCGGGGCGGGCTGGAACGGCCCCCTGCCGTCACGGCCTAGGCTGACGGGATGAGAAAGATCGAGATCGTTGCCGAACAGGGCGCGTGGCGGGGCGGGTTCGAGGAGCGGGTGCTGGCCGGGTACCGGGCCGCGGGGTGCTCGGAGCCGCTGGCCCGGGCCCTGCTGGAGCGGGCCGTGAAGGGGATAGAGGGCTGGACGGTGGCCACGGACGGCACCGGCTGGATAGCGGTCGGGGTGACGGAGGACAACGGGGCGGTGGTGGGCCGGATCCACGACCTCACGGTGGCGCGGGGGCGCGAGTGGGCCGAGCGGTGGTGCGCCGAGCGCGGCGCCGAGCGGGTGGAGGTCCGGCTCACCGGCGGGGCGGGGGCCTTCGCCGACTACCCCGTGCGGGGGCAGAACCGCATGCGCGCCGTGGCCGGACAGCCGCAGCTGCCGCCGGGGCTGACGGTCCGCCGGCTCACGGAGGAGGAGTACCCGGCCTGGTACGCCGCCGAGGAGGCCGCGTACGTGGCGGACATCGTCCGGGCCGGGTCCCTCACCCCGGAGCTGGCCAAGGAGAAGTCCGACCGGGACTTCGCCCGGTACCTCCCGCAGGGGTACCTGACCCCGGGGCACGCCTTCTACGCGATGGAGGCCGAGGGCCAGGTGATCGGCACCGGCTGGGTGAACCACGGGTACCTGCCGGGCGTCACCTTCGGCTTCTCGCTGGAGGTGTACGAGGAGCACCGCGGCAAGGGCTACGGCCGGGCCGCGATGGCCGTCGGCGAGTGGGCCACCCGGCAGGGCGGCGACGGGGCGTTGATGTTCAACGTCTTCGGCGGGAACGAGGTCGCGATGGGCCTGTACGACAGCACGGGCTTCACGGTCCTGGACGAGTTCCGCTCCGTCGACCTGCGCTGATCCGCCCGGCGGGGCCGGGCGGGGCCTGGGGCGGGGTTCAGCCGTTCAGTGAGGCCATGAGCTCGGGTGCGTACCGGTCCCCCGAGACCACACCGTGCGGCGCGACGGCGTCGATGGCGGCCAGGTCGGCGTCGGTGAGGGTGATCGCGGTCGCGGCGACGTTCTCCTCCAGGTAGCGGCGGCGCTTGGTCCCGGGGATCGGGACGGCACCCATGCGCAGGGTCCAGGCCAGCGCGAGCTGCGAGGGGGTGACCCCCTTCTCGGCGGCGAGGGACCGGACGCGGTCGACGACGGCGAGGTTGCGGTCGAAGTTCTCGCCCTGGAAGCGGGGGTCCGTACGCCTGAAGTCGTCGGCCGCGAAGTCGTCCGGGCTGGTCACGGCTCCGGAGAGGAAGCCCCGGCCGAGCGGGGAGTACGCGACGAGGCCGATGCCGAGCTCGCGCAGGGTCTCGCGTACGCCGTCGTGCTCGATCCCGCGCTCGAAGAGGCTGTACTCGGTCTGTACGGCGGCCAGCGGGTGCACCGCGTGGGCGCGGGCGATGGTGGCCGCGGCGGCCTCGCAGATCCCGATGTGGCCGACCTTGCCGGCGGCGACCAGCTCGGACATGGCGCCGATGCTCTCCTCGATGGGCACGGCGGGGTCGACGCGGTGCAGGTAGTAGAGGTCGATGCGGTCGGTGCCCAGGTGCCGCAGGGAGCGGTCGGCGGAGCGGCGGATGTACTCGGGCGTGCCGTTGTGGCCCCGCAAGGCTCCCTCGTCGGTGAACTCGACGCCGGTCTTCGTGGCGATGACGGCTGCGTCGCGGCGGCCGCGGAGGGCCTTGCCGAGGAGCTGCTCGTTGACGAAGGGGCCGTAGCCCTCGGCGGTGTCGAGCAGGGTCACGCCCAGTGCGAGGGCGCGGTCGATGGTGGCGAGGGACTCGGTCTCGTCGGTGGCTCCGTAGTGGGCGCTCATGCCCATGAGGCCGAGGCCTTCGGCGCCGACCTGCAGGCCCTGGCCGCCCAGTGCGCGGATCTCCATGGTGTCCTCCGGGGGGTGAGGTGGGGGGAAGTAACTAACTGGATAGTTTGAGTTTGCGCACGGGGTGCGGCAGATGTCAATAACCGGATAGTTACTTGCTAGGCTGCCCGCCATGGCACGGGATTCCAGCGCAACCAAGGCGCGCCTGCTCGACGCGGCGTTCTCCGAGTTCGCGGCGTACGGCATCGCCGGCGCCCGGATCGACCGCATCGCGGCGAACGCCCAGGCGAACAAGCGGCTCATCTACGTCTACTACGGCAACAAGGAACAATTGTTCGACGCCGTGCTCCAGCGCGCCCTGGAGACGGGCTCGGAATCCGTGCCCTTCGACGCGGAGGACCTGCCCGGCTACGCGGGGGCGGTCTTCGACCACTTCGTGGCGTACCCGGACCTGATGCGCCTGGTCCAGTGGAAGCAGCTGGAGCGGCCGGAGACCACCGAGCTCGTGGCGGACTCCTACCGGGGCAAGATCGCGGCGGTGGAGCGGGCCCAGGACGCGGGGCTGGTGGACCCGGATCTCGACCCGGCTGATGTGCTCACGCTGATCATGGGGCTGGCGCAGGCCTGGACCGGCGCGGCGGGCGGCCCCGCGACGGGCGGCCCGGGCGAGCCCTGGCCCGCCGAGCGGCTGGCCCGGCACCGCGAGACGGTGGTGGAAGCCGTCCGCCGCATGGTCCGGCCGCCGCACCCGCGGGGGTAGACCGGCGGCGGCCGGATCCGGGGTCAGGCCCGGGAGCGGGCGGTGGCCTGGGCGAGGAGCCTGAGGGCCGTGTGGTCCTCGGAGCCGGCCGGGGTGGTGGCCACCAGGAGCGTCTGGTCGTCGGTGACGCGCAGGGCCTGCTGGGTGACGGTCAGGGTGCCCACCAGCGGATGCCACATCCGCTGTTCGGCGGCGGTGCAGGGGCGGGCCCGGTGGTCGGCCCACATGGTGGCGAACTCGTCGCTCTTCATGCTGAGTTCGCCGACGAGGGCGCCGAGGAGCGCGTCGTCCGGGTGGCGGCCGGCCGCGTACCGCAGGTTGGCGACGGCGGCCCTGGCCTTCGACTCCCAGGTGCCGTAGAGCTCGCGCAGGTACGGGTCGAGGAAGATCAGCGCGGCCATGTTGGGCCGGTCCGCTGGCCGGTCGGGCGCCGTGGGGTCCAGGTGGCCGGCGAACAGGGCGTGCCCCAGGGGGTTCCAGGCCAGGATGTCGGCCCTGCGGCCGGTGAGGACGGCCGGGACCTCGGGCATGGACTCCAGCAGCCGGCGGGTCGCCTCGTCGACCCGTTCCGCCGGCGGGCGCCGGGCGGCGGGGCGCCTGACGGCCAGGCCCGCGAGGTCGTGCACGTGCCGCCGCTCGGCCTCGTCCAGGTTCAGCGCGCGGGCGAGCGCGTCCAGCACCTCGGGCGAGGCGTTGTGCGAATGCCCCTGCTCCAGCCGTGCGTAGTACGAGGCGCTGACCCCCGCGAGGAGTGCGAGTTCCTCGCGGCGCAGGCCGGGGACGCGGCGCCGCTCGCCGTACGTGTCGAGGCCGATGTCCGCCGGCGTCAGCCGGGACCGGCGGGCCTGCAGGAACGCGCCGAGGCTGCTCTGTCCGTCCATGCGACCCAGTATCGCGGGCCGCTCGGGCGCCAGCCTCTCCCTGCCGGGGATAGGCAGGGAAGGGTGTGGCTGTCCCGCCGGGCCCGCTCCAGGGTTGGAGCCATGAACACCACCACAGACACCATCGAGTTGGGCAACGTCGGCGTCACCCGGGTCCGCGAGTACTACGGACCGCTCGGGCTCGCCCCGCAGGAATTCATCCCCGGGAGCAGTGAGGACGTCTGGTCGGCGCACGCCGGTTGGCTGCGGCCCGACTTCGCGGACGGCGAGCCGCCCGTGTCCCAGGTCGCGCTGCAGACGTGGGTGCTGCGCAGCGAGGGCCGGGTGATCCTCGTCGACACCGGCGGCGGCAACCACAAGGCACGGCCCGGCACGCCCTGGGACCGCCAGGAGACGGCCTTCCTGGACGAGCTGGCCCGGGCCGGGGTCAAGCCCGAGGACGTCGACCTCGTGGTCAACACCCACCTGCACGGGGACCACGTCGGGTGGAACACCCGGCTGGACGGGGACAGCTGGGTCCCGACCTTCCCGAACGCCCGCTACCTGATCAACCGGAACGACTTCGAGTTCTGGAACCCCGCGAACGGCCACCCGTCCGTCCTCGGCGACGGCAACGCCGGCGTGTTCGAGGACAGCGTGGCGCCGGTCCACGCGGCCGGCCAGGTCGTGCTGTGGGAGGAGAGCCACCGGATCGACTCGAACCTGCGCCTCGACCTCGCCGCCGGACACACCCCCGGCTCCAGCGTGCTCACCCTCGCCTCCGGCAGCGACCGGGCGGTGTTCGTGGGCGACCTCCTGCACAGCCCGGTGCAGGTCATGGAACCGGACGCGAACAGCTGCTTCTGCGAGGACGCCGCGCAGTCCCGGGCCACCCGGCGCCGGCTGCTCGGCTGGGCGGCCGACCACAACGCGCTGCTGGTCCCGGCGCACTTCGGCTCCCACGGCGCCCTGGAGGTAGCGCGTGACGCGGGGGCCTTCGCGGTGAAGGGCTGGGCGCCGTTCGCCCCGTACACCCCGGGCGGGGAGGGCTGACGCCGTCCGGCGGCCGGGCGGGCCGCCGCGGGACGGGATGGCGAGTAGGGTCCCTCATATACAGGGACCAACGCATATGGAACGGATCCGATCCCCATGTACGCACCCGAGCGTCAGCACCGGATCGTCCAGCTGACCCAGGAGCGCGGACGCGTCGAAGTCCCGGCCCTGGCGGAGGAGTTCGGAGTCACGCAGGAGACCGTGAGGCGGGACCTGACCGCCCTGGAACGGGCCGGCCTGCTGCGCCGGGTGCACGGCGGCGCGCTTCCCGCCGGGGGGCTCCGCCTGGAGCCGGGGCTCGCCGAGCGCGATTCCACCGCCGCGGCCGCGAAGGAGCGGATCGCGCGGGCCGCGCTCGCGCTGCTGCCGGAGGAGGGCAGCCTGCTGCTGGACGCGGGCACCACCGTCTCCCGGCTGGCCGCCCTCCTCCCCCGCGACTCCACCCTCACCGTGGTCACCAACGCGCTCCCGGTGGCCGCCCGGCTCGCCGAGCATCCGGGGCTGCGCCTGCACATCGTCGGCGGCCGGCTGCGGCACCGTACGCAGGCCGCGGTGGACGCGTGGGCGCTGCGCGACCTCGCCGAACTGGAGCCGGACGTGGCGGTGGTCGCGGCCAACGGCTTCTCGGCGGAGGCCGGGCTGACCACGCCCGACCTGGCCGAGGCGGCGGTCAAGAGGGCCATGGTGGCCGGAGCCCGCCGTGTCGTGCTCGTCGCCGACTCCTCCAAGTACGGCGCCCGGCACTTCGCCCGCTTCGCCGCCCTGGAGCAGGTGGACGTGCTGGTCACGGACACCGGGCTGACCGACGGGCAGGCGGAGGAGATCGCCGGCCGCGGGCCGGAGGTCATCCGGGCCTAGTGGATCTTGTCGGCCTTGCCCGCGGTGGCTGGTGCCGTGCATGGCAAGGCGGAGGGGCGCCCGTGTACTGGACGTACTCGGGCGCTCCGACAACGCGGCCAGGTGCGGTGCCAGGCACCGCGGGCCCCGACGAGATCCGGAAGAGACGGCCGAGGGGGTGCCATTCGGATCAGGCCGGGAGACGGAAGCCGTTGAACAGGTCGTCCATGCCGCGCAGGGCCAGGCGGTCGGGGGCGGCGCGGACCGCGAGGTCGCGGGCCGCCGCCGCCAGCGGGTTGCGCAGGGCGCCGAGGCGGCCGACCCGGCGGGCCCGGACGCGTACGGCGTCGGTGCGGGCGCGGCGGGCCGCGGTGTAGGCGGCGAGGGCGGCCGGGACGGGGTCCCGGCCGCCCTCGCCGTCCTCGGTGTCCCCGGCGGGGAGCAGGTGGGCGAGGACCACGGCGTCCTCGATGGCCTGGCAGCCGCCCTGGCCGAGGTTGGGGGCCATGGCGTGGGCCGCGTCGCCGAGCCAGGCGGTCCGGCCGTGGTGCAGGCGCGGGAGCGGGGCGGCCAGCTCGTACAGGTCGTTCTGGAGGACGTCGGCGGGGGTGAGCCGGGCGACGCGGTCCAGCAGGGCCGGGATCGGGTCGTGCCAGGTGCCGAAGCGGCGGCGGAGCTCGGCACGGGGGTCGGCGCAGCGGGTGCCGGCCGGGAGGCGCGCGGTGGCGTAGAGGTAGTACCGGCCGTCGGCCAGCGGGGTCACCCCGAACCTCTCCCCCCGCCCCCAGGTCTCGCTCATGGCCGGTATCCGCAGGTCGGGGGCGTCCACGAGGGTCCGCCAGGCGGTCTCGCCGAGGTGGCGCAGCCCGGGGTGGGCGGGGAAGTGCGCACGGCGCAGCGGGCTGTGGATCCCGTCGGCGGCGACGACCAGGTCGGCGGTCAGGTCCGGTCCGCCCGCCGTACGGACGGTCGCGCGGCCCCCGGTGCCGTCGGGGCCCGCCGGGTCGACGCCGGTCACCGCGGTGCCGTAGCGCAGGGCCTCCGGCGGGAGGGCCGCGGCGAGGGCGGCGGTGAAGACCGGGCGCGGGACGGCGATCGGGGGGATGCCGTAGCGGGCCGCCATGTCCGCGGTCGCGGCCCGGGTGAGCCACCGGCCGTCGGGGCGGCGTACGCCCATGGTGCCGGGTACGGCGCTGCCCGCGGCGTGGGCGGCGTCGACGCCGATCGCCGCAAGTGCGCGCAGGGCGTTGGGGGCGAGGCCGATGCCGGCGCCGGTGGCCGGCGGTTCGGGGGCGCGTTCGCAGACGGTGACGCGCCAGCCCCGGCGGCGCAGGGCGAGGGCCGCCGTGAGCCCGCCTATCCCGGCCCCGGCCACCACCGCGTGACGTTCCGGCATCCGACACCCCTTCCGTTCGCCTCGGGCACCGTTCACGACGGCGGAGCCCCGACCCTACCGTCGTGGGCCGGGGCTCCGGCCGCGTGGTGTGCCCCGGGTGAAGCCGCGCCCCCGATGTCCTGACGCGGGGTCAGTGCTCCTGTGCCGTGACGGACTTGGCGTCCGCAACCGCCGGAACGGACGGCTCGGCGAGGAGGTCGTCGACGAGTACGAGCCGCGTCTCCGGCATCCTCTCCTCGATGGCCCCCGACATCATCTGGATGCCCTCCGGGTCCGGTACCGCGCAGCGCTCGCGGGTCTCCTCGTCCGGCCAGCGGGCGTACGCGACCCAGGTGCCGTCGTCCGCGCGGTGGAGCCGCGAGCCGTAGCTGCCGCACTCCCGCAGGATCGCCTCCGTCACCCGGCGCCAGCCCTCGCGGAACTGCTCCTCCTTGCCCGGCAGCAGCCGCCACCGGTAGATCACCGCGAACACGTTTCCCCCGTCGCTCCGTCGGCCGCCGCCGGTCGTGCGGCGCTCCGGGGTACACCGTACGGTGCGCGGCGACGGCGGCGGCGTCCGCGGGTCAGGAACCGCCCCGCGGGTGGCCGCCCCTGCGGCGGCGGACGGCCACCGCGGCCGCCGCCACGAGGAGCGGGCCGAGCGCGACGGGGCCCGCCCGGCGGGCCCCGGGAAGGCGTTACGCGGGGGCGGGCGCAGCGCCGGACTGCGGCGCGGCCTCGGCCGCGGTGTACGAGGAGGCGAAGGTGAACGCGTACGGGGACGGGCCGTGCTCCCTGAGGCCGGCCAGCCGCTCCAGGGCCTCCTCAACACTCGGGACGTGGCCGGCGGGGATCCACCAGAAGACCATGTGCGCCTCGACGTGCCGCTCGAACCAGTCACGGCGGCGGCGCATCACCTCCAGGTGCCCGCTGCGGTAGGTGAAGTCCCACAGCGCCTCCCGGCTCTCCCACACGGACATGTTGACGATGACGTTCTCACCCAGGGGGCGCAGGGCGGTGGCGTCGCCCTCCCCCTCCTCCGTGAGCCGCCACACGAAGCCGGGCGCCGCGTCGGCCGCGGAGTTGACCGGGTCGAGCATCTCGACGAACGGAGCCACGCGCGGGTCTTCCAGGGGGTGGCGGAGCGTCGCGACGTTGAGCTGGGCCAGGTGGACGGCGGCAGGGCCGTGCGGGGATGCGGTCATGACCCCATCCCAGCACGGCGGTTATTTCTATGTCAATGAGTATTGTTTTTAGAAGCCTCGACCACCACGCAGCACTCCCCGGGGCGGGCGTCCATCCGGGCGCGGACGGGACCGTCCGCGCCGAGCAGCCCTTCCAGCAGGGCGAGGTTCATTCCGCAGACGAGCGGCGGGAAGCGCTCGGCGACCGCATGGAAGGGGCAGTTGCGCATGCGGACCGCGGGCGCGGCCACCCCGGCCGCATCCTCGGGGCCCCCCTCCCCGCCCTCCCCGACTTCCCCGGCGCCCTCCAGGTGCGGTTCGTAGCCGCGGGCGGCCAGCACCTCCATCGCCTCTTCGAGCCCGGCGCAGGGCGCCGCCGGGCCGCGCAGGGCTTCGCCCCGGCGGCGCGCCGCCTCGCAGAGCCCGGCGTCGAGGCCCGCCCGCTCGGCGGCCTCGGCCAGCAGCTCGGCGGCCGTGAGGTAGTCGCGGGCCGGCAGCGACACCGACCACTCGGCGCGGGCCCGCGTGTAGACCTTGGCGGGACGGCCCGCCCCCGGCCCCGAACGGCCGGTCAGCCGGCGGCTGCCGCTCTCCAGCAGGCCCGCCTCGGTCAGCCTGTCCAGATGGTGCGCGGCGAGGGTGCGCGCGACCCCGGCCGCCTCGGCCGCCTCGTTCCGGCCGACCTCGCGGCCCTGCGCCACCACGTACTCGTACAGCCGGCGCCGCACGGGGTCCTGCAGCACCGCGATCGCATCGATGTCCTCCATCTCGCCATTCTAGGAACAACCGAGGTTGGAGATAGAAGGCCGGGCGGCACCCCGGGCGGACCTGACGGGGTGGAAGGTGACCGGGGAGGCCGGGAGGCGGTACGAAGGCGTACGTGAAGGAACACACCCAGACCGCGACCGTCCGCGTCTTCATCGCCCTCGCCCCGCCCGACGACGCGAAGGAGGAGCTGGAGCGGGCGCTCGCCCCCGCGTACGCGGCGCACCCGCACATGCGGTGGAACCGGGTCGAGGACTGGCACATCACCCTGGCGTTCCTCGGCGAGCTCCCGGTCACGGCCGTTCCGCCCCTGCGCCCCCGGCTCGCGGAGCTGGCGGCGGCACGCCGGCCCGTACGGCTGTCCCTGCAGGGCGGCGGACACTTCGACGAACGGGTGCTGTGGAGCGGGATAGGCGGGGAGCCGGCGGAGCTGCACGTACTGGCCTCCGAGGTGCGCGCCGTCGTCAAGGAGTGCGGCATCGGCTTCGCGGACCGGCCGCTGCGCCCCCACCTCACGCTGGCCCGGGCTCGGCGCGGCGACCCCTCCGCCGCACTGGAGGCCGCCGCCGGGCTCGCCGGCTTCAGCGGGCGGGAGTGGGGGGCGGAGCGTCTGCACCTGGTCGGCAGCAACATCGGCCGGGGCCCGGGGCCGATCCGCTACCGGGACATCGAGTCCTGGGCGTTCGGCGGCGGGAACTGAGGAACGAGGACCTCCGGAGGGCCGGATCGCGATCCGGAATTGCATGACCATGCGGCGGCATGCATAATCTTCCTATGTCTAAGGTCCTCACCTCCCTTCCCGCCGGCGAGCGCGTCGGCATCGCCTTCTCGGGCGGCCTCGACACCTCTGTCGCGGTCGCGTGGATGCGCGACAAGGGTGCCGTCCCGTGCACCTACACCGCCGACATCGGCCAGTACGACGAGCCCGACATCGCCTCGGTGCCCGGCCGTGCGAAGACCTACGGCGCCGAGATCGCGCGCCTGGTCGACTGCCGAGCGGCGCTGGTCGAGGAGGGCCTGGCCGCACTGACCTGCGGTGCGTTCCACATCCGCTCGGGCGGGCGGGCCTACTTCAACACCACCCCGCTCGGCCGCGCCGTGACCGGCACCCTGCTGGTCCGGGCCATGCTGGAGGACAACGTCCAGATCTGGGGCGACGGCTCGACCTTCAAGGGCAACGACATCGAGCGGTTCTACCGCTACGGACTGCTCGCCAACCCGCACCTGCGGATCTACAAGCCGTGGCTGGACGCGGACTTCGTGACCGAGCTGGGCGGCCGCAAGGAGATGTCGGAGTGGCTGCTGGCCCACGACCTCCCCTACCGCGACAGCACCGAGAAGGCGTACTCCACCGACGCCAACATCTGGGGCGCCACCCACGAGGCCAAGACCCTCGAGCACCTGGACACCGGCGTGGAGACCGTCGACCCGATCATGGGCGTCCGGTTCTGGGACCCGTCCGTCGAGATCGCCACCGAGGACGTGACGATCGGCTTCAACCAGGGCCGCCCCGTCACGATCAACGGCAAGGAGTTCTCCTCCGCCGTGGACCTGGTCATGGAGGCCAACGCCATCGGCGGCCGCCACGGCATGGGCATGTCGGACCAGATCGAGAACCGGATCATCGAGGCCAAGAGCCGCGGCATCTACGAGGCGCCGGGCATGGCCCTGCTGCACGCCGCGTACGAGCGCCTGGTCAACGCCATCCACAACGAGGACACCCTCGCCCAGTACCACAACGAGGGCCGGCGTCTCGGCCGGCTGATGTACGAGGGCCGCTGGCTGGACCCGCAGGCCCTGATGGTCCGGGAGTCCCTCCAGCGCTGGGTCGGCGCGGCCGTCACCGGCGAGGTGACCCTGCGGCTGCGGCGCGGCGAGGACTACTCGATCCTCGACACCCGGGGCCCTGCCTTCAGCTACCACCCGGACAAGCTCTCCATGGAGCGCACCGAGGACTCGGCCTTCGGCCCGGTGGACCGGATCGGCCAGCTCACCATGCGCAACCTGGACATCGCCGACTCCCGCGCCAAGCTGGAGCAGTACGCCGTGCTCGGCCTGATCGGAACCGGCAGCCCCGCCGTCGGCGCCGCGCAGGCGGCCGCGACCGGGCTGATCGGCACCATGCCGGAGATGCCGGAGGGCGGCGCCGAGGCCATCGCCTCGCGCGGCGAGGTCTCCGCCGACGAGCAGATGCTGGACCGCGCCGCGATGGAGTTCGGCACGGACTGACCCCTCGGCGGGCGGTACGACGCGAAGGACCGGCCCGGCGCCCCGGAGGCGCCGGGCCGGTCCTTCGCGCGTCCCGGGGCTCAGTACACGAGCTTGTACGTCACGTCCTTCGGCACCGGGTGCGGGGCGGTGCCGGTGTAGAGCAGCCGGATCGTGGTGAAGCGCCGGACGTCGGGGCGCTCGGGCCAGGGCTGCGGCTTGCTCAGGGTCACCGTCACCGGGTAGGCGCGGAAGTGGCCCGCCGCGCAGTACGGGCGGCAGTCGTTGACCATGTCGGTCCCGGTGGCGGTCGCGCTGCCCGGCCCCCAGCTCTCCCAGCGCAGCCCGACGAGCCGGTTGTTGCCGTCGCCGCAGGCCAGCAGGTACTCCTCGGGGCGGACCTGGGGCTTGGCGAAGCAGTCGACCACGACGAGCGGGTCCGGGTCCGGCGCGCGGGTGCGGGCGGCGGAGGCCGGGACGGCGGCGGCCGCGAGGACCGCGAGCGCGCACAGCAGCACCGCCCTGCGCGCCCCGTGCCGGCGTACCCGTACGGGTCGGGTCCCTCGCGAAGCTTCCATGGCGTCCACCAGCCCCTCCTCGCCGGTCCGGCCCGCCGCCGGCGCCGCGGCACTGCCCAGCTTTCCGTATCCGGCCGCGCCCCGCACCCGCAGGAGGTACCGGGGCCGGGTCCCGGCCGAGCGGCCGGCTCACCGCCCGGTCCGGCCGCTGGACCCCGCCCGCGTCCCGGGCGTTCCGCACCCGGATGAGCTCGGGGCGGAGTGGGAGGATCCCGTTGACCCCGGCCCCCTACGTGCCGGTAACTTGGTGGCCGCCCAAGAGGATCCGACCGGAGAGAACGGAAGACCCGTGGCAGATCACGACCTGACCGGCTTCACCAGCGGCACGTTCACGCACGAGGGCACCACCCGGCGGCTGCTGCGCCGGGGCACGGGCCCGGCGGTGATCGTCATGGCGGAGATCCCGGGCATCACCCCCAAGGTCCTGGAGTTCGCCGAACGGGTGGCGGAGGCGGGGTGCACCGCCGTGCTGCCCGTGCTCTTCGGCGAGCCCGGCCGGGACGCGGATCCCCGCACCGCGGGCTGGCCGAGGACGGGGCGTTACGTGGCCTCGACCATGCGGCGGGTGTGCGTGAGCCGGGAGTTCACGCTGCTGGCCACCGGGCGCGCGTCGAGGGTGGTGTCGTGGCTCCGGGCGCTCGCCGCGGCCGAACACGAGCGGTGCGGCGGTCCCGGGGTCGGCGCCGTCGGGATGTGCGTGACCGGGGGTTTCGCGCTGGCCATGGCCACCGACCCGCGCCTGCTCGCCCCGGTGCTGTCCCAGCCGTCGCTGCCGCTGGCCTGCACCCCCGGCCGTGCGGGCCGCATCGACATCTCCCCCGAGGACCTGGCGGTCGTACGCGGGCGCTGCGAGCGCGAGGGCCTCCAGGTGCTCGGTCTGCGCTTCCGGGGCGACCGGCTGGTGCCCGGCGACCGCTTCGCGTACCTGCGCCGCGAGCTGGGCGACGCGTTCGTCGCCGTCGAGCTGGACGACGCCGCGGCCAACCCCGGCAGCGCGCTGCCCCCGCACTCCGTCCTGACGGAGCACCTGGTCGACGAGCCGGGACAGCCCACGCGGCAGGCGCTGGACACCGTCCTCGACCTGTTCCGGACCCGGCTGCTGGCGGCCGAGCCCGGCTGACCGCGCTCAGGCGTGCCGCCAGACCGTTCCTCCCGTGCCGAGGGCGATCGTGACGCGGGGGCGCATCGGCCCCTCGTCCCGGCGCGCGAGCAGCACCACCTCGTCGACGCGGGCCGACATGGCGCCCAGGCGGGCGGCGCACTCCGGGGCCAGTCGGCGCGGGTCGCGGGTGCGGCCGAGCGACAGGTGCGGGGTGAACCGCGGGAACCGCCCCCGGCAGCGGGGGAAGGGCTCCGCCAGGGACTCCTGGAGCGCCGTCCAGGGGCGTTCGCCCGCCGCCGCGGGGTCGAGCCACACGGTGGCGTACGCACGGTGGCGGAAGGTGCGCACGCCGCTGAGGCGGACGGCGAAGGGCTCGCACCGCGCCGCGGCCGCCGCGAGCAGCGGTACGGCTGCCGGGAAGTCCTCCTCCGGTACGAAGCCGAAGAGCAGGTTCACGTGCGGCGGCCAGCGGCGGATCTGGGGGTCGTGCTCGGCCCGGAGGTCCTGGATGGGCGGCCACAGCCCGGGCGGCGGGAGCCACACGACGGCGGTCCGGGGCGTGGGGGCGACGTCCAGGATCTCGGGGACCCCGGCGGCCGGGCCGCCGGCGGCCGGGGGAGGGCTCGGCGGGCTCACCCCGCCATCATGCCCCCGGTCAGTCCCACGGGGGTGCCGGGGGGCGGATGCGGGACAGGTCCTGCCCGGCCAGCTCGGGGCGGACGGTGAGTTCGCCGTGGACCGCCCGCAGGAGCGGGAGCGGGGCGGCCGCTGTGTCCAGGGCCAGGGCGACGTCCTTCGCGGCCAGGGCCACCGGGAAGTGGGAACCGGCCGCGAAGGTGCGGGCGACCGCTCCCGCCAGCGGGCCCCTGGCCAGTTCCCCGCGGACCAGGTCGGCGGGGAGCCCGAGCGCCTGGCCGAGGCGGAGCGCCTCGGACACCAGGGCCACGCCGCCGATCACCGCGTTGATGAGGACCAGTTTGAGGGCGGCCCCGGCGCCGGGGGCGCCGCATTCGGTGACTTCTCCGAGCCGGTCCAGGACCCGGCGCACCAGGTCGGGGAGCGGTCCGCCCGCCAGGATCCACAGCTGTCCGGCCTCCGCCCGGTCCACGCTGCCCATCACCGGCGCGTCGGTCAGCGGGACCCCCTCCGGGAGGCGGGCGGCCAGCTCGGCGATCGCGTCGGGCCCCACCGTCGAGGTGTCGATCCAGTGGGTGCCGGGCCGCAGGGCCGGGATCACGGCGTCGGCCACGGCACGGGCGGCCGCCGGGTCGGCGAGCATCGTGATGACCAGGTCGGCCCCGCGGACGGCCTCCCCGGGCCCGTCGGCGAGGCGGGCGCCGGCCGCGACCAGCGGGCCGGCCTTGTACGGGGTACGGTTCCAGACGGTCAGCGGGTGGCCGGCGTCGAGCAGGCGACGGGCCATGGGCAGGCCCATGGTGCCGAGGCCGAGGAATGCGATCTTCTCCATGGCCCCGACGCTAGGACCGCCCGGGACATGCGACAAGCGAATGTCTAGCATGGCTGCCATGCCCGATTCACATGGCTTGTACGAGGTGTTCCTGCGGGTGGCCCGGGACGGCTCCTTCACCGCCGCCGCCCAGGCCCTCGGGTACACCCAGTCCGCCGTCTCCCGGCAGGTCCAGGCCCTGGAGGAGGAGTGGGGCACCGCCCTGTTCGACCGGCTGCCGCGCGGGGTGCGGCTGACCGAGGCGGGGCGCGTCCTGCTCCCGCACGCCGAGGGCATGCGGGAGCGGCTGCGGGCGGCGCGCGCGGAGCTGGCCGCGCTGCGCTCCCTCGGCGGCGGCACGCTGCGGATCGGGGCCTTCGCCGCCGCCAACGTGTCCCTGGTCCCGCGCGCCCTGGCCGCCTTCGGGGACAGGTACCCGGGCGTCACCGTCGTCCACTCGGAAGGGCCCACCGCCAAGCACGCGGCGCTGCTGGCCGAGGGCGGCCTCGACCTGGCCGTACTGAGCACGCCCGCCGGGATCACGCTGCCCGGACCGGAGTTGTACCACCTGCTGGACGAGCCGATGTACGTGGCGCTGCCGCGCGGCCACCGGTACGCGGGGCGCTCCGTGCTCCACCTGTCCGAACTGGCCGGCGAGGACTGGATCGAGGGGGACGTCCGCCCCGATCAGACCTTGCTGTCACCGGCGTTGGCGGCGGGGTTCGTGCCGCGCGTGGCGTTCCGGGTCAACGACTGGACCGCCAAGCAGGGCTTCGTCGCCGCGGGGCTCGGCATCACGGTGCTGCCGGAACTGGCGGCCGGGGCGGTGCGGCCGGACATCGCCCTCGTACCGGTCGACCCGGCGGACCTGCCCTGCCGGAAGGTGTACGCCGGCACCCCGCGCGGGCTCCGCCACTCCCCGGCGGTCGGGGCCTTCCTCTCCCTGCTGCGCTCCGCCGCCACCGGGCGGACGGACCCGGCCGAGGGGATCCGCCCGCCTGTCCGATGATCCGTCAGCGGGACTTGTTCCGAGGCGAGTTGACCGGGGACGGTCCTGCCGCAGGACTCCGGGCGGGCAGAACGACGGCGGGGCGGTCAGGGGCCGCCGTTGGCCGTAGCGCAGCACCGTGAACCGGCCCCGGCTGATGCCGTCCTGCTCGACGATGCCGGCGCCGGCCACCACGACCGCGCCGTCGGCCTGGAGCGCCAGCGCGTTCCCCCCGTCGCCGGAGCTGACGTGTGTGCGCACCCGCCCTCGGCGGGCCCCGCAGCCCGCCCCCGGTCCCGGGACACACCGGTCCCGGGCGCGCCGGATCAGCCGATCGGCCCCCGCGCGGCCCGTGTACGCCACGCCGGGCGCGGGCCGTCTCGGCGTGTCCAGGGGCCGGCCGTGACAGACTCCGCGCGGAATCCCGAGCCCCGTCCACCACGGGAGGTCGCCCGTGCCGAACCGCCCCTCCTCCGCCCTCGCCGCCGGCTCCCTGGCCCTCGTCCTGGCCGCCGGCGCCTCCCCCGCGGCGCCCGCGCCCGCGCCGCCGCCCCCGTCGGCCGCCGGGCCGCGGGCGACCGCCGTGGCGGCGGAGCCCGGGAGCGCGACGGCCCTGGCCGGGTACGCGATCCAGTCGACGGCCAAGGTCCCGGACTCGGCCGCCGCCGTGTCCAGCCCCGGCTATCCGGCGGCTGGCTGGTACCCCGCCGGGTCCCGGTCCACCGTCCTCGCGGCGCTGCTCGCGGCCGGGGTCCACCCCGACCCCTTCTACTCCGCCAACCAGAAGCGGATCCCGGCCGGGGACTTCACCGTGCCGTGGTGGTACCGGTCCGACTTCCTCGTCGCCGACACGAGCGCCCGTACGTACCTGGACTTCAGCGGGGTGATCTCCGCCGCGGACGTCTACGTCAACGGACGCCGGATCGCCGACACGAGCACCGTCACCGGCACCTACACCCGGCACGAACTCGATGTCACCGGCCTGGTCAGGGCGGGCACCAATACGGTCGCGTTCCGGATCCAGCCCAACAACCCGCGCAAGCACCTCACGATGGGCTGGCTCGACTGGCTGCAGCCGCCGCCCGACGAGAACATGGGGATCGTCCGCGACGTCACCGTGCGCCGGGGCGGTCCGGTCGCCCTGCGCGACGCGCACGTGGTGACCTCCCTGGCGCTGCCCTCGATGTCCTCGGCCGAGCTGACCGTCAAGGCCCGGGTGCGCAACGACTCGTCGGCCGCCGTCACCACGACGGTGGCGGGCACCGTCGGCCCGGCCTCCGTCAGCGGGAGCGTCACCCTCGCCCCGCACGAGACCCGGACGGTGGTCTTCTCCCCCGCCGACCACCCGGGCCTGCGGCTGGAGTCGCCCCGCGTGTGGTGGCCCGCCGAGATGGGCGGGCAGCCCCTCTACTCCCTCGACCTGACCGCCTCGGTGGACGGCCTGCCGTCCGACAGCGCGCACGAGTCCTTCGGCATCCGCGACGTGCGGGCGCCGCTGAACGCCGACGGAGCACGCCAGTACGTGGTGAACGGGCGCCCGCTGCTGATCCGGGGCGGCGGCTGGTCCCCCGACGAGTTCCTGCGCTGGGACGCCCGGTACGCCGAGGACCGGCTGAAGTACGCCGTCGACCTGGGGCTGAACGCGCTGCGTCTGGAGGGGCACATCGAGCCCGACGAGTTCTTCGACCTCGCCGACCGGTACGGGATCCTCACCCTGCCCGGCTGGGAGTGCTGCGACAAGTGGGAGGGGGAGGTCAACGGCTCGGAGGCCGGGGAGCGGTGGGAGAGCGCCGACTACCCGGTCGCCAAGGCCTCCATGGCCGCCGAGGCCGCACGGCTGCGCGACCACCCCAGCGTGGCCTCCTTCCTGATCGGCAGCGACTTCGCCCCGAACCGGACGATCGAGCAGGGCTACCTCGACGCGCTGAAGGCCGCCGACTGGACGGCCCCGGTGATCCCCTCGGCCTCCGCGCGGTCCTCGCCGGTCACCGGGCGCTCCGGGATGAAGATGACCGGCCCCTACGACTGGGTCCCGCCGGGCTACTGGTACGCCAAGCGGGAGGGCGGGGCGACCGGGTTCAACTCCGAGACGAGCGCCGGGCCGGACGTGCCGACCCTCGACACGCTGCGCCGGATGATGTCGCCGGCGGAGCTGGAGAGCCTGTGGAAGGACCCCTCGGCGGTTCAGTACCACCGCTCGCCCTCGGCCACGTTCTCGACGCTCGGGCTGTACGACGCCGCCCTGACGGGCCGCTACGGCGCGCCGACGGGCCTCGACGACTACGTGCGCAAGGCGCAGCTCGCCCAGTACGAGGCCGTGCGGGCGCAGTTCGAGGCGTACGCCCGCAACGCGAAGGACGTCTCCGCGCCGTCGACGGGGGTCGTGTACTGGATGTTCAACAGCGGCTGGACCTCGCTGCACTGGCAGCTGGTCGACCGCTACCTCGACCAGGGCGGGGCCTACTTCGGGGCGAAGAAGGCGAACGAGCCGCTGCACGTCCAGTACGGGTACGACAACCGCGCCGTGTCGGTCGTCAACAGGCGCGCGTCCGGGGCCTCGGGCCTGACCGCGCGGGTGACCCTCTTCGACCCCGACGGCACGCAGCGGTACGACCGGACGGTGACGGGGCTGAGCGTGGCGGGCGGCGGCGCGAGCACCACCGCGCTGACCCTGCCCGCGTCGGTCCCGGGCCTCGCCACCACCCACCTGGCGCGGCTGCTGCTCTCCGACGCCACCGGGCGGGAGGTGAGCCGCAACGTCTACTGGCTCTCGTCCCGGGCCGATGTGCTCGACTACTCCAGGAGCACCTGGTACCACACGCCGACCAGCGCGTACGCCGACCTCAAGGGGCTGAACCCGATGCCGCGGTCGGCCGTGGCGACGACGGCCGCCACGACGGCCGACGACCGGGGCGTGTCGACGACGACGGTGACGGTGCGCCACGCCGGCGCGGGCAGCGCCCCTGCCCTGCTCACCGACGTGCACCTGCTGGGCGCGGGGGGCGAGCCGCTCCTGCCCGTACGGTGGAGCGACAACCAGATCACCCTCTGGCCGGGCGAATCGGCGACGCTGACGGCGACCTACCGCACGGCCGGCCTGCGCGGCGCGGCACCGGCCCTGCGGGTCTCCGGCTGGAACACCCCGACGACCACGGTCCCGGCCGGCTGACGGCCGGGGGACGGGGGCCCCGGGGCGAGTTCCGTCACAGGGGTGAAGCCGGCGACAGCGCTGGCGCTGCGGGCCGAGGCGGTCGACGCCGCACGGCGGATGCACGCGCTGGAGCACGGGCGGGCGGGGCTGGTGCACACCGCGCTGGAGCGCTACCGGGAGCAGCTGGAGGTCATGGGGCTGCTGGAGGAACTGGCATCGGCAGAGGCGGAGATGGCACGCCTGCGGGCGGGGGGACGCTGAGTTCCGCGTCCGCTCCGGGGCCGGTGTCAGGGACGGTCGTACCAGGAGAAGTCGGCGGTGCACCGGCCCCGACCCGGCCGGGGTGCTCGCGGGTTCCTTAGCGGAACGTTAGATCTGGGTGCCGGGCCTTGTCCGGGTCCGGCACCGGATCCATGCTCTGGGCACCCCCCTCATCCGGGGCGTCCCCACCTCCCATCAGGGATTTCCGTCTGGAGCCGCCATGTCCTCGTCCGCCGTCACGCCCGAGTCTCCGCACCGGGAGGAGCGCGCCAGGCGCCGCCTCGCCCTGATCGGGGGGTCCCTCGGCAACCTCGTGGAGTGGTACGACTGGTTCGTCTACGCGAGCTTCGCGATCTACTTCGCCGACTCCTTCTTCCCCGGCGACAATCCGACCACGCAGCTGCTGAACACGGCGGGCATCTTCGCGGTCGGCTTCCTGATGCGCCCCGTCGGCGGGTGGATCCTCGGCCGGGCCGCGGACCGGCACGGGCGCAAGAGCGCGCTCACCCTCACCGTCACCATGATGTCGGTGGCGGCGCTGATGATCGCCGTCGCGCCGACCTACGGCCAGGCCGGGTACTTCGGCGCCCTGGTGCTGCTGCTGGCGCGCCTGCTCCAGGGGATGAGCATCGGCGGCGAGTACGCGGCCAGCGCCACGTACCTCACCGAGGCCTCGGCCCGCGACCGGCGCGGGCTGGGCTCGTCCTTCCAGTACGTCTCGATGACCTGCGGGCAGCTGCTGGGTCTCGGCATCCTGATCACGATGCAGCACACGCTGACCGCGGCCCAGCTGTCGAGCTGGGGGTGGCGGATCCCGTTCGTCGTCGGGGCCCTGTTCGCGGTGGTGGTCTTCTGGCTGCGGCGGCGGCTCCAGGAGACCGACGCGTTCGAGGAGGAGTCCTCGGAGGGGGGCGCCCACGACGACAGCCCGCGCGGCTCGCTGAAGGCGCTGTGGGAGCACCGGCGGCAGGCCGGTCTGGTGATGGCGCTGACCCTCGGCGGAACCGTGGCGTACTACACGTACACCACGTACCTCACCAAGTACCTGGTCGGCAGCGCGGGCATGGCCAAGACCACGGCGACGCTGGTGAGCTTCACCGCCCTGGCCCTCTTCGCCGTGCTCCAGCCCTTCGCCGGGATGCTGTCCGACCGGATCGGCCGCCGCCCGCTGCTGATCACCTTCGCGGTGGGCTGCACGCTCGGCACGTACCCGATCATGACGGCCCTCGGTTCGGCGAACTCGTACTGGTCGGCGCTGGGTCTGTCCCTGCTCGCCCTGGTGATCGTCACCGGCTACACCTCGATCAACGCGGCGGTGAAGGCCGAGCTGTTCCCGACCCGGGTGCGGGCCCTGGGCGTGGCGCTGCCGTACGCCGTCGCCAACGCGCTGTTCGGCGGCACGGCCGAGTACGTGGCCCTGTGGTTCAAGAGCGGCGGCCACGAGAAGATGTTCTTCTGGTACGTGTCCGGCTGCGCGCTGGTCTCGCTGGTGACGTACGTCCTGATGCCGGACACCCGCAACGCGGCGCTGAGCCGTGCCGAGGCGGCCGGGGCGGGCGCGTCCGACGGGGGCGCCACGTCGGCGAAGGCCGGTGCCGGGGCCGCCCGCTGAACCCCTGAACCCTCCGGAGGCCCGATGCACGCACTGCTCGTCGAGGACGACGACCGCATGGCCCGGGCCCTCGGCACCGCGCTCGCCCAGCGCGGGCACACGGTCCGCCGGGCGGCGCGGGCGGCGGACGCCCTGCGGCACGTCCGCGAGGCCGAGTTCGTCCTGCTCGACCTGGGACTGCCCGATCTCGACGGGCTGGAACTGCTGCGCCGGCTGCGTACGGTCTGCGACGCGCCGCTGATCGTGGTGACGGCGCGCTGCGAGGAGCGCGACATCGTGCAGGGGCTGCGGGCGGGCGCCGACGACTACGTGGTCAAGCCGTTCCGGATGGCCGAGCTCATGGCGCGGATCGACAGCGTGCGGCGCCGGTCGGGCGGGCGCACGGCAGCCGAACCCGCACGGTACGCCGGCGGGCGGGTGCGCAGCGGGGACGTCGAGGTGGATCCGGCGGGCCGCACCGTCACGGTGGCCGGGACCGAAGTCCGGCTGACGCGGCGGGAGTTCGACGTACTGGCCTTCCTGGCCGCGCGGCCGGACCAGGTGCATTCCCGGGAGGAGATCCTGGACCGGATCTGGGGCGACGCCTTCCTCGCCGCCTCCCGCTCCCTGGACGTGCACATCGCGGGCATCCGGGCGAAGACGGGCCGGTCCGGCCTCGTGCGCACGGTACGCGGGTTCGGTTACCAGCTCGGCTCCCCCGCCGGCTGTGCGGACCGGGACTCCGGCCCGTGAGGCGCAGGCTCCTCGTGGTGCTGATGGTCCTCATGGGGGCCGCCGCGCTGTTGCTGTGCGTCCCCCTGGCCGACGCGTACGCGCGCGGGCGGACCGAGCACCTGCTGCTGCAACGGCGTTCGGAGGCCGTACGCTTCGCGGACCTGGCCGACCGGGCGGGTACGGCCGCCGACCGGGCGGAGCTGTCGGCCGAGATCGGCCGGTACGCCGAGCTGTACGGGGCCGCGGTCGTGGTCGTCGACCCGTCGGGGGCGACGGTGGCGCGGGCCGGTTCGGGCGCGGCGTCGGCCGCCCTCACCGGGCCCGGGGCCTCCTCGGCGGCCGAGGCCCGGGACCGGGCGCTGACCGGGCGTTCCACCGACCGGCTGCCCACGGTGCGGCCCTGGGGGCCGGCGCGGGTGGTGCTCGCGGAGCCGGTGGGGCGGGACGAGCGGGTCAGCGGAGCGGTGCTGCTGGCGGTGCCGACGGACGCCGCCCGCCAGGACGTCACGGTCCGCTGGTCGCTCATCGCGGCCGGTGCGGCGGCCGCCTTCGGCGCGGCGGCGCTGGTGGCGGCGGGGATCACGCGCTGGCTGATGCGGCCGCTGCTCGACCTGGACCGGGCGGTGGAGGGGCTGGCCGCCGGGAGCCTGCACACGCGGGCGGTCTCCGACACCGGTCCGCCGGAACTGCGCCGGCTGCGGCGGCACTTCAACGCGATGGCGCAGGCCCTGGCCGACTCCATCGGCCGCCAGCGGGACTTCGTCGCCGACGCCTCGCACCAGCTGCGCAACCCGCTGGCGACGCTGGTGCTCCAGCTGGAGAACGTCGAGCCGCACGTCGCCCCCGGGCCCGGCCGGGCCGAGCACGGTCGTGCGCTGGAGGAGACGGAGCGGCTGGAGGAGCTGCTCGACGGGCTGTTGGCGCTGGCCCGGGTGGAGTCGGCGGCGCCGGAGCTGTGCGAGCAGGACGTGGCCTCGGCGGTACGGGAGCGGGTGCGCGCCTGGCTGCCGGTGTTCCGGGCCGCCGGTCTGGAACTGACGGTCTGCGGCCCGCCCGGGGAGTTGCGGGCCCGTGCCCTGCCGGACGCGGCGGGCCGGGTCCTGGACGCGGCCCTCGACAACGCCGTGAAGTTCGTACCGCGCGGCGGCCGGGTCGAGGTGTGCGCCCGGCGGGGCGCGGACGGTTCGGCCGTGGTCCGGGTCACCGATGACGGGCCGGGCGTCCCCGAGGAACAACTGGAGCTGCTGCCGAGGCGTTTCGCCCGCGCGCCCGAGCACCAGAACGTGCGCGGCAGCGGGCTGGGGCTGGCCATCGCGGACGAGATCGCCCGGACCAGCGGCGGCCGGCTCGGCGTCGGCGGCAACGCGCCGCGCGGGCTGGCGGTGGAACTCCGGCTGCCGGCGCCGTGACCGGGCCGCGTCTTTCGGATCTTGCCGGCTGAGCCCGCGGCTCCCCCGGCTACCGCTGGGAGGTGCCCCCAGTGCCGTGCCCCGGTGCGTTGGCGGGGCGCCCGTGTACTGGACGTACTCGGGCGCTCCGCAACGCGGCGAGGTGCGGTGCCGGGCGGCGCGGGCCCGGCCCGATCCGAAAGACACGGCCTAGTGCCGTGCCCGGAAAGGTCCACCGGGTCGCGGCGCCCGGCACGGCACTAGCCGTACACCGAGCGGTAGTGGGCGGCCGCGCCCGGATGGAGGGGGACCCTACCGGTCGAGATGGCGAACCGGGGCTCCAGCCGTACGCCCGCCGTCACTTCGCGCAGCAGGTCGCGCCACCGGTCGAACACCACCCGCAGCAGGGCGCCCGCGGCGTCCGCGGGCACCGTGTCCCGGGCGAGGAGGTAGTTGCCGACGCCGAGGGTGCCGACCGGCGCGGCCAGTCCGTACGCCCCGGCGGGGAGGGTGACGGCCGTGTAGACGGGGCCGTGGCGCTCGCGCAGCGGGCCCACGTGGCCGTCCAGCGCGAGGAAGCGCAGCGGCAGCTCCCGTGCCAGCTCCGTCAGTGCCGGGGTGGGAACGCCGCCGGACCAGAAGAAGGCGGCGACGGTGCCCGTGCGCAGGGCGGCCGCCGATTCGGCGAGGCCCAGCTGGCGCACGTCCGCCGGGGCGGGGCCCGCGCCGGAGCCGGTGAGCCCCGCCGCGCGCAGGATGCGTCCGGCGACCACCTGTACCCCGGACCCGGCGGCGCCCGCCGCGACGGGGCGCCCGGCGAGGTCGGGTACGGCGTGCACCGGTCCGGCGGCGGGGACCACCAGGTGCGTGTAGTTGACGTAAATCCGGGCCAGCGCCGTCACCGCGGCCGGCCGGGGAAACGGCTCCCGCCCGAGTACCGCGTCCTCGGCGACGTCGGCCGTGGCCAGGGCCAGGTCCACGGAGCCCTCGTCCAGTCTCCTCAGGTTGTCCACGCTCGCGGCGGTGTCCGCCGGCACGATCTCCAGCCCGCTCCCGCCGTCGGCGGCGGCACGTGCCAGGGCCAGGCCGAAGGCGTTGTACGGACCCCCGCGCGGCCCGGTCGCGAGCCGCAGCCGGCGTACCGGCCCGGCGTCCGCCGCGCAGCCGGCGAGCGCCGCGGCGGCCGCGCCGAGCCCGGCCCGTATCAGCCGCCGGCGGCCCGGCCCGGTGTCCGTCACGGGGGCAGCGTAACCACTCCGCCGCCGCCCGCTCCCCCGGCCGGCCGGGAAACGTCATGGTTGCGTGACAGGACTGCCACAACGGCGCAGCGCGGGAACTCCGGCGGGGGCGGGTGCCGTGTCCGTCCACGCGTGCCGGTGCGGGGCCGGCCGGGAGACACCGAGGAGCATCCCATGCAGTACACAGCAGGCCCGCGCCGCTCGGCGGCGGCACTCGTGGCGGCCGCCGCGGCCGCCGTCCTGATGACGGGCTGCGGTCCGGCCGACGACGGGGCGGCCGGGACACCGACGGCGCCGCCCGCCGCTTCGGTGCCGGCCAAGCCGACGCCCACCGGCGGCTCCTCGGCCGGCGGCACGGGCGGTTCCGCAGCCGGCGGCGGGGGCGGGACCACGCCGAGCCCGGCGGGGTCCGCCCCGGGCGGCGGCGGGGCGAAGCCCTGCACGATCGACGAGGTGAAGGTCTCGGACGCCGAGCAGGCCGCGGTCCGGCCGCCCGGTACGGGGACGGGGGCCGCCATCGTCTCCGTGACCAACACCTCGAAGCACGCCTGCACCCTCAACGGGTTCCCGACGGTCGCCGGGGCGGGCAACGGCTCGCCGGGCAAGAACGTTCCCCTGGCCGTCACCCAGAGCGGCAAGGCGTCGGCGGTCCCGCTGGCGCCGGGCGCCCGCGCGTGGACGAAGCTCACCTTCGTCAACGTCCAGGGCGAGGGGGACGGGTACTGCGTCTCCGGCGCCACTCCCGCCAGCTTCCCGACCATGGTGATCGGCGTCCCCGGCGCGGGCTCGCACCAGATCGCCATGACCGACGGCGTCTTCGCCGAATGCGACAACAAGGCGACCGCCACCGCCTTCTCCGCCGTCAAGCCCTCCTGAGGCGGGCGCGGGGTGGTGCGCCGGCGGACTCGCGCCGATACTTCACGGGCAGCTCGGTCTGACCATGGAGGGGAAGCGATGAGGCTCGACAGGATGCTCCGCACCGTCTTACGGGGACCCCGCGCGGGCTTCGTGGCCGCGGCCGTACTGGCCGCGGCCACGGCCGTTCCGGCGGCGGGGCCCGCGTACGCCGCGGCGCGGTGCGCGGCCGAGGCGCCGGCGCCGGCGCCGGCGCAGGTCGGACAACTCCCGGACTGGGTCGAGTCGATCGCCGTCGACGGGCGGGGCCGGATGTTCGCCACCGCCTACTTCAGCGGCCGGGTCTACCGGATCGACGCGCCGGGGAGCACCCCGGTGGCCCTGACCGGGGACATCGGGGCCAACGGCGGGATCGTCGTCCGCGGCGACGGGCAGCTCCTCGTCGGCACGGGCAACGACCTCGCGCACTCGCTGACCGGTGACCTCTTCCCCACTTCGCGGCTGCTGCGGGTGGACCCGGATTCCGGCGCGGTCAGTACGTACGCCTCCGGCCTCGGCGGGATCGACGGGGTCGCCCTCGCGCCCGACGGGACCGTGTACACCACGACCCTGGGCGGGCGGAACATCGGCCGGGTCACCCCGGACGGCCGGGTCGACCCGGCCTGGGCCCGCGTCCCGCAGCCCAACGGGATCGCCGTCTCCCCGGACGGGAGCGAGGTCTACGTCGTGCAGACCACCGTGGCCCCCGGGCTGTACCGGATTCCCGTCGGCGATCCGGCGCACCCCCGGCTGTGGGTGTCCGCCGGCGTCCTCGACGCCCTGGCCCTGCCGGACGGGCTGACCCTCGACGGTCTGGGGCGCCCGCTGATCGCCACGCACGCGGCGGGCGAGATCTGGCGGGTCGAGGACGGGCGGCTGTGCTCCGTGGAGTCGGGGCTCCACCTCTCGACCCAGATCACCTACGGGCACGGCGACCGGGGCTTCTCGGCGGGCCGGCTCTTCCGGGCGGGCGTCGACGGGAAGGTCTACGAGGTGCCGGGCGGCGCCGGGCCCGGTCGCTGAGCCGGCCCGCGGCCCCGCCCCGGGCGGGGCCGTGTCAGGTCCAGGGGAGGGTGCGCCAGGGGCTGGCGGGGTCCGTGGCCAGGACCCGGTGGACGCCGAGGACGGTCTCGTACCACTCCCCGAACTCCTCCTCGTCGAAGTGGAGGCAGCGGCCGAGCACGTAGGCGGCCGAGAAGTCCTCCCACGAGCGGTAGTTGACCTGGACCAGGCGGCCGGCGCGGACCACCGCCGCCTCCGCCTCCCGCAGGGAGCACAGGCGGGCGGCGAGGCCCCAGCGGGCCATGGCGGAGGCCCGCCCGTAGTCCCACGCCTCGACGGAGCGGACGAACCCGCCTTCGGGGAGCAGTCCGTCGGCGCGGAAGCGCGCCTCGTAGCGGGCGATGCGGCCGATCAGCCGCTGTACGCCCGTGACCTGGCCCTCGGTCTCCGCCTCGGTGACGGTGCGGCCCCGGCTGACGCCGTCGGCCGTCAGCCGGGGCTCGGCGGCCGCCTCGGCGCGCCGGCGCACCACGTTGGCCGCGGCCTGGCGCCAGTGGTCGGCGTCGACGGGGCCCGCGAAGTCCAGCGCCATGGAGCGGCGCAGCTGCAGGACGAACTCCCAGACGCCGCTGACCATGTCGGCGCGCAGCAGCCGCTCCTGGGTGTCGAGCCAGTCCTCCCGGGTGGTGACGCCCCACCAGCGCTCCAGCGTGCGCTTCTCGTCGTGGTAGCCGCAGCCGTGGTAGGCCATCGAGTTCCAGTAGCGGCCGTTGCGCACGTTGATGTGCGCGCCGGCCGCGAGGCCGAAGGCGACCTGGCCGCTGCGGGGGCCGCCGACCTCCAGGGTGTGGATGGCGTCCGGGGCGAGCCCGGGCCGGTCCACGGGGGCGGAGTGCCGCTGCCACAGGGCACGGCCCTCCGGTCCGGCCGGCAGCACGCCCTCGCACGGGCTGCCGGGGTTGACGACGAGGTAGGGCGGGTCGTCCGGGTTCCAGACCTTCGCGAACCAGCCCAGGTCGTAGCAGTTGTAGACGGGGTCGGCGGCGGGCGGCGGCAGCATGCCGCCCGTGTAGACGGCCAGGCACATGGACTGGGTCTGCGGGTTCCAGTACGGGTGGAAGCGGGTGTTCCCCGGGTTCGCGTCGACGTCGGCCCGCGACTCCATCATGTACAGGTCCGCGCGGGCGACGATGTCGTAGTACGCGGGCCAGTCGCCGCGCGTCCTCGCCTCGTACAGCCCCCGCTCGACCGCGCTCGGTGCCTGCCAGCCCTGCGCCGGCGCCGTCGGACCGGGCGGGGCTCCCTGTTCGTGACCTGCTGTCAAACCCATGGGCAAACCCTAAGGGGTGGGTCGTGCGGGGTGGCGGGCCGGTGTCAGCCCGCCGGGCGCGGGTCGAGCGGGGTGAGGACGCCGAGCCGGTCCTCCACCGCCTGGGCCGCGTCCAGGCACAGGTCCTCCCGGAAGGCCCGTCCGACGATCTGCACCCCGCCGGGCAGGCCGTCGTAGAGGCCGGTCGGCACGGCCACGGCGGGCACGCCCACGAAACTGGTGGCCGTGCACAGCCGCATGCCCGCGGCGACGCGGTCCCGGCCGGCGCGGTCGCGGGACTCCAGTCCCGGCTCGACGGGCGGTTCGGTGAAGGAGGGACCGAGCAACAGCGGGTAGCCGTCGAGGAATTCGGCCCACGAGCGGCGGATGTTCAGCCAGGTGCCCATCAGCCGGACGAGCTCTTCGGCGGTGGCGGGCGGGGTCTTCTCCATCGCCATCTGGATGTAGCGGTCCCCGCCCTCGCCCAGGAGGGTGCGCACCACGGGCCAGCTCGGGGCGAATTCGGTCATGGTGATCCGGTCGTACGCCTCCAGCGCCTCGTCCAGCCGGGGCACGTCCGCCACCTCGCGCACGTCGTAGCCGGCGTCGCGGAGGGCGCCGGCCGCGTCGGCGACGGCCGCGCGGACCGCCGGATGGACGCCGTGCCCGCCGGGGTCGGCCACCACCGCGACCTTCACGGGGCCGGGGAGCGGGGGCCCGTACACGGGGACGGGCACGGACCGGGGGTCGCGCGGATCGGCGCCGGCCAGCGCCTCGTACGCGAGCCGCAGGTCGCCCACCCGGCGGGCGAGGGGGCCGTCGGTGACCAGCGCCTGGGACGCCGGGCCGGGGTCGTCGGGGCCGAGGACGCGGTGGTCGGCGGGGAAGCGCCCGGTGGTGGGCTTGAGCCCGGCCACCCCGCAGAACTGGGCGGGGATCCGGATGGAGCCGCCGGAGTCGTTGCCGAGGCCGATCGCCGCCATGCCGGTGGCGACGGCGGCCGCGTCGCCGCCGCTGGTGCCGCCCGGGGTGCGGGTGGGGTCCCAGGGGTTGGCGGTGTCGCCGAAGAGCTCGCTGCGCGTGTGCATCCCGGCGAGGATCAGGGTGGGCATGTTGGAGTGCCCGATCGGGACGGCGCCCGCGGCGCGCAGCCGGGCCACGGGGGGCGCGTCGGCGGGGGCTGTCAGCCGGCGGAAGCGCTCGACGCCGAAGGTGGTCGGTACGCCCTCGACGGGGGTGCTCTCCTTGACCGTGAACGGCACGCCGGCGAGCGGGCCGAGCGGCTCGCCCGCGGCCCGGCGGCGGTCCGTCGCGGCGGCTTCTTCGAGCGCCCGGTCCGCCATCAGCTGGGTCACCGCGTTCACCGCGGGGTTGACCTCGGCGATCCGCTCCAGGTGGCTCCGGACGAGTTCCACCGCCGACACCTCGCCGCCGCGGACGGCTCGTGCCTGTTCGGCGGCCGGCCGCCGCCAGAGGGCTTCCTGTGTGTCCCGCATGGTCCGGTACTCCCCTGCTCGCTCTCGTTCTGATGCGCTTGCATCGGAACCATAACCGAGGAACCGATGCGCTCGCATCGAATAAAGTGGGAGGCGTACGCACGTGCGGCGGGCGGCCCGAGCGGGCCGGAACAGGAAGGCGGGTACGCATGCCCAGGCAGGTGGACCACGAGGGGCGGCGCCGTCTCATCGCCGAGGCCGTCTGCCGCCTCGCCGACGAACGCGGGCTGGAGGGCGTCACACTGCGCGACGTGGCGGCCCGCGCCGAGGTGTCGATGGGCGCCGTGCAGCGGTGCTTCGGCACCAAGGAGGAGATGCTGCTCTTCGCCCTCGGACACGTCGGCGAAGCCATCGGCGCACGCGTACGGGCCCGGCTGGTCCGCAGCCCCGCCCAGTCGGCCGCGTCCGCCCTGGGCCACGCGGCCACCGAGGTCGCACTGCTGCGCGAGGAGCACCGGGCCGAGGCCCGGGTCTGGCTCGCCTTCGTCGCGCAGGCCGCCGTCAGCACACCGCTGGCCGCGGCGCTGAAGGCCAACTACGCGGCCCTGCATTCGGCGTTCGCCCAGCTCATCGCGGAGGCCGACGAGGGCGCGGACGGGCCGGCGCGCCTCGATCCGCAGCGGGAGGCCCGCGCCGTCCTGGCCCTGGCGGACGGCCTCACCACGCACGTCCTGATCGGGCACCTCGCCCCGCGGGAGGCCGAGGAGGTGCTCCACGCCCACCTGCGCGGCCTGTGGGAAGGGCCGGCCGGTGCCCGGTGAGGCCGCCGCCGCGGGCCTGTGAAAGAGTGCCGACTCAGCGCACGACAGGACGGAAGGACTCCCCCACCATGCACACTGCCGACCGGATCGACCACGGGGCGGCGGTCGCGGCGGAGACCGCCCGCTTCGCGGCCCTGCTCGCGGACGCCGACCTGACGGTCCCCGTACCCACCTGCCCCGGCTGGACGCTGGCCGACCTGGTCCGGCACGCCGGCGGCGTGCACCGCTGGTTCTCGGTGCTGCTGCGGCAGCGGATCCAGCAGCCCCCGGCCGGCCGCGAAGTGGACCTGCGGCTGCCCGAGCGGCAGGACGGTTACGCCGAATGGCTGAGGGCGGGCGCGGCCGAGGCGGCGGAGGTGTTCGCCGGCACCGACCCGGACGCCCCGATGTGGGTGTGGGGCGCGGACGGGCACGCCCGGTTCTGGGTCCGCCGGATGCTGTTCGAGACGCTGGTGCACCGCGTCGACGCCGAACGGGCGCTCGGACTGGCCTCGGTCATCGACCCGGGGCTCGCGCGGGACGGCGTGGACGAGTTCCTGGCCAACCTGCCCTACGCCGCGCTGTTCGCGCCGAAGGTGGCGCACCTGCGCGGGTCCGGCGAGGCCATCCGCTTCCGGTGCACCGACATGGACGGGACCTGGCTGGTGCGGCTGCGGCCCGACGGTTTCGGCCTCGACGCTGACCTCGGCGCGGGCGGTGTTCCGGCCCCCGCCGAGGCGGAGGTCCGGGCGGGGGCCGCGGACCTCCTGCTCCTGCTCTACGGCCGGCTGGACCGTACGGCGCCGGGCGTCGGGACCACCGGGGACGGCGAGCTGCTCGACCTCTGGTTCGCCAACTCGGCGTTCTGACAGGCGACAGCCGCGCCGAACGGGAAATGCGGATCCCCGGGGGCTGTGTCAGCGTGGGAGGGGCACATGCCCCGCCGAAGGGATCCTCACGTGGCGTCTCCTGGTGACCCGCCGTCCGCCGCCGCCCTCGCGGCGCAGGCCCCTCCCCCCGCGGAGCGGCCCCTCGGGCAGGCGCCGACCGACCTGTGGGCGCTGGGCCTGGTGATGGCCGCCGCCCCGTGTTCGGCCCGTGAGGCGAAGCAGATCCTGCTGGCGGCGGCCGACCGGGCCCGGATCACCGCGGCGCAGGCCGCGGAGGCGATGGTGGCCGGGTCGCTGGGCCTGCCGGTGCCCGGGCGGGTGGAACGGGCCCTGCACCGGGCGCTGCAGGCGGCCCGCACCCCGCTGCCGCCGGGGGCCTTCCGGGGCGTCGGGATCCTGCCGAGCCGCCTGCGGACCGAGGAGGTCCTCTCACGGCTGCGCGGCTGCCAGGCCCGCCTCGCGGCCGCCCCCACCGACCCGGGCACGCTGCGGGCCATGGACGACGTGGCCTACACCCTGTGCGTCCTGATGGGCCGTCCCACCACCCACGAGGCCGTCCTGGCGGCCGAACGGCACCTCCGCGCCCCGGAGTAGGGCGCGCCGGTCACCAGCGGACGGGGAGTTCCCGTACGCCTCGGATCAGCATGCCGGGCACCCAGGAGAGCTTGGCGACGTCGGCGTCGCCCTCCAGGTCCGGGAAGCGCTCCAGCAGGGAGCGGAGGGCGATGCGGCCCTCCATCCGGGCCAGCGGCGCGCCCAGGCAGTAGTGGAGGCCGTGGCCGAAGGCGATGTGGCCGCGCGCGTCACGGCGGATGTCGAAGCGGTCCGGGTCCGCGAAGCGCGCCGGGTCGCGGTCCGCGTCGGCCATGGCGATCAGGACGGCGGAGCCCTTGGGGATCACCACCCCGCCCATCTCCACGTCCTCCAGGGCGAGTCGCTCGGTGCAGGTCTCCACCGGTCCGTCGTAGCGGAGCATCTCCTCGATGGCGCCGTCCAGCAGGCCGAGGTCCGCGCGCAGGTCGGCCAACTGCTCGGGGTGGGCGAACAGCGCGCGCATCCCGTTGCCGATCATGTTGACGGTGGTCTCGTGCCCGGCGATGAGCAGCAGGACGCACATGCCTATCAGCTCGGACGGCGACAGCCGGTCACCGCCCTCGTCGACGGCGTGGATCATCGCGCTCAGCAGGTCGTCGCCCGGTTCGGCGCGCTTGGCGTCGATCAGACCGCCGAGGTACCGGGGCATCTCCTCGTACGCGCGGGCCTCGGCCTCCGCGCTGGTACGGGCGACCATCTCGCTGGACCAGCCGCGGAAGGCCTCGCGGTCCAGGGTGGGCACACCGAGCAGTTCGCAGATGACGGTCATCGGCAGCGGGAAGGCGAAGGCCTCCACCAGGTCGCCGCGGCGGTCGCCGTTCGCCTGCATGGCGTCGAGCAGTCCGTCGGTGATCTGCTGGATGCGCGGCGCCAGCGCCTCGATGCGGCGCGGGGTGAACTCCCGGGCCACCAGGCGGCGCAGGCGGGTGTGGTCCGGCGGGTCCGACATCAGCATGTGGGCCAGCGCCGGGTGGTCCTGTTCGGCGTTGATGATCTGGCCGACGTCCCCGGAGCGGCGCCAGTCGCGGCTCAGCCGCGGGTCGGTGAAGGCCGTACGACAGGCCTCGTGGCCGACGACGAGCCACATGTGCTCGCCGTCGGGCGTCAGCACGTGGTGCACGGGGCCCCGCTCCCGCAGTGCCGCGTAGACCGGGTACGGGTCCCGTATGAAGTCCGGGCTGAGTTCCAGCAGATCGACGACGGCAGGCTGAAGTGCCATTCCATTCCCCCTGGATCGAATGCGTCGCGGCGCCGCGGCGCCGCGTGTTCACCCCAGAGTAGTCGCGGTGTCACCGCGAGGGGCGGCCGGCCTGCCCGGTTCCGGTTCGATCGCGCGTGGAGGCATTGCGGCGCCGTAAGTGGGAAGACGCCAACCGGAGATCGGAGAAGCCATGATCATTCTGGGCGTCATTCTGCTGATCGTCGGCTACGTGACCGGCATAGCCATCCTCTGGACCCTCGGCATCATCCTGGTCCTCATCGGCCTCGTCCTGTGGGTCCTGGGAGCCGTCGGACACGCCGTCGGAGGACGACGGCACTACTGGTAGGAGTGCCGGGCCCGGCGCCGTCCGCGGCGCCGTCCCCGGCGCCGGACGGCCGTACGGGCCGGAGGTTCACCCCTCCGGCCCGTACGCCGGCGCCCGCGGGCCGCGGCCGGTCAGTTCCCGGCGCCGTGGTCCTCGGGCAGTCCGGTGCCGCCCATGCGCGTGAGCAGGGCACTGAGGGTCTCGACCTCGGCAGGGGCCCACTCGGGTGCCGCGAACACCTCGGCCGCGACCTGACCGGCGGCCTTGAGGCACTCCGCCAGCCGTTCGCGGCCGGCGTCCGTCAGCGCCGCGTAGGCGACGCGGGCGTCACGGGCGTCGGCCTCGCGGACCACCAGGCCGATCCGTTCCAGCGGGCCCAGTCCCCGGGTCACGCCGGAAGCCGTCAGCCCCAGCGCGCCGGCGAGGTCGACGCGCCGCATCCGGCCGCCTTCCGCCCGCCCGAGGTGGAGCAGCACCATGAAGTCGGCCAGGCTGACTCCGTACAGCGACCCCAGGCGGGAGTCGAACCGTCGCACCAGGGCCGTCTGGGCCTTCACCAGGCGCAGGGACACATCCAGCGCATCACTCATTGCTACCTCCTTGACCCCTCAAGCATCTCTCCAAAAACTTGAGGAGTCAAGGAGCTGCCAAGCATTTCTCCCCGGGGCCGGGGCGGTGGCGTATCGTCCTCCCGTTCCCGAAACCGGAGGCACCGACCATGGGGCTCGTAGGGCTGCTCCTGCTGAACGGCTTCGCCCTGGCCGCGTTCGCCTTCGGCCGCCTCGCCGTCCGGCTGGTGCGCCGCGCGCCCGTGTGGGCGTACGCGGCCGCCCCGCCCCTGGCGGTCATCGCCGCCGGCTGGGCGCTGGGATGGCTGATGTGGCCCTCGTACGCGGCGGCCCCGGCGGTCCTGGTGTGGTGGCTGGGCGGACTGACCGGCGCCGTCACCTGGTGGACCTGCCAGGCCCGCACCCACCGGCGCCGCCACTGACCCGGCTGCCCGGGCCGTCTCTTTCGGATCTTGTCGGCCTAGTCTTCTCCCGTGACGACGAACGCGGAGACGGTCAGGGACGGCGGGAGGCTGCTCTACGGGTGCATGCGGCTGGGCGGGAGCTGGGAGCCCGGCCCTTACGGCCCCCGGGACATCGACGCCGCCGAGGAGGCCGTACGCGCCGCCCTCGACATCGGGATCACCGTCTTCGACCACGCCGACATCTACCGGCACGGCAAGGCCGAGGCGGTCTTCGGCGAGGTACTGGCCCGGACGCCCGGGCTCCGGGAACGCATCACCCTCCAGACCAAGTGCGGCATCCGCCTGCCCGGCCGGGACGGGGCCCCCGGGATGTACGACCTGCGCGGCCCGGGCATCGTCCGGCGGGTCGAGGAGAGCCTCGAACGGCTGCGGACCGACGTCATCGACGTGCTCCTGCTGCACCGCCCGGACCCCCTCGCCGACCCCGACGCGATCGCGTCCGCCCTGATGTCCCTGCACGGCCGGGGACTGGTGCGCGCCTTCGGGGTCTCCAACATGGGCGCCCCGCAGATCGCCCGGCTCCAGGCGCGCCTGGACCTGCCGCTGGCCGCCAACCAGCTGGAGATGAGCCTGCACAGCCGCGCCTGGGTGGAGTCGGGGGTACTGCTCAACACCCCCGAGGGCGCCGGCCACGGTTTCGCCTTCGGAACGCTGGAGCACTGCCTCGACCACGGCATCCGCCTCCAGGCCTGGGGCGCGCTCGCCCAGGGCCGGTTCACGGGACGGCAGCGGACACCGGCCGAGCGGGCCACCGCCGCCCTGCTCGAAGAGCTGGCGCGGAAGAAGGGCACCACCCCGGAGTCGGTGCTGCTGTGGTGGCTGACGCGGCACCCGGCGGGCATCGCGCCGGTGATCGGCACGGCGCGTCCCGACCGGATCCGCGCCTGCCGCGACGCCGCCCTGAATCCGCCCGACCTCACGCACGAGGAGTGGTACGAACTGTGGACCACGGCCCGGGGCGTACCGCTGCCCTGATCACTCGTCCCGCCTGCCGGGGGCGAGGTGGGCCACCACCTCGGCGAGGTCCTCGCACACCTCCTCGATCTTCAGGCGGACGTTGTTCTGCTCGGTGACCATGGCCGACAGCAGCAGTCCCGTCAGGGCCGCGGCCCCGTTGAGGGCCTGGAGGTTGACCATCACCTCCAGGAGGCTGTGGTGGGCGAAGGGCCCGGCCTGGTCGATCGCCGCGCCGACGGCCACGATGGACACGGCCAGGGCACAGGGCGCGCTGCCGGCCAGCTGGAAGCGCACCGCCGCCCAGATGAGCAGCGGGAAGACCAGGAAGAGCAGCGACAGGCTGCTGCGGGTCGCCACCTCGGTCACCACGACCGCCGCGAGCATCAGCGCGACCGCCTCGGCGATCCGGAACGGGTCCCGGGGCAGCCTGGCCCCGCGCAGGACCAGCAGCAGCGGGGTCACCAGCAGCACCCCCATGGTGTCCCCGGCCCACCAGGCCGCCCACACGCCCCAGAACTTCGCCGCCGGCAGGTCTCCGGTGAGCAGCAGCGTCCCGGCGCCGCCGGTGGCACTGATCAGCATCGGCGCGAGACCGCCCAGGAAGACCAGCACCACCCCGTCCCGCAGCCGGTCCAGCTCGGCCCGGAAGCCGACACGGCGGAGGAGTGCGTAGGCACACAGCGGGGCCAGGGTGTTCCCCGCGACGATGGCGAGGTCGACGGGGCGGAACGCGCTGATCCCCTCGATGGCGAGGTACGTGCCCAGCGCGATGCCCGGCCAGATCCGCGGTCCGAACCAGAGCAGGGCCGCCAGGGCGACCCCGGTGGGGGGCCACAGGGGCGTGACGACCGAGCCCTCGACGACGACCTGCCGCAGCAGGCCGAGCCGGCCGCTCAGGTAGTAGGCGGCGGCGACGCCGAGGATCCGAAGGAGCGCTTCGGACGGACGTCGCCATTCCACGGTGCGCACCACAGCATCAGACAACAGCCCGGCCACCGGGGCGGGGCGTGACACGCCCGGCGGGGTTCAGGGGCCCGCCGCATCGTGACTGAGGACGAGCACCGCCGCGTCGTCGGCGTGGCCGGTGGAGTCGGCCACCTTCATCACCTCGGCCGCCAGCTCGTCGGGGTCGCCGCCCGCCGCCTCCCTGACGATCCGCAGCACCCGCTCCAGGCCCACCTCGATCGGGAACGCCGGTCCTTCCACGACACCGTCGGTCAGCAGGACGATCGAGCCCGGCTCCGTCAGCCGGCGCCGGGTGACCGAGTACCGCGCGCCGGGGACCGTGCCCAGGGGCGGGCCGCCCGCGTCCTCGGCGACGCCGTACCGGCCGGCGGCGGTGGCCCAGACGGTGGGCACGTGGCCGGCCCGGGCGCTGGCGAGGTCGCCGGTGCGCGGGTCGTAGCGGAGCAGGCTGCACGTGGCGAACAGCTCGCTGTCGAGGGAGAGCAGTACGTCGTTGGCACGGCCGAGCACCTCGCCCGGATCGGTGACGACGGCCGCCACGGCGCGCAGGCAGACGCGGACCTGCCCCATGAAGGCGGCGGCGGCCACGTCGTGCCCCTGTACGTCGCCGATGGAGAAGGCGAGGGCGTCCTCGGCCACCCGGAACCCGTCGTACCAGTCGCCTCCGATCTCCAGGCCGTGCTGGGCGGGCGCGTACCGGGCGGCCGTGCGCAGCCCCGGCAGGACGGGGAGGGAGGAGGGCAGCATCTCTCGCTGGAGGGCCTCGGCCAGCTCCACGCGGGCGTGCTGGAACCGCGCCCCTTCCCGTGCCTGGGCGCTCAGCCGCCCCAGCATGCTCAGCAGGTCGGCGCTGTCCGGCCGGTGCGGTTGTCGCCGAGGGGTCACGGACCCCTCCGGGGTATGCCCATGGTCTCCCTGCTCCCGCCGCGCGAAGATGCAGGCCCATCATATTTCGGCCGGGCGGATTCCGCCGGGCGCCCGGCGCCGTCCCGTCCCGCACGACGAGTACCTACGGGGCGTCTTGTGGAGCACCAGCGCGCCGGGGGCCTGGCGCTCCAGGATCTCCACCGGCCGGTCGAAGACCGTCGGGCCGCGGCCCACGCGGGCGGCCGCCAGGTCCCGGGCGACCCGTTCGCGGTTGGTGGGGTGGCGGCGGCGCAGCGGTCCTCCAGGACCCGCGCGGTCTCCGCGTGGCCCAGGGCCTGCCGGGAGTGAAGGTGGCCGCGCCGTTCCACCGTGAAGGAGCCGTCCTCCGGTGTGCCGAACCCGCCGCGCAGGCAGTCGTCGAAAGCGTCGAGGTTCTTCCCGAAGTAGCCGCCGTGGCCGTTGACGGCCTCTCCGATCACCCGCCAGAAGTCGTCCAGGGTCTGGATCCGCTCGCCTTCCAGCACGCAGGACGTCGTCATGCGCTGATCCCACGGGCCGCCAACAAGCCATTTTCTGGCCGAAAATGACGGGGCTTCGGCCGGAACCTCGATGCCCTGCTCTGCATCATCTTGCGTAGGCCCTTGATCGACTCGGACCGCCGCCCGCCGCCCCTCACCCCCGGCGGCCGGTCTCCGGGTCCGGCTACCGCACCGACCGAGTATGAGGAACACCGTGCCCCTGCCTTACAACCGCCGTCTGGCCGTCAGCGCCGCCCTGCTGGCCACGGTGGCCGCCGTGGTGCCCGCCACCGCCGCCCAGGCCGCGCCCGCCGCCTTCCCGCAGACCGCCGGGACGGCCGCCGCCGCCACCCTGCCGGATCCCGATCTGGAGGCCGTGGCCCAGGCGTTGCGCAACACGTCCGCCGCCGGGGCCCCCGGCGCGCTGGCCCGCATCGGCGACGGGAGGAACACCCTGGTCGAGAAGGTCGGGGTGCGCGACAAGGGCACGGGCCAGGCGATGGACCCGCAGGCCCGCTTCCGGATCGGCAGCGTCACCAAGACGTTCTCGGCGGTCGTGCTGCTCCAGCTCGTGGACGAGAAGAAGATCGAGCTGGACCAGCCGGTCAACCGCTACCTGCCCGGCCTGCTGCCCGACGACCGGATCACCGTGCGGCACCTGCTGAACCACCGCAGCGGGCTGGCGGACTACACGAACGCCATGTTCGACAAGACCGTTCCCGGCTTCGAGGCCGTACGGAACAAGGTGTTCGGCTACGACGAGCTGGTGAAGCTCTCCCTGGCCGAGCCGCGCACGACGGAGCCGGGCGTCGCGTACAAGTACTCGAACACCAACTTCGTGGTCGTCGGCATGCTCATCGAGAAGGCCACGGGCCGGCCGGTGGCCAAGGAGTACGAGCGCCGCATCATCAAGCCGCTGAAGCTGCGCAACACCTCGTACGTGCACCCCGACGCGAAGATCAAGGGACTGCACACGCACGGCTACCTCACCCCGGACGAGGCCGGCGCCCCGCTGGTCGACTCCACCGAGCAGACGGTGTCGTGGGCCCAGTCGGCCGGTGCGATGATCTCCAACCCGGCGGACCTCGGCACCTTCATGTCCGCGCTGGTGAGCGGGAAGCTGGTCGCGCCCGCCCTGCTGGACCAGATGCTGACCATGACGCCCACCGACGCGACCAACACCCGCTTCTACGGGCTGGGCCTGCGCCGCTACGACCTGTCCTGCGGTACGTCGGTCTACGGGCACACGGGCACCGTGCAGGGCTTCTACACCTACGCCTTCGCCACCCGCGACGGCTCCCGCACCCTCACCGCCATGGCGAACACCTCGAACCAGGGTGCGGCGAACACCGCCCTGGGCGGCACCCTCGAAGGGGCCTTCTGCGGCAAGAAGCCGGTGAAGGCGAGCGCCCGCGGCTTCGCGGCGGCCCCGGCCGACGTGGACCTGCCGGAGCGCAACGCCCGATGAGGGCGGGCCGCCGCGGACTCCGGCCCGCGGCGGCCGTCCGGCACCGGGCTGCCGCTGCGCCCCGGCCGCCGGCCGCCAGGAGACCGCGGCGGGGCTGCTGGAGGCCGCGGTGCGCCGCGAGCTCGCGCCCGCGGCGCTGGAGGAACCGGCCGCCGGCTGTTCCTGCGGCCGCTGGGACCTGCCCGCCATGCTGCGCGCGCTGAGGCCTCTCCGGGCCGGCGCCGGATGCGCGTGCCGCTCGCGTCAGAGGTTGATCCAGTAGCGGCGCTTGGGGCCGACCAGGGTCTCCCGTACGTCCTCCAGGACGCCGCCGCCCCGCTCGATGGTGCGGGTGGATGCCTCGTTGCCGGGGTCGCAGGTGAGCAGGACCCGGTCCATGCCGAGCAGCCGCGCCTCGTGCAGGGCCTCGCCCAGGGCCCAGGTGGCCAGGCCGCGCCCGCGCGCCGAGGGCCGGACGCTGTAGCCGATGTGGCCGCCCGCGTCGAGCAGGAAGGCGTTCAGGTAGTGCCGCAGGTCGATGGCGCCGAGGTAGGTGTCGCCCTCGGTGATCCACCAGTAGGTGGCGTGGACCCGGCCCTGCTCCACGGGTGCCGTGCGGTCGGCCTGGCGGCGCAGCTTGTCGGTCCAGTCGGCGAAACCCCGCGGGGTCGTGACGTCGTCGGCGGAGCCGAGCCCGGCCCCGTCCATGTGGGCGTCGGGTCCCCATTCCTCCTGCGCGCAGAGCCAGGAGGAATGCAGGCGGGGGGTGGGGGCGACCAGTTCGGGCATACCCCGGACCGTAACAGTCCGGTGATCCGGCTCCGCAATCCGGTTCGGATCACGCCCACCGGCTGATGCCGAAGCCCTCTCCCTCCCGGCGGACCTCCACGGCTCCCCCACCGCCGAAGTGGGCGGGCACCACCAGTTCCCGCAGCTCCGCGGCCCGGCCGAGGACCTGTCGGCGCGTGGCGGCGGCCTGCCGCGGGTCCGCGCAGAAGCAGCTGTTGCAGGAGGGGGCGAGGATCTGGACCGGGCTGTGGACGAGGTCGCCGACGAAGACGGCCCGGTCGGCGCCGGAGGCCAGCCGCAGCACCGACGAGCCGGGCGTGTGGCCCGGGGCGGCCTCCAGGGTGAGGTGCTCGTCGATGCGGTGGGACCCCTCCCAGAGCACGGCCTGACCGGCCCGGTGCACGGGCGCGACGCTGTCCTCGTAGATCAGCCGGTCGTCCTCCCGCACCCCCTTGGCGTACCCGCCGCGCGGGCCGAAGTGGTGGTCGTCGGCGGCCGGGATGAGGTAGCGGGCGTTGGGGAAGGCGGGTATCCACTCCCCGGCGGCATCGACGGTGTTCCAGCCGACGTGGTCGGCGTGCAGGTGCGTGTTGACGACGTAGTCGACGTCGCGGGGGTCCACGCCCGCCCGGGCCATGGCCCCGAGGAAGTCGCCCTCCCGCCGGTGGAACAGCGGGGCGCTCGGGCGCTCGCGCCCGTTGCCCACTCCGGTGTCCACCACGACGGTGGTGCCGCCGCTGCGCAGGACCCAGGTCTGCAGGGCCATCACCGCCCGGCCGTCCTCCGCCCCCATGTGGTCGGGGGCCAGCCAGTGCTCGTTGTCCTTCCACATCCGCTCCCCCGCCTCGGGGACCAGGTCCCGCACGGGGCCGAAGGGCCCCTGCCACTCGATCACCCGGATGACCTCGACGTCGCCGAGCACCATGCTGCTGCCGTTCGCGTTCTCCATGATCGTCACTGTACGAAGGACCCGGTGAGCGGCTCAATGCTCCGGACGCTCTTCGGAATACGCGAGCGGCTCACCTCCGGCCCTCTGGATAGGCTGGCGCGGTGGATGTGGTGAGCGACGCGATCTCGGCCGTACGGGTCGGCAGGCCCTCGTCCGACCGGATGCGGGTGGACGGCAGCTGGTGCGTGCGGTTCGCCCCGTACGACGGCGCCGGTTTCCACGTCGTCCTGGAGGGCGGCTGCTGGCTGCTGCCCGACGGCGGCCCGCCCGTGTCGCTGGGCGCGGGTGACACGGTGCTGCTCCCGCACGGTACGGGGCACGTGATCGCGGACGCCCCCGCCGATGCACGGGCCGTGGCGCGGGCGGTGCCGTTCGAATCGGTGAGGGCGGGATGGCAGCGGCCCGGGCCGCAGGGCGACGGCGCCGGCGCGGTGGAGATGCTGTGCGGCAAATACCGGCTCGACCGCAGCCGGGCGCATCCGCTGATGGCCGAGCTGCCGCCGGTGGTGCACCTGCCGAACCGGGTGGGCAGCCACCCCGAGCTGCGCTCCGCGATCGACCTGCTGGGCCGCGAGCTGGGCGGGCAGCGGCCGGGGGCCGGTGTCGCGGTGCCCAGCCTGCTCGACCTGCTCCTCGTCTACATGATCCGCTCCTGGCTGACCGCCGAGGGCACGGCGGGCAGCTGGCCGGCCGTGCTGGGGGACCCGGTGACGGCCGCCGCGCTGCGGGCGCTGCACGCCGACCCGGCGGCCCCGTGGACCAACGAGCGGCTGGCCGCCGCGGCGGGCGTGTCCCGCCCCACGCTGGCGCGGCGGTTCACGGCCCTGGTGGGGCGGCCGCCGATGACGTACCTCACCTGGTGGCGGCTGAACCTCGCCGCCGCCCACCTGCGCGACACCGAGGATCCGCTGGCCGCCGTGGCGCGCCGGGTCGGCTACGGCACGCCGTACGCCCTGTCGCACGCCTTCAGCCGAGCGTTCGGTACGACCCCGGGCCGGTACCGGGCCCGGGGGGCGGCCGGCGCGGAGCCCGCCGGCCAGGCCCGGGACCCCGGGGAAGACTGACCGGAATCCGCCCCTACACTTTGTCCTTCGTTTGCCCATGCCCTCCGAACCGCGCAGGAGCCCACGCATGCCCCACCTCATACGCCGCCCCGTCCGGGCGGCGGCCCTGGCCGCCGCCTCCTTGCTGGCGGTCCCCGCCCTGGCGGCCTGCGGCAGCGATGCGAAGGCTCCGGCGCAGGCGAAGCCCTCGGGACCGGCCACCGCCACGGCGCCCGCCCCGCTGCCCGCACTGCCCGCTTCCCTGACCGGGCAGAAGCCCGAGTGGCGGACCTGCCCGGCGCCGTCGGCGGCCCAGGGCGGCGGCAAGGCCCCGGGCGCGGCGTGGGACTGCGCGAGCATGAAGGCGCCGCTCGACTACGCCAAGCCGGCCGGCGAGACCATCGACGTGGCCCTGATCCGCAAGAAGGCCACCGACGCCGGCAAGCGGATCGGCTCCCTGGTCTACAACTTCGGCGGCCCCGGCGCCTCCGGCGTCCAGACGCTCCCGCAGGCGGCGGACGAGTACAAGAAGCTGGGCGCGGTCTACGACCTGGTCAGCTTCGACCCGCGCGGCGTGGGCAACAGCGCCCCGGTCCTCTGCCTGGACGACAAGACGCTCGACGAGGACCCCGGCTCCGGCAACACCCTCGACGACATCAAGAAGTTCACCGACGCCTGCAAGCAGAAGTCCGCGAAGCTGCTCCCGCACGTCGGCACGGCCGACACGGCCCGCGACATGGACCTGATGCGCCAGGTCCTCGGCGACCAGAAGCTGAACTACTTCGGCATCTCGTACGGCACGCAGCTGGGCGGCGTGTACGCCCACCTGTTCCCGAAGAACGTCGGCCGCACCGTGTTCGACGCCGTCGTCGACCCCACGGCGGACCAGGTCCAGGCCGGTCTCGGCCAGGCCAAGGGCTTCCAGCTGGCGCTGGAGCACGCCATGAAGTACTGCCGTGACAAGTACACCGCCAACTGTCCGACCGGGCCGAGCGACGCCGAGGGCAACAAGCGGATCAACGAGCTGCTGGAGAAGCTGAAGGCGAAGCCCGCGGCCACGGACAGCGGCCGCAAGCTGACCTCCGACCTCGCGCTCACCGGCATCGCCGCCAGCCTCTACGACAAGGAGGCCTGGGAGTACCTCGTCCAGGGCCTCGGCGAGCTGCGCCAGCTGGGCACGGGGAACCTCCTGCTGCTGCTCGCGGACTCCTACAGCGGGCGCGGCGAGGACGGGCACTACGACAACTCGAACGCCGCGCAGGCGGCGATCAACTGCGTCGACACCAGCCGCCGGTACACCGTCGAGGAGAAGACGGCGCAGGAGCCCGCCTACCGCACCGCCTCCCCGGTGTTCGGGCCGGAGATGGCGGAGGGCCTGCTCGGCTGCTCCCAGTGGCCGGTCCGCGGCACCTCCGACAAGCCGCAGGTCTCCGCCGAGGGCGCGGCCCCGATCGTGGTGATAGGCAACACGGGCGACCCGGCCACCCCCGTCGCGGGCGCGAAGCGCATGGCGGACTCGCTCGGCCGGGGCGTCGGCGTCAACCTCACCGTCAAGGGCGAGGGGCACGGCACCTACGGCAAGAACTCCTGCGCCACCAAGGCCGTCGACGCGTTCCTCATCGGCGGCACCGCTCCGGCGGACGGGACCCAGTGCTCGTGAGCGCCCATCTCCGCCCGTACCGACCTCTGTTCGGCTGCCGCCAGGCCGCCGCCTACACTTGTGCCGCCCGGCCCGCGGTGCCGGCTTCAGGGGAGTGAATCCTAAGTGAGCAGCACCAGCAGTGATGCGCCGATCTACGCCCAGCTCGTACGCGAGCGCGGCGACGTACCCGGTCAGGTCCGACGGGAGGCGGAGGAGATCCTTCGCCACCTGGCGCAGGTGATGGCCTGGCGTCCTTCGTCGGCCGGCCTGCCGAACTGGCGCCCCCACCAGTAGGAGGGGCGGCCCGGGGTACGCCGACAGCGCCCCGGGCCGGCCCCCTGTGGTGCCCGCCGCCACAGCACGGCCGCCGAGTGTGGCGGCGGCGCACATCGGCACGGGGTCGCGCACGTCCTTAACGTTCGGGGCATGACCAGCGAGATCAGCACCTCATCCGGTGGAACGGCGTCCGTCCTTGCGGGGCGCGTGGCCCTGGTGACCGGCGGCGGCAGCGGCATCGGGCGGGCCTGCGCGGTGGCGCTCGCCGGCGCGGGGGCCTTCGTGCACGTCGTGGACGTGGACGCGCGGGCCGCCGGGGCGGTGGCGGAGCTCGTCGGCGGGCGGGCCCATTCCGCCGACCTCGCCGACCCCGAGGCGATCGGCCGGCTGCCCGCCGAGGCCGACGTCCTCGTCAACAACGCCGGGCTCCAGCACGTGGCGGCCATCGAGGACTTCCCGCCCGAGCGGTTCGAGCTGATCCAGAGGGTCATGGTCACCGCCCCGTTCCTGCTGCTGCGGCGGACCCTGCCGTACATGTACGGGCGTGGCTGGGGACGCGTCGTCAACATCTCCAGCGTCCACGGGCTGCGCGCCAGCGCCTTCAAATCCGGGTACGTGGCCGCCAAGCACGCGCTGGAGGGGCTCAGCAAGGTCACCGCCCTGGAGGGCGCCCCGCACGGGGTGACGAGCAACTGCGTGAGCCCCGGCTACGTGCGCACCCCGCTGGTGGAGCGGCAGATCGCCGCCCAGGCCGAGGCGCACGGCATCCCCGCCTCCCGGGTGGTCTCCGAGGTGCTGCTGCGGGGTTCCGCGATCAAGCGGCTGATCGAGCCGGAGGAGGTCGCGGCGGTCGCCCTGTGGCTCTGCGGCCCGCACACGGGCCACGTCACCGGCACCTCGGTGCCCATGGACGGCGGCTGGACCGCCGCCTGACCCGGATGCCCGGGCCCGTACCCCCCTGAACGGGCGGGTACCGGGTGTCCGGCAGCTCTCGTTACGTTCTCCGCGTCAAGGACGTTCTGACGACAGGAGAGAGCAAGTGGTGCGAAAGTTGGGCAGGCTCGGCGGGCACGGCGCGGTGGCCGCCCTGATGGGTCTGCTGGTCCTGCTGCTGCCCACGTCGCCGGCGCGGGCGGCCGAGAACCCCGGCATCCGGTACACGACCAGTTTCCACGACGCGGCCATCTACGAGCTGAGGGCCGCGGTCAGCGGGAAGTGCCTCGACATCCGCGGCGGCGGGCGTCCCCGGGAGGGGACGATCATCCAGACCTTCGACTGCAAGGAGGCGCTGCACCAGCGCTTCCACTTCCAGCACGCGGGCAACGGCAACTTCACCATCGGCGCCTTCGGCGTCTACTGCCTGAGCACGCAGGGCGGCGGCACCGCGCCCGGCACGGCGATGGTCCTGGCCGCCGGCCGGGGCTGCTCCACCTTCACCTGGAGGCACCGGGACACGGACGCCAACCCGAACCGCTGGGAGATCGTCGAGGCGAGCACGGGGCAGTGCATCCGGGACACCGGCCGCCGCGCCCCCGTGGTCCTGGGCGCCTGCGGCAGCACCAGCACCCCCTGGCCCGAGGTCTGGGCCCCGCAGTACAAGCAGCAGTACGACTACGACCAGATCGGCTGAGCACGGGTCACCGCGAGTGGCACGGGAGGCGGCACGGCGGAGGGCCCGCCGTGCCGCGTTCCGCGTGCTACCGGCGGGCGGGTCCTTTCCTGAGGCCGTCCTTTCCGCTGCCTTAAGCGGAACCTAAGGTTCGCCGATGGCGCCCCGAAGCGAACGAATGTCCGTTTCCGGGCGGCTAGCGTGCTGCCGCGTACCCAACTCCCCGGTCATACGAAGGCAGGCACTCCATGGGCAGCAGCACGGGCGGGCACCGGCGCAGGGCGAGCGGCAGGGCGAAGGCCGCGGGGGCGGTCGTCGTGGCGGCGGTGCTGGGGGGCGCGGCCTTCGCGTTCACCGGTACGGCCCAGGCCACGTCCGTCGGGGCGGTGTACACCAAGTCCAGTTCCTGGAGCGGCGGTTACACGGCGCAGTACGTGATCACCAACGGCACCGGCCGGGAACTGGCCGGCTGGACGCTCCAGTTCGACCTGCCGGCGGGGGTGCGGATCGGCTCGCTGTGGAACGGGACCCACACCGTCGACGGGCAGCGCGTCACGGTAAAGCCCGCCTCCTGGAACGGGGTGCTGGCGCCGGGTGCGTCGGTCACCGTCGGGTTCGTGGCGAGCGGCGCGGGCGCGGGGACGCCGGGCGACCCCACCCACTGCCTGATCAACGCCGTGAAGTGCTCGGTGGACCAGGGCGCCACGCCGCTGCCGAGCGGCCGGCCGACGACGGCGCCGACGACGGCGCCGACCGCGACGCCCACCGCCGCGCCGACGGCCACCGCCACCGGCACCCCCACCGCCACCCCGGTGGTCCCGCCCTCCCCCGCGCCGACGCCCGCGCCGACCGGCGCCCCCGCCGGCGGCGCGCGGTTCGCCCCGTACGTGGACACCTCGCTGTACCCCGCGTACGACCTCCTCGACACCGCGGCCAGGACCGGCGTCAAGGAGTTCCACCTCGCCTTCGTCACCGCCGGCGGCGGCTGCTCACCGCTGTGGGGCGGGGTCGCACAGCTCGCGGACGACAAGGTCGCGGCGCAGATCGGCGCGCTGCGCAAGGCGGGCGGCGACGTGCGGGTGTCGTTCGGCGGCGCCGCCGGGCGCGAGCTGGCGCTGAACTGCGCCACCGTCGACGAGCTGGCCGCCGCGTACGGGAAGGTGGTCGACGCCTACCGGCTCACCAAGGTCGACTTCGACATCGAGGGCGCCGCCCTGCCGGACACCGCCGCCAACACCCGCCGCGCGCAGGCGATAGCCCGGCTGCAGAAGTCCCACCCGGGCCTCGACGTGGCGTTCACCCTGCCGGTGATGCCGGAGGGGCTGACCCAGCCGGGGGTGGCCCTGCTGGCGGACGCCGCGAAGAACGGCGTACGGATCGGCGCCGTGAACATCATGGCGATGGACTACGGGCCGGCGTACTCCGGGGACATGGGCCAGTACGCCGTCCAGGCGGCGACCGCGACGCAGGCCCAGCTCAAGGGCGTGCTCGGGCTCTCCGACGCGGCGGCCTGGAAGGCGGTGGCGGTCACCCCGATGATCGGGGTCAACGACGTGGCCGCCGAGGTCTTCGGCGTGGCGGACGCGACGGAGCTCGTGCGCTTCGCCCAGGCGAAGGGGATCGGGCGGCTGGCGATGTGGTCGTCGGCGCGCGACCGCCAGTGCGCGGCGGGCGCCCTGGGCCACGCGGACGCCACCTGCAGCTCCGTCCTCCAGGAGCCGCTGGCCTTCACGAAGGCGTTCGCGGCGTACCGCTAGGAAGCCGCCGGGGCTCCGCCGGAGTGCCGGTGGAGCCCCGGTGGAGTGCCGGGCCCAACCGGGCGGGACGTCAGCCGGCGCAGGACGGGCACAGCCCCCGGTAGGTGATCTCGGCCCCGGACACCGAGAAGCCGAAGCGCTCGTCCGCCGGGAGGTCGACGAGGGGGTTCCCGGCGGGGTGGACGTCCCGGATCATGCCGCAGCCGGAGCAGACGAGGTGGTGGTGCGGGTGGTGCGCGTTGGGGTCGTAGCGCTTCGCCCGGCCGTCGGTGGAGACCTCCGCCACCTCCCCGAGGGCGACCAGCTCGCCCAGGGCGTTGTATACGGTGGCGCGGGAGATCTCGGGGAGCCGGTCCACGGCACGGGCGTGCACCTCGTCGGCGGTGAGGTGCACGTGGTCGCCGTCCAGGACCTCCGCGACGACACGCCTCTGGGACGTCATCCGCCAGCCGCGCCTGCGCAGCCGTTCCAGCAGGTCGCTCATGTCGGCTCACCCTCTCAGGTTCGACGGGCCGCCCGGGGCCCCGACGGCGCTTCCTTGGAACGGCCGGGATCCGGGCTTGGTCTGCTTCTTGACTTGGACTCTGTCAATCGTAGGATCTGACGCGTTGATAGCCAAGGGTTGAGAAGACCGTTCCTGAACAGCGTGATCCGCCTGGTCCGGAAGGATTTGCATGTCTGAGAACCATGACGCAGTCGTCGCAGACGCCGAAGCACGGGGTGCGGGCGGCTGCCCGGTCGCGCACGAGCGCGCCCCCCATCCCACCCAGGGCGGCGGAAACCGCCAGTGGTGGCCCGAGCGCCTCAATCTGAAGATCCTCGCCAAGAACCCCGCCGTGGCCAACCCGCTCGGCGAGGGGTTCGACTACGCCGAGGCCTTCAGGACCCTCGACCTCCCGGCCGTGAAGCGGGACATCGAGGAGGTCCTGACCACCTCGCAGGACTGGTGGCCGGCCGACTTCGGCCACTACGGCCCGTTCATGATCCGGATGGCCTGGCACAGCGCCGGCACCTACCGGATCAGCGACGGCCGCGGCGGTGCCGGCGCCGGCCAGCAGCGCTTCGCGCCGCTGAACAGCTGGCCGGACAACGCCAACCTCGACAAGGCCCGCCGGCTGCTGTGGCCCGTGAAGAAGAAGTACGGCCAGAGCCTGTCGTGGGCCGACCTCCTCATCCTCGCGGGCAACGTCGCCCTCGAATCGATGGGCTTCGAGACCTTCGGCTTCGCCGGCGGCCGCGCCGACGTGTGGGAGCCCGACGAGGACGTCTACTGGGGTCCCGAGACCACCTGGCTGGACGACCAGCGCTACACCGGCGACCGCGAGCTCGAAGGCCCGCTCGGCGCCGTCCAGATGGGCCTGATCTACGTCAACCCCGAGGGCCCGAACGGCAACCCGGACCCGCTCGCCGCGGCCCGCGACATCCGCGAGACGTTCCGCCGGATGGCGATGAACGACGAGGAGACGGTCGCCCTGATAGCCGGCGGCCACACCTTCGGCAAGACCCACGGCGCGGGCCCGGCCGACCACGTCGGCAACGACCCCGAGGCCGCCCCGCTGGAGGCCCAGGGCCTCGGCTGGCAGAGCACGTACGGCTCCGGCAAGGGCGCCGACACCATCACCAGCGGCCTCGAGGTCACCTGGACCACGACGCCGACGCGGTGGAGCAACAACTTCTTCGAGAACCTCTTCGGCTTCGAGTACGAGCTGACCACCAGCCCGGCCGGCGCACAGCAGTGGGTCGCCAAGGACGGCGCGGGCGCCGGCACCATCCCGGACGCCCACGACCCGTCCAAGAGCCACGCGCCGACGATGCTGACGACGGACCTCTCGCTGCGCTTCGACCCGGCCTACGAGCAGATCTCCCGCCGGTTCCTGGAGAACCCCGACCAGTTCGCGGACGCCTTCGCCCGCGCCTGGTTCAAGCTGACCCACCGCGACCTGGGCCCCGTCGTGCGCTACCTCGGCCCCGAGGTCCCGTCCGAGACCCTGCTGTGGCAGGACCCGCTGCCGGCCCTCGACCACGAGGTGATCGACGCCGCGGACATCGCCTCCCTCAAGGAGCGGATCCTCGGCTCGGACCTGACGGTGTCCCAGCTGGTCTCCGTGGCGTGGTCGGCTGCCTCGTCCTTCCGCGGCAGCGACAAGCGCGGCGGCGCCAACGGCGCCCGCATCCGCCTGCAGCCGCAGGCCGGGTGGGAGGTCAACGAGCCCGACCAGCTCGCCGCGGTGCTGCGCGTCCTGGAAGGCGTCCGGGAGTCCTTCAACTCCGCCCAGACCGGCGGCAAGCGGGTCTCCCTCGCCGACCTGATCGTCCTGGCCGGCACCGCCGCCGTCGAGCAGGCCGCCAAGGACGCCGGGCACGAGGTCGAGGTGTCCTTCACCCCGGGCCGCGTGGACGCCTCCCAGGAGCAGACCGACGTCGAGTCCTTCGCGGCGCTGGAGCCCGCCGCCGACGGCTTCCGCAACTACCTCGGCAAGGGCAGCCGTCTGCCGGCCGAGTACCTGCTGGTCGACCGGGCGAACCTGCTGAACCTGTCGGCCCCCGAGCTGACCGTCCTGGTCGGCGGTCTGCGCGTGCTGGGCGCGAACCACCAGCAGTCCGAGCTGGGCGTGTTCACCGATGCCCCCGGCACGCTGACGAACGACTTCTTCGTCAACCTGCTCGACCTGGGCACCACGTGGCAGCCCGCCTCCGCGGACCAGAACACCTTCGAGGGCCGCGACGCCGCGACGGGCGCCCTGAAGTGGACCGGCACCCGCGCCGACCTCGTCTTCGGCTCGAACTCCGAGCTCCGGGCGGTGGCCGAGGTCTACGCGAGCGACGACGCGCGGCGCAAGTTCGTGGAGGACTTCGCCGCCGCGTGGAGCAAGGTCATGGACCTGGACCGGTTCGACCTGGTCTGAGCTCTCCGAGCGGTGTGACGGCGACGCCCCGGGCCGGCCGGCCCGGGGCGTCGTGCCGCCCGGGGCCTACCGCCCGGGGAAGCCCTCGCCCACGACGGCGGGGCCGAGGCCGGCCGGGGCGTGGGCCAGTACGAGGGCCAGCGCCTCCCGGGTGGTGCCGAAGTCTCCGACGCCGCTCCGGTGGCGGACCCGGAACCGCCCGTCGGCCAGCGGCTCGACGGAGGGCAGCCGCACCTCGTAGGGGATCGTGGTGGTCGAGCTGAACTTCAGGATCATGTGGCTGGTGTACGGGTACAGCCGCCCCAGCTCCGGGACGGCGCGGGCCGCCGCGACGAGCTCGACGATGCGGGGGTAGACCCTGCCGGGGCTGCGGACCACGGCGTACGCGGCCGACCACTCCCAGGACCGGGCCACGTGCTCCCACTTCGCCTCGACGGCGGCGGCCGGTCCGAGCCGGTGGGCCGCGGCCAGGTCGACGCGTCCGGGGAGCGGAGGGCAGTCCGGGTGGCCGCGCCCGATGGGCCGGAACTCGTCGGGGATCACCGCTGAAGTATGCCTCCGCGTCGGGTGACTTGCCAGAACTCATTCGATTTCCGACGGGGCGACGGGGCACACGTGTGAGAGCTGAGGGGAAGCGGGGCGGAGCCGCTGGAGGCGGACGACCCGCGGCTGATCGGGCGTACGGCACTGGCGGCATGGGGCGGGTGTACCTCGGGGTCCTGGACGGACGGTACGTCGCCGTCAAACAGCTCCTCGCCTCGGTCGTCGGCGAGGACGAGGACGTCCGGCGCCGCTTCGGGCACGAGCTCGACAACCTCGCCCGGCTCCCGGAGAAGGCCACCGCCCCGCTGCTCGACAGCGACCGCACCGCGAACCCCCCGTGGTTCGCCACGGCCTGCATACCCGGGCTCACCCTGCGCGAGGCCCTCGCCCTGAACGGCGGGCCACTGCCCGCGCGGGCGCTGTGGCTGCTGCTGCGGGAGGCCGCGTCTTCGTGGGCGACTGCGGCGAGGACCTCGCCCGGACCTGGCGCACGGGTTCGGGCGGCACCGTCCGCAACGACTGGAACGGCGGCTGCCTCGACCTGGGCATGAGCAGCGGCCTGGTCGCGAACTCCTGCAACGGCAACCCCTCGCAGCGCTGGTCGCCGCAGTAGCCGCAGCAGCCGCAGCAGCCGCAGCAGCTGCCGACGGCGTGTTGGCCATTCGAGGTCGGCTCAAGGCTCCCTCGTACGCCGGCCCGTGCCCGCGTACAGTCCGTGCTGCCCGACCTCTGCCGGACAGGAGAACAGCCTTGGCCACACACGCCGTTACCGGGCAGCCCGCCCAGGGAGGGGCTTCCGGAGGGGGTCTGCCGGTGCCCGAGCTCGACGCCGCCGACGTCGAGCGGTGGCGGGCCGGAGGGGGCGGGCTGATCGAGCTGCTGGGCCTGGCCCGCGAGCGGCTCGGCGGCCTCGCCGCGGTGCGGATCGGGCCGGAACCCACCGTGCTGGTGACCGGGCCGGAGGCCGTGCAGCACGTACTGGCCCGCAACCCCGACGGGTACGTCAAGCGCTCCCACCGGGCCCGCCTGCTGATCGGTGACGGGCTCCTGGCGGCGACGGGGGAGGCGTGGAAGCGGCAACGGAGGCTGCTCCAGTCGCAGTTCACCGGTACGGGCATGCGCCGCTACGAGCGGCGGATCGCCGCGGCGGCCCGCACCACGGCGGAGCGCTGGGCCGGGTACGCGCGCAGCGGGGAGGTCTTCGACGTCGGCGAGGAGATGCGCCGCTTCGCCCTGGACACCATCTGGCGCGCGCTCACCGGGCAGCCCCTGGACGACGCCACCGCGCGGGAACTCACCGCCGTGGCGGCCGTGGTGGCGGCGCTGCCGAGCCTGCCGGCCGACGAGGTCGAGGCCCGGGGGTCGGTGGCCGCCGACCTCGCCCGGATCGACGCGGTCGCCCGGCAGGCCGTGGCCGCCGCCCGGGACCGCGAGTCGGGCCCGGAGGGTCCGGGGCTGCTCCAGGTGCTGGTGGACGCCTCCGAGACGTACCCGGAGTACACGGACCGGTTGCTGCGCGACGAGCTCGTCACGCTGCTGGTCGCCGGGCACGAGACCACCGCCACCACCCTGACCTGGCTGTACCTGCTCCTCGACCGCCATCCCTCGGCACGCGAGGAGGCCCTCGCCGCCGGGCCGGAGGGCTCGCCTGAGCGCCGGGAGGCCGTGCAGGCGCTGGTCAGCGAGACGCTGCGGCTCTATCCGTCGGCCTGGATCCTGCCCCGGCACGCGGCCGTGGCCGACACCGTCGCCGGCCACGCCGTCCCGGCGGGGACGGACCTGCTGGTCTGCCCGTACCTCACGCACCGCGACCCGGAGCTGTGGCCGGACCCCGAGCGCTTCGACCCGGGGCGGTTCACCGCCCCGGGCGGCCGGCCCTCCCGGCAGGGGTCCTACCTGCCGTTCGGCATGGGCCCCCGGGCCTGCCTCGGCACGCAGTTCGCCCTGCGCGAGTCGACCGCCCTGCTGGAGCTGCTGCTGCCCCGCCACGTGCCGGTGTTCGACTCCGTCCCCACCGGGGCGGCGTACAGCATCACGGTCCGGCCGGACGGCCCCGCCCCGGCCCGCCTCGCCCCCGCACCCCAGGGGAGGCCCGTGTGACCCTGCCCGGGCGGGCGCCGGGACACGCCTGGCGCGACGAGCTGTACCGCGACCCGTACCCGCTGTACGCCCGGGCCCGCCGGACCGAGGGGCTGACGTACCTGCCCGCGTTCGACGCCTGGCTGGTGGCGCGCGACCGGGACGTGCGGGAGGTGCTGCTGCGCGCCGAGGACTTCTCCTCCGTGAACGCGCTGACCCCCGACGTCGCGCTCCCTGACGCCGTCCTCCGTGTCCTGGCGGGCGGGTTCGGGCCGCGGCCCACCGTCGTCTCCTCGGACGGCGCCGCCCACCGGCGGCACCGGGCCCCGCTGAACCGGGGGCTGAACTCCGCCCGGGTGGCGGCGCTGCTCCCCCACGCCCGCGACTGCGCGCGGGAGCTGGTGGACGGCCTGCCCGCGTACGGGCCGGCCGAGCTGGTGGGGGCGTACGCCCGGCAGCTGCCGGGGCAGGTGATCGGGCGGCTGATCGGGCTGGACCCGGCGGACGTGCCGGCCGCCGTGCACGGCGGCTACCGGGCGGAGGAGCTGCTGTTCCGGCCGCTGTCGCCGCAGCAGCAGGTGGCCGCCGCCGAGGACGTGGTGGCGCTGCAGCGCCTGCTGGACGGATACGTGTGCGCCCGGCGCGAGCGGCCCCGGGACGACCTCTGCTCGGCGATGGTGGCGGCCCTGGCCCCGGGGACCGGGGAGCTGACCGCCGAGCAGCGCCACGAGCTGGTGGCGAACCTGCAGAACCTGCTGATCGCCGGCTTCCTCACCACCAGCGCCCTCATCGCCACCGCCCTGATGCACCTGCTCTCCGACCGGCGGCAGTGGCGGATGCTCCGCGACGACCCGTCCCTGGTCCCGGCGGCGGTGGAGGAGGCCGCGCGCCACGACGCGGCCGTGCAGGCCTTCCGGCGCCGGACCACCCGTCCGGTGACGCTGGCCGGGACCAGGCTGCCGGCCGGGGCGACCGTGCTGGTGGCGTACGGGTCGGCCAACCGCGACGGGCGGCGCCACGAGCGCGCCGACGCGTTCGACATCGGCCGCGGGGCCTCCGCCCGGCCCCACCTGGCCTTCGGGTACGGGCCCCACGGCTGCCCCGGCTCCCGGCTGGCCCGCGAGCAACTGCACCTGACCCTCGACCTGTTCGTCCGCCGCCTGCCGGGGCTGCGGCTGGAGGGGGAGCGGCCGCCGCGCATGCGTCCCACCCTGATCCACCGGTCGCCGGAGGAACTGTACGTGTCCTGGTGAGACCCTGGTAGCAGGAGGCTCCGGGAGGTCAGGAGGCACGCCATGTCACACGCCGAGGAATGGAAGGTCGGCGTCTACCTCATCGAGGAGGACGGTACGACCAAGGCCCGGGCGGTGCTGGAGACCGGGAAGGACACACTGGTCGGGCGGGGCCGGGCGCGGTGCAATCCGCAGGACGTGGAGGTCCCCGCGATCGGTGACGAGCTGGCGGCGAGCCGGGCGATGCGCGACCTGGCCGGCCAGCTGAGCCGGGCCGCCGACAAGGACCTGGCCGCGCTGGGCGCCGTACCGCAGGCGCCGCGCACCGGGTACGGCTGGCCGGACGACTCGGGCGGCGGTCGGTAGGCGGTCGGCGGGGAGGCGGCCGGCCGGGGGGTGTGGGACCGGGAGGTGTGCGGCGGGCCGTGCCGGGCAGGCGCCCGGCATGGTCTTCCGTCATCCGTCGGAGAAGAGCAAGGACGGCGGGCGGGCCGGCCGCTTCGAGCGGCTGGCCGAGCTCGCCTCGAATTTCACCAGTTCCGCCGTCTTCTCCGTCCTGTGCGTGGCCCTGGTGGCCGGTTTCCTCGTCGTGCACGTGCTGGGACTTTCCACGGACTGGCAGCACCTGGTGGGCGACTCGATCGGCGCGGTGTCCCTGCTGCTGCTGGCCCTGCTGAAGAACGCCGAACGGCGCGCCGAGCACGCCATCCAGCGCAAGCTCGACGCGATCGCCGCGGCGCTCCTGAAGGAACAGGAGGGCAAGGAGAGCGAGGCGCACGAGGACCTGGAGTCGGCGATCCGGATGGAAGAGCGCCTCTGACCGTGTCTTTCGGCCTCACATCTGGACGGCGACGGCGACCAGGAGCGCGGCCATGCCCACCGCCAGCCAGGCCAGGTAGTCGCCGAGCAGCCCCGAATGCAGCCGGCGCAGCGGCAGCAGCAGCGCGGCCGCGGCCCTGCGCGGGGTCCCGCCGGGGCCGCGTACGGCGGTGGCGGCGATCAGGAGGGCGAGGGCCACGGAGGCCAGGCCGAGCCCGATGCCGGCCGGGGTCCAGGCCGTGGCGACGGACTCCCCCGCCGCCGCGTCCGCCCGGCCGGTGCCGCCCGCGGCGGCGGCGTATCCGGCCGGGTCCGTGAAGAGCCGCGCCCCGTGGCCCAGGCTCTCCGCGACGGCCGGAACGACGCCGACGAGCAGGCCGAGGAGCAGCAGGACGGCCGGTACGGCCACCATGGGCGGGTGCGGGGAGCGCCGGGCGGTTCGGACCTCGGGTTCCTCCCCCTCCCCCGTGGTCTCGGCGTCGCGCGGGCCCGGGCGCGGTGGCGGGCCCGCGCCGAGGAAGATCCGGGCGGCGGCCCGCAGCAGGGTGGCGCCCGTGACGGCCGAGGTGACGAGGAAGACCGGGGTCAGCGCATGGCCCGCCGCCTCCTCGCCGAGGGCCTTGCCGAGGCCCGCGCCGAAGGGCGGCAGGCCGGCCAGGGCGAGGGCTCCGAGGACGAAGAGCACGCCGAGGACGCGGTGGCCGCGCGCCTTTCCGTGGAGGCCGTGCTCGTCGACCGAGCCGTACTGGTCGAGGAGCACCCCGCTCAGCGCGAACAGCGCCGCCTTCGCGCAGCCGTGCCCGGCGACGTACACGGCCGTGGCGGCGGTGCCGGCCGGAGTGAGCAGGGCGACGCCGATGAGGAACAGTCCGACGTGGCTGACGGTGGAGAAGGCCAGCATCCGCTTGAGGTGCCGCTGTGGCCAGCACATCAGCGCGCCCAGCAGGGCGGTGGCCACCCCGACGGTGACGAGGGTGGTGCGGAAGGCGCCGTGCGGGATGCCGCCGGGGCCGGCGAACACGGTCCAGTAGACGCGCGCGGCCCCGTACACGCCCAGCTCCACCATCACCCCGGACATCAGCATGCACACCGGGGTCGGCGCCACGGCGTGCGCGTCGGGCAGCCAGAAGTGGAAGGGGGCGGCGGCGGCCTTCACCAGGAAGGCGGTGGTCACGAGGACGAAGGCGACGACGGTGAGGGCGTCGGCCCGTTCGCCCGCGAGCCGTTCGCCGAGCCGGGCGAGGTTCAGCTCGCCGGTGCGGGCGTACAGCAGGGCGATGCCCAGGAGGCAGCCGTAGGCGGCGAAGGAGGTGACGATGCCGAAGGTGAGGGCGCCCTGGAGCGGGCGGGGGTCCTCGATGCGGTAGCCGGTGAGGGCGTAGGCGGCCACGCTCATCAGCTCGAAGAAGACGAAGGCGTTGAACAGGTCGGCGGTGAGGGCGAAGCCGGTCATGCCGGCTTCGAAGAGCAGGATCAGCGCGGGGAAGGTCCCGGCCCGGTCCCCGGAGGGCTCGTCGAAGTAGCGCCAGGAGTACACGATGACGGCCAGGACGAGCACGGCGGCGAGCAGCGCCAGGCCGGCGCCGAGGGGGTCGGCCGTCAGGACGATCCCGACGGGCGCGGGGACCCCGCCGACCCGGACGCCCGCCCGGTGCCCGGTGTGCGGCCAGAGCAGCACGAGGACACCGAGGCAGGCGGCGGCGGTCGTGGTGGCGAGCAGGTCGCAGCCGAGCCTGGGCAGCCGGCGGCCCGCCACGGCCAGCAGGGCGGCGCCTGCCAGCGGGACGGCGACGGCGAGCGGGAGGAGGGTCTGGGCCGCCGGCACGCGGTCAGCCCCGGAGCGCGGTGAGCGCCTGCGGGTCGACGGTGCCGTGGCGTTTGCGCAGTTGGATGGTGAGGGCGAGCAGCAGGGCGGTGACGGTGGCGCCGACGACGATGTCGGTGAGGGTCAGGGCCTGGACGACGGGGTCGACGACGGGCCTGCTGCCGGGCCGGAGGTCTCCGAAGACGGGAGCGGTGGCGCCGCGCCGGTATCCGACGCCGAGCAGCATCAGGTAGGTGGAGGACTGGGCGACGGCGAGGCAGCCGACGGCGTGGATGAGGTTGCGGCTGGTGACCAGGCCGTACAGGGCGGTCAGGAGCACCCATCCGGCGGCCAGGAACGGCAGGACGCCCATCAGCGCGCTTCCTCCTGCGGGTCGGGGGCGGGCGGGCGGCGGGGCCGTCCGTCGCCCGGTTCGGTGATCTCGACGGCCTGGTCGAGGAAGTGGGCGAGCAGCACGATCAGCCCGGAGCCGACCTCGATGCCCACGGCGAGGTTGAGGAGCGGGACCGTCCCGCCCGAGGTGAGCGTGTTGAACGTGCCGAGCGGGAGCACGTTCTCCAGGAAGGCCCCGCCCGCCGCGAGGCCGGCCAGGCCCAGCACGGTGAAGGACAGCGCGGCGAGGGCGTCCGCGGCGTCGAGGGCGGCGAGCGGACGGACCCGTTCGAGGACCCGGTAGTCGGCCGCGAGGTAGGCCAGGTGGAGGGCGGTGGCCAGGACCACTCCGCCCTGGAAGCCGCCGCCGGGGGTGAGCTGCCCGTGTGCCACCACGTACACGCCGGTGACCAGGGCGACGGGCAGCAGGACGGCGCCGAAGAGCCGGGTGGTGGGCAGGGCGCGTTCGGTGCGGGGCGGTTCGCGGTGTTCGTCACGGGCCAGGCGCAGCAGCAGGGTGGAGCCGAGGACGGTGACGAAGAGGATCGACTGCTCACCGAGGGTGTCGAGGGCCCGCAGGTCGAAGTTCACTGCGGAGACCGTGTTGGCCGTGCGGTGGGCGAGGGCGGCGGCGACGGCGCGGTCCCCGTAGGGGTGGCGGTCGGTGCCGAAGGCGGGCAGGTCCCGGCAGGCGGCGGCGAAGAACGCGGCGAGGACGGCGCCGGCGCCGCCGAGGAGGGCGCCCCGGGCGCGCGCCTTCACGGCCGGTCCTCCCGTTCGCTCCGCCCGGCGGGCGGGCGGCGGACCTTGCGGGCCGTGAGCAGGATCAGCAGCGGGGTGAGCGCCGTGCCGACGGCGAGTTGGGACAGCGCCACGTCCGGGGCCTGGAGCACGAGGAACAGCAGGGTCAGCGCGAGGCCCAGGACGGCGAGCGCCACGGCCTGCCGTACGGGCTCGCGGCAGAACACGGCGAGGGTGGCGGCGGCGACGACGAGGAGCAGGGCGGTGGTGGTCAGGGCGTCATCCATGCCGGGCCGGGCCTCCTTGGTGCTGCCGGGCGTGCTCCTCGTCCTCGCCCGCGGTGGCCCTGGCGACGGCGATGGTGGTCACCGTGGATCCGGCGGAGAGGAGCAGGCCGATGAGGAGGGTTTTGCCGGCGGCACGTCCGATGCCCTGCTCCAGGGCCACGGCGCAGGCGATCAGCGGTGTGCCGAGGCCGGCCGCCGGGGCCAGGGCGTGCAGCCGGGCCAGGCCCCCGGGCAGGAACGCCAGGGCCGCCGCGGACACGAGGAAGCAGCCCGCTCCGGCCCAGAGCAGGACGTGGGCCGCGAGGTGCGCGGTCTCCGCCCCGGACATCTCAGCCGTCCCCGTCGGAGGGACCGGATCCGGCGATCCGGGTGAAGACCAGCACCCCGGCCGGGGAGAGCACCGCGAACACGAGGGCGAGGTCCTGGTACGAGGAGCGGCCGTAGGCCATGGGCAGCAGCAGGAGGAGCGCCCCGGTGGCCGTGCCCGCCAGGCACAGCCCGGCCAGGCGGCGCACCGCGCTGCCCCGGGCCGCCGCCCACAGGCAGGCCGGCCAGACGGCGGCGAGCAGCACCAGGGCGGCCGCCGACCAGGTGGCGGCCGGTACGGGGCTCACCGCGCGCCCCCTCGGCGGTCCAGCGCCCGCTCCGGCCCGCCGGGGGTGGCGGCGAACGTGTGCACGACGGCGCTCGGGCGTCCCTCGGGGAGGTCGACGACGCAGGTGTCGGCGGACCAGCCCAGCAGGACCCCGGCCCATCCCGGGTCGGCTCCCTCGCGCAGCCGCACGGTGCGGATCCGGCCTCTGCGGGCCCCGGGCCGGGCGGCCGGGAGCCGGACGAGGGTGACGAGGCCCCTGAGGGCGCCGAGCGGCAGCGCCAGGACCGCGCGCGCGGCTCCGGCGGCGCCGCTGATCCGTACGCCTGCCGCCCGGCGCAGCCGGCCCGCCCCCCAGCCGGCCCCGGCCGCACCGACGGCCGCCACCAGCACTTCCACGGGGTCCAGGGTGGTGATCGCGAGCAGTGCGACGCCCGTGAGCGCCGCCCACCAGAGGAGGAATTCGACCGCCCTGCTCTTCACCCGCCGCTCCCTTCCCCGGTCCGCAGGGACAGGTTCGCGGCATCCGGGCGCCGCGCGCGGCGGTGCGGCGGCCGACTCGGGCGATGCCACCCGCCCGGCGCAACGGGAGGCGGTGCGCTCGCATGGGGCGTTAGGCTCGGACGGAGTGGCGCACGAGAGGGATGGTGCACATGTGCCGATGGCTCGCCTACTCCGGCTCCCCGATGCTCCTCGACGCCGTCCTGTACCAGCCGGAACACTCGCTGATCGACCAGAGCCTGCACGCGCGGATGGGCGTGGAGTCCACCAACGGGGACGGCTTCGGCATCGGCTGGTACAGCACCGACGGTGACGGCACCCCCGCGGTGTTCCGGGACATCGGCCCGGCCTGGAACAACCGGAACCTGCGGGAGCTGGCCTCGCACGTGCGGTCGCCGCTGTTCTTCGCGCACGTCCGCGCCTCCACGGGTTCGGCGATCCAGCAGACCAACTGCCATCCCTTCCGGCACGGCCGCTGGCTGTGGATGCACAACGGTTCGATCACCGACTTCCACCGGCTCCAGCGCGACCTGTGCATGGCCGTGGACCCGGCACTGTTCCCCTGCATCGAGGGTTCGACGGACTCCGAGGTGATGTTCTACCTGGCCGTCACCTTCGGCCTCGACCAGGACCCGCCCGGCGCGGTCGCCCGGATGGCGGGCCTGGTGGAACGGCTCGGCAAGGAGCACGGGGTCGCGGACCCGCTCCAGATGACGGTGGCGGTCAGCGAGGGCGAGCGCGTGTGGGCGTTCCGCTACTCCAGCCAGGGCAGGTCCCGTTCGCTGTACTACAGCAGCCGCGCCGAGACGGTGCGCCAGCTGTACCCGGAGCTGCCGTACCTGCGCTCGGTGTCCGACGAGACGCGGCTGGTGGTCTCCGAGCCGCTCGGAGACCTCCCCGGCGTGTGGAACGAACTGCCCGAGGCGAGCTACGCGGTGGTGCCGTGGGACGGCCCGGAGGACTACCTGCCCTTCATCCCCGAGCTGCCCTGACCCCGCCGCGCCCGCCCCGGGGGTCCCCGGCGGGCCGGTGTCAGCAGATCCTGGGCAGCTGCTCCCCGATCGGCAGGTCGACCACGCGCGTGCCGCCGAGGCCCGTACGGGCCACGACCAGTCCGGGGTGGTCCTCGACCGCCTCGCCGATCACCGCCGCCCGCCGGCCCAACGGGTGGGCCCGCATGGCGTCGAGGACGGCGTCGGCGTGCTCGCGGGGGACGAACGCGACGAGCTTGCCCTCGTTGGCCACGTAGAACGGGTCGAGCCCGAGGATCGCGCAGGCGTTGCGCACGGCCTCGGGGACCGGCACCCGGCCCTCCTGGACGGCCACTCCGGTGCCGGAGGCGGCCGCGATCTCGTTGAGGGCGGCGGCCAGGCCGCCGCGGGTGGGGTCGCGCAGCACGTGCAGGTCGGGGGTGACGGCGAGCATCGACTGCACGAGGCCGCCCAGGGCCGCGCAGTCGCTGGCGATGTCCGCCTCGAAGCCGAGGCCCTCGCGGACGCTCATGATGGCCACTCCGTGCAGCCCGATGTCCCCGCTGACGATGACCACGTCGCCCGGTACGACCCGCTGCGGCCGCAGGTCCACGCCGTCGGGGACGAGCCCGATGCCGGAGGTGTTGATGTACACGCCGTCGCCGTGGCCCACTTCGACGACCTTGGTGTCCCCGGTCGCCACCTCCACGCCGGCCGCGCGTGCGGCCGCGCCGAGGGCTTCGGCGACGCGGCCCACCGTGGCGGTCTCGACGCCCTCCTCCAGGATGAACCCGCAGGACAGGTACGCGGCCACGGCCCCGCTCATGGCGAGGTCGTTGACGGTTCCGTTGACCGCGAGGTCGCCGATGCTGCCGCCGGGGAAGAACAGCGGGCGCACCACGTACGAGTCCGTGGAGAAGGCCAGCCGGGCCCCGCCCAGGGTCAGGGTCGCGGAGTCGCCGAGCTGTGCGAGCACCTCGCCGCCGAAGGCGGGGGCGAAGACGTGCCGGACGAGTTCGGCGGAGAGGGCGCCCCCGCCGCCGTGGCCCATCACCACGCGGGGGTGGTCGCGCAGGGGGGCCGGGCAGGTCCAGCCCTGGACGTCCAGTGCGGTGTCAGACAACGGGGGTCGCCTCCAGCGGTGCCGTCTTTGCGGTCGGGATCTCCAGGCGCCGGTAGAGGTAGTACGCGGCGCAGGCGCCCTCGCTGGAGACCATGGTGGCGCCGAGCGGGGTGCGCGGGGTGCAGGTCTTGCCGAAGGCCTCGCACTCGTGCGGCTTGATCAGGCCCTGGAGGACCTCGCCGCTGCGGCAGGCGGCCGGCTCGCGGGTGTCGATGCCGGTCACCGAGAAGCGGTGTTCGGCGTCGAAGTCCCGGTAGCGGGCCGACAGCCGCCAGCCGCTGGCGGGGATGACGCCGATGCCGCGCCAGGCGCGGTCGGTGACCTCGAAGACGTCCTCCAGCATGGCGAGGGCGGCCGGGTTGCCCTCGGGGCGGACGGCGCGCGCGTAGGCGTTGTCGACGGTGTGCTCGCCGCGCTCCAGCTGCCGCACGGCCCGCCGTACGCCCTCCAGGATGTCGAGCGGCTCGAATCCGGTGACCACGATGGGGACCCGGTGGCGGGCGGCGAGCCGGGGGTACTCGGCGGTGCCCATCACGCTGCACACGTGCCCGGCGGCGAGGAAGGCCTGGACCCGGCAGCTCGGCGAGTTCATGATCGCCTCGATGGCCGGGGGGACCCGGACGTGGGAGACGAGCAGGCTGAAGTTGGTGATGCCGTGCTTCTTCGCCTGGTACACCGTCATGGCGTTGGGCGGTGCGGTGGTCTCGAAGCCGATGCCGAAGAAGACCACCTGGCGGTCCGGGTTCTGCCGGGCGATGCGCAGGGCGTCGAGCGGGGAGTAGACGACGCGTACGTCGCCGCCCTCGCCGCGCACCTGGAAGAGGTCGCGGCCCGTCCCGGGCACGCGGAGCATGTCGCCGAAGGAGCAGAAGATCACGCCGGGGCGGGAGGCGATCTCCAGGGCCTTGTCGATGACTTCGAGCGGGGTCACGCACACCGGGCAGCCGGGCCCGTGGATCAGCTCGACCTGTTCGGGGAGGAGCTGGTCGATGCCGTGCCGGATGATGGTGTGGGTCTGGCCGCCGCAGACCTCCATCAGCGCCCAGGGACGGGTGACGGTGGCGTGGATGTCGTCGAGCAGCCGGCGGGCGAGGCCGGGGTCCTGGAACTCGTCGATGTACTTCACTGCTGCGCCGCCTCCCGCGGGACGTCTTCGGGGTCGGGGGTGCCCGGCTCCAGGGCGCCGCCGAACTGTGCGGCCTGCTCCCAGGGGTCGCCGAACTCCTCCTGGAGCATGCCGAGTTCGGCGAAGAGCTCCAGGGTCTTGAGCGCCGACTCCTCGTCCAGGCGCTGGAGGGCGAAGCCGACGTGGACGATGGCGTACTCGCCGACCCTCAGGTCCGGCAGGTACTCCAGGCACACGTCCTTGACGACGCCGCCGAAGTCGACGGTGGCCATGCGGGTGCCGTCCCGCTCTCCGATGTCAATCACTCTGCCGGGTACCGCCAGGCACATGGGCCCCTCCTTGCTGTGGTTGTTCCGTGGCGCGGCCTGCCGTGGCCGCCGCCACCATGAGCTGGCCGAGGGCCAGTCCCCCGTCGTTCGGGGGGACCCGGTGCTGGCGCAGTACGGTGAAGCCGTGTTCCCGCAGCAGCCGTGAACAGGTGCCGGAGAGCAGGGTGTTCGCCATGACGCCGCCGGTCAGGGCGACGGTGTCGAGGCCGTGCGCCGCGCGGGCGGCGAGGCAGGCGTCCGTGACGAGGGCGGCGACCGCGGTGTGGAAGCGGGCCGCGACGAGCCCGGGCGCGGTGCCCGCCCGTACGTCGGCGACGACGGCGGCGAGGACCGGCGCCGGGTCGGCGGTGTGCGGGCCCGGGGTGCCGGGCGGCGGGGGGCGCAGGGCGAACCGGTAGCCGGGGTGCGGGTCCCCGGCGGGGGCCGCGAGGGCGGCCGCCTCCAGCTCGACGGCGGCCTGCGCCTCGTACCCGGCGAGGTGGCAGACGCCGGCCAGGGAGGAGACCGCGTCGAAGAGGCGTCCCATGCTGGAGGTGGGCACGCAGTTCAGGCCCCGCTCCAGCTGGCGTTCCAGTACGGGCAGTTCGCCGGGCGGGCAGGCCGCCACCGCGGGCAGGTCCGGGGTCCGGCCGAGGCCGGCGGCCCGCAGGTGGGCCACGGCCATCCGGTAGGGGCGCCGCACGGTGGCGTCGCCGCCGGGGAGGGGGACGTACGCGAGGTGCGCGAAGCGGGTGTGGCCGGTGTAGTCGGCGAGCAGCACCTCGCCGCCCCAGACCGCTCCGTCGTCGCCGTAGCCGGTGCCGTCGAAGGCGATCCCGATGACGCGCCGCCCGCCGTCCAGGCCGTGTTCGGCCATGGCGGAGGCGATGTGCGCGTGGTGGTGCTGGACGCGGACCAGGGGGCGGGCGCCGGCGTGCCGGGCGGCCCAGGCCGTGGAGCGGTAGCCGGGGTGGCGGTCGGCGGCGAACAGGGCGGGTGCCACTCCGGTGATGGACTCCAGCTGCCGCTCGGCGCGTTCGAAGGCGGCCTGGGTGGCCAGGTCGTCCATGTCGCCGATGTGCGCGGACAGCCAGGCCTTGCGGCCCTCGCCGAGGCAGAAGGCGTTCTTCAGGTCGCCCCCGGCGGCCAGCGTCGGCGGCACGTCCAGCGGCAGCGTGATCGGCAGCGGGGCGTGGCCCCGGGAGCGGCGTACGGTCAGCGGTTCGCCGTCGCAGACGCGCACCACGGAGTCGTCGCAGGGCACGTGGATGGGGCGGTCGTGGGTGAGCCAGGCGTCGGCGAGGCGGCCGAGGCGCTCCAGGGCCTCTGCGTCGTCGGTGACGATGGGCTCGCCGGAGAGGTTTCCGCTGGTCATCACGAGCAGCCGCGGCCCGGGCGGGTCGCCGGGCAGGCCCAGCAGCAGGTGGTGCACGGGGGTGTACGGGAGCATCACGCCCAGGTCGGGGCTGCCCGGGGCGACTTCGGCGGCGAGGACGGCGGCCGCCGCGGGGCGGCGGCGCAGCAGCACGATGGGCCGCTCGGGTCCGGTGAGCAGGGCCCGCTCGGCGGGGCCGATCCCGGCGAGGTGCCCGACGTCGGCGAGGGAGCGGGCCATCAGGGCGAACGGTTTGTCCCCGCGGGCCTTGCGGCGGCGCAGTTCGGCGACGGCCGCGGGCCGGGTGGCGTCGCAGGCGAGGTGGTAGCCGCCGAGGCCCTTGACGGCGAGGACCGCCCCTTCGGCGAGGAGCCGGCGGGCCCCGGCGACGGGGTCGGCGGCGGTGCGCTCGCGGGGCGGCGTCCCGGTGAGGAGGCGCAGTCGGGGCCCGCAGGCCGGGCAGGCCACGGGCTGGGCGTGGAAGCGGCGGTCGGCGGGGTCGGCGTACTCGCGGGCGCAGTCGGGGCACATCGGGAAACGGGCCATGGTGGTGTGGGCCCGGTCGTACGGGAGTCCGGTGACGATGGTGAAGCGGGGCCCGCAGTGCGTGCAGGTGATGAACGGGTGGCGGTGGCGGCGGTCGGCCGGGTCGGCGAGTTCGGCGAGGCAGTCGGCGCAGGTGGCGACGTCCGGGGAGACGAGGGTGCGGGCGGGGCCGCCGGAGCGGGAGGGGACGATGGCGAAGCCGGCGCCGCCCGGTCCGGCGGTGCCGACGGGGGGCAGGGTGTGGTGGTCGACGGCGTCCACGACGGCCAGGGGCGGGGCGTCGGCGGCGAGGCGTTCGCAGAACGCGGCGACGGCTGCGGGGGCGCCCTCGACCTCGGCGACGACGCCGTCGGGGGTGTTGGTGACGTGGCCGGCGAGACCGAGTCCGGTGGCGCGGGTGTACACGTAGGGGCGGAAGCCGACGCCCTGCACCACGCCGCGGACGGTGACTCGGCGGCGTTCGGGAGCCTCCATCAGCGGGGTTCCGGTGCGGGGCGGGTGGGGGCGTGGTCGTGTACGTACCCCGCGCCCGGGCCGTGGACGTGCCCGGGGCCGTGGGTGTGCCCGGGGGCATGGGTGTGCCCGGGGGCGTTGCCGGCACCGGGGGCGTGGCCTGCACCGGGGGCGTGGCCGGGACCGGGGTGGGTGTGGCCCGGGCCGTGGGTGGGGGCGTGACCGCCGTGGCTGTGGGGCTGGTGGGACATCACCGGGGTGTGGGGCGGGGTGCCTTCGGCGGTGCGGAGGGCGTGGGTCAGGAGGAGGCCCGTGCCTTCGGCCGAGCGGGACGAGGTGCGGAGCACCTCCACCCCGGGGTTGACCCGCTGGACATGGGCGCGGAAGGCGGCCTCGTCGAACCCGACGGCCTCCGCGATGTCCGTCTTGGTGATCAGCACGAGCTGCGCCAGCCCGAAGGCGGTCGGGTACTTCAGCGGCTTGTCCTCACCCTCCGTCACCGAGGCGAGCACCACCCGGAGCGACTCCCCGAGGTCGTACGAGGCGGGGCAGACCAGGTTGCCGACGTTCTCGACGAAGAGCAGCCGGGTGTCCTCGGGGAGCCAGCCGTCGAGGTGGCGGCCCAGCATGTGGGCCTCCAGGTGGCAGAGGCCGTCGGTGAGGACCTGCTTGACCGGCACCCCCGAACGGGCCAGCCGTACCGCGTCGTTCTCGGTCGCGAGGTCGGCCGTCAGCGCGGCCACGGGAACGCCCCGCTCACGGGCGAGGGTCAGTTCGCGTTCCAGCAGGGCCGTCTTCCCGCTGCCCGGGCTGGAGAGCAGGTTGACCACCACCGTTCCGCGGGCGGTGAGTTCGTCACGCAGGGCCTGCGCGGCCCCGTCGTTCTTGGCGAGCACCGCCTGTCTCAGGTCGACCACTCGGCACACGGCTCAGGCCTCCTCGGGGATCGGTTCGAGGGCGTCTTCGTCTTCCCAGACCACGCGGAGGATCCGCAGTTCGCGCCCCGTCAGGAGCTCCACGGCGGTGGCCTTCCCGCAGTCGGGACAGCGCAGGTCGGGGGGCATGCCGACGGCCCACTCCGCCGTGCAGGACGCACAGCGGGCGCGGGCCGTCACGGAGTGGGTGACGAGCTCGGCGCCTTCGAGGGGCGTCGCGGTGCAGGCCAGTCCGAAGGAGAAGGCCAGTGCGTCGGGGACGACGCCGGCCAGTTCCCCGATCTCCAGCTCCACGCGGCTCACGGAGCGCGCCGCTCCGGCCTGGGCCGCCTCCGCCACCTGGTCCACGACGGCCATGGCGATCGACATCTCGTGCATCGGACTCCGTCCTGCCGCGCCTCATTAGACCGGCGGGGCGGGTGGCCGGCGGACGGGCGCGCCGACGCACCGGGGACCCGTACGCCATTCGGGCGGCGGGGACCCGGCGGTCACATGCGGCTGATGCGCAGGTAGCGCTTGAGGTCGGGGAGCATGGTCACGAGCACGGCGCCGAGTGCGGCGGCCACGGTGAACACGATGGCCTTCTTCATGGGGTTCTCCTCGGGAGCAGTTCCTGGACCATGCGTACGGCGTGGGGTACGGCGGCGGCCACGGGCGGGCTCAGGCCGATGCCCTCCTCGACGGTGGCGGGTTCGCAGCCGACGACGAGGGTGCGCCGGGGCGGGGTGGCGCCGGTGCCCGCGCAGAGGGTGTCGAGGAGGGCGAGGACCGTGTCGGGCGACATGTCGTGCCCGTCGAGCACCGCGCTCCCGGGGTCGAGGGGTCCGGTTCCGTCGGCCTCGATGAGGTGGAGGGTGCCGGGTGCGGCGCCCCGGGCGGTGGCGTCGACGAGGACGAGGGTGTCGTAGCCGTCGAGGAGCTGGTAGGCGAGGTGGACGCCGCGCACGCCGAAGTCGACCGCCTCCACTCCGTCCGGCAGCGGCTGCGCGGCCAGGGCGCGGACCGTCTCGACGCCGAAGCCGTCGTCGCCGAGGAAGACGTTGCCGATGCCGGCGACCAGGGTCCGGCCGTTCACTCGTCCTCCAGGGGGGTGACCTCGTCGGGCTGGAAGTACAGGAACCGGCCCTGTTCGCGGCGGATGTCGGCGCCGGGGTCGCCGTCGACGGTGACGGCGAGGTGCACTCCGCCGTCGACGTCGTGCAGGACCGCTTCGACGTGTGCGGCCCTGCCCCGCAGGAACAGGTCCTGGGCGTCGGTGCGGCGCAGGCCCGGCCGCAGCAGGACGCGGCTGCCCGGGCCGACGGAGCGGCCGTCGACGGTGATCCGCTCCGGGGCGGGCTCGGCGGCGGCCCCGTGGGCCGGGTCCCACCAGGGGGTGTCCGGGGTGAACACGTCCTCCGGTACCGGCGCGCGGCCGGGCGGGTCGGTGATCTCGCGCAGGGCGCGGACGGCTCCGTGCAGGCGTTCCAGTACCTCGGGGGGCATGGAGTCCGCGAGGTCGACGACGGCGGCGGCGCGGGGGTCGGTGCCGCGGGCCTCGCGTTTCTCCTGGTCGGTGAGGGCGGCGGTGCGCAGGGCGAGGATCTCGTCGATCTCCAGGGCGTCGTACATGGCTCCGGCGCTCTCGGGTGCGATCGCGGCGTGGTCCTCCAGGATGATCGGGGAGGACAGGACCACGTCGGCACGGCCGTCTTCCCCCGCGAGCACGGGCCAGGTGTGGCGGTTGTCGCAGCCGCGCACGGCGGGCCGGGCCCATTCGGGCGGGTCGGTCATGGACAGGAAGGAGCCCGCGCTGAGGCCCAGCAGGAGGTGGGCGGCGACCAGGGACCGGGGCAGGGCGCTGTCGCGGCCGGCGCCGGGCTCCGGGGTCCAGGCGGCGGTGTTCTCGACGACGGCGGTGAGCTTCAGCGCCCGGTAGGGCACATCGAGTTCCTCGGCGCGCAGCCGGACCTCGGCGTCGATCCGCTCGGCGCGCCGGACCAGCCGGCCGCGTTCGCGCCCGGCCGCGTCGAGGACGGGTTCGGTCTCCTCGCGGGCGGGCCGGGCCAGGGGCAGGGTCACCTCGCCCGCGGCGAGTTCGGCGACGGGTACGGTCAGCTCGGCCTGTTCCTCGGTCCCCTCGTCCCAGGGGACGAGGACCCGGTCGGGCAGGTGCAGTTCGGGCACGGGCGTGAACGAGCCGTCCCCGAGGGCCTGTTCGACGGTGCGCCGCCAGGCCCTCAGGAAGCGGAGTTCGAGGTGGAGGACGGCCTCGCCCCTGGGCTCCATCACCAGCTCGGTGCGCTGGCAGGAGTGTTCGCCGTGCGCGGGGCCCCAGGCGGGCGGGACCAGGACGCCGAACTGCCAGCGCATCCGGTTCTTGGCGGCGGAGGCCCGGTAGGGGTACAGCACGTACCCCTCGAAGAGGACCGCGTCGGCCAGCTGCCGGGCCGCCGCGAAGCGGGCGTCCGGCGGGGAGGTGGTGGTCACGGGGCGGTCCTCCCGGCCAGCCGGTCCAGCAGTGCGGCGGCCCGGAGGGGCTCCGGGGCGGCGGCGGGGGCCGCCGGGGTCGCGGCGGCGTCCAGGAGGGTGCGTACGGTCGACTCCCAGGAGGCGAGGGCGTGCCGCGAGCGGAAGGCGAGGAGCTCGTCCATGGTGTCGCGGGGCAGCCGCAGCCATCCGCAGCCGGGGAAGTGCTGTTCGATCATCTCCCGCCACACGGACACGGGCATCCGGTACGAGGCTTCGCGGTCCCAGGGGACGGGTTCGACGCGGAAGCCGCCGGAGCCGGTGAAGGCCGTGCCGGAGAACAGCATCAGCAGCGGTACGTCGCCGTCCTCCAGGGCGTCGAAGTAGCGGGTGGCCGCGATGTCCATGTCGTAGGTGCAGGGCACGGGCACCTCGGTCTCGGTCTCCCCGGTGAAGCTCGGGACCATGACGGCGACCTGGGCGAACTGGACGGGCTGGAGGGTGGTGCCCCAGCGGGAGCGCTCGCCGAACAGGTCCTGGAGCGCGGCGGCCTCGCCGGGGCCGTAGCCCCGGCGGGCCGGTTCGATGCGCAGTTGGCAGCGCAGGGCGAGGGCGTGGACGCGGGTGGCGCAGGGGGCGGCGACGCGCAGCCGCAGCAGGAGGGTGGGGCCGGCCGCGTAGGGGTCGGCGCGCACCCCGGTGCAGGTGAAGGTGAGGTCGGTCATGGGCGCGGCTCCCCGGCCGGTGCCGTGGCGGGCTGCCGGCCGGCGGGTACGGCGCGCCGTTCGACCTCGGCGAAGAAGGTGTCGAGGGCGGCGCGGGCTTCGGCGCCGCCGTCGAAGCCCTGCCACAGCAGTCTCATGCGGCCCACCAGTTCGTAGCAGATGTCGATGGGGACGAGGTAGCAGGCGGTGCGGCCGTGTGAGCGGCGCAGCAGCAGTGCCTCGACGTCGGGTTCGAGGAGTCCGGCCAGCGGGCCGGCGCCGAGGACGCGCTGCCAGGTGCCGGGGTCGAGTTCGCTCTCGGTGGCTCCGGCCGGGCTGGGGTACAGGGCGACGAGCCGGTCGAGGGCGGCGTTGCGGAAGAAGAAGGCGACGCCCACGGGGATCTGGAGGAGGTCCCAGGCCTCGTCGTCCCAGCGGTGGCCGGGGTCGCTCAGGTAGCGGTCGGGGACGGTGCGGAAGCGGCCCGCGCCGGCGCCGGGCCGGTCGAAGAGCAGGGCGCAGGGGGTGCAGGCGCAGACCAGGGCGCGTTTGTCGGTCTCCACGAGGTGGCGGTGGCCGTCCCGGGCCACCGCCGTACCGCACAGTTCGCAGGTCTCGGGGCGGGGGGCGCGGGGCCGGGTGAAGCGCCGGAGTCCCCGGGCGGGGGCGGACGGCCGCAGGTCGGGGCTCACCGGACGCGCGCCGGGGCGTGGGGCCGGGTGGTGATCTGGAGCAGCGGGGGTGTCGGTACGGCGGGTGCCAGTTCCACGGAGGCGACCTCGGGGGCGAAGGCGGCCACGACGTCCTCGATGCGCCCCAGGGTGTCCTCGGCGCTGCTGCCGCAGCCGCAGCCCGTCCCGGGTGCGGTGCGCAGCCGCAGGGTGCCGTCGCTCTCGTCGTAGCCGGCGAGTTCGGCCTCGGGGAGGGAGTCCAGGGCGCGGGCGATGCGGGTGTGGACGTCCTCGGGGTGGAGGTCGTGCAGGGTCAGCAGGCTCGCGGTGAGCTCGTCCTCCAGGAGGGCGGCCAGGGGGTCGGCGCCGGGCGCGAGGGCGGTGAGCCGCTCCACGATCCGGCCGAGGCCGGCTCCGTAGAAGTCCATGAGTACGCGGACCAGTTCCTCGGCGGCCTCGTGGGTCTGCCGGTCGCCGGTGGCGGCGAGCCGGTCGAGGACCTCTTCGATGCGGCGGCCGGCCCGCAGGCCGTCGGCGGTCGTGGCGCTCATCCGCCGAGTCCGCTCAGGCCGGTGGGGACGTGCATGGACTTCACGGTCTTGCCGCCGCCGACGTACATGTGGACGCCGCAGGGCAGACAGGGATCGAAGCTGCGGACGGCGCGCATGATGTCGATGCCCTTGAAGTTCTCCGGGGGGTTCTCCTCGAAGATCGGGGTGTTCTGGACGGCGTCCTCGTACGGTCCGGGGGTGCCGTAGCTGTCACGGACGCTCGCGTTCCAGGGGGTCGGCGGGTAGGGGTGGTAGTTGGCGATCTTCCCGTCGCGGATGACCATGTGGTGGGAGAGGACGCCGCGCACCGCCTCGGTGAAGCCGCAGCCGATGGACTCGTCCGGCACCTCGAACTTCTCCCAGGTCTGGCTGCGTCCGGCGCGGACCTCGGCCAGCCCCTTCTCGGCGCAGTGCAGGGCGATGCCGGCGGCGTACGCCTGGAAGTAGGTGCGGGCGCGGTTGCGCTCCAGGGCGTTGCTCCACTTCGGGATCCGCCACTCGAAGGTGGTCTCCGGCTTGGTCATGGTGCGCGGCAGGTTGATGACCACGCTGTGTCCGGTGGCCTTGACGTAGCCGACGTCGACCAGGCCGGACAGGGCGGTGGACCAGAGGCGGGCGATGGGGCCGCCGCCGGTGTCGAGGGCCAGGTGGTCCTTGCCGTCGAACCAGCGGGGGGACATCACCCAGCTGTACTTGTCGTCGAAGGCGCGCTTCTGCGGGGCGGGGATGGTGTGCTGGTTCCAGGGGTGGCGGGGGTCTACGGGGTTGCCGAGGGGGTCGTGGGTGACGAACTGCTCCTGGCCCTCCCAGTCGTCGTAGTAGGAGCTGCCGAGGAGGATGCGGATGCCCAGGTTGATCTGCGTGAGGTCGTTGGTGACCAGCTTGCCGTCCACGACCACGCCCGGGGTGACGAACATCTTCCGTCCCCAGTCGGTCATGTTGGCGTAGGTGAAGTCGCAGTACTCGGGGTCGTTGAGGGCGCCCCAGCAGCCGAGGAGGACCCGGCGGCGGCCGACCTCCTCGTAGCCGGGCAGGGCCTCGTAGAAGAAGTCGAAGAGGTCGTCGTGGAGGGGGACGACCCGCTTCATGAACTCGACGTACCGCATGAGGCGGCTCATGTAGTCCGTGAAGAGCTGGACGGAGGCGACCGTGCCGACGCCGCCCGGGTAGAGGGTGGAGGGGTGCACGTGGCGGCCCTCCATCAGGCAGAACATCTCCCGGGTGTAGCGGCTGACCTGGAGGGCCTCGCGGTAGAACTCGCCCTCGATGGGGTTGAGGGAGCGCATGATGTCGGCGATGGTGCGGTAGCCGTGCTCCGCGGCGTGCGGGGACTCGGTGCGCTCGGCGAGCTCGAGGACGCCGGGGTTGGTCTCGCGGACCATCTTCTCGCAGTAGTCGACCCCGACCAGGTTCTCCTGGAAGATGTTGTGGTCGAACATGTACTCGGCGGATTCGCCGAGGTTGATGATCCACTCGCCGAGGTGCGGCGGCTTCACGCCGTAGGCCATGTTCTGCGCGTACACCGAACAGGTGGCGTGGTTGTCGCCGCAGATCCCGCAGATGCGGCTGGTGATGAAGTGCGCGTCGCGGGGGTCCTTGCCGCGCATGAAGACGCTGTAACCGCGGAAGACCGACGAGGTGCTGTAGCACTCCGCGACCCGCTTCTGCTTGAAGTCGATCTTCGTGTGGATGCCGAGGCTGCCCACGATCCGGGTGATCGGATCCCAGGCCATCTCGACCAGCCCGCTGCCGTCGCCGGCCGCCTTCGTCTTCGGTGTCATCGTGTCTGCCGTGGCCCTTCTTGTGTACGGGAGCTGGGTCTGCGTCGCGGCTGAGCGGAGGGGAACGGGTGCGGGGCCGCCGTCACCAGGGCGGTCGGTAGCCGGTGGTCAGCTGCCGGCCCTTCTGGCGCCACTTGGGCTCCTTGTCCACGGTGTGGGCGGTGACCGCCCGGAGCTTGCGGATCACGGCTCCGTAGGCGCCGCTGGCCTTGGTGGACAGGGTCGCGCCGGGCGGCTGGTCCATGAACGGCATGAACTTGTCGGGGAAGCCGGGCATGGTGCAGGCGATGCAGATGCCGCCGACGTTCGGGCAGCCGCCGATGCCGTTCATCCAGCCGCGCTTGGGGACGTTGCACTTGACGACCGGCCCCCAGCAGCCGAGTTTGACCAGGCACTTGGGCGAGTCGTAGGTATGCGCGAAGTCGCCCTGCTCGTAGTAGCCGGCCCGGTCGCAGCCCTCGTGGACGGTGGCGCCGAACAGCCAGGTCGGGCGCAGCTTGTCGTCCAGCGGGATCATCGGCGCGGATCCGGCCGCCTGGTACAGCAGGTAGGTGAGGGTCTCGGAGAAGTTGTCCGGCTGGATGGGGCAGCCGGGGACGCACACGATCGGGATACCGGCCTTGGACTTCCAGTCCCAGCCCAGGTAGTCGGGGAGGCCCATGGCGCCGGTGGGGTTGCCCTCCATCGCGTGGATGCCGCCGTACGTGGCGCAGGTGCCGATGGCCACGACGGCGAGGGCCTTGGGGGCGAGCCGGTCGATCCACTCGCTGGTGGTGATGGGCTGGCCGGTCGCCGGGTCGTCGCCGAAGCCGCACCAGTAGCCCTCGGGCTTGATCTTCTCGTTGGGGATCGAGCCCTCGACGACCAGGACGAAGGGGTCGATCTCCCCGCGCTCGCCCTTGAAGAACCATTCGATGAAGGTGTCGGCGCCGCCGACCGGTCCGCACTCGAAGTCGATCAGCGGCCAGTGCACGGCGATCTTCGGCAGGCCGGGGAGCACCCCCGTGACGATCTCCTCGATGCTGGGCTGCATCGCGGCCGTCAGGGACACCGAGTCGCCGTCGCAGCTGAGTCCGGCGTTGATCCAGAGGATGTGGATCGGGGGGTCCTCCACCGCGCTGGGCGTTGCTGCATCCATGGGGGTGCTCCTCGGGAGGGGTGCGGGAGGGGTGGGCTCGGGGCGTGGGGATCCGGATCGGCCCCACCCTTCTTGCTAGCAGGGGTGCGGTCCCGCCGCCCTGCCGGAGGGGGCCGGTCCAGTGACGGGGGGCCGGCGCGAGGGCAGCGGAGCGGTGTGCCGGCCGGGTACGGGGCGCGTCAGGTGCGGCGGTGTCCGGTCGGCGGGCTCCTTGCGCACGAAGGCCCGGCGCAGCGCGTGGTAGGGCGCCGCCGGGTCGTGGAAGGTCTCCCGCATCCGGGCCAGCTCCGCCTCCCGGTAGGCGGCGAGCGGGGTGGCTGCCTCGTCGCGGTCGCGCCGGGCCTTCTTGCGGGCGATGGCGGACTGGGTGGCGGGTGAGGCCGCGAGGCGTACCGCGAGCCGGGCGGTCTCCTGCGCGAACTCCTGCGGGCCGCAGTCGAGGGTCCGGTCGGTCAGGCCGAGCCGGCGGGCGGCGGCGGCGCTGAGGGGCAGGGCCTCGGCCATGAGGCGTTCGGCCACGCCGGTGCCGGTCCGGCGGGGCAGGGTGTAGGTCCAGTACTCGGATCCGTACAGCCCCATGAGCCGGTAGTGCGGGTTCAGCACGGCGCCGGACCTGCACCAGACCTCGTCGGCGGCGAGGGCGAGCATGGCCCCGCCGGCGGCCGCGTTGCCTCCGACGGCGGCGACGACGAGCCGGTCGGTGGTGGTCAGGACGGCCTCCACCAGGTCGTCCATGGCGGTGATGTTGGCCCAGGACTCGGCGGCGGGGTCGGCGGCCGCCTCGATGACGCCGAGGTGGATGCCGTTGGAGAAGAAGTCGCGGGTGCCGCCGAGGACGAGGACGGAGGTGGGGCGGGAGCAGGCCTCGCGGTAGGCGGCGAGCAGGCGGCGGCAGTGGCCGGTGCTCATGGCGCCGCCGGGGAAGGAGAAGGTCAGGAAGCCTGCCCCGCCCTGTTCCCGGTAGCCGATGTCGGTCCAGGTGCGGGTGCCGGCCGGGGGTCCGTCCGGTGGGGCGGGGATCTCGGGGAGGGCGGGCAGCCGGTCCCCGAGGGCGAGCACGGCGGGGAGTTTGACGGGGGCGGGCTCCCCGGCAGCGCGTTTGGCGCGCAGTTCGGGGATCCAGACGGCGCCGTCGCGGGTGGCCCGGCAGACGGCTCCGGCGCGGGTGGCGAGCAGCTGCCCGGGGGCGCCGCGGAGGGTGTCCTCGGGGTGGCCGCCGTGCAGGAACCACTGGCCGCCGAGGAGGTCGTCGAGTACGCCGGGCCGGGAGTCGGCCGCGCGCAGGGCGCGTACGACGGTCTCGGTGCTGTCGTGGTCCCAGTCGATCCGGCGGTGCGGCTGGCGCAGGTAGGGGCGGGCGGTGGCGGCGCCCTGCGGGGCCGGGACGTGGCTGCCGGAGGCGAAGCGCTCGACGGCGAGCAGGACGGCGGCGAGGGCGGCGTCGGCGACCTCGCCCCGATAGGCGTCGCTCTTGCCGACGGGCGCGAGGGTGCAGTCGGCGCTCGCCCAGACATCGCCCGCGTCCATCTCCTCGTCGGCCTGCAGGACGGTGACGCCCCACCGGGTCCGGTCCTCGGTGACGGCCCAGTCCAGGGAGGAGGGACCGCGGTCGCCCACGGGTCCGGGGTGCACGATCAGGCAGGTGTACGCGGACCAGACCTCGCGCGGGACGGCCGTCTTGAGCATCGGCGCGACGACGAGGTCCGGGTGGTGGCGGCGGACGGTCTCGGCGAGGTCCGTGCCGGGCAGGGCGAGTTCGAACGCCACGCGGTGCCCGTGGTCCCGCAGTTCGGCGTGGACCCGTTGGGTGAGGCTGTTGAAGGCGCTCGCGACGAGCAGGACGTGCACATGAACTCCCAGGCGTCCGGAACCCCGCGATCGGCGGGCGGTGCGGGTACGGCCGCTGGCGATCGTGGGCCCGCGCCCCGCGTCGCGGGCCGAAGCCCGGCACGAGTGTCACCCGGAAGGGGGGCCGGGGGGCCGCCACCTGGTGGATCGGCGGTCCCGCTCAGCGGTCGTCGCTCTCCCGCTCGGGGCGGGGGTGGTACTGCGGCGGGTGCGGGCGGACCTGTTCCTCCCGTCCGACGCCGGGCCGCTGCCGCTTCGCGGAGTGGCCGCCGGCCTCGTCGTCCCGGCCGGTGTCCCCGGCCCGCTGGGCTTCGTGGTCGCCGCTCCCGTCCGCCGCCCGCGAGGGCGGGGTCCGTGACCAGTGGTGCTGCCTGTGCTCGCTCATGTCGTGCTCCTCGTCTTGCGGGTCTCCCCGGTCTCCTGGGCCTCCTCGGCGGTGTAGCGGATCCGGGCCCACAGGGGCAGCGCGTACCAGCACAGCAGGTACCAGGCGACCACGGCGGAAACCAGCCATGGCACGAGGGTGTGGGAGGCCGCGACGCGCAGCACGAGGAAGAGGGCGGAGGTGCAGGTGGCCAGCAGCAGGAGGGTGCCGGCGAAGGTGAGGCGCGCGGCCCACCGCACCGCCTCCGGCTTGATACGGCGCCCCGAGACGATCCGGTGGAAGGAGACGGGGCCGATGAGCGCGCCGGTGGCCAGGGAGCCGAGGACGACCGTGGCCGTGTAGATCGCCTTGTCGGTTTCGGCCAATCCCTGGAAGTGCGGGGTGAAGGCGACCGTGAGCAGGAACCCGAAGAGGATCTGCACCCCGGTCTGAGCGACCCGGATCTCCTGGATCAGCTCCTGCCACTGCCGGTCCGCCCGTTCGTCCGCGGTCTCGTTGCGTCCCTGGGACCTCTCTCGCGGCATACGGCCTCCTCCGTCCAACCGGGCGCCTGCCCGGTCGGACGGCCGGCCAATCCCCCCGGGCCCGAACGGGGGCCCGGACCGGCTCCGCCAGGGGGCCGTCCCCGGAATCGGGCCGTCCGCCCCTATGCCCTACCGGCCGGTAGGTGCGCGACGTCGACCGTTCCTGCACATTCTTTTTCTCCGCCCTTTACCCGCTCTAGGGGTTTCGGTCGTGTGATCGGGGTCACAGGGGCATTTCCTGGACAGCCCGGCGTAGATCAAGTTTCGATATGGCCTGCGCGGCCGACGATCTCGGTCCGCGACCACGGGGAATTTCCCGAATCCTGTCGTCGGCAACGGCGCTTGACGAGGAGTGGGGGGCGTGTCAGTGATCCTGGCGTGCGCAAGAGGAAGATCCACGACGTCCGCCCGCGGCGGCGAGGACCGCGTTGCGGTCGGCGGCGCGGAGCGCGTTGCGGCAGGCCGATGCTGAGCCGACTGCTCCCGCCCGCCGGCCCGGCACGCGTACTCACCGGCATCACCCTGGTGCACACCCTGGGGCAGGGCCTCTGGATGGCGCTGAACGCCATCTTCGCGACCGCCGTGCTCGGGCTCTCCCCCGGCCGGTTCGCCCTCGGCATCGGCGTCGCCGCCGGCATCGCCCTGCTGGTCAGCACGCCGACCGGACACCTTGCCGACCGCGTCGGCCCGCGCTCCGTGCAGATCTGGTCCTTCATCGCCCTCGGGCCGCTCACGGCCGCCCTGCTCGCGGTGCAGGGCTTCACGTCGTACCTGCTGGTGGTGAGCGCGCAGGCGGTCGCCTACAGCGCCAGCCGCAGCGCCCGCATGGCCATGGTCGCCGGGCTGGTGCCGCCGCAGGACCGGGTCACGGTCCGCGCCTACCTGCGGGCCACGAGCAACGTCAGCGTCTCCGTGGGCGCCGCCCTGGCCGGCCTGCTGCTCGCCGCCGACTCGGTCTGGGCGTACAAGGCGGCCGTCGTCTTCAACGCCTCCACCTACCTGGCCACGGGGCTGCTCACCCTGCTCCTGCCCGCCGTGGCGGCACAGCCGGCCCGCCCCGGACCGGCCCTGACCGTACTGCGGGACCGCCCCTACCTGACGTTCGTGGCGCTGGACGGCCTGCTGTCCATGCACAACCTGCTGCTCGACGTCGTCCTGCCGCTGTGGGTGCTGCACCGCACGAACGCACCGCGCTGGATGATCGCCGCGATCCTGCTGACCAACACGGTCGCCGTGGTCCTGCTCCAGGTCAGGGCCGCGCGCGGGACCGACGAGCCGAGCGCGGCGGCCCGGGCCTCACGGTCCGGGGCACTGTGCCTCGCGGTGGCCTGCGTGGTCTTCTCCTTCAGCGGCGGGGTCTCCGCGACGCTCTCGGGAGCGCTGCTGCTCCTCGGGGCGCTGGCCCACGTCCTGGGCGAGATCCGGCAGTCGGCGGGCAGCTGGGGGATGTCGTTCGGGCTGGCGCCCGAGCACGCCCAGGGCCAGTACCAGGGCACGTACGCGATGGGCTCGGACCTGGGCAAGATGATCGCTCCGGCGCTGCTGACCTGGCTCGCCGTCGACCACGGCAGCCTGGGCTGGCTGGCCATGGCCCTCGGGTTCGCGCTGGCCGGAGCCGCCATGCCGGGCATCGCCGGCCGGGCGCTGCGGGGCCGCGAGGCCGCGCCGGACACCGTCGCGGCGTGACGGGGCCGCACCCCGCTCCTCCTTTCCGTCCGAATACTCCGCCATTCATTTCCCTGTTCCAGTTCCGGTGTTTTTTCGCGCCGTCACACCCTTTCCGCATTCCGGGCCGGGCGATGTCGCGCGACGTGTGAATGACCCGCCGCAACGCAATTCGATTGCGCGGGGTCCGTAAATGTGCGGCGTGCGTGTATTCGGCATGCCCGCCGCACGGCAGGTGAACGAAATGCAAACGAGGGGACCATCACTGTGGGCGACATTTCCGCCGACTCACCGCCGGCCCTGCAACTGCCCGTGCGGGACGCCGGGCACGGCGCCCCGGACGGCGCGGGAAGCGGTGCGCACTCCTGGTCCGGCGCGGTGCCGCCGCCGGGCGGGGCGGCCGCCGGAGCCGCGGCCGCCGACCTGTGGCACGCCGCGTTCGCCGTGCTCGTGCACCGCTACAGCGGTCAGGACGACATCGTGCTGGCCCGGGCGGGCGGCGCGCACGGTGCGCCGGTCGCCGTCCGCTCCCTCCTCGCGCCGGAGCAGACCCTCCCGGCCCTCGCGCTGGGACTCGCCGCCGCCCACCGGGAGGCCGTGAGCGGGGCCGTGCCCGGCGCCGCGGCCGACCTGGGCGGCGGCCTGCGGGCGGGCTTCCTGGAGTCGGACGGCGTCTCCCCCGTGCCGGAGGGCTTCGCGCTGCTGCTGGAGGCCCGGCCCGCCCCGGACGGCCCGCTGTTCACCCTGCACTACGACCGGGCCCTGTTCCCCGGCACGGTGATCGCGCGGATGGCCGCGAACCTGGACACCCTGCTGGCGGACGCGGCCGCCCGCCCCGGGGCCCCCGCGGGCGAGCTGGCCCTGCTGTCCCCGGAGGAGTGCCGCCGGCTGCGGGGGTTCAACGACACGGCCCGCCCCTACGACCGCGACACCCCCCTGCACGCCCTCGTGGAGGCCCAGGCCGCCCGCACCCCCGACGCCCCGGCCGTCGAATGGCGGGGCAGCGTGCTCACGTACCGCGGGCTGGACCGGCAGGCCAACCGGCTGGCCCGGGCCCTGGCCTCGCACGGGATCGCCCCGGGCTCGCGGATCGGCCTCTCCCTGGGCCGCACGCACCACTCCGTCGCCCTGCTGCTCGCCGTCCACAAGGCGGGCTGCGCGTACGTACCGCTCGACCCCGCCTACCCCGCGGACCGGCTGGCCGCCATCGCCGCCACCGCCGACCTGGCCGCCGTCGTCCACGACGGCGACGACGCCCCGGCGTGGCTCGGCGACGGGCCCGTACGGGCGCTGCCGTGGCGGGAGCTGCGGGAGAAGGCGGAGAGCGAGGACGAGCGGGCCCCGGACGTCACCGTCGGCCCGGACGGCACCACCCACCTCATATACACCTCCGGCTCCACCGGCCTGCCCAAGGGCGTGGTGATCAGCCACCGCAACGTGGCGGCCCTCCTCGCCTGGGCGCAGGAGACGTACGGGGACGGGGACCTGCGGCGGGTGCTCTTCTCCACCTCGCTCAACTTCGACCTGTCGGTGTACGAGCTGTGGGCCCCGCTCACCCGCGGCGGCTGCGTCGTCGTCGTGGACAACGTCCTCGCGCTCACCGAGGACGAGGGGCTGCGCCCGACCCTCGTCAACACCGTGCCCAGCGCCCTGAACGTGCTGCTCCAGCGCGGCGCGGTGCCCGCCTCCACCCGCGTCCTGAACGTGGCCGGCGAGCCGCTGTCCCGGGAACTGGTGAACGAGGCCTTCGCGTCCACCGGCATCGAACGGCTCTACAACCTGTACGGGCCCTCCGAGGACACCACCTACTCCACCTGGAAGTGCTTCACCGGCCCCACCGACGGCGCGCCCACCATCGGCGCGCCCGTGCACAACACCACCGCCCACCTCCTGGACCCGCTCGGCCGGCCCGTGCCGATCGGCGCGACCGGCGAACTCCACCTGGGCGGCGACGGCCTGGCCGCCGGCTACATCAACGACCCCGAGCGCACCGCGGCCTCGTTCATCGCCGCTCCGGCGCACCTCGGCGGGGTACCGGGCGGGCGGCTGTACCGCACCGGCGACCTGGCCCGGTGGACGGAGGAGGGCGAGCTCCGCTTCCTGGGCCGCCGGGACAACCAGGTGAAGGTGCGCGGCTTCCGGATCGAACTCGGCGAGCTGGAGGCGGCACTGCGCGGCGCCGTGGGCCTGAAGGACGTCGCGGCCCTGGCCGTGCGCACCGACGGTGACACCCGGCTGGTCTGCTACGTGGGCCTGGAGGGCGACGACGTCACCGTCGAGGCAATGGCCGCCCATCTGCGGGCCAAGCTGCCGCAGTACATGCAGCCCGCGAGGATCGTCGTCGAGGAGCGGCTGCCGCGGCTGCCCAACGGCAAGGTCGACCGCAAGACCCTGGCCGCCCGGGACGTCGACTGGGGGCAGCAGTCCGTCGACGGCGACGCCTTCGACGACCCCGACGAGGCCGAGGTGGCGGCGGTCTGGTCCGATCTGCTCGGCCTGTCCCGGGTCTCCCCCGGGGTGGACTTCTTCTCCGTGGGCGGCCACTCGCTGCTCGCCACCCTGCTGGCGGCACGCCTGTCCGACGCGGCCGGCCGGCCCGTCCGGGTGGCGGAGATCTACCGCCACCGCACCCTCGCCGAGCAGGCCGCACTGCTGCGCCGCACCCGCGGGGAAGCGGCGGGGGCGGCCGCCGCCGGGGCGGTGGCGGGGCCGGCGGAGCGGCTGCGCGCCGTCGCCGACACCCTGCGCGAGTCCGCGCGCGGCCACGGCGTACCGGGTGCCGGCGCCGCCGTGTTCCTGGACGGGGCGCTGGAGCTGACCTACCACGGCGTCACCGACACCGTCTCCGGCGCCGCGTACGGGCCCGGCACCCGCCAGCGCGTCACCTGCGTCACCAAGCCGATGCTGGCGTTCGTCGCCCTGCGCCTGGTGGACCGGGGTCTGCTGGGGCTGGACCAGCCGCTGGACGAGCTGCTGCCGCAGGCGTTCCGGCGCCGCGGCGGGGGCACCGTGAAGGTGACGCTGCGGCACCTCCTGTCGCACACCAGCGGGGTCGACGACTCGTACGAGGTGTGGCACGACACCGGCCTGCCGGACCTCGGCTCCTACATCGCCACGCTGCCCGCCTACGGCCAGCTGTTCGAGCCGGGCGAGGTGTTCGCGTACTCGGCGGTGGGGACCTCGATCGTCGCCGCACTGATCGAGAAGCTGCTCGGGGTCCCGTGGCGTCGCGCGGTGAACGAGCTGATGCTCGCCCCGCTCGGCATCCGGGAGGTGCCCGAGACCCTCACCGAGGGCGGCCACTACGGGGGTACGGTCTCGGCCGGCTACGTGTGGACCGAGCGGGTCAAGGGCTACGTGCGCCACGACCCGCCGCCGCAGACCATCGCCGACGACGCGGCCGGCTCGTTCTCCGTGTGCCTCACCCTGGACGAACTGGCGAGGATCGCGATGCTGGCCATTGACGACGGGGTCGCCCCCGGCGGTGAGCGGCTGCTCTCGGCCGAGCTGGCGCGCGAGATGCGCACGCCCCAGATCCCCGTCCCCGGCCACCACTTCATGCACGCGTGGGGCCTGGGCTGGCTGATGTTCGGGCCGTCCGCCTTCGGCTTCAACTCCAACGGCAGCGGCCACCACAACTTCATCCAGATCTTCCCCGAGCAGCGCTCGTTCCTGCTGCTGCTCGCCAACGCCTACCCGGCCTTCGGCCTCTACGAGGACCTGCTGCGGTCCCTCACCGGCGAGGGGCTCATCCGCACCGGTCGCCCGTTCGAGATGGAACTCGGCGACTGCGCCGGCCTGTACGCCTCCGACGGCTACCGGCTGGAGGTGCTGCGCGGTACGGAGCACCTGCGCTACGCGTACTCCGAGCGGCAGCCGGACGGTGCGTGGCTGTGCCTGGACGAGGGCGACCTGGTGCTGTCCGGCGCCGGCGGCTTCAGCTCGATGTCCGAGAAGAACATCCTCGCCGGCTCGATCTCCTTCATCCCCACCCCCGGTACCGCCGTCCCGGGATTCGTCCGCATCGGCCAGCGCTTCGCGAGGAAGACACGATGACCGACCCACTGCACCCCCCGCACCCTTCCGCACCCGACGCCCGGCACGTGGTCTTCGTGACCTGGAAGGCGGGCAACGCCCCCGCGTTCGAGGCCGCCAAGCGGCTCGGCCACCACGTGACGCTCATCCGCTCGCTGCTCATGGAGCAGGCCCAGAACATCGACTTCGACGCCTCCCCGTACGCGCGCTTCGTCGACCGGGTCCACGTCCTGAAGGACGCCACCGACCCCGCGGCGCTGCGCTCGTGCGTACAGGAGGTCCACCGGGAGCGTCCGGTCGACGGCTTCGTCGCCACCGTGGACGCGCTGGTGGTCCCCGTCGCGCGGATCGCCGAGGAGATCGGGGTTCCGTTCACCGACGCCGGCGGGGCCGAGACGGCCAAGCAGAAGGACCGCTGCCGGGAGGTGCTGGCGGCGGCCGGGGTGGACTCCACCCGGTACGCGGTCGTCGGCGGCTTCGAGGAGGCCGCGGCCTTCGCGGCCGCCGGAGGGTACCCCGTCGTCGTCAAGCCGGCCCGGGGCTCCGGGAGCGAGGGCGCCCATGTCGTCGCGGACGAGGAGCAGCTGGCCGGTGTCCTCGCCGGGGCCCCGGACGACGCGTACGCGGCGGGCATCCTCGTCGAGGAGTACCTGAGCGGGCGGTTCGTCTCCGCGGAGATCGGCCTGGTGCACGGGCGGTTCCTGCGGCTGGCCGTCAGCGAGCGCTCCACCTGGCACCGGCACGAGGCCCTGGAGACCGGTACGACGATCCCGGCGGGCATCTCGTCCGAGGAGCACGACCGGGTGATGCGGTTCGCCGAGGAGGTGGTCGGCGCGGTCGGCCTGCGGCTCGGCGTCTTCCACGTGGAGGTGATGCTGGGGGCGGACGGCACGCCCCGGCTGATCGAGCTCAACCCCCGCATCATGGGCTCCTGCCTGCCGAACCTGTTCCGTCTCGCGGGCGGCGGGGACATCTTCGAGCTGCTCGTCCGGATCCACCTGAACGAGCCGATCGAGCGCGGTCCGACGGCCTTCGACGGGTACGCCACGGTCCGCTGGTTCGGTGCCGCCGACCGGGTGCCCACCCCGGAGCGGGTGCCGGACCTCGGCTGGGCCGCCGAGCGGTACGGCGACAGCCTGCACTCGTTCACGGTCCGCTTCCCCGAGGGCGACACCCTGCTGCCCTGCCGGGGCAACCTCGGGAACTTCGGCGAGGTCCAGGTCGTGCACCCCGACCGGGCGACGTCGATACGCATCGCCGAGGACGTCGTCGCCGGCACGGCCGAGCGGCTCGGTATCGAGGTGACGAGGTGAGGACGACGACCACGACCGCCTTCTTCGACCAGACCCGTCGGCAGCTCGCCCGGCTGGGCCTGCCGGACGGGGACCCGCAGCTCACGCCCGACTCGGACGCCGTCTTCGCCGACGGCGGGCACTTCCGCATCGAGGTGCCGACGGTGAACTCGGTGGAGGCCGCCGAGCGGCTGCTGAGCGAGAGCCGCCGCCGGGGCTTCACCGTCAACCGCATCACCGAGACCCGCGGCATGTACCGGCACACGGCCCGCGAGATCGGCGAGTACGTGGCGCTCGGCAAGGAGTTCGGCGCCGAGGTCCTGATGTCGGTCGGCCCCCGCGCCACCAACGACATCGGGGCCGGGGCGCAGACGCCCGAGGGGGCCCGGATCGGCTACCGGCTGCGCGGGCAGGAGCAGATCGTGCGCGCCGTCGAGGACGTCAAGCGCGGCATCGGCCTGGGCGTGCGCGGGTTCGTCGTCTACGACGAGGGCCTGCTGTGGGTGCTGGGACGGCTGCGGACCGCCGGCGAGCTGCCGGCCGGGATCCACCTGAAGGTGTCCGCGCACTGCGGGCAGGGCAACCCGGCGTCGGCGCAGATGCTGGAGATGCTCGGCGCGAACAGCTTCAACCCGGTGCGCGACCTGACGCTGCCGATGATCGCGGCGCTGCGGCAGGCGGTGACGGTCCCACTGGACCTGCACGTGGACAACCCGCGCAGCTCGGGCGGGTTCATCCGCACCTACGAGGCCCCCGACATCGTCCGGGTGGCGGCGCCGGTCTACCTCAAGACGGGCAACAGCGCCCTGGAGGGCCACGGGGTGAGTCCGTCCCCCGCTCAGCTGGACGACATCCTGCGGCAGGTCGAGCTGGTCACCGAGTTCGTCGGCCGGCACCACCCCGGGGCCCGGCAGAGCCGCCCCGGGTCCGCCGCCCTCTCCCTGGAGGCCGCCGGGAGCGTTCCCGCCCCCGGCCGCCGGACGGAGGTGTGAGCCATGTGCCGCATCCACGGCTGCTTCGGCGGGGAACCCGCCGGGCGGGAGGTGCTCGACGCCGTCGCGGCGGCGATGACCGAGGGCGGGCCCGACGCGCAGACCGTCCGGCGCGGTGACGGCTGGGCGCTCGGCAACAACCGGCTCGCCATCCAGGGCATCGCCTCCGGCGACCAGCCCTTCGTGCGCGGCGCGCTGTGCTGCGTGTTCAACGGCGAGATCTACAACCACCGGCAGCTCCGCGCCGAGCTGGCCGCGCACGGCTACTCCTTCGAGGGCGACTGCGACGGCGACGTGCTGCTGCCGCTGTACGAGCTGTACGGCGACGCCTTCACCAGCCGGCTGGAGGGCATGTTCGCGATCGCGCTGGTCGACGAGCGGGAGGAGCCGTGCCTGAAGCTCTTCACCGACCACGCGGGCATGAAGTCGCTGTACTACTACGTGTCCGCCGACGGCCGCCGGCTGTGCTTCGCCTCCGAGCTGCGGGCGCTGGCCCGTTTCCCGGACTTCCCCGACGAGCTGGATCCGCTCGCGGTCGACCGGTACCTCGGCGGGAAGGCGGTCTGGGGCCCGGGCACCGTGTACACCCGGGTCCGCACCCTGGAGCCCGGCTCGGTGCTGCGCTTCGCGGACGGGCGCGAGACGCTGACCCGCACGGACCTGGAGCCCGCCGAGGTCGACTGGCCCGGCGGCGCGCCGACCGTGGAGGCGGCGGCGGAGCTGCTGGACGGGCTGCTGCGCACCGAGATGGGCCGCATGCTCGACGCGGACGTCCCGGTGTGCGTGATCACCAGCGGCGGGCTCGACTCCAGCTACACCACCGCCCTCGCCGCCCACCTGGTGTCCGACGTGGCCTCGTTCAACATCGCCTACCGGGGTGACTGGCCGGCCGACGAGCGCCACTGGGCGGCGGAGGTGGCCCGCCACTGCGGTACGGAGCACCATCAGGTGCTCCTCGACCCGGCGGGGTTCCCGGAGCTGGTGGAGCGGTTCACCCGCCACCTCGACCAGCCGAACAACGCCCCGCACAGCCTCAGTACCTTCGCCCTGTTCGAGGCGGTGCACGACGCCGGGTTCAAGGTGGCCCTGACGGGTGACGGGGCGGACGAGCTGTTCGCCGGGTACGCCCGCTTCACCAAGGCGGACCGGGACGGCGACTCCGCCTGGCACCGGGCCTACCAGGACACGATGGCCGTCGCCGGCCCGGCGGCGCTCGCCCGGCTGTACACGCCCGCCCACCTGGAGCGCGTACGGGCGGCCGGGGGCCACTTCGGGGACCGCAGCGGCGACGAGCTGGCGCGCCGGGTGCGCTCCGGCCCGCACGGGAAGCTGGAGACGCTGCTGCGCTACGACCAGGCGGAGCGGTTCCCCTACTACATCCTGCGCCGCGTGGACCACCTGAGCATGGCGCACTCGGTGGAGGCCCGGATCCCGTTCCTCCAGCCGTCGGTGATGCGCCTGGCGCACGCGCTGCCCGCCGCCGTGAAGGTGGCCGGCGACACGGTGAAGGCGCCGGTGGCGCGGGCGGCCCGGCCCTGGGTGCCGCGGAGCGTCATCGACCGGCCCAAGCAGCCGTTCACCCTGCCGGTCGCGGCGATGATCCGGCCGGGCGAGGCGCTCTACGACATGGTCGGCGACCTCCTCCTCGGCCCCGGCGCCCGCTGCCTCGACTACGTCCGCCGGGACGCCGTCCGCGAGCTCTTCCGCTCCCAGACCGAGAGCCCCGGGGCGCACGCCGCCGAACTGCTCTGGTCCCTCCTGGTCCTGGAGAGCTGGCTCTCCGCACGCGGTCTGACCCCCGCGCCCCTCCACCCGTAGACCCCTCCACACCCGAGAAACGAGACAGGACATGACCGACACGCCCGAGTCCCGCCCCGCGATCACCTCGCTGCTGGCCGGAGTCACCAGGGCCGACATCCGCCGCGACCCGTTCCCGCACGTCGTGATCAGCGACGCGCTGCCCCAGGAGCTGTACGACGCCCTGGCGAAGTCGATGCCGACCGCGGAGTACATCGGCGAGCGGATCGGGAAGCCGATCACCTCGAACGAGCGCTACAACTACATGTCCGAGATGGTCCTCGCCGACGCCACGATGGCGCAGGTGTGGAAGGACTTCGTCACCTACCACTCCTCCCCGGCCTTCTACGAGGAGTTCCTCGACCTCTTCGAGGAGGACCTGCTCGCCAACCTCCCGGAGACCGAGGAGCTGGTGGGTCCGCTGCGCGAGCTGCGCGTGGGCCGCCGCAACCGGGACGGCTTCGAGACGCACGACATCCTGCTGGACTGCACGGCCGTCATCAACTCGGCCGTCACCGGCCGCCCCTCGGCCTACCGCGGGCCGCACGTGGACAAGCCGCACAAGCTCTTCGGCGGGCTGTTCTACATGCGTCTGCCCGAGGACGACGCGACCGGCGGCGACCTGGTGCTCTACAAGTACCGGCCGGGCGCGCACAAGTTCCACACCAGCGCCTCCGAGTACGGTGACAACCGCTTCGACATCGACCCGCAGTACGTCGAGGAGGTCACGACCGTCCCGTACCGGAGCAACACCCTGGTGCTGTACCCGATCAACCCGCTCGCCCTGCACGGGGTGTCGGTGCGCAGCCTGACCCAGCACCAGCGGCGCTTCATCGCCCTCGTCGGGGACCTGCCGCGGCAGCTCTTCGACCTCGCGCTCTGAGGAGGAGGCGGCTGTGATCCCCTTCGACCAGCGCACCGGCAAGATCTGGTACGACGGCTCCCTCGTGGACTGGGGCGACGCCCGGCTCCACGTGCTCAGCCACGGACTGCACTACGCGTCCAGCATCTTCGAGGGCGTCCGCGTCTACGGCGGCGAGGCGTTCATGCTCAGGGAGCACATCGCGCGGCTCGGCGCCTCGGCCCGCATCCTGGACTTCGAGCTGGAGTACACCGAGGAGGTGCTGTACGAGGCCACCCGCGCGGTGATCGCCGAGGCGGGCATCACCGAGGGCTACGTCCGCATGAACGCCTGGCGGGGTTCGGAGATCATCCAGACGGCGGCGCTGAAGACGTCCGTGCACACCTCGGTGGCCGCGTGGGAGCTCCCGGCGGGCTACTACGCGGCGGAGGACGCCGTGGACCAGGGGATCTCCCTGGTCACGGGCCGCTACCGCAGGCCTTCGCCGGAGTACGCCCCGGTCAAGAGCAAGGCCGCCGGCAACTACATGATCGGCACGGTCAGCAAGAACGAGGCGCTGCGGGCGGGGTTCGACGACGCCCTGCTCCTCGACGACCGCGGGCACTTCGTCGAGGCGACCGGGGCGCACCTGTTCTTCACCAAGGACGGGGCGCTGTACACCCCGACGACGCGCTGCACCATCGACGGGATCACCCGGGCGTGCGTACTGGCGATCGCCGACCGGGAGGGGATCGAGTGCGTGGTCGCCGACCTGGCCCCGGCGTTCGCGGGCGAGGCCGACGGCGCGTTCCTGTGCGGGACCGCGTGTGAGATCCTCCCGGTCGGCCGCCTCGATGATCATCACTACGACGTCGCCGGCAACGCGGTGACACACAAGATCGTCACGGCCTACCGGGAGCTGGTCCGGGGAGGCGCCGAGCTGCGCGTTCCCGGCGGCCGGGCCCGGTAGGAAGCCGTCGCGACAGGGAAACAGGCCCCTTCCGAGGGGGCCGCAAGAGCAAGGGCACGTGCATGGGAGCGGTAGATGCTCTGGAAAAACTCGCACCGGTGGTGCTGGCCTTCGGTTGCGGGGTCGTCCTGGCACGGCGGAAGGTGGTGCCGGCCGAGAGTTCCAAGGTGTTCGCGGACTACGCGTTCCTCTTCGCCGTGCCCTGCTTCCTCTTCGGGAACATCTACCGCAGCGACCTGGGGGCCCTGTTCAACTGGCGGGCCATCAGCGGCTACGCGGCCGCGGCGTGCGCCGCGGCCGCGCTGATCGGCGTACTGGCCTGGGTCCTGGGCGTACGCGATCCGCGCGGCGTGGCGCTGCGCATCATGGCCGCCGTCCAGGTGAACACGGCCTACTTCGCCGTGCCGGTGTTCATCATGCTGTTCGGGAACGCGGCGCCGATCTTCCCGGTGCTGCTGTTCCAGGTCTGCGTGCTGTCCCTGATCATCATCTCGATCATGGAGCTGGGGCGCCCGGACCGGGTCGGGAGCCCGGCCCGGCGGCTCGGGTCCGCCGTCGCCGCCTCGCTGATGACCCCCGTCGTGATCGCCTGCAACGCGGGCATCGTGCTCAACCTGCTGCCCGTCACGGTGCCCGGGGTCGTGCTCGACAGCTTCACCTTCGTCGGCGACAGCGCCTCGCCCGTCGCGCTGTTCGCCCTCGGACTGCACCTGGGCGGAAGCGGGATCAAGATCCGCGGCACCACCATGGAGGAGGTCTGGATCACCGGCTTCAAGTGCGTGGCACTGCCGCTGATCACCTACACCGTGTGCCGCTTCGTCTTCGGCGTGGAGGGCGAGTGGCTGAGCTACCTCGTCCTGATCGCGGCGATGCCCGCACCCCAGAACCTGTTCATCTTCGCCCAGCGCTACGACGTCGGGGTCGACATGTCGGCCTCCCTCGTCATCAAGAGCTCGGTCCTCGCGCTGCTGCTGCTCCCGCTGTGGACGCAGCTGGTCGCCCACCCGGCCTGAGCCGTACCGATCATCCAGAAAGGCACAATCGTGACGCAGACCGCGCAGCCCACCAGGATCGCCGTCGAGCAGGTGGCCGGCCGCATCGGGGCCGAGATCTCCGGGGTCGACCTGGGCCAGGAGCTGGACGAGGCCGTGGTGGCCGAGATCCGCAAGGCCGTCCTCGCCCACCGGGTCGTCTTCTTCCGCGGCCAGGACATCACCCACGCCCAGCACATAGCCTTCGGCCGCCGCTTCGGCGCGCTGACCCGCCGCCCGGGCAAGAAGCACGGCGTGCACCCCGAGGGGTACCCGGAGATCCTCACCGTCGACCCGAAGGCGGACACCGCGCGCTACGGGGCCGACTTCGAGGAGCACTACCGCCGCAAGTGGTCCTCCCCGCTGGCCGGCTGGCACAGCGACCTCACCCAGGCCGTCAACCCGCCCAGCCTCTCCATCCTGCGGGCCGAGCGGACGCCCGCCTTCGGCGGGGACACCCAGTGGACCAACACGGTCGCCGCGTACGAGGGCCTGTCGGCGCCGCTGCGCGAGTTCGTGGACGGGCTGACCGCCGAGCACGCCTTCTTCACGGCCGTGCACCTGCGCCACTCCGACGAGCGGGACCGCGAGATCCTGCGGATCTACTGCGAGGACCCGCAGGTGGCCGTCCACCCGGTGGTGCGGGTCCACCCCGAGACCGGCGAGAAGGCCCTGTTCGTCAGCCCCGGCTCGACCACGCGGATCACCGGGTTCACCGAGCTGGAGAGCCGCCACCTGCTGGAGCTGCTGTTCCAGCACCTGACCAGCGCCGAGTACACGGTCCGCTTCCGGTGGGAGCCGGGCAGCATCGCCCTCTGGGACAACCGCAGCACCTGCCACTTCGCCCCCACCGACTTCGCCCACCTCGACGTCGACCGGGTGATGCACCGCGTGACGGTCCTGGGGGAGCCCGCGCGGGGGCCGCACGGCTTCGTCTCGCAGCTCGTGGAGGGGGAGCCGATGCGGGCCTGGTAGACGGGCCGCCCCGGCGGGCATAGAGGTCGGGCCACGGACGTACGGACCCCGGAGTGCCCCATGAGCCCCAGCGCCGCCGATGCCACCGCTCCCCCGCCGGAGGGTCCCCCCGGGGCAGCGGCCGTGTCCCGCCGGGAGTTCGACGCCCTGTTCGACGCGGTCCGGACCTGGGGCCGGTGGGAGGCGGCCGGGCGCGGCGCCTGGAACAGGGTGACGCAGGAGCACGTGCGCGGGGCCGCCGCGCTGGTCCGCTCGGGCACGATCGTTCCCCTGGGGCGCCCCTGGGACACGGCCCCCGGGCCGGACAACGCCCGGCCGGCCCTGCACCACATGACCGACCTCGGCGACGTGGAGGAACCGGAGCCGTCCGCGTACAAGGACTTCCTCGGCGCGGACTACCACGGCAAGTCGGTCAGCCACCTCGACGCGCTGTCGCACATCGGCTACCGGGGGCGACTCTACGACGGCCGGGCGGCGCGCGAGGAGGCCGGCGCCGGGGGCGTACGGTTCGGCTCGGTGGCGTCCCTCGGCCCGCTGGTCACCCGGGGCGTGCTGCTGGACCTGCCCGCCGTGCTGGGGGTGCCGTGGCTGGAGCCGGGGCACGCGGTGCGGGCGCGGGACCTGCCGGCCGCGGAGGAGGCCCTCGGCGTGCGGATCGGGGAGGGCGACGCGGTCCTGCTGCGCTCCGGACGGTTCCGCCGCCGCCGGGAGCTGGGCCCCTGGGACCCGGGGACGGGCAGCGCCGGCTGGCACGTGGACGCCGTCCCGCTGCTGGCGGAGCGGGGCGTGGCCCTGCTCGGCGCCGACGGGGACAGCGACGTCCGGCCCTCGCCGGTGGAGGGCCTGCACTCCCCCGTCCACACCCTCGCCATCACGGCGATGGGGGTGCCCCTGCTGGACAACCTCGACCTGGAGGCGCTCTCCGCCGCCTGCGCCGGGGCGGACCGCCACGTGTTCATGCTCGTCGTGTCCCCGCTGAACGTGCCGGGCGGGACGGGTTCACCGGTCAACCCGGTCGCGGTGCTCTGAACCGTCCTCGCACGGCCATCCGGCCCCCACGGCGCGGCAAAACCGGAGGAATATACTCAAAACCGAACCATCGAGACTGCTCCGACGAGGGAAGTGGTGCACATGGGGGTCGTCGACGACCGCACCGGCCCCGTGCAGTCCCGTGACCGGTTCCTGCACGGCGGGTCGGCCGAGTCGGTCGTCCGGAGCGTGCGCAGTCCGATCCTGAGTTCGTGGCAGCGCAGCATGCTGCTGGGGCTGTCACCGGACCAGACCGAGCTCCCGTTCACCGAGGACTTCGACGCGGACGGTCCCGTCGTCCGCGCCGCCGCACCCGTGCTCGACCGGCTCGCGTCGCTCTTCGCGGGCAGCCGGATGAACATCTGCCTCGCCGACGGGCACGGCACCGTGCTCGAACGCCGCTTCGGCGACAAGTCCCTGCCCGGCCGGCTGCCGGCCATCCAGACCCAGCCCGGCTTCGTCTTCACCGAGCGGGTCGCGGGCACGAACGGGATCGGCCTGACCCTCGCGGAGCGGCAGCTCGTCCAGGTCAACGGCGCCGAGCACTTCGCCGAACGCTCCCAGTCCAGCGCCTGCACCGCGGCGCCCATCCGCGACCAGCTCAGCGGGCACATCGAGGGCGTCCTGTGCCTCGGCTACCCCTACACCGACGCGGACCCGGCCCTGGCCGCCGTCGTCCGCCGCGCAGCCGAGGCGATCGAACGGCGGCTGATGGAGCAGAGTTCGGCGCGCGAGCGCGGGCTGCTCCAGGCGTACCTGGAGGCCGGGAACCGGGTCCGGGCCCACGGGGACACCCTCGACGGGCATCCGGTCGCCCTGGCGCTGCTGCTGCTGAGCGAGCTGGAGCAGAGCGACCACACGACCCTCAAGGAGAAGGCCACCGAGCTGCTGTCCGGCGCCCGCCGGGCCGCCGCGGAGGTGTCCCTGTCCCACGGCAGGCGGGTCACCCTCGTCAGCCGGCCCGTGACGAGCCCGGCCGGGGTGGAGGGGATCGTCGTCGAGGCCCTGCTGCCCGACGAGGAGGAGCACCACGCCCCCGCCCCCGCGCCCCTGCACGCCCATGCCGCCCCGCCCCCGTCCGGGAGCGCGCCCGCCGCTGCCGCCCCGGCCTCCGCCTCGGGTACCGGCGCGGTGCGGGGGCTGGTGCTGGTCGGCGAGCCGGAGGTGGGGAAGTACGCCGTCGCGGCACGCCGGCGCCTGGAGCTGCTGGCCGAGGCCAGCACCCGGATCGGCACCACGCTCGACGTGGACCGCACGGCCCGGGAGCTGGCCGAGACCGCGGTCCCGAGGCTGGCGGACTTCGTCACCGTCGACGTGCCCGAGTCGGTGCTGCGCGGCGAGGAGTCCGGCGACCCGACCGGGGAACTGCACCGCACGGTGGTGCACGGCATCCGCGACGACTGCCCCTTCTACCCGGTCGGCGAGCGGCTGGTGCTCCGCCCGACCACGCCCCACATGCGCTGCCTGGCCACCGGGCAGCCGGTGCTGGAACCCGAACTGAAGGCGGCCTTCGGCTGGATCGCCCAGGACCCGGAGCACGCCGAGCTGCTCCTCGCCCACAACGTCCACTCGCTGATCACCGTGCCGCTGCTCGCGCGGGGCGTCGTCCTCGGCGTCGCGTGCTTCTACCGCTCCCGCAACCCCGCCCCGTACGGGGACGACGACCGCTCCCTCGCCCAGGAACTCGCCGCCCGCGCCGCCCTGTGCATCGACAACGCCCGCCGCTACACCCGCGAGCACACCCTGGCCCTGAGCCTCCAGCGCAGCCTGCTCCCCCACGGGCTGCCCGAGCAGAGCGCCGTCGAGGTCGCCCACCGCTACCTGCCCGCCGAGTCCGGGGTGGGCGGCGACTGGTTCGACGTCATCCCGCTGTCCGGGACCCGCGTCGCCCTCCTCGTGGGCGACGTCGTCGGCCACGGACTGCACGCGGCGGCGACCATGGGCAGGCTCCGCACCGCCGCCCGCAACTTCGCCGAACTGGAACTGGCCCCCGACGAACTGCTCACCCACCTGGACAACCTCATGGTGCGCCTGGACCGCGAGGAGGGCGGCGACGACCCGGCCCTCGGCAGCACCGCGATCGTCGGCGCCACCTGCCTGTACGCGGTCTACGACCCGACCACCCAGCGGTGCACGATGGCCCGCGCCGGCCACCCGCCGCCGGCCCTGCTGCTGCCCGACGGCACGGTGACCTTCCCCGAACTGCCCGCCGGGCCCCCACTGGGCCTGGGCGGCCTGCCGTTCGAGTCCGCCGAGATCTACCTCCCCGAGAACAGCCGGCTGATCCTCTACACCGACGGGCTCATCGAGGACCGCCACCGCGACATCGACCTCGCCCTCGAAGAGCTGCACCGCATCCTCGCCACCGACCCCCACCGCTCCCCCGAGGACACCTGCCAGGCGGTCCTCGACGCCCTGGCCCCCGAGCACCCCGCCGACGACATCGCCCTCCTGGTCGCCCGCACCCGCGCCACTCCCCCGGACCGGATCGCCGCCTGGGAGCTGCCGGCCGACCCGGCCCGCGTCGGCGACGTCCGCGCCGCGGCCGTGGAGCAGCTCGCCCGGTGGGGCCTGGAGGAGTCCGCCTTCGCCACGGAACTGCTGCTCAGCGAGCTGGTCACCAACGGGATCCGGTACGGCGGCGGTGAACCCGTCCGGGTGCGCCTGATCCACGACCGCACCCTGATCTGCGAGGTGTACGACTCCAGCAACACCGCCCCGCGCATGCGCCAGGCGGCCAACACCGACGAGGGCGGCCGGGGCCTGTTCCTCGTGGCGCAGCTCGCCCAGGCCTGGGGCACCCGCTACACGCCCGACGGAAAGGTCATATGGGCGGAATGCACCCTGGACGCGGCGTGACCCGGTCCCGGCGGCAAGGTCCTCTAGAGTCGAGGAATGAGCCCACCTCCGCGTCCCGGTGGAGAACCCCTCGTCCGCGTGCGCGGTCTGCGCAAGCGCTTCGGCGGCACCCTCGCGCTGGACTCGGTCGACCTCGACCTGTACCGCGGCAGCGTCCTGGCGCTGCTCGGCCCCAACGGCGCCGGGAAGTCCACCCTCATCAAGGTGCTCGCCGGGGTCCACCACGCCGACGCGGGCGAGGTGACCGTGGCCGGCCGGCCGCTCGGCTCCCACGGGGCCGCCCGGCACATGTCCTTCATCCACCAGGACCTCGGGCTGGTCGAGTGGATGACGGTGGCCGAGAACATCGCCCTGGGCACGGGCTACCCGCGCCGGGCCGGGCTGATCTCCTGGCGGCGGACCCGGGAACGGTGCCAGGAGGCCCTGGGGACCGTCGCCGGGCACCTGGACGCCGGCGCCCGGATCGCCGACCTCGCCCCCGCGGAGCGCTCGCTGGTCGCCATCGCCCGCGCCCTGGCCGCGCGGGCCGAGGCCATCGTCCTCGACGAGCCGACCGCCACCCTGCCCGCCGCCGACTGCGCCCGGCTGTTCGGCGTACTGCACGCCCTGCGCGACCGGGGGCACGGCATCCTCTACGTCAGCCACCGGCTCGACGAGGTCTACCGGGTCGCCGACGCGTTCGCCGTGCTGCGCGACGGCCGCGTGGTCGAGCACGGCCCGCTCGCCGGGTACGGCCCCGGCCGGCTGGTGCGCGCCGTCGTCGGACACGAGCCGGCCGTCCGCCGCCCCGCCGCGCCCGCGGTGCGTACGGCGGGCCCGCCCCTGCTGCGCCTGGACGGGGTACGGACCGAGCACGCCGGGCCGGTCGGCCTGGAGCTGCGCGCCGGCGAGATCCTCGGCATGGTCGGCCTGACCGGCGCCGGGCACCGGGAGCTCGGCCGCGCGCTGGCGGGCGTCCGGCCGGTGCGCGGCGGGCGGGTGCTGCTCGGCAGCCGCCCGTACCGGCCGCGTACGGCCTGGGACGCCGTCGGCGCGGGCGTCGGCTTCGTGGCCGGGGACCGCCAGGCGGAGGGCTGCGCCCCGGAGCTGACGGTACGGGAGAACTTCCTGGCGAACCCGCGCGCCGCCGGCGTGCCCGCGTGGCGCTGGACCTCGCCCCGGCGCGAGCGCGCCGAGGCGGCCGCGCTGATCGACCGGTTCTCCGTGCTCCCCCGGGACGGCGAGGCGCCCATCGCCACGCTGTCCGGCGGCAACCAGCAGAAGGTGATGGTCGGCCGGTGGCTGCGGGGAGGGCTGCGGCTGCTGGTCCTGGAGGAGCCGACGGCCAGCGTGGACGTGGGGGCCAAGGCGGTGGTCCACCGGCTGCTCGACGAGGCCGCCGCGGCCGGCCTGGGGGTGCTGCTCGTCTCCACCGACTTCGAGGAGGTCGCGGACCTCTGCCACCGCGCCCTGGTCTTCGTCCGCGGGAGGGTGGGCGCCGAACTCGCCGGCCGGCGGCTGACCGTGGCCGAGCTGACCCGGACGGCCTCGGCCATGCCCGCCGTCACCGGAACCGCGTGACGGGCCCATGACCCATTCCCCACCGCCGCGGTCCCCGCTGGAGCGGCTGCGCGGGCACCACATCGGCAGCTACGGCCTGCCGGTCCTGGCCGCCCTGCTCTTCCTGGTCTTCTCGCTCCTCCTGCCGCAGACCTTCCCCACCCGGGACAACGTCTCCGCGATCCTGTCGAACCAGGCCGTCCCGGCCGTCCTCGCGCTGGGGGCGACGGTCCCCGTCGCCACCGGCAGGTTCGACCTGTCCATCGGCTACGGGCTGGGACTCGCGCACGTGATGGTGATGCGGCTGGTCGTCACGGAGGGCTGGCCCTGGCCCCTGGCCTGCCTGGCGGTGGTGTGCGGGGGCGCGGTGGCGGGCGTGCTCACCGGTGTGATCGTCGAGTTCGGGCAGATCGACTCCTTCATCGCCACCCTGGGGACCGGCAGCATGATGTACGCGGTCACCGGCTGGATCACCGGCGGCGCCCGGATCGTGCCCGGCCCGGAGGGCCTGCCGGCCGGCTTCACCGCCCTGTACGACGCCCGCTTCCTCGGGCTGCCGCTGCCGGCCTTCTACGTGCTGGCCGTCGCGGCCGTGCTGTGGGTGGTGCTGGAGCGGCTGCCGGCCGGCCGGTACCTGTACGTCATCGGCTCGAACCCGCGGGCCGCCGCCGTGATCGGCATCCCCACCCGGGCCTACTGCGTGGCCGCCTTCGCCGGTTCGGGACTGGTCACCGGTTTCGCCGGGGTGCTGCTCGCCGCCCAGCAGCAGACCGGCAACCCGAGCACGGGGCTGGACTACCTGCTGCCGGCCTTCGTCGGCGCCCTGCTCGGGTCCACCACGATCAGGCCCGGCCGCGCGAACGCCCTCGGCACCGTCGTGGCCGTCGCCGTGCTCGCCGTCGGGCTCGCCGGGATCGGCCAGCTCGGGGCCCAGTTCTGGGCCACCGCGCTGTTCAACGGCGGGACCCTGCTCATCGCCGTCGGCCTGGCCGGCTACGCGGCCCGCCGCCGGCTGCGCGCCGGTGCCGCCGCCTCCCGCCGCCCGCCCGTGCAGGAGCCGCCCGCACCGGCCCAGGACACCGCCTGAACCCCGTTACGCGCACCCACGCCAGGAGCACCGTGTCCCCGAAGCACCCGAAACCGAGAACGTCCGTCACCACCGCGGCCCTGCTCGCGGCGGCCACCGCCCTCCTGACCGGATGCGGCGGCGGCCCGCCGGCCGCCAACGGGCCGTCGAAGGCCGGCTGTCCGGAGGTCCTCCCCCGGGCCGAGGCCGCCGTCCGGCGGGCCGAGACCGCCGACGCCTCCTGGAACGGGCCCGCCTCCGGGCCGGCGGCCGTTCCCGGCAAGAGCATCGTGTACGTCGCGCAGACGATGACCAACCCGGGCGTCGCGGGAGTCGCCAAGGGCGTCGAGGAGGCGGCGAAGGCCATCGGCTGGACGGTCCGGGTGATCGACGGGGACGGTACCCCGGCCGGCATCCAGGCGGCGCTCAGCCAGGCGGTCACCCTGAAGCCCTCGGGCATCGTCATCGGCGGGTTCGACCCCCGTCCGGCCTCGCGGCAGATGGCGGCGGCCGGCGCCGCGCGCATCCCGGTGGTCGGCTGGCACGCGGTGGACTCCCCCGGGCCCAGCCGGGACCCCGCGCTCTTCACCAACGTCACCACGAAGGTGGAGGACGTGGCGAGGATCAGCGCGGACTGGATCATCGCCCGGTCCGGGGGTGATGCCGGGGTCGTCCTGTTCACCGACGACTCGATCCCCTTCGCCCGGAACAAGGCCGACCTGATCGAACGGGAGCTGGCGTCCTGTTCCGGGGTACGGCTCCTGACGTACGAGAACATCCCGATCCCGGACGCGAGCAGCCGCACCCCGCAGGCGGTCTCCTCCCTGCTCGCCCGTTTCGGGAAGGACTGGACCCACTCGGTCGCCATCAACGACCTGTACTTCGCCGACGCCGCCCCGGCGCTGCGGGCGGCGGGACGTCCGGGGGCGGGGCCGCCCCTGAACATCGGCGCGGGCGACGGCGACCCCTCCGCCTTCCAGCGGGTCAACAGCGGGCAGTTCCAGGCGGCCACCGTCCCGGAGCCGCTGTCCCAGCAGGGCTGGCAGATCGTCGACGAGTTCAACCGAGCCTTCGCCGGTCAGCCGGCGAGCGGCTACGTGGCCCCCGTCCACATCGCCACGGCCGGCAACAGCCGGGGCGCCACCTCCTGGGACCCGCCGGGCTACCGGGAGGCGTACCGGAGGATCTGGCAGGCCGGAGAGCCCCATGAGTGAAGCTTCAACCACCTTGCGCAGCAGGAGAGTTGACCGTCACCCGATATGACCGGCGCCGTGGGCGCGTGGCATGATCAACCTTCACGTTACCTACCAGTAACGGCACTTCCCCCCAATTCGAAGGTCACACCCACGTGCGTACGCTCGCCAGACGCCTCCTGCTGCCCGGCCTGACCGCCCTCGCGCTCACCACCGCCGGCTGCTCCTCCCCGGCCCCCGTGAACACCGCCGGACCGGGCAGCCCGGCCGCCCTCCCCTCCACCTCCGACGGCACGCAGCGGCTGGACGTGGACGCCGCGCCGCAGGGGGCGGGCACCCCCTCCGCCATCGCCCGCACACGCGGCGGCCAGGGCCCGGAGAAGGCCCCGCTGAAGGTCGCCTCCTACGACAAGGCCAGCGGACGCGCCGTCATATCCGCGGCCCCGCAGGGCGGCGGCGCCTCGGCGAACCGCTCCTCCGCACCCTCCTCCGCACCCTCCGCCAAACCGTCCGCCGGCTCCTCCGCCGCGGCCGCCAAGCCCGTCGCGGTGGGCGACGTCATCGCCAGCGCCCCGGCGCCCGGCGCCCCCGACGGCCTCCTCGCGAAGGTCACCGAGGTCGTCGGCAAGACCGACCGCGGCACCGAGGTGAAGACCGCTCCCGCCACACTGGCCGCCGCGCTCGGCGACGACAGGGCCGACGGCAAGGTCCCCGTCGACCCGGCCTCGGTGGTCGTCGAGCCCCTGATGAAGGGCGTCACCTTCTCCTGGGCCAAGGGCCGGGGAGTCACGTCCGGGCCCCAGGGCGCCAAGCTGCCGCTGGGCAACCTGCGGCTCGACGTGGACGCCGCCGTCGACACCGCCAAGGACGCCCCCGCGTCGGCGGGCGCCTCGGTGTCCGGCTTCGTGCAGCTCGCCCCCCAGGTCGAGTTCTCGTACGACGGCAGCAAGGGCGCCGGCCACGGCCCGGACGCGGCGTTCCTCGGGATGAGCGGCGACTGGTCCTCCCAGTGGGCCCTGAAGGGCCGCGCCGCCGCGAGCACGGGCGCACCCAAGCGGATCCCGTTCGCCAAGCTGCGCAGCAACCCCGTCCTCCAGGTCGGCCCGGTCCCCGTCGTCGTCAACCTCGAACTCACCTGCTACGTACAGGTGGAGGCCGACGGCAAGGTCACCCTCGACGTCCAGCAGGACGTCAAGGGCGACTTCCGCGTCGGCGGCAGCTACGCGACGGGCAAGGGCTGGACCCCGGTCAGCTCCTCGGCCGTGCACAGCACCCCGGTGAAGGCGGCCGTCACCGCCGCCGGCCGGGTCAAGGGCGCCCTCGGCGCCGAGGCCTCCGTGGGCCTGTACGGGGCCGTCGGCGTCACCGCCGACTTCGCCCCCTACCTGCGCGGCGAGGCCGACGCCTCCGCGAGCGCGTCCACCGACGGGAAGACCTCGGCGAACGGCTCCTGGGCCCTGTACGGCGGCTTCGACCTGAGCGGCCAGCTCCAGCTCCAGCTGTCCGTGTTCGGCACGCCGGTCGTCGAGCGGCGCGTCCCGCTGGGCGCCCTGCACCGCGAGTGGCCCCTGGTGAGCGGCCGCGCCGGGCAGTGAACCCGCCCGCCCGGCCGGGCTCCGCTCCGCGGATCCCGGTCAGGCGGTCGGTTCCGCTCCCGGCGGCGGGGGCAGCGGCGGCAGGGCCGTACCGTACAGCCAGGCCGCGAACAGGCCGTCCAGCGGCCCGGCGGCGTAACCCGCCGCGTGGGCGGTGAAGGCGGCCGTGGTCACCACGCCGTGCCGGTGCAGGGCCGCCCAGTCGCGGAGCATCCGGAAGAACGCCGCGTCGCCCAGGGCACAGCGGACGGCGTGCACGGTCAGGCCGCCCCGCTGGTAGAGGCGGTCGTCGAACATCAGCCGGCGGCCGGGGTCGGCGAGCTCCAGGTCCTGCGGCAGCGCGCCCAGCAGCCGGTGCGCGGCGTATGCGTGCTCGTGCGCGCTGCGGCCTCCGGAGCGCTCCGACCAGAGCCACTCGGCGTACTTGGCGAAGCCCTCGTTGAGCCAGATGTGGCGCCAGTCCGCGATGCCCACGCTGTTGCCGAACCACTGGTGCGCCAGTTCGTGGGCGACGAGCCGCTCGGAGCCGCGCGCCCCGTCCACGTGGTTCGTGCCGAACAGGGACAGCCCCTGGGCCTCCACGGGGACGTCCAGCTCCTCGTCGGCCACGGCCACCGCGTACTCGCCGAAGGGGTAGGGGCCGAAGAGCTCCTCGAAGAGGCGCATCATGGCGGGCTGCCGGGCGAAGTCCCGGGAGAACCGCGGCAGCACGTGGGCGGGCACGTGGGCGGTCTGCGGCACCCCGCCGAGGCCCGGGTCGCCGAGCAGCACCGTCTGGTACTGGCCGATGGCCAGCCCGACCAGGTAGCTGGCGGTGGGCGCGGACTGCTCGTACACCCAGGTGGTGGTGCTGGCCCTGGTGGTCCGGGTGAGGAGGCGGCCCACGGCGGCCACCGTGTACGCGGACGGGGTGTTCAGGGAGATGTGGTAGGCGGCCTTGTCGGCGGGCCGGTCGTTGCACGGGTACCAGGAGGGCGCGCCGACGGGCTGGCTGGCCACGAGCGCCCCGTCGGTCAGCTCCTCCCAGCCGAGCCCGCCCCAGGGGCTGCGCACGGGTTTCGGGTTGCCCGCCCAGTGGACCTCGACGGTGAAGGCGGCGCCGGGGTGCAGGGCCTTGGCCGGCCGGATACGGAGCCGGCCGGCCCGGTGGGTGTAGTGCGGGGCACGGCCGTCCACCAGGACCCGGCCGATCCGGAAGGCGGCCAGGTTCAGGTGGAACTCCGCCAGCGGGGCCGGCCCGGCGATGGCGCTGAGCCGGGCGGTGCCGGCCAGCCGGTTGGGCCCGGGCCGGTACTCCAGGGCGAGTTCGTAGCGGTGCACCCGGTAGCGGGGGTCGCCGTTGTCCGGGAAGTACGGGTCCGCCGCGCTCTGGCCACTCATCGCCGGTTCCGCTCCCGCTCTGTGCCCCGGTCCTCGGACTAGGACCGCCACGCCTCGATCGGATTGCCCAGCCAGCGGGTGTCGGCCGGGACGGACTCCCCGGCCATCACGAGGGAGGCGGGACCCAGGGTGCTGCGCGCCCCGACCGTGCTCCCGGGCAGGACGATTCCGCCCGGCCCCAGGGTGGCGCCCTCGCGGAGGACCACAGTATCCGTCCGCAAGATCCGGTCGTGGAAGAGGTGCGTCTGCAACACGCAGCCCCGGTTGACGCTGACCGCGTCGCCGAGGGTCACCAGGTCCGTCTCGGGCAGCCAGTAGCTCTCGCACCACACTCCCCGGCCGATGCGCGCCCCGAGCCCGCGCAGCCACAGGACGAGCAGCGGGGTTCCGGGGACGGATCCGGCGAGCCAGGGCACGGCCAGTACCTCCACGAAGGTGTCGGCCAGTTCGTTGCGCCAGACGAAGCCGCTCCACAGCGGGTGTTCCGCCCGCCGGTGCCGGCCGACCAGCAGCCACTTGGCCGCCACGGTGACGGCGCAGGCGGCCGCGCCCGCGGTGAGCAGGACCGCTCCGGACAGCAGGGCGGCGCCGGGGACGCCCAGCGCGGCCGTGGCGCCCAGCGCGCACAGCGCCGCCAGGGTCAGGACGGCGAGGGCGGCCGAGCAGAAGACGGGCACGAGCCGGCAGGCCTCGACCAGGCCGCGCGCCCACAGCAGCCGGGCGGGCGGGTCGTAGGTGCGGCCGCGGTCGGCGGCCGCGGCGGACCTGGGCAGCCGTACCGGCGGCAGGCCCAGGTACGAACTGCCCTTCTTCGCCTTCTTCGGGGTGGCGGACAGTACGCCGACCAGCCCGCCGTCCGGCACGCTGCGGCCGGGCGCGGTCATCCCGGAGTTGCCGAGGAAGGCCCGGCGGCCGATCTCGGAGCGGCCGATGCGCATCCAGCCGCCGCCGCGTTCGCAGGGGGCGGTCAGGGTGTCGTCGGCGAGGAACGCGCCGTCGCCGACGGTGGTCAGGCTGGGCAGGGCGAGCACGGTGGACACCTCGGCGCCCCGGCCGACGCGCATGCCGAGCAGCCTCAGCCACACCGGGGTGACCAGCCCGGCGTACAGCGGGAAGAGCGTCGCCCGGGCCAGGTCCATCAGCTGGACGACCGCCCAGGCCTGCCAGCCGACGCGGCTGTGGGTGGGGTGGTTCCCGGTGCGCAGTCCGAGGCTGAGCAGGCGTACGGCGGCCAGTACGAGCAGCGCGTACGCCAGGGCGAAGGCGAGCGCGCCGGGCACGACGGCGAGCAGCGCCCCGCGCAGGGCCTCGGCGGGTGCGGCGCCGGCGGGCACGAAGCGGGCGGCGACGAGCAGCGCGGGGAGGGCGGCGAGCAGTGGCAGGGCCGTGAGGCAGAATCCGGTGGCCCCGTACATGGCCCGCCAGCGGCGGGCTCGCGGCGGGCGCTCCACGGGCCAGTTGTGCTTGGCCCGGCCGAGCCGGACGGCGGGGGCGCCGCCCCAGCGCTGGCCGGCCGGGACCTGTCCGGCCACGGCGGAGCCCGGTGCCACCTCGGCCCGCTTGCCGACGCGCGCGCCGGGGAAGAGCATGCTGCGGGTGCCGACGACCGCGCCCGCGCCGATCCGGACGGGGCCGATCTCCAGGCGGTCGCCGTCCAGCCAGTGGCCGCTGAGGTCCACCTCCGATTCCACGGCGCAGCCGCGGCCGAGCCTGAGCATGCCGGTGACCGGGGGCAGGGAGTGCAGGTCCACGTCGGGTCCCACGCGGGCGCCGAGGGCGCGGGCGTACCGCTGGAGCCAGGGGCCGGTGAGGGAGGTGGCGCCGGAGCACTCGGCGAGCCGCTCGGCCGTCCACAGCCTCAGGTGCACGCCGCCGCCCCGCGGGTGGCGTCCGGCCCGTACCCCGCGCAGCAGCAGGCGGGCGCCGCCGGCGGCGATGGCCAGGCGGCCGGGCGGGCTGAACAGCAGGGCCGCGCCGGCGGCCACGTACCACCAGGAGGCGGTGGGCGCCCACGGGTACGGTCCGAGGCGGTGCAGCAGGTTGCCGAGGGCCAGCAGGGCGACCGTCCAGCGCAGGCCGACGAGGGTGAACAGCGGCAGCAGCAGGAGGCACTGGGCGGCCTTGGCGCGCGCGGGGACCGGCGCGACGGTGCGGGCGGTGCCGTCCTCGCGTACGGACCGCTCCAGCCGCCGGGCCAGTTTGCGCAGCGTCGGGTACTGGTAGACGTCGAGGACGGCGACGCCGGGGTAGCGGGTGCGCAGCCGGGTGGTGAGCTGCGCGGCGGCGAGGCTGTTGCCGCCGGTGGCGAAGAAGTCGTCGCCGGCGCCGGTCACGGGCACGCCGAGGGTTTCGCTCCACTGTTCGGCGAGCCAGGCCTCGGTGCCGTGGAGGGGCTCGGCGGGGCCGGCGGTCTCCAGTCCGGGCAGGGGCCAGGGCAGTGCGTCGCGGTCGACCTTGCCGGAGGTGCGGGTGGGCAGGGCGTCGACCTGCGCGAGGAGCGGTACGAGGGCGGCGGGCAGTGCGGCGCGCAGCCGTTCGACGGCGGCGGTGCGGTCCCAGCCGTCCTGGGTGACGAGGTACCCGACGAGCAGGTGGTTTCCGCCACGGGCGGTGCGTACGGCGGCGGCCGCGCCGGCGACGCCGGGCAGGGCCTGGAGCGCGGCGTCGACCTCGCCGAGTTCGATCCGCCGGCCGCCGAGTTTGACCTGCTCGTCGGCGCGGCCGAGGAAGACCAGGCCCTCCGGTTCGGCGCGGACCAGGTCGCCGCTGCGGTAGGCGCGCGGCCAGCCGAGGGATTCCAGCGGGGCGTACTTCTCGGCGTCCTTGGCGGGGTCGAGGTACCGGGCGAGGCCGGCGCCCCCGATGACGAGCTCGCCGCTGCCGCCCATGGGGACGGGCTCGCCGGACGTGTCGACCACGGCCAGTTCCCAGCCGGCGAGCGGGAGGCCGATCCTGATGGGCTCCTCGCCGGTCAGCGGGCAGGCGCAGGCGACGACGGTGGCCTCGGTGGGGCCGTACGTGTTCCAGACCTCGCGTCCCTCGGTGACCAGGCGTGCGGCCAGTTCGGGCGGGCAGGCCTCGCCGCCGAAGATCAGCAGCCGGACCTCGTCGAGGGCGGCGGGCTCCCAGAGCGCGGCCAGGGTGGGCACGGTGGAGACCACGGTGATCTCCTGTTCGACCAGCCAGGGGCCGAGGTCGGCGCCGCTGCGGACCCGGTGGCGGGGTACGGGGACGAGGCAGGCGCCGTGGCGCCAGGCCAGCCACATCTCCTCGCAGGAGGCGTCGAAGGCGACGGAGAGTCCGGCCATGACCCGGTCCCCGGGGCCGATCGGCTCCTCGGCGAGGAACAGGGCCGCCTCGGCGTCGACGAAGGCGGCGGCGCTGCGGTGGCTGACGGCGACGCCCTTGGGCCGGCCGGTGGAGCCGGAGGTGAAGATGATCCACGCGTCGTCCTCGGGACCCGGCCGGACGGCGGGGGCGGGGGTACGGGTGGGGCCGGTGGGGCCGGTGGGGTCGATGCGCCTGCCGGGGCCCAGTACCGCCCGTACGCCCGCTTCGCCGAAGACCAGCCGGGCCCGCTCGTCGGGGTCCTCGGCGTCGACCGGTACGTAGGCGGCGCCCGCGGCGAGGACGGCGAGGACGGCCACGTACAGCTCGTTGGTGCCGGAGGGGACGCGTACGCCGACCCGGTCGCCGTGTCCCACTCCGGCGGCCGCGAGGGCCCGCCGGCGGCGTTCGACCCGGGCGGCCAGGGCCCGGTAGGTGAGCCGGGAGGTGCCGTCGTCCAGGGCGGGCTCGTCGGGGTGGGCCCGTACGGTGGCCTCGAAGACGTCGAGGAGGGTACGGGCGGGGGCGGCGGGACCGGCGGAGAACCGGGCGGTCTTGCCGGGGTCCCCGGGTGGCTCCCCTTCGTCGGGCACCGGCTCGTCGGGCAGGGCCCCGTCGGCCGTCAGGGTGAGTTCACCGCGTTCGGGTGTGGCTGCCATGGGCCCTCGCGTCTCGCTCCCGGACACGTCCGGGGTGCCGGCGGAGCCCGGGTCTGCCCGGGTTGTTCCGGTCCGGCGGAGAACAGCCCACCAGCCTAGTTCGCCGTCGGGGAATTTCCCGTCGAAGGCCCGGGCGTGGCCGGAAGGCGTACTTCCTCTCAGGACGGTCGCACCGTGCGGGGCCCGGCGCAGTGGGCTCCGTAGGCTTTCACCCGTTCGCGCAGGGCGCGGTCGGCGGTGACCACCACGCAGGGGCGGCCGGTGTGGGCGGCGGCGAGTTCCACGATGCGGTCGTCGCCGCTGCCGGGCGCGGAGTCGACCCGGACGCCGGGTACGGACGCGATGCCGCGGGCCGCGCCCTCGACGACGAGGATGACCTCCTCGCCGGTGTCCCGCTCCGCGAGCCGGTCGCGCAGCCGCTCGGCGGCGCCCTTGCGGTCGCGCCACCAGCCGTCGGGCACGGAGCCGACGACGTTGGCCGCGTCGACGATGAGGACGGAGGTGAGGGGTTCGGTCACGTTCCGTCATTCTGCCACGGGGGTCTCCGGGGGCGCGACGACGAAGACGTCGGACAGCGGTGAGGTGTCCGCGCTGGCGCTGATCAGCAGGTCGTAGGTGTCGGGGGGCAGTACGCCGAGGTCGAACCGCTGCCGTTCGCGCGGGACGGTGACGGCACGGTCGACGGCCGGCAGGCCGGTGGTCCGGCTGGTCACCGTGAGCCGGGCCTGGATCTCGGGCAGTGCGCTCTCGCTCTGGGCGCTGTTGGCCCCTATCTCGCAGACCACCGGCTCTCCGTCGAGGTAGAGGTCGTCGCCGAGGTAGCTGAACCAGGTGGTCACGGCGGCGCGCAGGTCGTCGACACGGATGTCGTGCAGGGACTCGAGGATGCCCTTCAGGTGGTCGAGCATCGCGTCGTGGTTCTGCAGGCTGCCGTGCTTCTGCGGGACGAAGGTGCGGGCGTCCTCGGTGCCGGAGAGGGCCGCGGAGAGCTTGGGGACGGTGCCGTCGCCGCCCTCGTCGTGGTCACCGCGCGCCATCAGGGTCTCGACCTTGTCGCCGACGGTCCTGGCCGACTGCCGGGTGGGCTGGTCCATGCCGACGACGGGGTGGTAGACGACCTGGTTGGACTCCCAGGCCGGGTCCTTCCGGTTCTCGGCGGCCGCCTTCTCCATCTCCTCGTGGAACTCCGTGAGGTGGCTGCTCCACTGGGGCTGCCAGCCGGGCAGTTGGGCACGGGCGGGAGTGGTGGCCACGCCGTCGGGCCCGTACACGCACCGGTAGACGGGCGCGAGCTGGTGCAGGCCGGTCAGGGAGCGCAGGAGCCGGGTGAGGTCGTGTTCGAAGGGACCGATGCGCTTCTGGAAGCCGTTGCACAGGAACTCGACGGCGTTGAGGGATCCGTAGTAGGGGGTGCCGAAGGTCACGATGGCGCGGGTGTCCTTCCAGCCGCCGAGCACCTCGACGTAGTAGCGGGAGACGAGGCCGCCCATCGAGTGCCCGATCAGGACGAGCTGGGCGGCGGAGTTGCCGCTCTTCTCACGCCAGTCGCGCAGCCAGAGCTCGCTCCGCTCGGCCAGCTGCCGGGCGGCGGCCCGGTTGTCGCGCCGCCAGTCGTAGGGGAACGGGAAGTAGTTCTGGCCCGGTGTCAGTTCGAACCGGCTCAGCAGGAACTTCTCGGTCGCCGTGTAGCCGTCGATCTTCCACAGGCCGGGCAGGGTGTGGAGGTCGGGCACCAGCCGGGTGGCGACGACGTCGTCGCCGAGGTCGTCCTCGTGCCAGTCGTCCTGGCCGTCGCGCAGTTCCAGCTCCTCCAGGGAGCGGCCCAGGCTCGTCAGGGCGCCCATGACCGCCGAGGCCGAGGGGGCCCACACGTCCTTTCCCTTCCGCGTCAGTACGCTGCCGGTGATGCCGGGGAGCAGTACGACGACGTCGGGCATCGGGCTCTTGCCCATGAGCCGGCCTCCTAGCTCTCTTGCGGGTCGGACGGGTTCTCTTTCTCGGGTGGGACGAACGGATCGGAGGCGTCCCCGTAGTGCTGGTAGGCGGCCCAGGAGCTCCACCGCTGCCGGTTCTGCCCGCCGTCGGCCCACTCGTTCTCGGCGCGCTGCTCGTAGAGCTTCTTGCGCGCGGAGCGGACGGCGGCTCCCACCGTCGGGGGGTCCTCGGCGGGCCCGATCGTGAACAGGTGCCGGTAGAACTGCTCGGCGAAGGAGATGCCCTGGTCGTCGGGGATCCGCCAGGCCGCGCCGATGTAGTGGCCGACGCCGATGCGCAGGAACTCGTCGGCGAGGCTGGGGACGAGCGCGGCCTGCGGGTTCCCCCAGGGACTCCGGTCGGCCGCCGCGGGCGCTCCGGCGGCGCCGAGCCGGGCCGTGTAGCAGGCGTTGGCCACGACGATCAGCGGAGGCCGCTCCAGCAGGGACAGTTCCTGGGCGGTCAGCAGGCCGTCGGCGAAGACCCAGCCCGAGCGCCGGCCCGTGCCGGACAGGTCGAAGTCGCTGTGGCCGCAGTAGTGGACGATGTCGTTGCACCCGCACAGCAGGGCCCGCAGGACGTCGAGCCGCCTCGCGGGCTCCACGCCCGGCTGGCGGGTGGAGTTCGGGGCGCCGACGAAGAGGCTGACGTCGACCCCCAGGGCCGTGAGCTGGGCGGCGACCGCGAGCGCCTCGCTGCGGGCGCCCGGCAGCTGGAAGCCCTTCTCCGGGTCGCCGGGGTCGCCGATCACCAAGGCGTGCAGCACTCCGTCGGCCGGTCCCTCGGTCATCACGCGTGCGTAGGGGGTCCTCAGTTGCCGGGACAGCTGGGTGCGGATCGCCAGGGGATCGCGCCGCTCGTCGCTGGCCGGCTGGACCTCCGTGAGGAACTCCCAGGGCACGGAGGCCGTGTCGCGGTCGAGTTCCAGCAGCACCGTGGCGTCGTCGGAGATCAGCCGCTGGAAGTCCCCGGGCACGAAGCGGGAGAGCAGGTCCGGCAGTCCGCGCGCGTCGTCGACGGTGGGTTCCGTCAGCCGGCCCACCAGCTCGCGCAGCAGGTCCGTGTCCACGGGGACGATCCGTTCCGGTACGGTGGCGCGCCCGGTCAGCGCCGCCCAGCTCAGGCCGTTGACGCCCGACTGGACGGACATCCGCACCGGCAGGGAGCCGTCCGGGCTCTCGGTGGGACCGCGGACCGTCAGGGACAGGTCGGTCCGGGCCACTTCGGCGAGGTGGGCCAGCTGCTCGCGGACCTGGTCGCGGATGCCGGCATCGAAGTCGGCCAGCACGGTGCGCAGGGCCTCTTCCGCGGAGGCCGTCTCCGGGCCGCCCGGCGCGCCGGCGCCGCCGTCCGGGGCCGGGTCCGCCGGGCGGGCCAGTCCGGACAGCGCTTTCAGGGCGTAGACGGCGGCCGAGGGCGCGAACAGCCGGCCGCCGCCTTCCTCCCGCAGGTCCGTGCCGATCCGCAGCTGCGGGTGGTTCGCGGCGGCGTTGGTCAACGCCAGCAGGAGTTGTTCGGCGCGCAGCCGGTCGACCTCCACGATGAGCACCTCGGTGAGCCGGGGCGTGGGTGCCAGGGGGCCTACCGAGGCGAGGGCGGTGGCGAAGCCCCGGACGAGGGAACGGGCCGCCCCGCCGACGGAGAGGTTCCCCGCCCCTGCGCCGACGAGGACCGTCGCCAGGGTCTCGACATGGCCGACGGCGAAGGCTTCGTTCAGCAGGGAGGCGTACATCTGGATGGCACGGCGTTCGGTGAGGGTGCCCATGCGGCCCATGCCGACGACGGCGGCCGACCGGACGGGGCCCGCCTTGCACGGGAAGTAGGTGACCTCGCCGAGCTGGGCGTCGACCCAGCCGAGCCGGGTGTGCTCCGTGATCAGCGGGCGGGGGCCGTCGGATATGGCGCGGTCCAGTGCGAGTTCCGCCGCTGAGGGCACGACCGACTGGTAGTGCCCGGTGACGTGCAGATCGGCGGCGGTCCGCACGAGGTCGCCCCAGACCACGGTGATGTTGACGGTTGGACCATCGGTGCGCGGCGGCGGGGCGGGAACCGGGTCCGGACGGCGGACGGGCTGTGGGTTGGAGGGCGTCGGCACGCCTTCCAGCAAGTCGGCGATGCGAGCGGCGGGGGTGCTCACCACGATGCTCCTCCTTCGAGTCGCCCGAGATTCGCGTACCGGGTGCGCCGCACCTCTCCCCCCACAGGATTATCCCACCGATTCCGCGCGGGGCCCTGCCCGGGCGGGGCGCCCGCTCGCCCGAACGTGGGGAGTGCGCGGCCCGGCGGGGCGCGCCGACCGGTGGCGCGTACGCCGTGCCCCGATGGTGGGGGCGGGCCGGTGCGCGCACCGCGCACCGCGACCGTGTGGCGAAGGGAGACCGTTCTGGACGGTCCTGGGCCGGACGCCCCGGACAGGGACCCCGCCGGCCGTGCGCCCCGGTCCCCCGGGCCCGCTGACGGCGGTTCCGGCAATCCACCGTGGGGGCTGGCCCTGCTCGCCCTCGCCGGCACGCTGCTCACGGCGCTGCTGGGTCCGCTGCTCCAGCTGCTCGGGATCAAGTCCAGCCCGGTGGCGGCCGTTCTCGTCCTGTTCGCGGTGCTGGTCGGCGGGGTCGTCGCCGTCAGGAAGGCGTTCAAGGACCGGCCCGGGATGTCCCGCCGCGCGCGCCTGCTGTCCGTCGCGGGCCTGGTCGTGTTCCTGCTCGCCTGCACCGCCCTGGTGGTCCTCTTCCGGCCCGGCGCGGCGCCGCCGGAGCTGGTCCGGCTGCCGGGGACGCAGGACGTGGCCGTGGTCGGCTTCGAGGGCGTCGGGCCGGGCCAGGACCAACGGGTGCTGGACGACGTGTCGGAGGCGTTCACCGCCGCGCTGTCGCAGGACCGGCTGCCCGAGGGCAGCACGGCGCACGACTACGCCCGGGTCACCGCGCCTCCGCTGGGGGTGCTCGCGGGCAGCGGGCGGGAACGGCGGAAGCTGGACGACTGGACGGCCGGTTTCGTCGACGAGACCAATGCCGGGATCGTCGTCGGGGGCCTGGTCACCACGGACTCCGGGGGGCAGAACGTGCTGCGGCCCGCCGTGTACGTACGGGCCGCGCAGGTGCTGGACGCACCCGAACTCGCCGGGTGGTACCTGAGCGGCCCGATCCGGCTCGACCAGGACTGGAACTCCGACGCGGGCCGCAGGCACGTGATCGCCGAACTGGCGCGCCGTACGCACGGACTGGCCGGCTTCACCCATGCCCTCGACCTCTGGCGGGCCGGCCGGGTCGCCGACGCCAAGCGCGAGCTGGACCGGCTGCTGCCGCCGGCCTCGGGCGGCGGACGCGACGACGGCTCGGAGTTCGTCACGGCCGACCTGGTGCGCCTCTTCCGCGGACACTCCCTGGAGCAGATCGCCTCCGGGCTCCCGGCCGCCGGGCGCGTACCGTACTTCGAGGCGGCCCGCGCCGACTACCGGGCCGTCGACCCGACGGGCCCGGTCGGCCTGCGGGCCCGGCTCAGCCTGGCGGGTACCCGGTACCAGCTGGCGCTCGGCCCGAATCCGAGCTGCCGCCCGGGCACGGTGGACGCCGGGGCGCTGGCCGCCGCCTCCGCCGAGCTGCGCGCGCTCGCGGACGACGGAGCCTTCTCCGAGACCGGCCGGCTGCGGGCGTCGGTGAACCTGGCCCAGGTGGAGCTGTGCCGGCTGACGGCGGGCCTCGTCGGGGACGACGGGACGATCGGGCGGGCCCTGGACCGCGTGCGCTCCGCCGAAGGGGGCGGTGACGCGGTCCAGGAGCTGCGGGTGCTGGCCATGTCCATCGCGGCGACGTACGCCTCCGGGCGCGGGGACCTGGCGGGCGCCGTGGCCACGATGAAGGAGGCGGTCGCCAAGGAACGCGGCTTCGCCCGGCGCGGACTGTGGCAGGCGATCGCGGCGGGGTGGGAGTTCCGGCTCGGCGAGCTGACGGCCGGCTGCGCGGACCTGCGGGAGGCGCTCGGTCAGCTCGGCGACGCCCGCACGAAGGGGGAGATCACCGCTCAGCGGCACGAGGAACTGGCCGGGGCCCTCCGGAAGGGGGCCGCGGACGCCGGGGCCCCGTGCTCAGGGGCCGCGCCGAGCGGCCCGCCGTCGAAAGGACCGTGAAACACGTGAGGCCACACATGCTGCTCCCGGGCGCGGTCGTGCTGGGCTGGCTCCTCGCCGGCTGCGGTTCGACCCCGTCCCCGGGCACCTCCGGCGGTGCCGGCGACGTGCCCGCTCCCCCGGTCACCACCAGCCGGGCCGCCGGCCCCACCACCGCCGCCCCGACCGCGACCGGCCCGACCACGCCCGCGCCGGCGCCCTCGACGTCCGGGCCCAGGCCCACCGACCCGGCCACGGACGTGCTGCTGGCGCAGCAGATCACGGTCCTCGCGGCCGGTGACGGAGCCGTCCCGGACTGCGCCGCGGATCGGGCACGGGTCCCGGGGGCCGGCCGGGGGCCCGCGGTGTGGATCGGGAACATCTCGGGCCGGGACCGGGTGCTCACCCCGGACGAGGTGGCGCTGTGCCTGAGCGGCTTCGCGCCCGGTGAGCCGGTCGAGGTGACCGTCACGGCCGGGGGCAAGCGGTACACGACCACGGCGCGGCCGGGCACCCCCGGGCTCACCTCCGCCGGACTCGAACCGTCGGACTCGCTGTTCGACGGCCGCGAGCTGACGGTGCACGAGCTGGGCAACGGTGTGCTGCAGAGCGAGAAGTGGTGGTTCGTGCCGCCCGAGACGGCGCGCGAGGACCTCGCCGCCTCGGGTGAGCTCACGGTGGAGGCGGCCCAGGGCGCGCTGTCCGCCCGGCACGTCCACCCGGTCGAACTCCCGGACAGGACCGACCGCATGACGGTGGACCAGGGGAGCCACCGCATCCTCGTCTACGGCTTCCAGCCCGGCCTGCGGCTGCCCGTGGGCCTCTACAGCGTCGACCCCTCCTCGCAGCGCGCCTCGCTGGTCCGCCAGATCGGCACCGTGGTGATGCCCCGGTCGAGGACGGCCGTGTTCACCGTCCCCGAGGCGGTCGTCGAGGAGACCGGCGGCCAGGGCGTGTACTGCGTCACCGTGCCGCTGGAACAGCAGTACAACTGCCCCGAGCCGTAGGCCGGTTCAGCGGTAGCGGGCGGAGGCGGCGGCGAAGGGCGTGGCGTGCTGGGGCGCCGTGGCGAGGAGCGCGACCCAGGAGCCGTCGGTGAACTCGATGTCCATCCGGCCCTTCTGGAGGACGCCCGTCGGGTTGGCGCGTACGGCGGCCACCGCCGAGCGGGGCACCTCCCAGTGGTGCTTCATCACCGGCGCCGACTGCCACAGCGGCGAGACGTCGCTGAGCCCGAACCAGCGCCGGTCGGTGAGGACCAGTACGGAGGCGTTGGAACGGCGCACGTTGGCCAGGCTGATGACGAAGTGTCCGGCCGCGCTCTGCCAGCCGCCCTCCATGTTCTTGCCGTGCATCAGGCGCGTGCCGAGCTGGTCCAGCGCGTCGGGCATGCGGTCGATCGCGTCCGCCGCGGCGGCCGGCCGCGACCGCCGCGGGTCGAGCACCCGGGACTTGGCGATCTGCCGCAGCTGGCGGGGCAGTCGGGCCTCGATCCGCCGCTGGAGGTCGGAGGGGTCCGGGGGCGCGAGCATCGACTCGGGCGGGGTGGGTACACCCGGCCCGAGTTCGTGGGCGCAGGCGGCTATGAGGTGCTCTCCCGGCTGGAGGAACTGCCGGGCCTGCTGGCGCCTCTCCTCGTTCAACGGGCGTGCTCCTGTCCTTCTTGGGTGGTCATGTCCGGTGGAGTGGATTCTCCCCCATCACCCGGATTTCATGATCACCGGGGGTCGCCCCCGACGGCGGCCCGCGACGCCCCCCGGGCCGCGCCTAGGCCGTCTCTTCCGGCAAGTGGATGTCGAGGACGCAGATGTCGTCGCGGTTCCCCGGCCGCAGCGCGGCCAGGGAGCGGGCGAGGGGCTCGCCCGCGCCTTCCCGCACCAGCCTGGCGGCGGACTCGGCGAGGCGGTCGAGCCCCGCCTCGATGTCCTCGCCCGGTTCCTCCACCAGGCCGTCCGTGTACAGCAGGAGGTGGTCTCCGGGCAGCAGGTCGAACATGTCCTGCCCGTACGAGGAGTTGAAGTCGGCACCCAGCAGGGTGCCGTCCGGCTGTGGCAGGAAGCTCGCCGTGCCGCCCCGGACCAGCAGGGGCGGCAGGTGCCCCGCCCGGACCCAGGTCAGGCGGTGGTCCCACGGCTGGTAGCGGCCCATGACCATCGTGGCGGTGGCCCCCTGCTGCTCCCCGGCCGTGTGCAGCAGGAGGCTGTTGAGGCGTTGCAGTACGTCCGGCAGGGGCGATCCGGTGATGACCATCCCCTTGGCGGTGAACCGCAGCTGGGCCATGGTGCCCACGGCGGGCAGGCCGTGTCCGGCTACGTCGCCGACGACGAACAGGGCGCTCCGGTCGGGGAGTTCGATCGCCGAGTACCAGTCGCCCCCCACGTTGATCCCGCGGTCGGCGGGAACGTAGGCGACGTCGGCGCACAGGCCCGCCAGCTCCAGCGACTGCCGGGCGACGGGCAGCAGCGTGTCCTGGAGGCGGGCGGCGAGGGCGCGTTCGGCCGTCAGCATGCCGCGCTGGACCAGGTTGGCCCGTTCGCTCTCGCGCAGGGCCAGCTCCGCGTCCCGCAGCGCGGTGAGGTCCTGGAAGAAGCCGTGCACCTCGATCGGGCTGCCGTCCGCGTCCGCCTGCGCCTCCGCCACGAGCCGCAGGTGCCGCACGCCCCGGTCGGTGCCGATCCGGAACTGCTGGTCGATCGCCCCGCCACCGGCCAGCAGCCGCCGCACCACGGCGGCCATCCTCGGCAGCTCCTCCGCCGGCAGGTGCGCGGGCAGCTCCTCCAGCCGCATCGGGCCCAGAGCCGGATCCCGGTCGAAGATCTCGTAGACCTGGTCGGACCAGATGACGGTGTCCGTCACCAGGTTCCAGCTGGCCCAGCCCAGGTTCCCCAGCCGCTGCATGTCGGCCAGCCTGCGGGTCTCCCGCTCGTTCGTGTCGTGGCGGATCCACGACACCACCAGCCGGTCCCCCAGCCGGGCCGCCCGGACGGAGTACACGGACTGCTGCGGCACCCCGGCGGTGACCTCCTCGTAGGTGAACGGCTCGCCCTCGTACACCGCGCCCGTGGCCAGCGCGTCCAGGTACCCCTCCCAGAGGGCTCTGCCCGCCACGGTCGGATAGGTCTCCAGGATCCGCCGCCCGACCAGCTCCTTGCCGCTGCGCCCCGCCACGTCCAGCGACTCGGGAGCGGCCGCCTCGATCCGGTAGTCCTCGACCTCCCCCGACGGCGAGCGGAGCGGGGTCAGCAGGACCGCGGGCCCCGCCAGGGCGTCGAAGATCCTCTGGACGGCGTCCACGTCCTCGTGCAGCGGTACGGGCCCGTGGGGGCCCCGGTCCTCGCGCAGCGGCCCGCCGCAGAGCCGCACGGCCCTGCGGAACAGGGTCCGGGTGGCGGCGTCGAAGGGGCCCGGGCAGCCGCGGAAGAAGCCGACGACCGCCGCCACCGGCCCGGTGCCGGGGACCGGGACCCAGGCGCGCGAGGGCCACTGACCGGGGGGATCGCCGATCAGCTGGAACCGGGCGGCGTCGTGGTCCAGGTCCTCCAGCCACACCGCCTCCCCGGATTCGAGGGCCTCCAGCGCGGCGACCCCGCTGAGCGGGGGAATGTGGCTCCACTGCTCGGCCAGCCCGTCGCCGACGCCCGCGTGTCCGGCGAGCTCCAGGCTGCCGGCGGAGGCCACGGTGTAGATCATCACCGCTCGCACGTCCTCCGTCTCCCCGAGCGCGCGGCACAGCAGCTCCGCGATCCCGTCCGGGGTCCCCACGCCCGCCAGGTCCCGGGCCAGCCGGGCGAGGAGCTCCCGGTTGCCGGCCGGGCGCCCGGAGCCGGCGGCGTACGTGCCGGTGCCGAAGGCAGGGGCCGCGGCCCGTGGCTCCCGCCCGGGCTCCGGCCGTACGGGGGTCCGGTCGGCCCGCAGGGCCGCGGCGGAACCGCTGCCGGTGCGGCCGAGGGTGATCCAGCACTCCTCCAGGACGGTGCGCCGGTGCTGGGCGGCGCGGTCCACCAGCAGTTGGTGCGCGGCGTCCGCCGAGAGGTCCTCCCGGGCCATCACCACGCCCTTGGCCCGTTCGAGGACGGCCGTCATCGAGGCCACGCCCTCCAGGTCGACCACCTCGGCGCGCAGTCTGGCGACCACCTTGGCCAGCGCCAGCACCTCGGGGGCCGCGGCGTCACCGGCAGCGGGAAGCACGGACTCGCCCTCCATACGTCGAGGATGCCATGCGGGGGGTGAGCCGGGCGTGAGCCACGGCCCGCGTCAGCGCGGCGCGGCGGACCGGCCCCGGACCGGGCCCCGGGCGGGGGCCGGGGGCGGGTCCGTCCGGCAGGAGTTTGTCCGGCATGAGGGTGGGCAGCCGCGCCATACAGGCGAAAGGCCCCAGGACGGAGGCCCAGGATGTCCACAGGCACACTCATAGCCGTCATCGCCGCCGCGGTGGTCGTGGTGATCGCCCTCGCGGTGATCATGTGGCTGCTGGCGCGGCGGCGCCATCTGCGCGACCGCTTCGGGCCGGAGTACCAACGCACGGTCCGGGAGGAGGGCGGCACACTGGCCGCCGAGCGCGAGCTGCGCGCCCGAGAGGCACGGCACGACGAACTCGACATCAAGGAACTCCCCCCGGACCGCAGGCGCCAGTACGCCGAGGAGTGGACCGGAGTGCAGGAGCACTTCGTGGACCGGCCGGCGGGCGCCGTCGACGAGGCCGACGACCTGGTCTCCCGGCTGATGCGGGAGCGCGGCTACCCCACCGAGGGGTACCGGGGAACGGTGCGCGACCTGTCGGTCGAACACGGCCGCACACTGGAGCACTACCGGGCGGCGCACGACGTCAAGTCGCGGAGCGTGAACGGCCGCGCGACGACGGAGGAGCTGCGCGGTGCGATGGTGCACTACCGCGCCCTGTTCGAGGAACTGCTCACGGACCAGAGGAGCCGGTGACATGCAGAACCACGACGAGAACCCCACCACCGAACGCACCCCCCTGACCACGGAGGACCTCGCGCGTCCGGCCGCGGCCGACGGGGGCGGCGCGCCGGTCTACCCCGGAGAGGCGTCCGGGGACACGGGCGGACACACCCCGTCCGGCCCGGACGACGAGGACCGCGCGGACCCGGACGACGAGGACCGCGCGGAGGAGTCCTACGAGCCCTCCGGACCCGAGGAGCCCGCGGAGCCGGACGCCGGGGAGGAGCAGCCGCTGCTCTCCGCCGGGGACGCCGAGCGGTACCGCACGGAATGGGCCGAGATCCAGGGCCGCTTCGTCGACGACCCCAAGGCCGCGGTCACGTCGGCGGACACGCTGGTGGCCGAGGTCATGCAGAACCTCGCCGGGACCTTCGCCACGCACAAGCAGGACCTGGAGGGCCAGTGGCAGAGCGGGGACCGCGTACCCACCGAGGAGCTCCGGCTGGCGCTCCAGCACTACCGGTCGTTCTTCAACCGGCTGCTGAGGACCTGAGGACCTGGACCGCCCGGGCACCCCGTGCGGAGGGGGGCGGAAAGACCTTGGTCTTTCCGCCCCCCTCCGCACGGGGTGCCCGGGCCACGGGCTATTCCGAGGCGCAGCCGATGCACTCCACGTCGATCTGATCGGCGAGCTCGGTCAGTACGTCGGCCAGTTCGGACACCGTCTCCTCGTCCGCGGCCATCTCGCCCGTCTCGGTGGCGTGCAGCCAGTCCTCGGCCAGCTGCCGCAGCAGCGCGGTGACGTGGTCCGCGGGGATCAGCAGACCGCCGTCGGCCGCGGGAAACAGCGGTATCGAGACCTGGATCATGGCATTTCCTCCCGGACGGCTCCTTACCGGCGGCTACCCGCGCTGCGCGAGGACAACCGTCGCCGGCCGCTCAGCTGCCGCCCGGGCCGCCGACGGCCGCCAGAGCGGCGAGGACCCGGTCGGGGGTGAGGGGCAGTTCCCGGATCCGGCGGCCGGTCGCCCGGGCGAAGGCGTTGCCGATGGCGGCGGCCGCGCCCACCGTGCCGATCTCGCCGATCCCCTTGCTCCCCATCGGATTGAGGTGCTTGTCGTGCTCGTCGACCCAGTACGCCTCGATGTCGGGCACGTCCGCGTGCACCGGCACGTGGTACGAGGCCAGGTCCCGCGCGGTGAAGTCGCCGTACTCCGGATCCAGCGGGGAGTGCTCGGTGAGCGCCATCCCCAGGCCCATCACCATGCCCCCGACGAACTGGGAGCGGGCCGTCAGCGGGTTGAGGATCCGGCCGGCCGCGAAGACGCCCAGCATCCGCAGCACCCGCACCTCGCCGCAGACCGGGTCGACGGCCACCTCGGCGAACTGGGCGCCGAAGGCGTGCCTGGCGTACGGCGAGCGCTGTTTGGCGGCGGCCGTGGTGTCGGCGGAGGCGACCAGACCGCCCTCGGGCACCTTGCCGTCGCGCCGTCCGAGCTTCAGCGCGAGCGCGCGGCACGCCTCGTGCACCGCCCACCCCCAGGACCCGGTGCCGCAGGAACCGCCCGCCACCGAGGCCCGGGGCAGGCCGGAGTGCCCGAGCACGCTCGTCACCCGGTCCGCGGACACGCCCAGCGCGTCCGCCGCCACCAGGGCCAGGACCGTCCGCGCCCCGGTCCCGATGTCGGTGGCGGCCACCTCCACCCGGTAGGTGCCGTCCGGCAGGGCGTGCGCCAGTGCCTGGGACGGGGCCAGGTAGACCGGGTACGTGGACGCGGCCACGCCGGCGCCGGTCAGCAGGCCGTCCCGGGACCGCGGGCCGCGGGTCCCCGGCCAGCCGAAGCGCCGTGCGCCCTCGCGCAGGCAGGCCACCAGGTTGCGGCTGCTGTACGGGTGCCCGCTGTCCGGCTCGGCGGCGGGCTCGTTGCGCACGCGCAGCTCGACGGGGTCGACTCCGACGGCGTCGGCGAGTTCGTCCATGGCCGACTCCAGCGCGTACATGCCCGGGGTCTCCCCCGGTGCCCGCATCCACGAGGGGGTGGGCACGTCGAGCGGTACGACCCGGTGCGCGGTGAGCAGGTCGGGGGCCGCGTACATGACCCGCGCGGGGACGGCCGCCTGCTCGACGAACTCGCGGATGCGCGAGGTGTGGGTGGTGATCTCGTGCGCCAGGGCCGTGAGGGTGCCGTCGGGCCTGGCCCCGAGGCGCACCCGGTGCAGGGTGGGGGCGCGGTGGCCCACCACGGCGGGCAGGTGGGCGCGGGGCAGCACGAGCTTGACGGGCCGGCCGGTGTGCCGGGCCGCCATGACGGCGAGCACCACGTGCGGGCGGGGTGTGCCCTTGCAGCCGAATCCGCCGCCCACGTGCTCCGAGTGCACGGTGATCCGCTCCTCGGGCAGGCCGAAGAGGGAGGCCAGGACCGTGCCCACGAGCCCGGCCCCCTGGCTGGAGTCGTACACCGTCAGCCGTTCGGCGTCCGCGTCCCAGTCGGCGGTGGCCGCGTGCGGCTCCATCGGGTGGTTGTGCAGCGGGGGTACCAGGTAGCGGCAGTCGACGCGTACCGGGGCGGCGGCGTGCGCGGCGAGCGCGTCGCCCCGCTCGCGGCGTCCGGGGTAGCCGCCGTTGACCTGCTCGGGCTCGTAGGCGTCGGGGTGGTCCTCGTACAGCCCTACGTCGGGGGCGGCGCCCCCGGTGTCGTACGTGACGGACACGGCCTCGGCGGCGGCGCGGGCCCGCTCCGGGGTGTCGGCGACGGCGAGGGCCACGTACCAGCCGCGGTGGGGCACCCGGGCGTCCTGGAGGAGCCGTAGCCCGGGGTCCTCGGTGGGCCCGAGCCGGGGGGCGTCGGCGGCGGTGATGACGGCCGCCACGCCGGGCAGCGCGGCGGCCTCGGCCGTGTCCACGCGGACCACCCGGCCGACCGCCACGGTGGCGGGCACCGGCCAGGCGTACAGGCAGCCGGGCGGGGTGTGGTCGGCGGCGTAGCGGGCGGCGCCGGTGACCTTCTGCGCGGCTTCCCGCCGGGTCGCGGGCGAGCCGAGCGCGGGGGTGCCTTCCATGGTCCGTCTCCCTCTTTCCTGTCTCTCCCGCTCCGGCCGGCGGGGCTCAGTCCCGCGCGGGCCCGGCGAGCCCGCCCAGTACGTCCCGGGCGAGGTTGCCCGCGAGGAGCACCTTGAAGGCGTTGTCGCGCAGCGGGCGGGCCGCGTCGAGTTCGGCCTCCACGGCCGTGCGGACGGCTTCGGGCGTGGGGCGTACGCCCAGCAGGCGCTCCTGCGCCACCCGGGCCCGCCACGGCCGGTGCGCCAGTCCGCCGAAGGCGAGCGCGATCCGGGTGACCAGGCCGTCCCGGGTCTCCAGGACCGCGGCCACGGAGGCGAGCGCGAAGGCGTACGAGGCCCGGTCGCGGGCCTTGCGGTACGCGGAGGGCGCGCCGAAGGCTCCGGGCGGCAGCAGGACCGCGGTGACGAGCTCGCCGTGCCGCAGCGTCGTGTCCTGTTCGGGCCGCTCCCCGGGCAGCCGCAGGAAGCCGTCGAGCGGCACCGTGCGGGCTCCTTCGGCGCCGGTGACCTCCACCTCGGCGTCCAGTGCGCTCAGCGCCACCGCGAGGTCGGAGGGGTGGGTGGCCACGCAGAGCGGGGAGTGCCCGAGGACGGCGTGTTCGCGGTTGGCGCCGTCGAGGGCCGCGCAGCCGCTGCCGGGGTCGCGTTTGTTGCAGGGCTTGGACACGTCCTGGAAGTAGCCGCAGCGGGTGCGCTGGAGCAGGTTGCCCCCGGTCGTCGCGGCGTTGCGCAGCTGTCCCGAGGCTCCGGACAGCAGTGCCTGGGCCAGGACCGGGCAGCGGGCCCCGGCGAGGGGGTGTGCGGCGAGCTCGGTGCCGCGGACCCCGGCGCCGACGCGCACGCCGCCCGAGGCGGTGGTCTCGACCCCGGCGGGGAGCACGCGGGAGATGTCCACGAGGGTGTCGGGCCGTTCGACACCGAGCTTCATCAGGTCGACGAGGTTGGTGCCGCCGGCCAGGTAGGCGGAGCCGGGGCGGCCGCCGTGGGCCTCGGCCGCCTCGGCGAGGCTCGCGGGGCGGACGTAGCGGAAGGGTTTCACGTGATCACGTCCCGTACGGCGTCGACGATCCGCGGGTAGGCGCCACAGCGGCACAGATTGCCGCTGAGCCGCTCGGCGATGGCCTCGCGGGTGGCCTCCGCGCCCTCGGCCGCCACCTCGGCCAGCATCCCGACGGCCGAGCAGAGCTGGCCGGGCGTGCAGAAGCCGCACTGGAGGGCGTCCCGGGCGATGAAGGCCTCCTGGAGCGGGTGGGGGCGGCCGTCCTCTCCCGCGAGGCCCTCGACGGTGGTGATGCGCGCGCCGTCCTGGGCGACGGCGAGCAGCAGGCAGCTGTTGAGGCGCCGGCCGTCGACGAGGACGGTGCAGGCCCCGCACTGGCCGTGGTCGCAGCCCTTCTTCGCGCCGGTGAGGTCCAGCCGCTCGCGCAGCGCGTCGAGCAGGGTGGTGCGGTGGTCCAGGTCGAGTGCGTGCCGTTCGCCGTTGACGTGGAGCGTGACCTGCGAGTGCGTGGCCTCCTGGCCGTCCATGACGAAGCGCCTGCCTCTCCTCGCGGTTCTCCCCGCCCCTTGGCGTCTAACCGGCGGGGGGCGCTGCGCAACGCATCGTCGGCCGGTTCCACCCGATTGGATTCGGACGGCGGAACCTGGGCAGGCGCCGGGCGAGGCTCTCGAAAGGAGTTCGCCATGGCTGAGAAGGCCAAGGGCAAGATGGAGCAGGCCAAGGGCAAGGCGAAGGAAACCATCGGCAAGGTCTCCGGCAGCGACCGGCTGAAGGCCGAAGGCAAGATGGACCAGGCCAAGGGCAAGGCCGAGGAAGCCGCGGGCAAGGCCGAAGAGACCGTCCGCGGAGTCGGCGACTCGCTGCGCGGCCGCCGCCACACCTGACCCCTCCCACCCCGTGAGGCGTGCCCCCGGCCGGTTCCGGCCGGGGGCACGCGTGTGCCGGACCGGCCTCAGGCGGGGTCGGGCTCCAGGAAGTGGAAGCCGGGGCGCGGGTGCATCAGGAAGTCGTGGTGGGAGATGTTCCAGGCGTACGCGCCCGCGACGCCGAAGGCCACCCGGTCCCCGGCCCGCAGGCCGGCCGCCGGCACGCCCCCGGCGAGCAGGTCCTTCGGGGTGCACAGCTGGCCGGTGAGCGTGACCCGCTCCGCTCCGGCGGCGGGACGGGGCCAGGGGTGGGGCCACTCCTCCACGGGGAGGAGTGTGCAGGGCTGGTCGTGGCCCTTGGTGGCCGGGGTGCGCAGGTGGTGGGTGCCGCCGCGGACCACCGCGAACTCCTCGCCGTGGCTGCGCTTCACGTCCAGTACGTCGGTGGCGTACCAGCCGCAGTACGCGGTCAGGGCACGGCCCGGCTCGATGCGCAGGGTCAGGCCGGGGTGCGCGTCCGCGAGCCGGGCGAGGCCCGCGCCGTAGGCCGCCCAGTCGAAGCGGGACTCCGGGTCGGCGTAGTCGACGTTCATCCCGCCGCCGACGTTGACCTCCGCGAACTCGACCCCGTGGCGGCCGGCGAGGCCGGCGGCCCAGCCGACGACCGACTCGGCGACCGCGAGCTGGTCGGGGGCCTGGAGCCCGCTGGCCAGGTGGGCGTGGACGCCCAGCAGCCGCAGCTGCGGGTACGTGCCGTCGGTGAGCAGGCGCACCGCCGTGTCGGCGTCGGCGGGATCCAGGCCGAAGGGGGTGGGGCGGCCGCCCATGGCCAGCGAGCTCCCTTCGAGGGAGGCCGCGGCCAGCGGCAGGTTGAAGCGGAGCAGCACTCCCGTCGGGGCGCCGCCGGCGCCGCGCGCGGCGAGCTCGGCCAGCATGCCCAGCTCGTGGAGGCTCTCCACGTGGAAGCGCTCGACGCGGAGTTCGAGGGCGGTCCGGATCTCGGCGGGGGTCTTGCCGGGGCCGCCGAAGGCCAGCGGGCGGCCCGGCACCGCCTTGCCCACGTGTACGAGCTCGCCGCCGGAGGAGACCTCGTACCCGTCGACGTACGGTTCGAGGGCGGCGAGGATCTCGGCCTCCGGATTGGCCTTCGCCGCGTAGTACAGCTCCACGCGCTCGGGCAGGGCGGCCCGTACGGCGGCGGCGTGCGCACGCAGGGCCGTCAGGTCGTAGAGGTAGGCGGGCAGTTCCGTGGCCGCGAGGCCGAGGGCGCGCTCGCGTACGGCTGCGGTGGGGGCGGTCAAAGGGTGCTCCGGGGGGCTTCGGCGTGGTCGTCTTCGGTGTGGTCGTCTTCGGTGTGGTCGCGCAGGACCTGGGACAGCACGTCCTCGGTGAGCGGGGAGGCCAGGCGGACGTATCCGGCGTCGCGGTCGGCCTTGCGCTCCCAGCGGGTGAGGAGGTTCGCCTTCGCGGGCAGCGGCACTCCGGCGAGCAGCGCCGCCAGCCGCGGCGGGCAGCCGTACCGGTCGGCGTGCTCCTGGATCACGGTGCGGACTTGGGACCACAGGGCGGCCTCGGTCTGCGGGTGCAGGTCGGCGAGGGCGGCGAGCATCTCGGCGATGTGGTTGACCAGGAGGCAGTAGACGACCCGGTCCCAGCCGCGCTGGGCGTCGTAGGTCATGGGGGCCGCGACCTCGGCCGGCAGGTCGGCGAGGAAGCCTGCGTGGTGCTCGGGCACGAGCTTGGTGCCCTCCAGGTCGCGGAAGAGCACCTGGGCGGGCATGCCCTCGTCGTCGACGCAGACGACGACGTTCTGCAGGTGCGGTTCCAGGACGAGGCCGTGGTCGAAGTACGCGGACAGGACGGGCGGCACGAGCAGCTTCACGTACGCGGCCCACCAGTCGAGGGCGGCCTGCGGGTCGGCGGTGTCGATGAGACGGGAGATGTGGCCGGGGCCGGTGGGGTACTCGTCGGCGACGGCCGCGGCCAGCAGCGGGGTGGTGCCGGGCATCAGCCGGGCGTGCAGGCCCTCGCGGACGATCACGCCGAAGCCTTCGAGGAGGGCCCGGTCGGGGGTGCCGTCGGCGCCCGGCAGGGCGAGGCTGCGGTAGGCGGGCTCGCGGAGCATGGCGGTGCCGGGGAAGCGGTTCTCCAGTTCCGCGAGCACCGGGGCCAGCAGACGGGTCAGGGCGACGGCGCCCGAGAGCTCATAGCTGGCGTTCTTGCGCAGGCAGTTGGTGATGCGGACGTTGAGGCTGAACTTCAGGAAGGCGTCCCCGTCGTACAGCGTGCGGACCGAAGCGGTGGCGGCGAAGGGCTCCCCGCCGTCACCGAGGTCGAGGATGTCGCCGCGGTCGAGGGCGGCGCCCAGCCCGGGGTGGCCGCTGAGCATCTCGTACTGCCACGGGTGCGCGGGGAGCAGCCGGTAGCCCGGGGGCACGTCGGCGCGGAGCCGATCGAGCGGCCGGGTCGCGCCGTCCTCGGCGGTCTCCTCGATGACCAGGTGCTCGCGCACGGCGAGGTGGCGCAGCCGGAAGGAGGCGCCGGTCTCGGGCGCGTACGCGAGCCAGGACGCGGTGTCGCCGCTGCGGGCCTTGGGGGTGGGGTGGAAGCGGTGGCCGAGGACGAGGGACTGCTCGGACTCCAGGTAGGCGGCGAGTCCGTCGCCGGTCCCGACGGCGGTGTCCGTGGCGGGCCGGCCGGCGCGTACGGCGAGTGCGGCGGAGACGGCCTCGTGGCTGGAGGCGATCTGCTCCAGGAACTCCTCGTTGCGCACGTCGGTCCGCAGGGCCAGCTCGTCCTGGACGTACTCGGCGAGGCGGCGCCAGCCGACCTCGGCCCAGCCGCCGTCCTGCCGCTCCCGCACCGGTCCGGTGAACCGGTGGGCGCCGAGCAGCGAGGTGCGGCGCAGGGCGGCGCGCAGCAGCACCCCGCGTCGGGGCAGCCAGAGCATCAGGTGCCCGTCGGCGACGGCGGTCTGGTGTTCCGGTCCGGACAGCTCGCGCAGCAGGCAGTTCAGGAGGGTGTGCGCGACCGCGTCGTCTGCCGTGGGCAGCGCGGCCGGGGACGCGTGGGCACGGGAGGCGGCGGAGCGGGCACCGATTGCATCGGTCAGGGACATCAACGGCTCCAGCGGGTGCGGAGAGAGCGGAGGGAACGGAGGTGTGGGGCCGGGAGGGCGGTCGCGGCGACGGTGGCCAGGGCCACCGCGGTGCCGGTCAGCACGGGCGCGGACGGCCCGTACAGGCTGTTGCCGACGGCGGCGGCGAGGCCTGCGGCGACGGCTCCGGCCTTGGAGAAGAACTCGATCGAGCCGAACAGCCCGCCGGGGGCACGGCCCCTGGCGCAGTCCGAGGCGATCACGGAGAGGCAGACGAGGCCGAGGGTGAGGCCCGCGCCCAGCAGCAGGCGGACGGCGGCGAGGGTGGCGAGCGAGTCCGCCAGCCCGTGACCGGCCAGCCCGAGGGCTATGCAGGCGAAGCCGAGCGCCACACCGAGCCGGGGGTTGCGGTGGAAGGCGGAGTGCACCCACATCGCGGCGGCGAGGTAGCACAGGTGGGGCAGGGCGAAGAGGACGCCGGAGACGGCGGTGGAGGTGCCGGGGATCCGCTCTTCGACGAGGGAGATCAGGTACGGGAAGGAGATGACCGTGGAGAAGACGAAGGCGAACTCCAGGGCGTAGAGCCCCCGCAGTGAGGTGGCGCGGCCGCGGCCGGTCTCCTCCTCGGCCCGTGCCCCGCCCGCCGCGCCGTCGGCTTCGGGCGTACGGGGCTCCGCGCGCACGCCGCGCGATTCGGGCAGCGCGGCGATCAGCGCCGCGGCCGCCAGCGGCAGGACGGCGAGCAGGGCGTACTGGCGGTGCGGGGACAGCCAGGGCGAGAGGCCGCCGACCACGATCGGGGCGAAGACCAGCGCGGCGCGCGCGGCGCCCTGCATCAGGGTCAGTGCCTTGGACAGCTGCGGGCCCTCCAGGGCGGCGCCCAGGTAGCCGTTGGAGGCGGCGAAGGTCCCGCCGAGCACCCCTTGGAGCACCAGGGCCACGGTGAAGGTGGCGATCGAGTCGGCCCAGCCGGCCAGCAGGAAGGACACCGCCAGGCCGAGCTGGGCGCGGAGCAGGAGCCGTTTGCGGCCGAACCGGTCGGCGAGCCGCCCCCAGAAGGGGGCGCCGACGGCGGCGAAGATGGTGGGGACGATGTAGAGCACGCCCGCCCAGCTCGCGTCGCGGTCGCCGAGTTCGGGGAGGATCTTGGTGAGGAAGGGCGGCAGGCCGAGCGCGGCGAAGGAGGCCACGAAGTAGCAGCCGGCGACCGCGTTCACCTGTCTGCGGGCGAGGACGGGACGGGCCTCGGGGCCGGAGCCGGCGTGGCCGGCTTCGCGCTGGGCCGTGGGCGCGCCGGCGCTCATCGTGAAGCCTCCGGACGCAGCAGGTAGTTGGGTCCGGTGGTGTAGTGCTTGTTGATGTCGGCGGCGCCGGAGCGCTCCTTGCTGAGCAGGGTTCCGGCGGTGACCATCGCCTTGACGGGCAGCTGCGGGGCGTCCAGGACGTGGGCGCGCAGTACGGCACCGGGTTCGCCCGGGCCGGTGCCGAGGCGTGCGGCCGCCTCGGCGAGCCGGTCGCGTACGAGGTCCAGCAGGATGCCGGTCTCCGCACGGCCGTGGCGGGCGAGTCCGAAGGCGTAGGAGCCGGCGCACAGGTGCAGGGTGATGGTGGTGAACAGGTCGGTGAGGGGCCGGTCGTCGTCGCAGAGGGCGCGGGCGTCGTCGAAGCCGAGGGGGGCGTCGGCGCCGAGCCGTTCGCGCACCCGTACGGGGTTGACGCGCGGGGCGTCGTTGTCCTTGAGCAGCAGCCGTATGCGGGTGCCGCCGTCCGGCCCGTGATCCAGGACGAGCGAGATGTTCTGCTGGTGCGACTCCAGGGCGATGCCGTAGCCGAGCAGGGTGGTCTGCCAGTCGAGGAGCAGCGTGAGGTAGGCGTCGAAGAGGGCGAGGACATCGCCGCCGTAGAACCGGGCGGCGAGGTGGTCGGCCACCAGCCGGCCGCCGGGGGCCTCTCCGAGCAGTGCGGCGAGGGGGGTGACGACGGCGTCGTCGAGACCGGCGGGGTAGCGGCGGCAGAGCGCGGCGAGGAGTTCGTGGCCGGCGTGGGCGTAGACGGTTTCGTCGGCGTGCAGGACCGTGTCGCGGAAGCGCGGTTCCGCGGTGATGACGGCTTCCAGCAGGCGCTGGCCGGCGACGCCGTCGATGAGGAAGCCGGGCCGGATGATCCGGCGGTTGCGCAGGCCCAGGGTGGCGGTGGCCATCGGGACCTTGATGTGCAGGGTGGGGTCGTCGGTGACGGCGACCGTGCGCATGGACAGCGTGGGGACCACCTCGAGGTACGGGCGCTCGGCGAGCACCGCGCGGCCGGCCAGGCCCGCGGCGTCCAGGGCCTCGCGCAGCGGCGCCCCGACGGTGAGCGGGTGGACGGGCAGGGCAAGGTGGCTGCCGTCGAGGCCGGGCAGGCCGAGCGCCGCGGGGGTGGGCCAGCAGGCGGGGAGCGCCCCGGGTCCGCCGGCCACGGTGAGGTCCTCCCGCGGTACGGCGATCCAGCGCAGCGGGAAGCGGGGGTGGAACTCGGGGGCGTGGGAGCGCAGCTGGGCCTCGTCCAGGCCGGACCGGCCTCGCGCGGTGGGGTACACCGGGTGGTCGAGGCGTGCGGCGAGGGTGTCGTGGGCGAGCCCGCCCGCGAGGCCGGTCCAGTCGGCGGGGTCCGCGCCGAGTTCGGCGGTCAGGACGGCGGCGACCTCGTCCGCGGTGTCGACGTGCAGCCGCATGGTGGCGAGGGTCTGGCGGCACTCTTCGGCGAAGGCGTCGAACCCGCCCCGGTCGGCGGGGTCGGCAAGCGCGCGCAGGGCGTCGAGGACCTCGTCGGGGGTGGTCAGCTCGCGGCCGTCCGACTCCCGGGCGAGCAGCGGCAGCCGGGCGGCGTACACGCTCTGGTAGCCGTCCTCGGTGACCGGGAGGAGCAGGGCGTCGCCGTCCTGGGCGGGCAGCCGCAGCCAGCGGCCGTCGGCGCGGTCGACCGTGGTGGTGCGGGTCCGCAGGCCGGCGACGTCCTCCCGCAGGAGGGCGCCGAGGACGCGGAGCAGGAGCTCCGCCCCGGTGGCGTCGGGGCGGGCCGGGGCGGCCGGGGTGGTCGTGCTCACGGGGTGATCTCCCAGCGCTGGGCGGCGAGGAAGTCGGCGACGACGCGGTCGACCGTCTCCTGGTCGGTGTTGCGGCCGAGCGCGCGCAGTGCGCCGATGAAGTCGCGGTTGGTGTGGTAGAGGTCGTGCCGCTCCCCCACCGCGCGCAGCGGACGGTAGGTCAGTTCGACCCCGTCCACGACGAGGTCGGCGGCCTCGGGCGCCGCCGTGAGCGTGCCGGCGCTCTTGGCGCACGGGTTGTCGACCAGGGCGACGCCGTCGGTGCGCGCACCCAGGTCCGCGGGCAGCGGCTCCCCCAGGTGGGTGCGCAGGACGAGCTCGAACAGCGGGATGTCCAGCAGCTGGGCGAGCATCAGGTCCGCCTGGTCGCCTATGGCGCGGTAGTTGACCTCGATGATGCGGGCGCGGCCGTCCTTGACGACGAACTCGGTGTGGCAGATGCCGAACCCGACGCCCAGGGCGTCGAGCTGGGCGAGGATCTGCTCGACGACGGGTTCGGGGTGGGCGCCGACGTAGGTGCAGCGCTCCTCGATGAAGTACGGCGGTGCGGAGAGCCGGGTGCGGAAGCCGCCCAGTACGTGGCGGACCCGGCCGTCGCCGAGGGTCTCCAGGCTGCAGAGGTCGCCCGCCAGGTACTCCTCCACCACGAGGGCGGCCTCCGGCCGGCGGGCCTGGATTTCCTTGCAGCGCAGGACCAGTTCCTCGGGCCCCTCGACCAGCACGACGTCCTCGCTGGCGACGCCCTCCCGGGGCTTGACCACGCAGGGGAACGGCACGTCCGGGGTGACGAGTCCGGCCGGGTCCCGGCCGGCGGCCAGCTCCGTCGACCAGACCGAGTCGAGTCCGCTCGCGGCAAGGTGGCGGCGCATCTGGGCCTTGTCCTTGACCCGCAGCGCCGCACGCCAGTCCTTGGCCGGGAGGCCGAAGTAGTCGGCCGCCAGAGCAGCCTGGGTCTGGAGGTGGTCACTGTTGGTGAAGACCGCGTCGGGCGCGTGGTGGGTCGCGATCCGGGTGATGACCGCGCGGAAGTCCCGTACGTCGCACTCCAGGACCTCGACGCCCGGTGCCGACGGGCCGTGGCCCTCGGGGCGGTCGGTGAGGACCGTGACGTCCAGGCCGAGCCGGGCAGCCGCGGGAAGGAACCCCTCGGTGACCGAGTCGGTCGGGTTGAGTGCGAGCAGGTACAACCGCATGGGCTGAGGCCCCTTTCGAGGTCTGGGCGGTGGGGGTGCGCGTGGCTGTTTTCCGGCATGCCGGGGAACCGACGTCTTCCGTGACCGCCGGCAAGGTCAGCTTAGGTTAGCCAATCCTTAGTCTCAACTCCCGCTGGAGTAACAAAGGCTGATGCGTCGGCCGTGATCACAAGCCGCTGAGTTAAGGTAAGCCTTACCTACCGCCTTCGCACCGGAGCTTCGTCCGCACATGAACGAGAACCCATGACCACGCTTCCGCGCACCGCCCCCGGCGCCCTCGGCGCCGCCGCCACCCTCGCGCGGACCTACGGCCGCCTCGCCGAGCAGTGCCCGGCACTGGACGTCCGTGTGGCCGAGCCCACGGCCGCCCGGCCCTCACGGTGTGTCGGCGGCGCCGAGCTGGCGCGGGACCCGCGGGCCCTGGACGCTTTCGTCGCGGCCGAGGCGGCCCGCATCCGGGACGGCCACGGCCACGAACCGCGGCCGGACGTCGCGGCCTCGCGCGCCCTGCACGACTACCTCTGGTCCGTCAGCCTGCTGATGAGCGGCGCCTGGTACCTGGAGCGGCGCGTCCCGCGCGTCCGTCCGCGCGAGGTGTGCGTGGACCTCGCGACGGGCACCTTCGAGATCGTGCCGGGAGCGGGGTTCGCCTGCCTGCCCGGCGATCCGGCGGCGCACCTTCCGGGCGCCCGGACCGTGGCCGGCGAGGAGGCGCTGCGCGCCGAGCTGCGCGCGGCAGTGGCCGATCACGTGCGGCCGCTGCTGGCGGCCGCCGGGCCGCGGGTGCGGCGCCGGGACCGGGCCCTGTGGGGAATGGCGGCCGACGACCTCGTCTCCGGCATCTGGTACCTGGGCCGCACCCTCGGCCAGGAGGACCGGGCCGTACGGGAGGCGGGCGAGCTGCTCCCGACCGCCATCGCGCCCTTTCCCGGCGGCGCGGACTTCAGGCGGCTCGCCACCCGCGACGGCCGGCTGCACCCGACCCGGACCCGGCTCGGCTGCTGCATGTACTACACGCTGGACGCGGCCCAGGCGTGCGCGACCTGCCCCCGGACCTGCGACGCGGAGCGGATCCGCCGCATCGAAGACGCGGCCTGAGCCCCGCCCCGGAACGCCGGCGGCCCCGGGTGCGTACCGCAGTACGCACCCGGGGCCGTCCCGTCGGGGCACCCTACTTGGCGGGGTCCACCTGGAAGGTCTTGGCCAGGTCGTCGAGGATCACGTCCGCGCCCTGGAGGGAGACCGAGGTCATCCACATGGCGTCGTCGACCTCGTGGACCTGGTTCTTCTGGACCGCGTTCAGCCGCTGCCAGAGCGGGTTGGCGGTGAACTTCTTCTTGCGCTCCTCGCCGCCCGAGAAGGAGGTCATGAAGATGTGGTCGGCGTCCGCCTGCTGGATCTGCTCTTCGCTGATCTCGATGTTGAACTTGGCCTCGTCGCGCTGGTTCTCGGGGCGCGTCAGACCCATGTCGTTCAGGACGATGCCGCTGAAGGTCTTCGGCAGGTAGATGCGCGTCGGGCCGTCGACGAAGCGGACGACCGAGAAGGTGGGCTTTCCGTTGGCGCCGCCGCCCTTGGCGTTGATGGCGTCACCGATCTTCTTGGCGCGGGTCTGGTACGCCGTCAGCTTCGCCTGCGCCTTCTCCTCCTGGCCCAGCGCCTGGCCGAGGAAGGTGATGTTCTCCTTCCAGATCGGGCCGGTGGTCTTGACGAACACGGTCGGCGCGATCTGGCTCAGCCGGTCGTAGAAGTCGGCGTGACGGACCGTCGCCGAGACGATGAGGTCGGGCTTGAGGGCCGCGATCGCCTCGAGGTTGGGGTTGTCGAGCGGACCGACGTCCTTGGTGTCCTTCACGGCGTCACCCAGGTAGGCCGGGAAGCCCTTCTGGTCGCGGTACGAACCGATCCCGCCCACCAGCGGCGCGTCGAGCGCCACGACCGCCTCGACCAGGCTGTTGTCCAGCGCCACCACACGCTTGGGCTTGGACTTGAGCTCGGTCTTGCCCTTGTCGTGGGTGATGGTGCGCGGGAAGCCGGCGGACTCGGCGGCGGACGGCTTCGACGGCTCGGCGGCCGACTTGCCGTCCTCGCTGCCGCCACCGCAGGCGGCGAGCGAGAGGGCCATGGCCGCCGTGAGGACGGCGGCCGCGATCCGGCCCGGCCGGCGACGCTGAGTGAAGCTGTTCATCGGTTCTCAGTTCTCCAGAGGGAACGCATGGGGAACGCATGCTGTGAGGCGAGGAAGCCTTAGGTAAGGCTTGCCTGAGTAGCGCGCTGTGAACAGTAGCGGCTCTTCGTGGCCAAATCCAGACGTGACCCGAAGAGGGAATTCGGTTAGGCATCCCTTACCTTGTCTGAGTGTCTCTTAAGCCCGCCACCGCCGATGCCGCCGCGGTCCCCGCCCCAGCCGTGCCACCACCCCGACGGGTCGTGTCCCGAACCCTCGTGCTCACGGTGCTGCTCGCCACCCTGGGCGCCATGGTGTGCGCCTCGTTGGCGATCGGCACGAAGTCCGTGCCGCTCTCCGACGTCCTCGCCGCGATCGGCGGCAGCGAGGAGGGCGACGCCGTCGTCGTCCGGGAACTGCGCATGCCCCGGACCTTCCTGGGGCTGCTGGTCGGCCTCGCCCTCGGCGCCGCCGGCGCCGTCGCCCAGGACATCACCCGCAATCCGCTGGGCGACCCCGGTCTCATCGGCATCAGTGCGGGCGGCTCGTTCGCGGTCGCCGTCAGCATCGGCGTTCTCGGCCTGACCAGTTCGTACCAGTACGTCTGGTTCGCCTTCCTCGGCGGCGCGTTGGCCGGAGTCATCGCCTACGCCGTCGGCGGCACCGGCTACGGAGGCGCCACCCCCGCCAAACTCGCCCTGGCGGGTGCGGCGGTGACCGTACTGCTCGACGCGGGCACCAACACCCTGGTCCTCATGGACGTCCGCACGCTGGACCAGTACCGGTTCTGGGCGGTGGGCTCACTGGCCGGCCGGGACGCGGAACTGGGCACGGAGCTGCTTCCGTTCCTCATCGTCGGACTCGCCCTCGCCCTCGGCCTGAGCGGCCGGCTGAACGCCCTGGCCCTGGGCGACGACCTGGCCAGCTCGCTCGGCACCCCGGTCCGCTCCACCCGCGCCCTCGGCGCGCTGGCGGTGGTCCTGCTGACCGGCGCCGCCGTGGCCGCCGCCGGGCCCGTGACCTTCGTCGGCCTCGTGGTCCCGCACGTCGTACGGTCCTTCACGGGGCCCGACGCCCGCTGGCTGGTGCCGTGTTCCGCCCTGGGCGGGGCCTCGCTGATGCTCGCCGCAGACGTGGTGGGCCGCATGGTCGCCCGGCCCGGCGAACTGGAGGCCGGCGTGGTGACCGCCCTGCTCGGCGCGCCGTTCCTCGCACTGCTGGTCAAGCGCGGCAAGCTCAAGGAGCACGCCCGATGAGCGCGACGAGCACGACCGGCGGGACGGCGCCCGCCGCGGTCCGCCGGAAGTCCCGGCCCCTGCTGAGGCTGGAGGCCGGCCCCTTCGGATTGGCGGTGCGCCCCCGTATCGCCCTCGTGGTGCTCGCCCTCGTGGCGACCGGCTTCGCGGGCCTGATCGCCTCCGTCTCCATCGGCACGTTCGCGATCCCGGTGGGCGACGTGCTGGCCGCCGTACTGGGTACGGGCTCCGGCTCGGCCGACCTGATCGTCCACCAGCTCCGCCTTCCGCGCGCCCTGACGGCCCTGCTGGTGGGGGCCGCCTTCGGGCTCGCCGGAGCCGTGTTCCAGGCCGTCACCCGCAACCCGCTGGCCAGCCCGGACCTGATCGGCATCGCGGCCGGCTCCGGGGCCGGCGCGGTCACCGCCATCCTCATCGGCGGGGTCACCGCGGCCGGCGCGGGCACCTTCGGGGCGGTCCCCTTCGGCGCTCTCGCCGGCGCCCTGCTCACCGGGGTCGCCATCTACCTGCTGGCGTACCGGGACGGCACCATCACCGGCTACCGCTTCGTCCTCGTCGGCCTCGCCGCGAACGGCGCCCTCATGGCGCTGACCCGCTGGATGCTGGCCCGCGCCGACATCGACCAGGCCTCCCGCGCCATGGTGTGGCTGACCGGCAGCCTCAACGGGCGCGGCTACGAGCACGTCCAGTGGGCCGGGCTTGCCCTGGCCGTGCTGCTGCCGCTGACGCTCGCACTGGCCCGCCCGTACCAGCTGCTCCAGTACGACGACGACACCGCGCGGAGCCTCGGCATCCCGCTACGGCACGCGCGGATCGCTCTGCTGGTCCTCGCCACCTGCCTCACCGCGCTCGCCACGGCGGCGGCCGGCCCGATCGCCTTCATCGCCCTGGGCGCACCGCAGATCGCCCGGCGGATCGCCGGCACCGCCGGCATCCCGCTGGTCACCAGCGCGCTGACCGGAGCGGTCCTGCTCATCCTCGCCGACCTCGGCGCCCGCACCGCCCTCGCCCCGACCGAGCTGCCCGTCGGCGTGCTCACCGGCGCCGTCGGCGCCCCCTACCTGCTGCTGCTACTCGCCCGCACCAACCGGGCCGGAAAGGGAGGCTGAACATGACCGCCCCGCTGACCGAGACCCAGCCGACCGGCACCACTCCCTCGACGCTCCGCGCGTCGGGGCTGCGGCTCGGGTACGGCGACCGAATCGTCTCCGAGGACCTCGACCTGGACATCCCGGCGGGGAAGGTGACCGCGCTGGTCGGCCCGAACGCCTGCGGGAAGTCCACCGCGCTGCGGGCCCTGGCCCGGCTGCTGAAGCCGGCCGGCGGCGCCGTCCACCTGGACGGCGAGGACATCGCGGGCCTGTCGGCCCGGGAGTTCGCCCTGCGGCTCGCCCTGCTGCCGCAGACCCCCAGCGCCCCGGACGGCATCTCCGTGCGCGACCTCGTGTCCCGGGGCCGTACCCCGCACCAGCGGTGGTGGCGCCAGTGGTCCTCCTCCGACGAGGCCGCGGTGGACGCGGCCCTGGCGGCGACGGGGTCGCAGGAGCTGGCGACCCGTTCCATCGACGAGCTGTCGGGCGGACAGCGACAGCGGGTGTGGATCGCGATGGCGCTGGCCCAGCACACGCCGGTCCTGCTGCTGGACGAGCCGACGACCTACCTGGACCTCGCCCACCAGGTGGACGTCCTCGAACTCGTCGCGGAGCTCAACCGCGACGAGGGCCGCACCGTCGTCATGGTCCTGCACGAACTGAACCTCGCGTGCCGCTACGCCGGCCACCTCGTCGCCATGCGCGGCGGACGGGTCGTCGCCGCCGGCCCGCCGTCCGAGATCGTCACGCCCGAGCTGGTCCACGAGGTCTTCGGCCTGCGCGCCGCGGTGATCGAGTGCCCCGTCGCCGGCACCCCGCTGGTCGTCCCCCAGGGCGGACGCCGCAGCGAGATCGTCTGACCCGGCCGCGGCCGCAGCGCGCGGTGACGCGCTGCGCCCGTGCGGGGTGCGGGCGGAGGCGCACCGGTGGCTCAACGTGGCACGTGGACGTGGATGGTCTTGCCCTTTCGCGGGCCGTGGTGGTGGATCTCCACGTCGGTCCCGAGCCGGTTGACCAGGTGCCATCCCCAGCCGCCCTCACCCTGCTCACCGGGCGGGCGGGCCCGTGGCTCCTGGCTGCTGCCGTCCGTGACCTCTACGTCGACGCCGTCCGCCCGCAGGCGCAGTTCCAGCGCGCAGTCGCCGAAGGCGTGGCGGACGGCGTTGGTGACGAGTTCGCTGATCACCAGCAGCGCGGCGTCCAGGGCGAGGGCCGGGAAAGGGGGGCCGCCGCTCACCGCCGGGTCGAGGAAGTCACGGGCGGCGCGGCGCGCCTCGGCGGCCGCGCCCCGGCCGTGCAGGGCCAAGTGGAGCGTGGCCGGTGTCGGATGGAGGGGCATCGTCATCGTCTTCCCCGGAAGCGCCTCGTGTCGTAGGTCGCGGAGCACACGGTGCGGGGGCGCTGGCCTGCCCGGGCCGGGGCCTGCGAAGCGGGGGGCGTCAGTGACCGAGGGCGCGCTTCAGTTCGGACTTGTCCATCTTCGAACGGCCCTCGATGTTCTTCTGCTTCGCCTCGTTGTAGAGCTGCTCCTTGGTGGGACCCTGCGAGCCGCTGTGCGAGCGCTGTCCGCCCCGCTTGGAGGAGGAGGTGTCCTGGGTGGAGGAGCGGCTCGCGGTCTTCGCCTCGCCGGAGCGGGCACGTTCCTTGTTGACCGTTCGCGCCGCGATCTCCTTGGCACGCTCCGTGCTCTCGCCGCGCTGCTCGGCACTCTCCTTGATGTGCTCGTACTGACGTTCTCGCTTGGGGCTGGATCCGCGAGGCATGGTCACTCCTCGGCTCGTATGGGGATTCACAGGGCGGATCCGGCGGATCCGCACCATTCGCCTGCCCGGGTGCGGGCGGCTCATTCAGACTGTTTCAGCCGCCCGGGCGTCCCAGTGCGGCGGCGGCCACCGACAGGTCCGCGACCAGCCCCGCGAAGGCGGCCCCGCGGTCCGCGGAACGCAGCACGGCCGACGGGTGGACCGTCGCCAGCAGCTGCCCGGACGCCGGGCCCGCCCCCTCGCCGGCCGGCGAGGGCATCGGCACGAGCACTCCGCGCCGCTCGCCCACCCGGAACGAGGAGCCCAGCAGGGCCTTGCCCGCGGTGCCTCCCAGCACCACCAGCACGTCGGGAGCGACCAGCCGCAGTTCCTCCAGGAGCCACGGCCGGCAGGCGGTCATCTCGCGCAGGCTCGGCGCCTTGTGGATCCGGCGCTTGCCGCGCGGGGCGGGGACGAACTTGAAGTGTTTGACCGCGTTGGTCAGGTACGCGCCCTCGTCGCCGAGCCCGGCCTCGTCGAGCGCCTCGCGAAGCAGCCGGCCCGCCGGTCCCACGAAGGGTTCGCCGCGCAGGTCCTCCTGGTCCCCGGGCTGCTCGCCGACCAGCATCAGCCGCGCGCGGGCGGGGCCGCTGCCGAAGACGGTCTGGGTGGCGTCCCGGAAGAGCGGGCACCCCTTGCAGCCGGAGGCCGCCCGCTTCAGGTTCCGCATGCCTCCCCTCGCGGGGAGGTAGGGCCCGGCGTCGTACTCCTGTCCGGCGGCCCGTTCCGGGCCGGTGCCCGCGCCCATCGCCACCACCTCCGCGCCGTGGACCCGGCTCGTGCGCCCGGTCCGCCCCGCGACCAGGACCGCAGGGCGGCAGACGGCTTCTGCCCGACGGCCCCCGACCCAAACCGGCGGCCCGGACGGCCGGCCCTGAGCGGCCGCTCCGGACCGGTCACGGCCCTCACCCGTCCGGCCCTGCCGGAACCGGGGCCGATTCCCCGTATTCCTGCCGCGGGGAGGTGTCCTGCGTGTTCTGTCAGCCGCACGGGTCACAGTGCGCGACCATACGGACGCCGAGAGCAAGCAGCCCGCATGGTGGAAACACCGAGACAGGAAGAAGGACGGACGTGTCCGGCAGCGAAAGCGAGAACCCCGCAATCCCCTCCCCGGCCGCCACGCCGACCCGCCCCATGACGAACCGGGACTGGTGGCCGAACCAGCTGGACCTCCAGGTTCTCCACCAGCACTCGCCCCGGTCCAGCCCGATGGGCGAGGACTTCGACTACGCGAAGGAGTTCGCGGGCCTGGACGTCGAGGCCCTGAAGCGGGACGTCTTCGAGGTCATGACGACCTCGCAGGACTGGTGGCCCGCCGACTACGGCCACTACGGGCCGCTCTTCATCCGGATGAGCTGGCACGCGGCGGGCACGTACCGGATCGCCGACGGCCGGGGCGGCGGCGGGTCCGGCGCGCAGCGCTTCGCCCCGCTCAACAGCTGGCCGGACAACGCGAGCCTCGACAAGGCGCGCCGCCTGCTGTGGCCGGTCAAGCAGAAGTACGGCCGGAAGCTCTCCTGGGCCGACCTCCTCGTCTTCGCGGGGAACTGCGCGATGGAGTCCATGGGGTTCAAGACGTTCGGATTCGGATTCGGACGGGAGGACATCTGGGAGCCCGAGGAGATCTTCTGGGGTCCCGAGGACACCTGGCTCGGGGACGAGCGCTACAGCGGTGACAGGGAGCTCACCGGCCCGTTCGGCGCCGTGCAGATGGGTCTCATCTACGTCAATCCGGAGGGGCCGAACGGGAATCCGGATCCCCTCGCGGCCGCCAGGGACATCCGCGAGACGTTCGGGCGGATGGCGATGAACGACGAGGAGACGGTCGCCCTGATCGTGGGCGGGCACACCTTCGGGAAGTGCCACGGCGCGGTCGATCCCGAGTACGTCGGTCCGGAGCCCGAGGCCGCGCCGATCGCGCAGCAGGGCCTGGGCTGGATCAACTCGTCCGGCACCGGCGTGGGCGTCGACACGATCACCAGCGGGCTGGAGGGCGCCTGGACGACCGAGCCGACCAAGTGGGACAACGGCTACCTGGACAACCTGTTCCGGTACGACTGGGAGCTGACCCGCAGCCCGGCCGGCGCGCAGCAGTGGACGCCGACGGATCCCGCGGCCCAGGGGACGGTGCCCGACGCCCACGACCCGTCGAAGCGGCACGCCCCCATGATGCTGACGACGGACCTCTCGCTGAAACTGGACCCCGTCTACGAGCCGATCTCAAGGAGCTTCCACGAGAACCCGGCCAAGCTCGCGGACGCGTTCGCGCGCGCCTGGTACAAGCTGCTGCACCGCGACATGGGGCCCGTCTCGCGCTACCTCGGCCCGTGGATCCCCGAGCCCCAGCTGTGGCAGGACCCGGTCCCCGCCGTCGACCACGAGCTGATCGGGGACGCGGAGATCGCCGACCTCAAGGCCCGGGTCCTCGGCTCGGGGCTGTCCGTCTCCCAGCTGGCCGCCGCCGCCTGGGCCGCCGCCGCGTCCTTCCGCGGCACCGACATGCGGGGCGGCGCCAACGGCGGCCGGATCCGGCTGGCGCCGCAGAAGGACTGGGAGGTCAACGCCGGATCCGAGGTGGCCGAGACGGTGGCCGCCCTCGACCGGATCCGGCAGGACTTCGACGCCGCGCAGACCGGCGGGAAGAAGGTGTCCCTCGCCGACCTGATCGTCCTCGGCGGCTGCGCGGCCGTCGAGAAGGCGGCCAGGGACGCCGGGCACACGGTCGCGGTCCCGTTCGCGCCGGGGCGTACGGACGCCTCTCAGGAGCAGACCGACGTGGAGTCCTTCTCCGTGCTCGAACCCAGGGCGGACGGGTTCCGCAACTACCTCCGGGCGGGCGAGAAGCTGTCGCCGGAGACGCTCCTGCTGGACCGGGCCAACCTGCTGACGCTGACCGCGCCGGAGATGACGGTGCTGACGGGCGGCATGCGGGCGCTGAACGCCGGCTTCAAGGGGTCCCCGCACGGCGTCCTCACCGGGCGGCCGCAGACGCTCACCACCGACTTCTTCGTGAACCTGCTGGACATGCGGACGGAGTGGACGGCCTCGGCCACGGACGAGAACGTGTTCGAAGGACGGGACCGCGCCACGGGCAAGGTCAAGTGGACCGCGACCGCGGTCGACCTCGTCTTCGGCTCGCACTCCCAGCTGCGGGCCCTGTGCGAGGTCTACGCGTCGCAGGACGCGGGCGAGAAGTTCGTACGCGACTTCGTGGCGGCGTGGGACAAGGTGATGACCCTCGACCGGTTCGACCTCAGGTGACCGACGGCCCGACGGCCCGACGGCCCGACCGCCTGACCGCCTGACGTCTGGCCGTCCGGCCGGCGGGGGCCGTCCGCCCCGCCGTCCCGGCCGGCCCCCGCCGGCCGGGACGGGACCCGGCCGGTGGGCGTGCGCCCCGCGGGCGGGGCATCCTGGAGGAGGGGACCTCTTGAGCCGTCCTGAACCCCTTGGGGGACGTCATGGAACTCGGCTTCCTCAAACCGCTCTTCTCCCGCCCCGGTCCCTGGGCCTCCGTGTACGTGGAGGGCAGCCGCGCGACCGAGGACGCGCAGCGGATCCGGGCACTGCGCGAGCGGGCCGTCGCCGCACAGCTGATCGACGCGGGCGCCGACGCCTACACCGTCCGGGCCGTGGTGAACCGCCTCCTCGGGGAGCCGGTCAGCGGGGCTCCGCCCGGCCGGGCGCTCTTCGCCTCGGGCGCCGAGGTCCTGCTGGACGTCCCGCTCGCACGGGCCCCGGCGGCCACCGAGGCGACCTGGTCGGTGCTGCCGCACATCGCCCCGCTGGCCGGGCTGCGCGGCGAGGAGCCGGCCTGCCTGGTGGCGTACGTCGACCGCACCGGCGCCGACCTGGAGCTGCGCGACGGCGCCCGGCGTCAGGCCCTGGGCCGGGTGCGGGGCGGCCGGGAACAGGACCGCGGACACCGCGGCGTGCCGGCCGACCGGTACGAGTGGCACTACCGGAACCGGGCCGAGAACGCCTGGAACGAGACGGCCGAGGCCATCGCCGCCGAGCTGTCCCGGCAGTGGCCCGGGAGCGGCGCCGGTCTGCTGGTGCTCGCGGGCGATGCCCGGGAGCGCCGGGCCGTCCACGGCCGGCTGCCCGAGCGGATCCGGGCGGTGGCCGTCGAGGCCGACGGCGGCGGGCACTCGCCGGGGGCCTCCCGGGAGGTCCTCGACCGCGAGATCGCGCGGGTGCGCGAGGGCTTCGCCCGCGAGCGGCTGGAAGCCGCCCTGGAACGGTTCCGCACGGGCCGGGGCCGCCCCGGCGAGCACCGGGAGTCCACCGTGGACACCGGGCCGGGCCAGGCCGCCGAGGGCATGCCGGCGGTGGTGGACGCCGTACGCAGCCACCAGGTGGCGACCCTGCTGCTCGGGCCGGAGGGCTCCGACGCCGGGCGCGAGGTGTGGGTCGGTCCCAGCGTGGACCAGGTCGCGGTGCAGCGCGGCCAGGCGAAGGCGATGGGCGTCGGCAAACCCGTACGGGCGCGCGCGGACGACGCGCTGCTGCGCTCCGCGGCGGCGGCCGGCTGCGAAGTGCTCGTCGTACCGGCGGGCATGCCGGGCCCGGCGGGCGGGCTGGGGGCGGTGCTGCGCTGGACGGTGTGACGGGCCCCGCGGGGCGGAGCGGCCGCCCGGCGCCCGGCTCGTCGCCCACCCGCCGGCGCTGCGCCGGTCAGTTCGCGTCGTGCTCGATGCCGGGTCGGCGCAGGACCAGGAGGATCAGCAGGGCGAACGCCGCGAACGCGGTGCCGGTGCGGGCGTGGTTGAAGATCTCCCAGCGGTCGAGGATCTCGGCGTGATCGACGGGCGGCGAGGTGACGGCCCACTCCTTGATCCGGCCGTTGATGGGGACGTTGCCGAGCCGGGTTATCAGGAAGGAGGCCAGTACCAGCAGCCCCGCACCGCCGGCCAGCCACCGCGGGGTGCCGCGGGTCATCACGGCGAGCGTCGCGGCGCTGAGTGCGGACAGCGCCATGGCGCCCTGCATGGTGATGCCGTTCATCTCCATCAGCCGGGCGTGGAAGGACAGCCTCATCTCGAGCGGTACGGCGTCGAACGTGGGGACGAGATTGGCCGCGCCGTAGCCGAACGCGCCCGCGAGCGCGCCGGTGGAGAGCAGGGCAAGACCCTTGATGAGTCGGATGAGCATGCGGAGCACCTCTGTGGGTCTGGTGCGGCGAGTGACGGAGGGCGTGAGCTGTGTGCCGCTGCCTCGACGGCGCGCCTCAGGCACCGCTCGGCTGGATCATTCTGCGGCCCGCGGTGCTTCCGCCGTCCACGGCGATCGAGGCACCCGTCATGTAGGGGAAATCGTCGGACGCGAGGCCGAGCACCGCGCTCGCGATCTCCTCGGCAGCGGCCATCCGTTCGAGACCGTCGACGTTGAGCGGGCCCCACGCCTGCTTGTACTTCAGCCAGTCCGCGTCCGGGATTCCGGGCGGGCGGACGAAGGCGGTGTCGGTGGTGCCCGGCAACAGGGCGTTGACCCTGATTCCCTTGGGTCCGTACGCGAGTGCCGCGGACTTCACGAGACCCTGCACTGCCCGCTTGCTCGCGGTGTACGCGGCACCGTTCGGCCGGGCCTGCTCGGCCGCTGACGAAGAGGTGCAGATGATGACGCCGCGCTGGGCCCTGAGCATGTGCGGAATCTCGTACTTGACCGCGAGGAACATGCCCCGCGCGTTGGTCGCCTGGACGTCGTCCCACTCCTCGACGCTCATCTCGTGGGGCAGTCTGCCGCCGCCGATCCCGGCGTTGTTGAAGGCCACGTCGATGCCGCCGTAACGGCTCGCGACCCGGTCCACGAAGGCGCGCACCTGGGCGTCCACGCGCACATCGGCCTGTACGTAGGTCGCTTCACCGCCCGCGTCCCGGATCTCCCGTTCCACCTGGCGCCCCAGCTCGGCTCGTCGACCGCAGAATCCGACATGGGCGCCCTCCGCGGCGAACGCCTTCGCCGCCGCCCGGCCGATGCCGGACGTGGCACCCGTGACGAGGACCGACTTCCCCTGGAAGCGGCCCGCCTTGGCGCGGGACGCCGACGGGGTGCCGGCCGCGTGGGCGGTGGTGCCGAAAGCCGCGCCGCCCAGCCCCAGTGCCGCCGCCCCGCCGAGGAGGGACCGCCGCCCCAGGGTCGCGGACTGCGCGTCGGCGTCGGCACTCGTGTCAGTACGCGTGTTCGTGTTCGGGTTCGTGTTCGCTTCCGTATCCATGGCGATCACGCTCGCAGGCCACACGGGGTTCCCGACTCCCTCCACGGGACGGACATCGCGGCCGGTGGGAGGAGGTGGCCTCCTCCCACGGCAGGACCCCGGGCGCGTCGGCGAACACCTATCGTGAGAGGGGTGAACCGACCCTGGATCGAGCTTGCGTTCGACAGAAGATTCGCCACCTTACGGATCCTGGCGCTCGCCAGCGTACTGGTCGGCTACTCCCTGCTGCTTCAACAGCCGTCCGGGACAAGGGACTGGGGCCTGACCGCGGCCGGCCTGGTGCTGTGCCTGGTCGCGGGCAGGTGGGTGTTCGGCTCGCTCCTGGCACAGTCGTGCCTGCTCGTCGTCGCACACGCGCTGGGCTCCGGCACCGTTTCCTCGTTGAAGGTCCTGGCCGCCGTCACCCTCTTCGAGCTGGCGGTCCAGCAGTCCGGGCGCCGCCTCGCGGCCGGGGCGGCCGCACTGACGCTCACCATCGCCGTGAACCGCTTCGAAGAGCTGCCCGGCGGTTTCCTCCCGATCCTCTACAAGATGTGCATCGTCGCAGGCGTGCCGCTGCTCATGGGCTCGTACGTACGCGTGACCCGCGACGCCGCGCTGCACGCGCGGGAGTACGCGAAGCAGCAGGAACTCCGCGCCGAACAGAGCCTCCTGGCCGCCCGCGCAGCGGAGCGCACCACCATCGCGCGCGAGTTGCACGACCTTGTCGCCCACCACGTCTCCTCCATGGTGCTGCGCGTCGGTGTCGCCCGGCACGTCACGGCCGCGCCCGGCACCACCGCCACGACCGACCCGCGGATCACCGAAGTCCTCGACGATCTGCACGCCAGCGCCGGCGCGGCCCTGACGGATCTGCGGCGCCTGGTGGCCGTTCTGCGCTCCCCGGACCGCACCCACCGCGACATCGGTTCCCTGGTCGCGCCCGGGGCCCTGCCGGCGGCACTGGAGTCGGTGGTGGAACACAGCCGCCAGACCGGCCTGACCGTGACCGCTTCCGTGGATCCCCTTGTCGCGCGGCTCGACGCGGTGCGCGGCCTCGCCGTCCTCCGCCTGGCCCAGGAGGGCCTGGCCAACGCGGCCAAGCACGGCGGGCCGGGCGCACGGGCCGAGCTGGCCGTTCGGGTGGCCGACGACGCCGTCCACGTGTCGATCCACGACGACGGGGCCGGAAAGACCCGGACACCGGCCCCCGGCCCTTCCGGACACGGCCTGATCGGCATGCGCGAACGCGTGGACCTGCTCGGCGGCCGGCTGGACGTGGGCCCCGCAGCCGGAGGCTGGCGGCTCTCGGCCGAACTACCCGCCCTCGAAAGCCACATGGAGCCCCAGCCGTGATCGGTATCCTCGTCGTCGACGACCAGCAGCTCGTCCGAATGGGACTGCGCATGCTCTTCGAGCAAGCGCAGGACATCAAGATCCTGGGCGAGGCGGACAGCGGCGCGGAGGCCGTACGACTGGCCGAACGCCTCGCTCCCGACGTCGTTCTCATGGACCTGAGGATGCCCGGCACGGACGGCATCACGGCCACCCGCCGCATCCTGACCGTGCGCCCTGCCACCCGGGTCGTCGCCCTCACCACGTTCGACGACGACGACCATCTGTACCCGGCGCTCGCGGCCGGAGCCTGCGGGTTCCTCGTCAAGGACACCCCACCGGCCGAACTCCTGGAGGCCGTACGCCGGGCCGCCGGCGGACAGGCCCCCTTCAGCCGGGACGTACTCGACCGCCTCGTGGCCCAGGCGCTCCACACCCGCTCGTCCTCCGACACACCGTCGGACACCCCGAAGGACACCGCGGTATCGGCCATCACCCCGCGCGAACGGGAGGTACTCGGACTGCTGGGCGTGGGCCTGTCCAACAAGGAGATCGCCGACCGGCTGCATCTCGGGGTCACCACGGTCAAGACGCACGTGGCCAGCCTCATGGCGAAGACGGGCCGGGACAACCGCATCCGTCTCGCGGTTCTCGCCGTCCTCACCGGCATCACCCCGGAGTGACCGACGGCCCACCTGCGGATTCGCCGGCGCAGGTGGGCGGACAGGTTGTCGGGGACCACGCAGACGGGGGCGCCGTCCCATCACCGCGGCAGCCCTCGTGACGTGGCTCCGCGGTGATCGGCCGGACAGGTCCTACGGGGCCATCTCGTACGACCCGGACAGCGCCTCGACGCGCTGCCAGATCCGCGCCGCGCGGGCCTCGTCGACGACCGGACGGCGTACGGCGCCCAGGGCCCAGGCCTGCTGCGCCTCGGTGGCGGAGTCCTTGCCGTGCAGTTCGACGGCGTGGCCGGAGAAGTCGCGGACGAGGACGGAGAACAGCTCGTCGAGGACGTCCGGGTCCAGGTCCGTCAGGCGGGCCTGCTCCAGGATCAGCTGGGCGTGCACCACCAGGGCGAAGAGCTGCCCGACGGAGAGGAGGAAGTCGAGGTCGCGGCTCTGCGCCTCGTCGGGGGCGATGGTGGCGACGAACTCGCACAGGGCGTCGGCCTGTTCGCGGAAACGGGCCACGTTGGCCACGTCGGCGTACGCGTCGAACGCGGGCCGCCAGTCGTGGAAGCGCACGGAGCCCAGGCCCCGGGCCGGGCCCTGCCGGAAGAGGAAGTCGTCGTCGGCGGCGTCGAGCCGGGTGGGCACGGCCGGGTAGTCGACCGGCTCCAGCAGGTGGTTGCGCATGAACTTGAGGATCAGCGCGAGGTTGACGTGGACGGTGCCCTCGAGCTTGGGCAGGCTGCGGATCTCGACGGCCGCCTCGGCGAAGTAGGTGTCCTTCTCGAAGCCCTTGGCGGCGATGACGTCCCACATGAGGTCGATGACCTTCTCGCCCTCGGTGGTCACCTTCATCTTCGTCATCGGGTTGAAGAGGAGGTAGCGGCGGTCGTCGGGGCCGGCGGAGCGGAAGTAGTCGACGGCGCGGTCGCTGAAGAGCTTCATGCCGACGAGGCGGACGTAGGCGTCGGCCAGTTCGCGGCGCACGTGCGGGAAGGCGGTGACGGGGCGGCCGTACAGGACGCGGTTCTGCGCGTGGGTGACGGCCTCGTACATCGCGTGCTCGCAGATGCCGATCGAGGCGGTGCAGAGGTTGAACTTGCCGACGTTGACGGTGTTGAGGGCGGCGTCGAAGGCGGCACGGCCGGTGTGCAGGACGTCCTGCGGGGACACCGGGTAGGCGTCGAGGCGGAACTCGCTGACGTACTTGGAGGAGTCGACGACGTTCTGCACGAGGTGGTAGGCAGGGTGGCGGCTGTCGGCGGCGAAGAAGACGTATCCGTCCGGGCCCTCGACGTCGGTGCGGCGGCCGAAGACGGAGACGAGCCCGGCGGCGTTCCCGTTGCCGATGTAGTACTTGGAGCCGGTGGCGAGGAAGCCGCCGTCGCCGTCGGGCTCCAGCAGCATGTCCGTGGAGTAGATGTCGGCGCCGTGGGTCCGCTCGGACAGGCCGAACGCGAACACCTCGCCCTGGGTGAGGAGTTCGGCGGCACGGGCGCGGGCGTCGGCGTTCTCGCTCTGCCAGACGGGGCCGAGGCCGAGGATGGTGACCTGCCAGGCGTACCAGTAGTCGAGGCCGTAGAAGCCGAGGATCTCGTTGAGGGCGGCGATCCGGGCGGTGTCCCAGCGCTGGTCCTCCCGTCCGGCGGCCGAGGCCGGGGTGAGGAAGGTGGCGAACAGGCCCTCCTTGGCGGCGAAGGCGAGGAAGTCCCCGAGCCAGGCGCGGGAGCGGTAGTCCTCGATCAGCTTGCGCTTGCCGCGCTCCTCGAACCAGTCGACCGTGGCACGCAGCAGGCGGCGGGTCTCGGGGTCGAAGTGCGCGGGGTCGTAGGTGCGCGGGTTGAAGAGCAGGGAGTCGGCCATGAGGGGTCGCCTTCCGGGGAGTGGATGGTGGGTGGTGCGCGTACGTCTGCGGGTTCAGGCGGGCGGGGCCGCGGCCGGGGCCGCGCCGAGCCGGTGCAGGGTGGCCAGGACGTCGTCCAGCCAGGCGATCGTCATCCGCTCGTACGCGATGCCGCCGCGCAGTACGGCGTGCTGGAGCTCCTGCCCGGCGTCGAGCGGGGCGGGGGCCTCGGGGCCGGTGAAGTCGCGCAGTTCCCCGGCGAGGTAGTGCGCGAGCCGCTCGCCGTGCACCCGGTGGTGCCGTTCGACCTCGCGGATCAGCGCGGCCGGGTCGTCGAAGGCGGCGCCGCGGATCTTGACGGCGAGGTCGTGGCGCATGCTCTCGGGCTCGATCGGCTCGTGCAGCCACCGGGAGAGCACCGACCGGCCGGGGCCGGCGACGGAGTACTCCTTCTTGTCCGGCCGGCCCTGCTGCGCCACCGTGCGCACGGTGAGCAGCCCGTCGCGCTCCATACGGCCCAGTACCCGGTAGATCTGCTGGTGGGTGGCGGTCCAGAAGTACCCGATGGACCGGTCGAACCGCCGGGCCAGTTCATACCCGGAGCCGGGCATCTCCAGCAGGGAGACGAGGATCGCGTGGTCGAGCGCCATGCCCCCGATCCTCTTATGCAACTCGTTGCATAGACAAGTGCCGGAGCCCGGGTGAGACGCGGCTCACCCGCCGGCAATTCGGTGGCGGCCCTGCCTCGGGGCCCGTGATCATGGGCCGTATGAGTGATCAACCCGCGCGATGGACCCAGGCGACCACGTACCCCGACATGTGGGCGGACCCGGACGACGACCCCCGGAACAAGCACGGCGGCAACAGTCCGGACGGCGAACTGGAGACGCTGCTGGACTTCCTGACGGACTACCGCCTGACCCTGCGGATGAAGTGCGAGGGTCTGGATCCCGAGCAGCTGGCCCGCCGGTCGGTGCCGCCGTCGACGATGTCGCTGCTCGGGCTGATCCGGCACCTCGCCGAGGTGGAGCGGGACTGGCGCAACTGGATCACCGACGCCGAACCGCTGCCGAAGCTTTACGGAGCCCGCGACGCGGACTTCCACGGGGCGGTCGCCGAGCAGGCCGTCGTCGACGCCGCGTATGCCGACCTGGAGCGGGAGCAGGCGGCGATGGACGCCGCGCTGGCTGCGTTCCCCGACCTGGGCGCGCGGGTGGGGAAGGACGGCATCGCGATCCGGGAACTGATGGTGCACCGGATCGACGAGTACGCCCGCCACTGCGGCCACGCCGACCTGCTGCGCGAGTGCGTGGACGGCCGGGTCGGCCAGTGACCGCAGGGCTCAGGCTCAGTGGGTGCTGCGGGCGATCAGGGAGTTGAGCAGGGCGGCGCCGCGCTCGGCGTCGCCGACGCTGACGGCGAAGTCGGCACCCCGGCGGGGGTGGATGACCAGGCATTCGCCCGACCGGAGCATCACCGTCGTCCCCTTGCCGCTGAGCCGGTACCCCCAGCCGCCGACCTGCGCGGGGGTCCGGTGCTCCGCGCGCGCCGACTCGATGTCCTCGGCGCGCCAGCGGCGGACCGGCAGGCCCAGCGGGCCGAAGGCCACTTCGAGGCCCCGCTCGCCGACGCGCGCCCGTACGGAGGAGCACGCCAGCACCACGACGGACGTGAGCGCCAGGGGCGCGATGAGCGCCCACGACGGTGCGACCAGGCCCGCCACGGCGGCCAGTGCGGCGGCGAGCGCGCCGGCTCCGGTCAGGGCCGCGAGGGCCAGGAGCCAGGGGTTCGCCGTGCGGGAGAGCCATGCGAGGGTCTCGCCGTGCGGTATCTCCATGCCCGGCGCGGTTCCCGCCGGCCGGGGTGCCGGGGTGGAGCGGCTCCGGAACGCCAGCCAGCCGGCCAGTCCCGCGACGGCCGCCACCGCGACCGTCACGGCGACCCCGAGGTTCACCGGACGCGCCTGGTGCCAGTCCGTACGGTCCAGGTTCGCCCGGACGATCCAGGCCTGCCCGCCGACCAGGAAGACGGCTCCGGCGGGCAGCGCGGCGTACGCCGTCCCGGCCACGCGCGACCGGGCGACGGCTACGGTCAGCAGTGCGAGGGCCGTCCAGATGAGGGCCGGGAACAGCGCGGCGGCCCACAGCGGCATCGAGCCGTCCGGCCCGCCGGAGCCCCCGCCCCAGTGGGTCGCCAGCCGCTCCGGCAGCCGGCCGCTCGCGGCCCAGGGCAGTGCGAGGAGCACCGCGGACGGCCCCGCCACCCAGATCGCGGCGGACCACGGGCCCGGAGCCCCCCGCCCTTCCGCGCCCTTCACACCGGTCACGTCCTTCACGCCGGTCACGGCAACCCCCTGATCATTTCGATGAGATCGGTCCTGCTGTACCCCAAGTGCGCGGCCTCACCGACGAGTTCGCGCACCCGGTCGACCAGCGCGGACCGCCGGTCCGCCCCCGCCGCCACGGTCACGCCCCGCCCCCGCCGGAACTCCAGCACGCCCTCGTCGCGCAGGGCGCGCAGGCCGCGCAGGACCGTGTTGGTGTTGACCCCCAGCGCCAGGGACAGGTCCCGTGCGGAGGGGAGGCGGTCCCCCGGACCGCACTCGCCGTCGGCGATGGCGCGCCGGACCGCGCCGGCCACCTGCTCGTGCAGCGGGCGGCCGTCCGTGGTGTTCAGTCTCAGCAACATGGTGCCAATGACGATAGCACCATTGTCTCCAATGCCTCTGGCCGCGGGACCACCGGCCGCGTGAGAATGCCGCCATGACGAAACCGCCTGCCGCCCCTGCCGCCCCCGCAGTCCGTGTCGAACGCGACGGGCCCGTGACGACCGTGGTGCTGTCGCGCCCCGCCGCCCGCAACGCCGTGGACGGGCCCACCGCCGCCGGGCTGGCCGACGCGTTCCGGGCGTTCGAGGCCGATGCGGAGGCCTCCGTTGCGGTGCTGTGGGGCGAGGGCGGGACCTTCTGCGCGGGTGCCGACCTGAAGGCCGTCGGCACCGGGAGCGGGAACCGGGTGGAGCCCGACGGCGACGGCCCGATGGGGCCGACCCGGCTGCGGCTGACCAAGCCGGTCATCGCTGCCGTCGCCGGGCACGCCGTGGCCGGAGGGCTGGAACTGGCCCTGTGGTGCGACCTGCGCGTGGCCGAGGAGGACGCGGTCTTCGGGGTGTTCTGCCGCCGGTGGGGGGTACCGCTGATCGACGGCGGCACGGTGCGGCTGCCGCGGCTGATCGGCGAGAGCCGGGCGATGGACCTGATCCTGACGGGCCGTCCGGTGCCCGCCGCCGAGGCCTACGCGATGGGGCTCGCCAACCGCCTCGTACCGCCGGGGCGGGCCCGGGAGGCCGCGGAGGAACTGGCCCGGGAGATCGCCGCGTTCCCCCAGCTGTGCCTGCGCCACGACCGGCTGTCCGTACGGGAGCAGCACGGCCTGCCCGAGTCCGAGGCGCTGGCCGCCGAGCTGCGGCACGGCATGGTCCCGCTGCGGGCGGGCGAGACTCTCTCGGGCGCCGCACGCTTCGCCTCCGGGGCGGGCCGGCACGGCTCCTTCACCGGCTGACCGGCCTCGAAGGCGGCGGGCCGCAGGACGGAGCCCCGCTTCGCCGGGCAGCTGCCCTCCGCGCGTCCGTACGGCCATACGGGCGGGCCCGGCGTGTGGCGTCGGCGGCTCCGGCCCGCCGCCCGTAGGTTCGCAGGGAAACGCCCCCGCGGGGGCGCGGAACGCGTGCGGGAGTGGGTGACGGCGATGACCGGGAAGCGGACGATCGCGGTGTTCGGCGCGACCGGGCAGCAGGGAGGCTCCCTGGCCCGGTCGGTCCTGGAGGACCGGGACGGTGAGTTCGCCGTGCGCGCCGTGACGCGCGACCCCGGCTCGGACCGGGCGCGGGAGCTGGAGCGGCTCGGGGCGGAGGTGGTGGCGGCCGACCTGGACGACGAGGCGAGCCTGGGGCCCGTGTTCGAAGGGGTGTACGGGGCGTTCCTGGTGACCAACTTCTGGGAGGACATGGACGCCGCGCACGAGAAGCGGCAGGCGGCGGCCCTCGCCCGGGCGGCCGGCCACGCGGGCGTGCAGCACGCGATCTGGTCGACCCTGGAGGACACCCGCCACTGCATTCCGGTCGACGACGACCGGATGCCGACGCTCCAGGGCCAGTACAAGGTTCCGCACTTCGACGGCAAGGCGGAGGCGGACCAGTACTTCCTCGACGCGGGCGTGCCCGTCACCTTCCTGCGGTCCACCTTCTACTGGGACAACCTGCTGGGTGCCTTCGCGCCCCACACGGCGGAGGACGGCAGCCTGGAGCTGCTCTTCCCGATGGGTGAGAAGCGGCTCGCCGGCATCGCCGTCGAGGACATCGGCAAGACCGCGCACGCCATCTTCAAGGGCGGCGCGGACTTCGTCGCCGCCACCATCAGCATCGCCGGCGAGCACCTGCGGCTCGCCGACATGGCGGCGGCCATGACCGAGTCCCTCGGCCGGCCGGTCCACTACCGGCCCCTGACGCCGGACGCCTTCCGCGCCCTCGGCTTCCCGGGCGCCGAGGAGTCCGGGAACATGTTCCAGTTCTACGCCGACTGCGAGGCCTCCTTCACCGGCGCCCGGGACCTGGACGCCGTCCGCCGCATCAACCCGGCCCTGCAGGACTTCGCCACCTGGCTGGCCGCCCACCGCGACCGGTTCTGACCGGGCCCGGCGGCGCCGCGAGGTTTGCCGCCCGGCGGCCGGGGCACGCGCCGACCGAGAGCGGTGACGGCCCCGGCCGAGGTGCCGTACGCCGCAGCGGAAGGAAGGCGACGCCATGGGCTGGGCTTCGTGGACGACTCGATCCGTCGTCGCGGGAGGGGGCGGCGTGCGGACGACGGGAGCGGGTGTCCTGACGGGGGAGCTGGAGGTCCGCACGGACTGGTCCGACGGCCTGGCGTACGTGACCGTCCGCCAGGGGGCCGGCTCCCCCTGGCAGACGGTGGCGGGAAGTCCCGTCCCGTGCCCGAACGGATACGCCAGCAGGCGCCTGCACGACACCGTCCTCGACTCCGTCCGCGGCCCGGGCACCACGACCCTGGCGGGCGGGCGGCCGCACGCTGACGCCGGCCGGTTCCGGGGCCGCGCCACCGCCCGGCCCGTCCTGAGCGAAACCTGACAAAACGCGGCGGAACGTCAGCGAGCCTCTTACCCGCTCCGCCCGGCGCCGCGCCAGGATGGGGCCCCGCGGGCCCGTCGCCCGCGCGGGTGATGGAAAGGGGAACGTATTGATCACCACGGACGTCCAGTACCGCGGGACCACCGTCCTGGTCAGCGCCGGCGGAGAGCTCGACGAAGAGTCGGGCGCGGCCCTGCGGCAGGCGCTGGAGCACGTCACCCCCGGCGAGCGGGTCCTCATGGTCGATCTGCACGGAGTCCCGCTCATGACCGCGCGCGGCCTGCTCCACCTGCTGGACCTGCACCGGCGCGCGGAGGACCGGGGCCTGCGGGTCCTGGTCGTCGGCTGGCAGCCGCAGCCGCGTGAGCTGATGGCCCGGATCGCGGGCCTGCCCGGTCCCGCGTCGGCCACCGCCGACCGGTACGCGACGCCGGGCTTCCGCCGGCTGCTCGCGGAACGCGCGCAGCGCGCGCACGAGTTGACGGAGTCCGGTTCGGGCCGGGTGCCGGCCGGCGGGTGAGCCGTCGCCCGCCGCCTCCCGCACCTGCCGGGAGGGGCGGCGGGCCGCCGTTCGCATCGTGACCGCAGTGCCGTCCACATGGTGGGCGCCGTAGTGGCGGATCTTGCCACTTCCCCGGCGAAACAGCAGGTCAGAGCCCTCCACACGCGGCGTCAGGTGGCGCAATACTGCGGCAACACCACCCGGAGGGCTCTCCCGGTACGTTCCTTGCCATGCCAGCCGAACCCGCCCCCGCCGCCCGCCCGGTCGCCGCCGCGCGCCGCCGACGGCTGCGTGCGGACCAGGCCCGGCAGCTCGCCGACCTGCTGCGCCACCAGATCCTGGCGGGCGGCTTCCCCGGCGGGGTGCTGCCCCTGGAGGACGTCATCGCCGCCGACTACCGGGCCAGCCGCAACACCGTCCGGCAGGCCCTGGACCTGCTGCGCGGCGAACAGCTCGTCGACCGGCAGCCCGGCGTCGGCACGGTGGTGGTGTGCGAGAAGTACCCGCACGGGCTGGACCGCCTCCAGGGCCTGGCCGAGACCCTGCACGAGCACGGCCGGGTCACCAACGAGGTCCGTACCGTCGGGCCCGTGACCGCCCCCGGCCCGGTGGCCCACCGGCTGGGCCTGCCCGAGCACACCGACGTGCTCTGTATCGAGCGGCTGCGCCGGCTGAACGGGCTGCCGCTGTCCCTGGACCTGTCCTACCTGCCCATGGACGTGGGCGGTGAACTGCTCGGCTGCGACCTGGAGAACACGGACGTGTTCCGGCTCCTGGAGGCGCTGACCGGGGGTCCGCTGGGCCATGCGGAGATCACCCTGGAGGCCGTCAACGCCGACGCGCACTCCGCCGCCGTGCTCCAGGCTCCGCGCGGGGCCGCCGTGCTGATGCTGGAGAGGCTGACGTGCCTGCCCGACGGGCGGCCGGTGGACCTGGAGTTCATCCGCTTCCGCGGCGACCGCATCACCATGAGCGGCGTACTGCGCCGCTCCCTCTGAGCCCCTCCCCCTCTTCCTGTCCCTCCCCCCTCCCGCCCTCCCCCGTTGCCCCGCCCTCGCGGGTCCTTTGGAGAAGTCATGCCCCTCGTCCCCCAGCGCGCCGACGTGCCCGTGACCATCGACGAGTCCAAGTGCATCGACGGCTGCACGCTCTGCGTCGACATGTGTCCGCTCGACTCGCTCGCGATCCGCGCGGACAACGGCAAGGCGTACATGCACGTGGACGAGTGCTGGTACTGCGGCCCGTGCGCCGCACGCTGTCCCACCGGTGCGGTGACCGTCAACATGCCCTACCTGCTCCGATGAAAGGCCCCGCCCCGATGAGCCGCAGATGCGTCAGTCCCGCCGTCCCGCTCGCCCTGCTCCTCCCCCTGGCCGCCGCCTGCGGCGGCGGTGACGGCGGTGGTGACGGCAAGGCGGGCGGCAGCCCGTCGAAGACGGTCACCGTGACCGTCGGCTACCAGTCCAAGACCATCAACACGGTCACCGCGGGCACCCTGCTGCGCTCCCTCGGCTACTTCGAGGAGGAGCTCGCGGCGCGCGGCGAGAAGGAGGGGGTGACGTACAAGGTCGACTGGCAGGACTACGCGACGGGCGCCCCCATCACCGCGCAGATGACGGCGGGCAAGATCGACATCGGTTCGATGGGCGACTTCCCGCTGCTCCTCAACGCCGCCCGGGGCAAGGAGCTGAAGCAGCCGACCTCGCTGGTCTCCGTCACCGGCTACAACCTGCGCGGCGGCCTCAACACCGTGGTGACCGCCCCGGACTCGAAGCTGGAGTCGCTGGCCGACCTGCGCGGCAAGAAGGTGTCCACGAGCGTGGGCTCGGCCGCCGACGGGACCCTCGTCCGGGCCCTCCAGCGCGCCGGGATCGACCCCGTCAAGGGCATCCGGAAGCTCAACCAGCAGCCCAGCGTGGGTGCTTCGGCCCTCCAGGCCGGCAGTGCGGACGCGCTCTCCCAGTTCGTGGCCTGGCCCGGCCAGCTGGCCTTCGAGGGCCGGGCGAAGGCCCTGTACGACGGGGCCGAGCTGAACCTGCCGACCTTCCACGGGGTCACCGTCCGGCAGAAGTTCGCCGGTGAACGGCCCGGCGTGATCGACGACTTCCTCAAGGCGCAGCGCCGGGCCACCGACCACCTGCGCCGGCAGCCGGTGGCGGCCGCCGAGTCGGTGGCCAAGGAGACCGGGCTGCCGGCCGAGGTCGTCTACCTCTACAACGGCGCGAACGGCATCGCCACCTTCGATCCGGAGCTGCGCCCCGAGCTGATCGCCGCGCTGAAGGAGGACGTGCCGGTGCTGAAGGACGCCGGGCTGGTGGGCGACGTCGACGTCGACGCCTTCGTCGACCCGGCGCCGCTGAAGCGGGCCGTACAGGAGGCGGCGTACCCGGGCGCGGGCACCGCCAGGTCCGAGCTGTGGCTCAAGGGCCAGGCCACCACCGCCTCCTTCGACAGCCCCAAGGAGCTGCTGAGGGCCGCCCGGGGAGCGGACGTGCGGGCCGCGTACGTACCGGACGCGGTGACCGGCACCCTCTGGTTCGCCGACAAGGCGGTGTGGGTCGCGGACGGCGCCGAGCTGCGGGCCTTCGTCACCCCGGCCGGCGCGAAGGGGTACGTCGGGCAGCACCCGGGCGCCCGCGTCATCGGCTACGAGGACGCCGTGGGCCTGGCCTCATGAGCGCGGGCCGCCGGCTGCTGCGGGCCGCCTCGCTCGCCGCGGCCCTCGGACTGTGGCAGCTGCTGACCTCGCTGGACGTGAACCTGTGGCTGCGGTTCGAGCAGTTCCCGACGGTCGGCGAGGTGGCCTCCGCCTTCGCCGACCGGGTCGGCACGGGACCGTACTGGCAGGACCTGGGCCACAGCCTGCGCCGGATCGGGGTGGGCTTCGCACTGGCCGCCGTGCTGGGGGTGGCGGTCGGCACGGCCGTCGCCCGCTCCCGTTGGGCGGCCGACCTGCTGGGCCCGCTGGTGGAGGTGGTGCGCCCGGTGCCCGCCATCGCCCTGGTGCCGGTCGCCATCCTGCTGCTGCCGACCAACGAGCAGGGCATCGTGTTCATCACCTTCGCCGCCGCCGTCTTCCCGGTGGCCGTCTCGACCCGGCACGCGGTCCGGGCCCTCACCCCCGTCTGGGAGGAGGCCGTGCTCACCATGGGCGGCGGGCGGGCGCGGGTGCTCCTCTCGGTGGTGCTGCCCGGCGCCCTGCCGGGCATCTTCGGGGGCCTGTCGGTGGGCATCGGCGTCTCGTGGATCTGCGTGATCTCCGCGGAGATGATCTCCGGCGAGTACGGGGTGGGCTACCGCACCTGGCAGGACTACACGGTCGTCGACTACCCCGGCGTGTTCGTCGGCATGACCACCATCGGCGCCCTCGGCTGGCTCACCTCCACGGCCGTGGAGCTGCTCGGCCGCCGCGCCACCGCCTGGCTGCCCCGCCCGGCCGTACGCCCCGCCGGCCGGGCGGCAGCGCCCCGTACCGCCGTTCCCCGGAAGGAGCCGGTCGCATGAGCACCACCACCCTGCCCGCCGCCCCGCCCGCCCCGGCCGGAACCGAGCTCGTCCTGGAGGACGTACGGCTCGGCCACCCGGGCGGCGCGGTCCTGCCGGGCACCGTCACCCTGCGGATCGCCCCCGGCGAGCTGCTGACGGTGGTCGGGCCCTCCGGCTGCGGGAAGTCCACGCTGCTGCGCACCCTCGCCGGACTGCTGCCCCCGCTCGGCGGCCGGGTCACCCAGGGCGGCGAGCCCGTGACCCGGCCCGCCTCGGACCGGGCGCTCGTCTTCCAGCACGACGCGCTGCTGCCCTGGCGCAGCGTACGCGCCAACGTGGAACTGCCCCTGGCCATCCGGCGGGTCCCCCGTGCCGAGCGGCGCCGGTCGGCGGCCGACTGGCTGGAGCGGGTCGGGCTGGCCGAGCACGCCCACAAGCTGCCGCACCAGCTCTCCGGCGGGCAGCGGCAGCGCGTCCAGCTGGCCCGCGCGCTGGCCGGCCGGCCCCGGGCGGTCCTGATGGACGAACCCTTCGGCGCGCTGGACGCCCGCACCCGCGCCGAGATGCAGGACCTGCTGGTGGACATCCTCGCGGGTACCGGCGCGACCGTCGTCTTCGTCACCCACGACGTGGACGAGGCGCTGTACCTCGGCGACCGGGTCGCGCTGCCGGGCTCCGGAGCGGTCCTGGACGTCGCGCACCCGCGCCGCCGCGACGCGCAGCACGCGCCGGGCACGGCCGAACTGCGCCGCCGCATCCTCGAATCCCTCTGAAAGGCACCCCGTGAACACCCTGGTGGACGCCCCCCCGGCCATCCCCGCCCTCGCCGTCCCCGCCCTCGCCGACGCGACCGAGCTGTCCTGCGACGTCCTCGTGATCGGCGGCGGTACCGCCGGCACGATGGCCGCGCTGACCGCGGCCGGGCGCGGTGCGGACGTACTGCTGCTGGAGAAGGCGCACGTACGGCATTCCGGCGCCCTCGCCATGGGCATGGACGGGGTCAACAACGCCGTGATCCCGGGCCGGGCCGAACCCGACGACTACGTCGCCGAGATCACCCGCGCCAACGACGGGATCGTCGACCAGTCCACCGTCCGGCAGACCGCCACCCGCGGCTTCGACATGGTGCGGCGGCTGGAGTCGTACGGGGTGAAGTTCGAGAAGGACGAGCACGGCGAGTACGCGGTCCGCCAGGTGCACCGGTCCGGCTCCTACGTACTGCCGATGCCGGAGGGCAAGGACGTCAAGAAGGTCCTCTACCGGCAGCTGCGGCGCCGTGAGATGCGGGAGCGGATCCGGATCGAGAACCGGGTGATGCCGGTCCGGGTGCTCACCCACCCGGAGGACGGCCGGGCCGTCGGCGCGGCCGGGTTCGACACCCGCACCGGCGCGTTCGTCACCGTGCGGGCGGGCGCGGTGATCCTCGCCACCGGGGCCTGCGGCAGGCTCGGCCTGCCCGCCTCCGGCTACCTGTACGGGACGTACGAGAACCCCACGAACGCGGGCGACGGCTACGCCATGGCCTACCACGCGGGGGCCGCCCTGACCGGGATCGAGTGCTTCCAGATCAACCCGCTGATCAAGGACTACAACGGGCCCGCCTGCGCGTACGTGGCGAACCCGTTCGGCGGCTACCAGGTCAACCGGCACGGCGAGCGGTTCGTGGAGTCGGACTACTGGTCGGGGCAGATGATGTCCGAGTTCGCGGCCGAACTCGCCTCCGACCGGGGCCCGGTGTACCTCAAGCTCAGCCATCTGCCGGAGGAGACCGTCTCCGCCGTCGAGTCGATCCTGCACAGCACGGAGCGGCCCACCCGCGGCACCTTCCACGGGGGCCGCGGCCACGACTACCGCACCCACGACATCGAGATGCACATCTCGGAGATCGGGCTGTGCGGCGGGCACTCCGCCTCGGGCGTACGGGTCGACGCGCACGCCCGCACCACCGTGCCCCGGCTGTACGCGGCCGGCGACCTGGCCTGCGTACCGCACAACTACATGATCGGCGCGTTCGTCTACGGGGACCTGGCCGGCGAGGACGCGTCACGGTACCGGGCGTACCGGGGGGAGCTGCCGCAGGACCAGGTCGCCGCCGCCCACGAGCTGGTCTACCGGCCGCTGCGCAACCCGGACGGGCCGCCGCAGCCGCAGGTGGAGTACAAGCTGCGGCGGTTCGTCAACGACTACGTGGCACCGCCGAAGTCGGGGGCGAAGCTGTCCCTCGCCGTGGAGGCCTTCACCCGGATGTCGGGGGAGATCGCCGGGATGGGGGCGCGCACCGCGCACGAGCTGATGCGGTGCGCCGAGGTGTCCTTCATCCGGGACTGCGCGGAGATGGCCGCCCGGGCCTCGCTGGCCCGCACCGAGTCCCGCTGGGGCCTCTACCACGAGCGGATGGACCACCCGGAGCAGGACGACGCCGGCTGGCTGCACCACCTCGACCTGCGGAAGTCGGCCTCCGGGGCGATGGAGTTCACCGCGCGGCCGGTCGAGCCGTACACGGTTGCGGTCCCGGAGTTCACACCGGTGGCGGGGCCGGAGCGGTGGCTGGGCGAGGTCGAGCTGGTCCCGGTGGCGACGGCCGGGCCGCGGGAAGCCGCTCCGGCTGCGCGTCCGGGGACCACGGCCGGGGGGCCGGCCCCGGCTCCGGCCGCGCCGTCGGACGCCGGCCCCGGTGCCGGGGGCGTCCCCGCGCCCAGCCCCGCGCTGCTGCGCCTGCTCGCCCTGGCCGAGGAGTCCCCCGGGCTGGAGGCGCTGCGCCCCTTCCTGGCGGACGCCGATCCCGGGGTGCGGGCGGCGGCCGTGGCCGTCCTCGGGGAGACCGTGCCGGACGGCGCCGGGCCCGCGCTGGCCGAGCGCCTGCGGGACCCCGCGCCGGGGGTCCGGGGCGCCGCCGCGGCCGCGCTGCGCGAGCTCGTCGAGGTGCTGCCCGCCGAGCCGGGGCTCGGGGCCGGGCTGCGGACGGCCCTGGAGGTCGCCGACCCGGCCGTCCGGGCCGCCGCACTGGAGGTCCTGCGGGCGCTGCGGCTGGGCGACGCCGGGGTGTACGCCCGGGCGTACGGCGCCGCCCTCGCGGATACCGACATCGAGGTCCGCGTCACCGCCGTCCGGGCACTGGTCGCGGTGGACGCCGTCCCGGAGCTGGCGGCGGCCGCCGCCGACCCCGCCCGCGAGGTCCGGGTCGCGGTGGCCCGGGGCCTCGCGGCCGTCCACGACCCGGCCCCGGCGCCGCTCGGCCCGCTGCTCGACGACGCCGACCCGCTGGTCCGGGGCGCGGCCCTGGCGGCGCTGGCCGCCACCGGCTGCCCGCCGGGGTACGCCGCGCTGGCCGGGGCGGCCCTCGGTGACCCGGCGTGGCAGGTGCGGGCCGGGGCCGCGACGGCCCTGCGGGCGGCCGCGCCGGACCGGGCCGTGCCCGCCCTGACGAAGGCCCTGGCCGACGCCAACGCGGACGTCCGCAAGGCAGCCGTGCTGTCCCTGCTCCGCCACCGGGACGACGCCGGCGCCCGTACCGCGCTGGCCGCGGCCACGGCCGACCCCGACGCGGACGTACGCGCGTACGCCGCCCGCGCGGGGTCCTGACGGCCGACGGGCGGGGGCCGGGGTCCGGTGCCAGGCTGGGGAGTCATCGGACCCCGTGAAAGGCCGGCACCATGATCACCACGGACTACGTCCCCGGCTCCCCCTGCTGGCTCGACCTCGGCACCCCCGACGTCCCGTCCGCCGCGGCCTTCTACGGTGCCGTGTTCGGGTGGTCGTACGAGTCCATGGGCGGCATGGAGGGCGGGATGTTCCGCAGGGACGGGAAGACCGTCGCCGGGCTCGGCAAGCTCACCGAGCAGGGCGCGCGCTCGGCGTGGATGATCTACTACGGCGTCGCCGACGCGGACGCCGCCACCCGGGCCGTGGAGGCCGCGGGCGGTACGGTCAGGGTGGCTCCGATGGCCCTGGACGACGCGGGGCGGATGGCACAGTACAGCGACCCCCAGGGCGGCCAGTTCGCCGTCTGGGAGCCGGGTACGGACAAGGGCGCCGAGCTGGTCGACGAGCCGGGCTCGCTGTGCTGGACCGAGCTGTTCACGAGCGACGCCGAGGCCGCGCGGGAGTTCTACGGCGGCGTCCTCGGCTGGCGGTTCAGCGACATGGAGCTGCCGGGCGGCGGGGGCACGTACTGGCTGATCACCCCGGCGGGCCTTCCGGAGGAGCGGATGCACGGCGGGCTCATGCGCCTCGACGAGGAACACCTCGGCCTCACGCAGGGGCGGCCGTACTGGCACCCCGTGTTCGCCGTCGCCGACTGCGACGCGGCCGTGGCGGCGGTCACCGGGAACGGCGGCAACACGCAGACGGGCCCGCAGGACGTGGAGGGCATCGGCCGCCTCGCCGTCTGCCTCGACCCGTGGAACGCCGACTTCGTGGTCCTCACCCCGGCGGGCGCCGAAGGCTGAGGGACCGGAGAACCGTGCGGGACCGGGGCACCGCCCTGCCCTGCCCGTGCTGCGGCCCATGAGTGGGGCGACGTGACCGCCGGGGCGGCCCGCCGCGGCCGGGGCCGTGGGCCTGCCGTAGGAGGCGGGGGGATCCCGGCGCCGTTCGGGTCAGTGCCGGGCCGCGCCTGCCCGGTGCACCGGGCCGCGCTGCGCATGCTGGGCGCGGGGCCGTCGCGTACCCGGCCCTCCCCCCCAGCGACAAGGAGTACGGGATGTCCTCGGACGTGGTGGAACGCTTCCTGGCCGCTCTCGACCCGGCCCACCGGGAGTCCGTGGGCGGGCTGCCGCGCGCGGAGCAGGAGCGGCTCGCCGAGGAGTGGGAGCGGGAACTGGAGCGGGACACCGACCTCGACACGCTGGACGAGCTCTCGCCGCCGGCCGCCGAGCACGAGGCGGCCCGCAGGGTGGTGGAGCGGCCCGCGGAATAGCGGGCGGGGCGGCGGAACCCTCCCCGCATCGAAAATGGGGTGATATGCGCGCATACATCCCATCCGGGCCGGGTATCACGCCAGCCCGAACCCACCTAGGTCCCGTAGCGGTACGGGACGGCTCCTGGAGGCCTGATGACCTGGGCATCGTGGACCACCCGCGGCGTCTTCGCCGGACGCGGCGGCGTGCGGACCGCAGAGTCGGTCCTCCTCACCGGTGAGCTCGACGTCCACACGACCTGGACCGAGGCCGACCGCCTCGCCCACGTCGCCGTGCAGCACAGCGGCGCGACGGAGTGGCTCACCCTGGCGGGCAGCCCCGCCCCGTGCGCGAGCGAGGAGGCCAGCCGCGCCCTGCACGACGCCGTGCTGCTGGCCGTACGCGAGGGGGGCGCGGCCACTCTCCCGCATCCCGGCCTCACCGCCCCCACGGGCTGAGCCGGCCCACCGGACCGGGTGCGCGGCGCACGGCGTGAGCGGCTCAGAGCCGGACGCCGTCGCCCCGGACGACGTCCGGGACGTCCTGGCCCCAGCCGGCCCGCACCACGGAGCCGCCGTCCGGCCAGTCGGGCAGTCAGGTCGCGAAGCCGCCGGGCCAGTCGGGCGACGAGGCCGCCGGGCTGGCGGTCCGCACCGGAGTCCTCGTCGACCACACGCGATCGGCGACTGCGCCGAGTCCCTGGACGGCGGCGCTCAGGGCCCCGCCGCCGGCCCGGGCCCCACCGGGCGGGTGCCCTCCGGCGGGTTCACCTCCGCGTGGAACCAGGCGGAGGCCCTGGCAGCGCTGCTCACCGGCGGCCGGAACCGGCACTGCGGGGGCCATGGCGTACTGCGGCTGAAGGTTGCGGAGCTGGACCTGATGCGGGTCGGCACGACGGCCGGTGCCGACGAGACCGTCGTCCTCGGGGACGCCGCGGCGGGCCGGTACGCCCGCCTGTCGCTGCGCTCCGGACGGCTGACCGGCGCGGTGCTGGCCGGGCTGAGGGGCCGGAGCGTTTGCCAGCCGCTACGGGCGGCAGGAGACTGGTGGTATCAGCGTGGCCCCGCCGCGGGAATCAGGGCTGGTCGGCGCCAACGCCTCTCCTCCCCTGGCCAGTTGACAGTCAAGGGGCCCCTCTGGTTACCGGTATCTCAAATCCTGCGGCGAAAACGATGAACCGTCAACCGTTGGTCCTCTCGCTCAGGAGGTACCCCATGAGTAGGACCCGCCCCATCAACTGCATCATCCCGCCGTACATCCTCGAAAGGCTCATGGAGAGCGAAGACGGTGCTGTGCGGCAGGCCGCTCTGGACACCCTGCTGACCACCGCCCGCCTGCGGGGCATGCGTGCCGTCCGCTCGGCGCTCTCGGGCCTGTCCGTCGCGCCCGGCAACGGCCGGCGCACCATCTTCGACTGCGAGCAGAGCGAAGACCTCTCCGACGCGGTCACGGCCAGGTCGGAGGACGGACCGGAGTCCCCGGACCAGGCCGTCAACCAGGCGTTCGACTCGCTCGGCCTGACCCGTGATTTCTACAAGGAAGTGTTCCAGCGCAATTCGATCGACGACCGCGGAATGCCCCTGCACGCGTTCATCCACTTCGGCAGGAAGATCAACAACGCGTTCTGGGACGGACAGCAGATGCTCTTCGGCGACGGAGACGGAGTGGAGTTCAGCGCCCTCACCGGATCCCTCGACGTGGCCGGACACGAGTTGGCGCACGGAGTCACCGAACACACCTCGAACTTCGAGTACCACAACCAGTCCGGAGCCCTGAACGAGTCGATGTCGGACGTCTTCGGGTCGCTCGTCAAGCAGTGGTCGCTGAAGCAGACCGCCGAGGAGGCGGACTGGCTGATCGGCCCTGACATCTGGACGCCGGGGATCGAGGGCGACGCCCTGAGGTCGATGAAGGCACCGGGGACGGCGTACAACAACCCGCTGGTCGGCAAGGACCCCCAGCCGGACCGGATGAGCAAGTTCGTCCACCTGCCCGACACCCCGAGAGGGGACAACGGCGGGGTGCACTTCAACTCCGGCATTCCGAACAAGGCGTTCTACCTGGCGGCCATCGGCATCGGCGGATTCGCCTGGGAGATCACGGGCAAGATCTGGTACGAGGCCCTCAAGGCGTCCGGCTCGCGGGACAAGTTCCAGGACTTCGCGGACACCACCTTCCAGAAGGCCGGCCAGCTGTTCGGCGTCGGCGGCCCCGAGCAGGCGGCCGTGCTGGCGGCGTGGCAAGGGGTGGAGATCCAGATCAGCGGAGTCCCGGCCGGAATCACCCGGACGCGGGCCTTCACCACCAACGGGCACGGCGGCGCGGGCCGGGAGGCCGACCTCACGGCCCTGACCCGGCAGATCACCGCGCTCAGCGACAAGGTGACGGGGCTGGCCAAGGAAGTGGCCACCCTGAAGGTCTCCAGGTGAACACCGGGAACGGCAGGCCGGAAGGCCGGGCACGATGAAGGTGACCCTGGAGTCGTACGGCGGGCTGGCGGCGGCCAACCTCCGCCGTCCGCCGGATGTGCTGGACTCGGCAGCCCTTCCCGAGGGCGCCGCGGCCGAGCTGGAACGGCTGGTGGCAGCGGCCGTGGCGGCGCCGGCACCGGACGCTTCCGGACGCGCCAGGGACGCGACGGGCTACGCGATCACGGTGGAGGACGGCGGCCGCTCGACGGTCCTCGAACAGTCGGACGGCGCCAAGTCCCCCGCCTTCGCGGCCCTCGTCGCCTGGCTCAGGGAGCACCTGCCGCAGGCGTGACTCCGCCGGCGTCCCGCTCGAAGGTCCGGAGCAGGTCCGCCGCGACGCCGACCGCGATGACGGCGGGCTCCTTGCCGGTGATCTCGGTCAGGCCGATCGGGGTCTTGATCCGGTCGATGGCGGCCGTGTCGTGGCCCCCTTCGGTCGCCAGGCGCCGGCGGAACCGCGCCCATTTCGCGGCCGAGCCGATCAGTCCGATCGAGCCGAGACCGGGGGTGCGCAGGGCGGCGTCGCACAGGGCGGCGTCCTCCGCGTGGTCGTGCGTCATGATCAGGACGTGCGTGCCGGGCGCCAGCTCCCCGAGCACCTCCTCCGGCAGCAGCGGCACGTGGTGCACGTGGACCTGCGCGACCGCGTCCGCGAGCACCGCGAGCCGTTCGTCTGCGAGTTGGCCGGGACGGGTGTCGATCAGGTGCAGATCGAGGTCGTGCCGGGCCAGGATCCGGGCCAGCTCCATGCCGACGTGCCCGACGCCGAAGACCGCCACCGCCGGGACCACCGGCAGCGGTTCGAGCAGTACGCTGACCGCCCCGCCGCAGCACTGGACGCCGTGCGGGCCGGTGACCTTGTCGTTGAGGGCGAAATCCATCAGCTCGGGCTCCGGATCCGGTGTACCGATGACCTCGCGGGCCCGGTCGATCGCGACGGCCTCGATGTTGCCGCCGCCGATCGAGCCCCAGGTCCCGGTCCGTCCCACGACGAGTTTGGCGCCGGCCCTGCGGGGCGCGTGGCCGCGCACGGCCGCGACGGTCACGAGCGCGCCGGGTTCCCGGCGGGCCCGCAACCGCGCGACCGCGGCCACCCAGGTCATGTCAGACATTGCTCAGAACGCTCGTGTCGGCCGGGATCCCGCTGCCACCGCGCGCGTCGCCGCGACGGGCGGACTCGATCGCCCAGTACACCGCCTCCGGCGTCGCGGGCGAGGCGAGTTCCACGCTGGCTCCGGCGGGCCCGAAGGCCGCGGCGGCCTGCCGCAGCGCCTCCCGTACCGAGAAGGCCAGCATCAGCGGAGGTTCACCGACGGCCTTGGAGCCGTAGACCGCTCCCTCCTCGGTGGCGTTCTTCAGCAGGGTGACGTTGAACTCCTCGGGCATCTCCGAGAAGCTCGGCAGCTTGTAGGTGCTCGCCGCCTGGGTCAGCAGCCGGCCGCGGCCGGGCCCGTCGCCGGTGTCCCAGCGCATGTCCTCCAGGGTCAGCCAGCCCGCGCCCTGGACGAAGCCGCCCTCCACCTGGCCGATGTCGATCATCGGGGACAGGCTGTCGCCGACGTCGTGCACGATGTCCACCCGCCGGATGCGGTAGGCGCCGGTGAAGCCGTCCACCTCCACCTCGGCCGCGGCGGCACCGTGGGAGAAGTACTTGAACGGCGAACCGCGGAAGGACTTCGCGTCCCAGTGCAGGCCCTCGGTCCGGTAGAAGCCGGCCGCGGACAGCTGGACCCGCTGGAAGTACGCGGCGCGCACCAGGTCGTCCCAGGCCAGCTCCTTGTCACCGCCGACGACGCGTGCGACGCCCTCGACGATGCGCACGTCCGAGGCGTTCGCGCCGAGCTGGGTGGCGGCGACCTGGAGCAGCCGCTCGCGCAGCTGCTCGCAGGCGTTCTTCACGGCCGCGCCGTTGAGGTCGGCCCCGGCGCTGGCCGCGGTGGCGGAGGTGTTGGGCACCTTGTCGGTCCGCGTCGGCGCGAGGCGCACCTTGTGCAGCGGGATGCCGAGGGAGGTCGCGGCCACCTGGAGCATCTTGGTGTGCAGGCCCTGGCCCATCTCGGTGCCGCCGTGGTTGATCAGGACCGAGCCGTCCTTGTAGATCAGCACCAGTGCGCCGCCCTGGTTGAAGGCGGTGAGGTTGAACGAGATGCCGAACTTGACGCCGGTGAGCGCCAGGGCCCGCTTGGTGTTCGGGTGCGCGGCGTTGAAGGCCGCGATCTCCCGTTCGCGGTCGGCCAGGCGGCCGTTCTCCTTGACCTGCTCCCAGACCGCGGAGATCCGTTCGGGCTGGATCACCTGCTGCCCGTACGGGGTGGACTGGCCCGGACGGTAGAAGTTCCGTTCGCGCAGCTCCTTGGGGTCGAGGCCGAGCAGCGGGGCGCAGCGGCCCATGATGTCCTCGATCACCAGCATGCCCTGCGGTCCGCCGAAGCCCCGGAAGGCGGTGTTGGAGACCTTGTTGGTCCTGGCGATGCGGCCGCGGACGTGCGCGTTGGGGATCCAGTAGGTGTTGTCGATGTGGCACAGCGCGCGGGCCACGACCGGTTCGGACAGGTCCAGGCTCCAGCCGCCGTCCGCCGTCAGGGTGGCGTCCAGGGCCTGGATGCGGCCCTCGGCGTCGAAGCCGATCTTCCACTCGGCGTGGAACCCGTGGCGCTTGCCCGACATGGTCAGGTCCTGGGTCCGGTTGAGGCGAAGCCGCACCGGCCGGCCGGTCAGCTTGGCGCCGAGCGCGGCGACGGCCGCGAACCCGTGGGGCTGCATCTCCTTGCCGCCGAAGCCGCCGCCCATCCGCAGGCACTGCACGGTCACTTCGTGGCTGTGCAGGCCGAGTACGTGGGCGACGATCTCCTGCGTCTCCGAGGGGTGCTGGGTGCTGCTCTGGACGAAGACCTGCTCGGCCTCGTCGACATGGGCGAGTGCGGCGTGGGTCTCCAGGTAGAAGTGCTCCTGGTCGGAGAAGCGGAACTCGCCGGTGAAGACGTGCGCGGAGTCGGCGAAACCCGCTTCGACGTCGCCGGTCAGCATCTCGGGCCGGGCGCCGTGGAAGCTGCCGGCCGCGATCGCCTCCTCCAGGGTGACCACGGAGGGCTGCTCGTCGAGTTCCACCTCGACGGCCGCCGCCCCGAGCCGGGCCGCTTCCAGGGTCTCGCCGAGCACCCAGGCCACGGCGTGGCCGTGGAACATGACCTCGTCGGGGAAGAGCGGCTCGTCGTGCTTCATGCCGGCGTCGTTGACGCCGGGTACGTCGGCCCCGGTCAGTACGCGGACCACGCCGGGGACGGCGAGCGCGGGCCCGGTGCGCAGGGCGGTGATCCTGCCGCGGGCCTTCATGACCTGGACCGGGTGGGCGTGCAACACGTCCTTGGTGCGGTGGACCAGGTCGTCGGTGTAGAGCGCGGCGCCGGTGACGTGCAGGCCGGCGCTCTCGTGCGGCAGCGGGAGGCCGACCGCGGGCTTCTCGGGGCGTTCGGACAGTTGGCTCATGACGACACCGCCTCGGTGGTCTGTGCGTACAGCTTCAGCAGGCTCTGGCCGAGCATCGCGGAGCGGTACTCGGCGCTGGCACGGTGGTCGTCCATCGGGGTGCCCTGGGCCCGCAGGATCCCGGCGGCGGCCTCGACGGTCTCCGCCGACCAGGGCCGGCCCTCCAGGGCCGCCTCGGTGGCGAGGGCGCGGATCGGGGTGGCGGCCACGCCGCCCAGGCCGATGCGCGCCTTGCGGACGACGCCGTCCTCGATGTCGAGCGCGAAGGCGACGGCCACGCTGGAGATGTCGTCGAAGCGCCGCTTGGCGATCTTGTGGAAGGCGGTGACCGGGGACAGGGGCAGCGGGACGCGCACCGCACGGATCAGCTCGCCGGGCCGGCGGACGCTCTGCCGGTAGCCGGTGAAGTAGTCGGCGAGGGGGACCTCGCGCTCGCCGTCGGCGTCGGCGAGGAGCACCGAGGCCTCCAGTGCGAGCAGCACCGGCGGGCTGTCGCCGATGGGCGAGCCGGTGCCCAGGTTGCCGCCGAGGGTGGCGCTGTTGCGGATGAGGCGGGAGGCGAACTGCGGGAACAGTTCCGCGAGCAGCGGGACGGCTCCGTCGAGGCGGCGTTCGATCTCGGTGAGCGTCTGGGCCGCGCCGATCACGATGGAGTCGGATCCGACGCGCAGTTCCCGCAGTTCGGGGAGCCGGTCGACGGCGACGACGCAATCGGCGCGGCGGGCGCGGATGTTCACCTCCACGCCCCAGTCGGTGCTGCCGGCGACCACGACCGCGTCGGGCCGGTCGCGCAGCAGCCGCAGGGTCTCGGCGAGGGTGCCCGGCCGCAGGAACGCGCTGTCGTCCCGGAGGTATTCGGTGGCGGCCGGGGCGGGCGGGGACTGCTCGCGGCGCAGGGCCAGCGGGTCGTCCTCGGCGGGGGTGCCGACCGCGTAGGCGGCGTCCCGGATGGGCCGGTAGCCGGTACAGCGGCACAGGTTGCCGCTGAGGGAGTGCAGGTCGAAGCCGTTCGGGCCGTGCTCGGAGTCGGTGTCGCCGGCCGGCTCCGGGTGCGCGCAGCGGCCGGGCCGGTAGTACTCGGCGGCCATGCTGCAGATGAACCCCGGTGTGCAGTAGCCGCATTGGGAGCCGCCGCGGACGGCCATCTCCTCCTGGACGGGGTGCAGCGCGGGCGGGGTGCCGGGGGCTCCGGCGGTGGCGAGGCCTTCGGAGGTGACGACCTCCTGCCCGTCGAGTGCCGCGACCGGGACCAGGCAGGCGTTGACCGCCACCCAGTCGGTGGGCCTGTCCACGCCGGGGCGTGCCACGAGGACGGAGCAGGCGCCGCATTCGCCCTCGGCGCAGCCCTCCTTGGTGCCGGTGAGGCCGCGCTCGCGCAGGAAGTCGAGCACCGTGGTGTGGGGCGTCGCGGGCGCGATCGGGGTTTCTTTCCCGTTGACCGTGATCCGTGCCGCTACCACGGCCGGTCCTCGCTTCGGTGCGCGGTGGAGCTGATTGTCCTAGTCGCCATTTCAGGAGCCTTCTGTTTCGGTGGCGCGGCCGGAGAACCCGGAGAGCGCACATGGGCACGCGACGGCGCGCCTCAGGCGGTGACAGAAAATCGAAAAAGGAGCCGGGGCCGCAATCGGGCACGCCGGAAGGAGGGGCTGTTCAGCAGCCGTGTGCTACACGGCCCGGGGCCCAGGCGACCTGGTGAGCGAGGCGAAGCAGTGCGGAGATGGTCGACATCCGATTTCGCCTCCTTGCGTCCACTCACGAGCCGGTCCGGCAGAAGCTACGTGGCCGCAGGTCCATCGGTCAAGCCGCCGTGTACGGACCCGCGCCGGCCCTTCCCGGCGTCCGCCGGACGGGTCAGTCGGAGGGGTCAGTCGGCCAGTTGGGCGATCCAGCCGTACGGGAGTTCCTCGCCGTCCACGGTGACGGCCTCGACGGCCCGGCTCTCGGGGTCGATCTCGGCCTGGACCCCGTCGCCCTCGTAGCGGGGGTAGCCGGAGACGCCGGTGGCGCCGGTGGCCTCGACCCGGGCGGTGCGCAGGACCGCGTCGTGGCCCTTGGCGTCCTGGGCGCCGGGCGGGCCGGGGCGGAGGACGACGGTGTACCGGTCGGGGGCGGGGCGGGCGGCGGGAGTCATGGGGTCAGGCTAGTGACCGGTCCCGCCCCAGGGTCAGAGGCGCGGCCGGGGGGCCGGTCTCCGGTGTCGGGGGCGGCGTCAGGGGGGCTGCGTCGGGGTCCGGCGTCGGGGGTCCGGTGTCGGGGGCCGGGGGCCTCACCGGAGGGCGCGCAGCGGAAAAAGTTTTCCACCGGCACCTATCGAATGGCCGTTCGCTGGGAATGCTGCGGGTAATCTCCCGCCCCGGCCCGGCGTTCCGTCCCAGCGTCCCGCCCTGGCGGGCCTTCCGTTCTGAGACCTCGGGAGGCACCACGCCATGCAGTCAGCCCCCACGAAGCCCTCGGCCCCCAGCCGCCGCGATCTCCTCGCCGGCCTCGGCCTGGCCGCCGCCGCCCCGCTCGTCCTCGGCGCCGCACCCCGCCGCGCACACCGCGACCAGCCCTCCCGTCCGTCCGTCCAGGGCGGCCGGACGGTCCTGCTGCGCGGGGCCGCGCTGGTGCTCACCATGGACCCCGCCCTCGGCAGCGGCCCCCTCGGCGCCGTCGAGAACGCCGACGTGCTGATGCGGGACGGCGCGATCGCCGCCGTCGGCCCGGCTCTGCGGACACCGGCCGGCACCTGGGTGGTGGAGACCCCGGGGAAGCTGGTGATGCCCGGGTTCGTCGACACCCACAACCACCTCTGGCAGGCGGCGATCCGGGGCGGGTGCACCGACCGGGACTTATTCGGCTGGTTCCGGGGGTGTACCGACCCCCAGCGCGGCCGCCTGACGCCGGCTGCCCTCCACAGCATCGTGCGGCTCGCCGCCCTGGACGCCGTCCAGTCGGGCGTGACGACGCTGGTGGACTGGGTGGACATCTTCTCGTACGACCTGATCGAGAGCTACGTACGCGCCCTCGCGGGCACCGGTCTGCGGTTCACGTACGCCATGTACCCGCCGGCGCCGGACGCGGTGCTGCTCACGAAGGTGAAGAGGGAGCTCGTCGACCCGGTGCCGCTCGGTTCCTTCCAGGTCGCCACGCACGCGGCGCGGGCCGTCGAGTCCCACAACCGCGCCCACTGGGAGGCCGCCCAGGAGCTGGGGGTCATGCTCAACTCCCATGTCCTGGAACGGCCCGAGCAGCGCGCCGACGACCCCGTCGGGGTCCTCACCGACATCGGCGCGATGGGGCCGCGACTGATGATCAACCACGCGGTCCACCTGACGGACGCGGAGATCGCCGCCGTCGCCGAGCACGACGTCCGCGCGGCACACTGTCCGCTCAGCAACATGCGGCTGGCCTCCGGCATCATGCGTCTGTCCGACCTGGCGAGCCGGGGCGTCAAGGTCGGACTCGGCCTGGACGGCGGGACCAACGACAGTTCGGACTTCCACGCGCTGATGAAGGCGGCCGTCGGCCTGCAACGCGTCCGTGCCACGCGGGCCGACGTCTTCCCGCAGGTGCCCGACGTGCTGCGGATGGCCACGCTGGGCGGCGCCGAGGTCCTCGGCGTCTCGGACCGGGTCGGCTCCCTGACCCCGGGCAAACGGGCCGACGTCCTGGTCGTCGACCCGGCCGCGCTGAACTTCGCCCCGCGCTTCGACTGGGTCGGGCAGATCGTCTTCAACGGGCGGCCCGAGAACGTCGACGCCGTGTTCGTGGACGGGCGCGCGCTGAAGCTCGGCGGCCGACTGGTCGACGTCGACACGCAGCGCGTCGTACGGGAGGCCGAGGCGGCCGCCACCCGCCTGCGCACGGCCTGACAGGCGGGCGGACGCCCCCGGCACCCCGGCACCCCGGCCGGGCACCCCCGCCCCCGGCAGTCGTCCCGGCATCCCCGGCGGCCCTCAAGTGGGCGGGGATGCCGGGACGTTGTCCGCCCCGAGACCGATGGAATCGGTTCGTCCGCAACCCTTGACGGGTTTTCACGGCCCTCACATACTGGCGGCCAAATCGATTTGGCCACATCGATTTGGCTCCCCCTCGGAGCCGGATCGCGGCCAACGCCGGAGCGAGCCGAACGGAGCTCGAACGTGTCCAGTCCCAGCACTCTCCCCCACCCCGTGGACCAGTCCCGCCCACTGAGCCGGATCCTCCTGTTCGGTGTCCAGCACGTCCTCGTCATGGCGGCCACCCCCGTCTCGGCGATCTTCCTGATGAGCGCGACCCTCCACCTCGATCCCGGACTCACCGTGAACCTGCTCTCGGCGGCCTTCGTGCTCTCCGGAATCGGTTCGCTGATCCAGTCGCTGGGCCCCTGGAAGTTCGGGCCCCGGCTGCCGTTCGTCATGCTGCCCGGCGGAGCCCCGCTGATCCTCTTCCTGGCCATAGCCGAGGAGCACGGCGTACGCACCGCCACCGGAGCGGTGATCATCAGCGCGGCCTTCTACTTCGTCGTGCTGCCGGTCTTCTCCCGCCTGCTGAGGTTCTTCCCCACCCTGGTCATCGGCACGATGATCGTCATCGTCGGGGTCAACCTGGTGAAGGTCGGCGCGCTGCTCGTCACCGGACGTCCCGGACAGCCCGGCTTCGCCGACCCCGCCGACCTGGCACTCGGACTGGCGACGATCGGCTTCACCGTCGCCCTCTACTGGCTGTTCAGCGGCGTACTGCGGCAACTCGCGGTGATGCTGGGCCTGATCGCCGGCAGCGTGCTGGCCTTCGCCCTCGGACGGCTCGACTTCGGCGGGATCACCGACGGCGGGGTCCTGAGCGCCCCGCAGCTCATGCCGTTCGGCACGCCCGAGTTCCACCTCGTCGCCGCGCTGCCCCTGATGCTGTACGGCCTGGCCTCCATGGCCGAGGCCACCGGGCAGACCGTCATCAACGCCGAGACCGTCGGCAAGGAGATCGACAAGCGCACGCACGTGCCCAGGACCATCCGCGGTGACGCCCTCGTCTCGCTCCTCGCCGGCTTCCTCGGGCTGCCGTTGATGGTGACCAGCGGCGAGAACATCGGCATCGTCCGGGTCACCGGCGTGCGCAGCCGGTTCGTCACCGCGGCCGCCGGCGTGGTGCTCGTCGCCATCGGCTTCCTCGCCCCGGTCATCCGCGCCATCAGCGCCATCCCGTCCGCCGTCGTCGGGGGAACCGCCATGGTGGTCTTCGCGGTCGTCACCGTGCTCGGCGTCCAGATGCTCGGCAAGGCCGGACTCGACCGGCATTCCAACGCGTTCGTCTGCGCCGTCGCCCTCGCCCTCGGCCTGCTGCCGATCCTCGTCCCCGGCGTCTACGCGGGCCTGCCGTCCGGTGCGCGGATCCTGCTCGAAAGCGGCGTCGCCGTGGGCGCGTTCACCGCCGCCTTCCTCAACGTCCTCTTCCACCACCTGAGGCCCCGGCTGTCCGCCGGACGCGCCGCACGGCCCGCCCACTCCCCCGTCGACGCGGGCGGCCCCCGCCCCCTGCCCCATGCGTGACCCGTACGCGAAGGACGAGATGACCGACCCCATGAGCCATGACACCACCGGCACCGACCCGTACGCCCGGGCCTCGGACGGCCCGCCGGCCCCCCGGCAGGAACTGGCCGCCGACGTACAACTGATCGCCCCCGCGGTCATGATGACACCCGAGGGACCGATGGAGCGGTACGCGGCCGTCGTCGCCGACGGCGTCTTCCTCGCCGTCGGGCCGGCCGCCCGGCTGGAGCGTGAACACCCCGGCCTGACGCCCGTCCGGCTGCCCGGGCACGTACTGATGCCGGGGTTCGTGGACGCGCACCACCACCTGACGCAGAGCTTCGGATCGGCGCTGGCCTTCGGCGAGCCCTCCGAGATCTTCAGCCGTGTGTGGGTCCCCCTGGAGGGCGCCCTGGACGAGGAGTCCGCGTACGTCGCCGCGAAACTGGCGGCGCTGGAATCCCTGCGGGGCGGGTTCACCACCGTCGCCGACGCCGGCACCCGGGCCCCGGTGGACGTCGACGCCGTGGCGAGCGCCACCGCCGGGGCCGGCATCCGCTGCGTGCTGGGGCTCGTCTGCAACGACGCCGACGGCGCCGTACGCGCGGACGGCACCGCCCCCCTGGCCGCCGCCGAGAAGCACCTCGCCCGGTACGCCGGCGCGGAGCTGGTGCACCCGTCGCTGGCGGTCTCCGTCCCGGAAGCCGCCACGGCGAAGACCCTGCGGGACACCGGCCGGCTCGCCGCCGAGGCGGGCGCCGTCGTCCAGATCCACGTCAACGAACACCTCGCCTCCGTGGAACGCTCCCTCGTCCGGCACGGGCTGCGACCGCTGGAGTACCTGCGCGAAGTCGGCGCGCTGGGACCCCAGTTGCTGGCCGCGCACGCCACGCTGGTCACGCCCGCCGAGCTGACCCTGCTCGCCGACACGGGCACCGCGGTGAGCTACAACCCCGTCGCCAGCGCCTGGAAGGGCAACGCCGTGGCGCCGGCCACCACCATGGCCGAACGCGGGATCCGCTTCGGCCTGGGCACGGACGGCACCCGCGGCGACGCGTTCCGCCTCGCCGAGGCGGCCGAGTTCGCCCAGCGCCTCACCTGCGGCCTGGCCACCGGAGACTCCTCCTGCGGCGCCGGCTGGTCCTGGCTGGACCGCGGCGGACCTGGCGGCGCCGACGCCGTCGGCCTCGGAGCGCTCACCGGCCGGATCGCCGCCGGGGCGGCCGCCGACTTCCTGCTCGTCGACGTGACCGGGCCGGAGATGCGGGCGTCCTGGGACCTGCCCTGGGAACTCGTCCGGCGCGGGAACCGCGACCAGATCACCGCGGTGTTCGTGGCCGGCAGGATGCGGATGTGGCGGGGCCGGGCCGTCGGCTGGGACGACTCCGCGCTCGTCGAGCGGGCGGCCGAGCTGGCCGCGGAGGTGGTCGGGCGGGCCGGGGTGACACGCGTGCACCCCACCTCCACGCAGGCCCGGGCCGGGAACGCCTCGAGGTGAGCGCCCAGGCAGTGGCGGTCCTCGCCCTGGTGGTGGCGGCCGCCGCGTTCGTCCAGGGCACCAGCGGCCTCGGGTTCGCGCTGGTCGTCGCACCGGTGGCCGGTCTGCTCGACCCCTCCCTGCTCCCGGTGTTCGTCCTCGCGTCGATGATCCCGCTGAACGTGTACGTGGCCTGGCGCGAGCGGCGGTCACTGGACCTGCGGGGCGCGGGCTGGATCACCGCGGCCCGGCTCGCGGCGACCCCCGGCGGGCTCGCCCTGCTCTGGGCCGTGCCCGAGCAGCGGCTCGGCGTGGTCGTCGGCGTGGCCACCGTACTGGCGGCGGCGGTGAGCCTGGCGGCCCCGGCCTTCGTGCCCGGCCGGGCCGCCTACCTGGGGGCGGGGGTCGTCACGGGCCTCACCGAGACCGCGACCGGGGTGGGCGGGCCGCCCCTGGCCCTGGTCTACCAGCACCGTCCGCCGGCGGAGCTGCGGGCCACCGTCGCCCTGTGCTTCCTGATCGGCGAGGTGGTCTCGCTCGCCCTGCTCCTGCTGACCGGGCGGGGCACCCCGGCGCAACTGGGCTGGGCCGTGCTGCTGTTGCCCGCCCTGGCCGTGGGGGCGTGGCTGAGCCGGCTGGCGCACCACCGGATCGACGCCGCGCGGATGCGCCCCCTGGTCCTGGCCTTCGCGCTCGTCTCCGGTGTGGTGCTCATCCTCGCGCCGTGACGCGCAGGGACGAGGCCCGCGCGATGAGGCGGGGCGCCGGCGCCGTCGGGGGCGGTCCCGCGACGGCGGCGTCCGTACCGCGCAGGCGCGCCAGGAGCAGTTCCACGGCGTCGGTGGCCGCCCGGTCCAGCTGGAGGTCGACGGCCGTGAGCGGGGGTTCGCAGGTCCGGGCGCGCGGGCCGTCGTACCGGGTGGCCACCAGCACGTCCTCGGGGACGCGCCGGCCGCTGTCCCGGATGGCGCGGACGGCGCCCACCGCGAAGACGTCCACGAGGGCGCAGACGGCGTCGGTCTCCGGGTGTTCGGCCAGCAGGGCGGCGCAGCGGTCGTAGCCGGCCTGCTCGCCGCCCTCCTCCGGGGCGGTGGCGATCACGGGCGGCCAGCCCCCGGCGGCCGCGGCGCGTTCGTACGCGGCGCGGGCGTCGACGGAGGAGTGGCGGGTGCCCGCGCCGATGAGGAGCGCCGGACGGCGGGCGCCCTGCTCGCGCAGGTGCTCCAGCAGCAGTTCGGCGACCTGGCCGCCGCGCAGGTCGACGTACGGGGCGTCCGCGGGCGGGGCCACCTCGCGGCCGAGCGCCACGTACGGCAGGCCCCGCTCGCGCAGCTGCGCCACGGCCGGGTCGTCCTCACCGGGCTCGACCACGATCGCGCCGTCGATGTCGAGGGAGTGCAGCGCCGATCCGGACCGCACGGGCGGGACCAGGACCAGCGCGTAGCCGTGCGTCATGGCGCGTTCGGCCGCGGCGGCGGCGATCTCCATGTAGAAGCCGAGCCGGGAGGGGCCGGCGGCCACCGAGAAGGGCATCGAGGAGGCGAGCGCGATGGCCTTGGCCTGTCCCTGACGGAGCCGCTGCGCGCGCAGGTTGGGCCGGTATCCGAGCTCGGCGGCGGTCCGCTTGATGCGCTCACGGGTCCGCGGGTCGACCTTGCCCAGCCCGTTCAGGGCGTGGGACACGGTCGTCGGGGACACCGACGCGGCCCGTGCGACGTCGGCGATCGTCGGCCGCCGTCCGCGGGTGCCGCCGGCGGGAGCGGCACCGGTGCCGGAACCGGGACTGGACATCTGCGCGGGCGCTCCTCATTCGATCGGCCGGGACGAAGCCATCTTCGCCGACCCGCCCGGCGTCCTCCAGCCCCGGTAGCGGGGGAAGGGGCGAACGAAGAGTCGATTGCCGGATCCGGGCGGTCTTCGTGATCAAACGGCCGCCTCGCCCGTTGACGGTGAAAGCCCTTATCGGAAGGGCCACTTGCCAGCGCAGACGGTGCGGGAAGAGGGGTCGTTCGTGTCCGAGAGCTTGGCCGATGTCATCGAGGTCGCCGGGGGCGAGCTCCGCTTCCTGCGGAAGCTGCTGGCGGACGCCGGGGAGAACGCCTGGGAGAGGCTGCTCGAATGGCTGATGGACGAATGGTTCCGGCTGGACGTCCTGGGGCTGGAGAACATTCCCGCCGACGGGCCGGCGGTGCTGGTCTCCAACCACTCCGGCGCCTGGGGGCTGGACGCGTTCGTCCTGCAGAAGGCCTTGGTCCGGTCGCTGCGGCGGTCCTTGCACGTGCTCGCCGCCCCGTTCGTCTTCGGTCTTCCGGTACTGGGTCCGTACGCCGCGAAGAAGGGTGCCGTGCCCATCGACCCGAGGGCGGCGATGCAGCGCCTGGGCGCCGGTGAGCTGATCGCCGTGTTCCCGGAGGGGGTTTCCGGGTTGGAGAAACCGTTCCGGGAGCGCTACCGGCTCCAGCCGTTCAACCCGGGCTTCGCGGTGGCGGCCCTGCACACCGGGGCGCCGATCGTGCCGGTCAGCGTCATCGGGGCGGAGGAGTCCTCCCCGAGGCTCGGGGAGGTGCCCGCGCTGGCGAAGCTGCTGCGCGTGCCCTACTTCCCGCTGACCTCGCCCTTCCCGCTGCCCGTGAAGTGGCTGATCACCATCGGTGAGCCGATCGCGCCGCCCGAACGGCCCCGGGGCTTCGGCGCCCGCTCGGAGGCCGCCCGGCGGCTGTGTTCCGAGGTGCGGGACACAGTGCAGGACATGGTCGAGCGGGAGCGCGAACGGCGGGACGCCCTCCTGCGGTAGCCGCCTCAGCCGCCGAGGCGGCGGGCGGCCGCGCGGACGTCGGAGGCCGCGCGGCCGCACCGCTCCGCGTGCTCCAGCAGCCGGGTCCGGAAGCGTTCGCCGGTCTCGTCGCCGTTCCAGCCCGTCTCGGCGGCGCAGGCGGCGAGGCCGCGCGCGTACCGGTCGAGGCGTTCGGCGCCGGCGCGGGCGAGCACCGCGTACGCCTCGGGGGCGGCGGCCGGCGCGGCCGGCGGGACGGCGCCGTCGGCGGGGAGGGCGAGCAGCAGGGTGTGCGGGGCGAGGGTGAACGGGATGCGGTCCGGGGTGAGGGCCGGGGACAGCAGGGCCGGCCGGGCGGCGCCGGTGAAGTGCCGGACGACCTCCTCGGCGACCTGGACCGCGAAGGCGGAGGCCGTGCACCGGGTGGCGGAGCCGCACAGCGGTGAGGGCCCCCCGGTGTCCACGGTGTGCCCGGTGTCCCGGAGCCAGCCGGGAGCGGCGAGGATCTCGGTCCCGGACTCGACGGCCAGTCCCTCCCACACGAAGCGGGCCCGCACCGGGTGGACGGCGGCCTCGACCGGCGGGTAGTGGCCGAGGGCGAGCGCCACGGCCCCGGCCGGGCTGCCGTCGGCACCCGGTACGCCGGCGGCCGTGAGGGCGAGCGCCTGGAGCGCGGTCGTGACGGCGGCCTCCGAGACCACGGCCAGGGTGTGGGCCAGGGCCTCCCCCGGGTGGCCCTGGCCGGCGGGCGGCGCGGCCTCCGTGCGGGCGGCGGGTACGCCGGGCCCGGCCGCCGGGCCGCGGACCAGGCCGGCGGCCACGGAGCCGGGGTCCGGGTCGGCCAGGTAGGGGGCGATCCTGCGGTTCAGGGCGGCCGCGCGGCTTGGGTACGCGCGGCTTCCGGCGGCTCCGGCCGTCCGCGCCAGCACCTCGCTGAGCAGGGTGTCGTCGGCGGCGGCCGCGCCGGCCACCACCCGGCGGGCGGCGCGCAGCAGGCCGGGCCGCCAGGCCTCCCAGGGCAGGGTGTGGTCGTCCCGGCGGGCGGCGGCCACCCTGTCCAGTTCCGCGGCCAGCGGTCCGGCGAGCGCGGCGGCGGACGGGACGGCGTCCGGCGGGAGCGGGACGTGGGGGTGCAGGCCGTGGCGCCGTCCGGCCGCGTCGAGCCGGACCGCGGGGTCGAGCGCGTCCGCCGCGGTGCCTTCGGCGAGGAGTGCTGCGGTGTCGGCCGGCCCGAGGGGGACGAGGAACGTCCCGAACGGGGTGCGGAGCCGGACTGGGCGTCCGGAGCGGCTGCGGCGCAGGTGTGCCAGGACCCCTCGGGCCGCGCCCTCGCGGGTCAGCGAGTCCAGGCCCAGGGCGCGGGCGGGGGCGTCCGCCCAGGGCAGGCGGTGGGCGAGCATGGCCGCGCCGAACACCGCGTTCTCCAGCGGCCCGGCGGAGGCGGGGGTGGTCATCGGGGGTCGGTCTCCCTCGGGTGGCGTGGGGTGGGTCACTTGTCGCGCAGCATGTACGGCTGGTTGGCGGTGATCTCGCCGTCGTAGCACCGGATCAGCGCGTTCACCTGACCTCGGTAGTGGGCTTGCTCGCCGCGCAGGCTGTCCGAGTAGGCCTGCGGGGCGTGCGAGAGCGGGTAGTCGTACGACTCGTCGAGCCAGGCCAGTTCCAGCCAGCCGTCCGGGGTGTCGTTCGGGGAGGCCGGGCCGCGGCCGTCGAGCGCCGGGATGACGTCGTGCTCGTTCACCAGGCTGATGACCCGGGTGGTGTGGTCGGCGGGCCGCTTGCTGTCGATCGGGGAGCCGAGCGCGATGACGTGGGTGATCCGGTACTCGGAGGCGACGTCCACGTCGGCGGCCAGGTTCATCGCGGTCAGGCCGCCCAGGCTGTGGCCGACCAGCATCAGCTCCGATCCCGCCGGCACACCGGCCCGCAGCAGGAGCTTCCTCGCCGCCCGGGTGTAGGTGGTGTCGGTGCGCAGGAGGCCGTCGAAGGCACCGACCAGGTCCTGCGGGGTGCTGTTGCGGAGCCCGCCGAAGCTGGTGCCGGGGAGCAGCAGCACGTGCCGTACGGCCCCGTCCGCGCAGGCGACGCGGCGCAGCAGGACCAGTCCGTGGTTGCCGAGGGCTCCGATGTCGTTGACGTAGCTGACGATGTCGTTGCGGGAGGTGCCGAGGACCTTGGCGAGGATCGGATCGGGTTCGGCGCGCTCGGCGCGGCCGGGTCCGGGGTCGAGGTACTCGAGCAGGGAGCTGGGCAGGCCGAGGAACGGGTCGGTGGCGGGGACCCCGCCGGCGAGGGTCACCCAGGAGAAGCCGTCGTTGGCGGGGTTCTCGTCCAGCAGTCCGGTCAGCGCGAGGAGTTCCATGACCACGGGGCTGACGGTGGTCAGGGCGCGGGTGAGGCCGAGCCGTTCCACGAGGGCGGACAGGGCGCGGACGGCTTCGAGCCGGTCCCCGGCGACGACGGCGCCGGTGAGGCGGCGGGCGTGGGCGGAGTCCAGGTTGGGGTGGGCCAGGGTGGCCGCCTCGATGCGCAGGGCGAAGGCGTCCACCGCCATGGCGACCGCCGCCGGCCGCCGGCGGGTCACGTTGCCCGCGCTGCGGGCGAGTTCGCCGATGATGCCGCCGTTGGCGCCGAAGCCGAGACCCGCCGGGCTGGTGAGGGCGCGTACGCAGGACAGTGCCGTGCCGAGGGCCCAGGCGGGGCGGCGCAGGGCCCGCAGGCAGGAGCGGCTCCCGGTCAGCGCCGCGGTGAGGTCGGCTCCGGCCTGCCTGGCGGCGAGCGCGGCTTCGCCGAGCAGCACGGAGGCGGAGATGAGGAGTTCGGTGTCGGTACGGACCTCGGCCGGATCCGGTGCGGCGGGCCCCGCGGCCGGGGGGCCCGGGTGCGCGGTGCCGGGGATGCCGGTGCCGGGGATGCCGGTGCCGGGGATGCCGGTGCCGGGGATGCCGGTGCCGGGAGTGGTGTCCTTCCGGTGCCCGTCGGAGAGCCGCCGGGCAGGGTTCCCGGTCGCTGCCTGTGACGTCACGTGCCAGCCTCTCGTCGCATGACCGCTGTTCGCGACGCATGGTGGCACCCGGCGCGGGCGCCTCCGGCGCACCTGGGGCGCGCGTCGGCGCACGTGCCGGAGCCGGCCTCCGTCGCACGCCCCGCCGGCACTGGGATCCGGGCACCCGCGGCACCGCCCGCGGCCCGTTCGGTCCGGGGGGATGACGCCGCGGGCCCGTGGTTGACCGGGAGGTCAGCGCAGGGATTCCCGCGGGGGCCGTTCGCGCAGGGCGCCGTAGCCGATGAAGTAGGCCGGGACGCGGTTCAGCCAGCGCGACTCCGTGACCAGTTCCGTCATGCGCTTCGCGCGGCGCGGGTCGCCGAAGGCGGTCCCGCCCGCCAGCAGGGGTTCGATGACCTGGGCGTGGGCCAGTCGTTGCAGGCCCTGGGTCATCACCGTGGTGGGCCAGCGGCGCAGTTGGACGCGCCGGACGTCGTGCAGCCCCACGGTTCCCGCGCGGAGCGGCCGCACCAGGTGGCGGGCCGCGGCCACCGCGTCCTGGACGGCCAGGTTGATGCCGATGCCGAAGACGGGCGACATGGCGTGGGCGGCGTCGCCGATGCAGAGCAGCCCCGGGCGGTGCCAGCGGCGCAGCCGGTCGAGCCGTACGTCGAGCAGCTTGACCTCGTCCCAGGAGGTGACGGCGCCGGCCCGGTCGGCCAGCCACGGCACGGCGCCCGTGAAGCGGGTCATGAAGCGCTCCAGCCCCTCGGCGCGGCGTTCGGTGTCCGTGCCCTTGGGGATGAGCGCCGCGCACTGCCAGTAGTCGCCGCGGTCGATGAGGGCGGTGAAGAACCGGTCGCCCAGGCCGCCGACGAGCCCGCTGGGGTCGTCCTCGTGGCGAGGCAGGCGGAACCACCAGGCGTCCATGGGGCAGGGGAAGCCCTCCAGGCCGAGTTCCGGCAGGGCCCGGGCCAGCGAGCCGCGGCCGTCGCAGGCCACGGTCAGTGTGGCCCGCAGTTCGCCGGTGCGGCCGTCGGCGGTCCGGTAGCGGACGCCCGCGACCCTTCCGCGTTCCATGAGGAAGGAGGTCGCCCCGGTGTCCATGCGCAGCCGGAAGGAGGGTTCCTTGCGGGCTTCGTCGGCGAGCAGGTCGAGGAGGTCCCACTGGGGCACCATCGCGATGTAGTTGTACTTCCCGGGCAGTGCCGCGATGTTCCCGACGGTGACCAGGGACCGGTCCGGCCCGAGGGGCAGCTGGACCGAGGACACCCGGCGCTGCGGCAGCCGGGCGAAGCGTTCGGCGAGGCCGATGTCGTCCAGGAGCGAGAGGGTCGTCGGGTGCACGGTGTCGCCGCGGAAGTCGCGCAGGAAGTCCCCGTGCTTCTCCAGCACCGTCACCTCGACCCCGGCCCGGGCCAGCAGCAGCCCCAGCACCATGCCGGCCGGGCCACCCCCCACCACACAGCACGTCGTGCGTTCCACAGCAGCAGCCACAGCGGCACACCCCTTCACCCGTAGCGGGAATTCCGGCGGGCCCGAGGAGACGTATACCGCACGGCAGCGGCGTGGTCGGTGACGCGCGCCGCGTCCCCGGATCCCGAGGTGACGATCCACACGTAGGTGACTAGCATGGACAGGAGACGGCCGCCATCGCGGGTACGGGCCTTTCGCCCGCGGTGATTCACACGGCCCGGGGAAAGCGCGATCCAGCCCCATGGTCCGCGGCTCGAACAGCCGCGTTGACGGCGGACACGCCCTCCACACCTTCACTGGCAAAGGCAGAACTCCGTGCTGTGGGCGGAAGGAGGTCGCACGCACTTCGCGCCGTATGGGCGGCGCAGTTTCGAGAAGGGTTTTGAACCATGCGAGCACTGAGAGTGAAGCGGCTCTTCGCGGCGTCCGCGATCGGAGTCCTGATGGCGGGCGGCGCCGCCATCGGAGCAGCGGGTACGGCCTCGGCGGCGGTGCCCACCTACTCGGTCGCCTCCGTCAGCCACGGTGGCGGCGGTTGGGACGACGACGACTACGGCCACGGCTGGTACGACGACGATGACGACTGGGGCGGAGGGTACGACGACGACTGCTGACGGCTGACCCGTCCGCGGGACTGTGCGGACCGCCGAGCCGACGGTCCGCACAGTCCCCTGCCCACTGACCGCCCGCGCGGGCGGCGCCGGTCCGGCCGGACAGCACGGCCTAGTGGAACTGCTCCTCCTCCGTGGAGCCGGTGAGCGCGGTGGTGGAGGAGGCCGGGTTCACGGCGGTGGAGACCAGCTCGAAGTAGCCGGTGCCGACCTCGCGTTGGTGCTTGACGGCGGTGAAGCCGTGCCGCTGTGCGGCGAAGTCGCGCTCCTGGAGGTCGACGTAGGCGGTCATGCCTCGCCGCCGGCCGCCACCGACCGGCTGCACCACTTCGACCGGCGGGCCCGGGTCCTGCACCTGTCCGGCCGGCTCCGGCCCGGCCAGCAGGCGTTCCGGATGGCCACCCAGCTCGCCCTGCTGGAGCACGGGGAGGAACTGGACCGGCTGGCCGCCGAGGACTTCGAGCACGGCTCCCCCGCACACGGCCTCGCCCGGATCGGCATCGCCAACTACTTCGCCGCCGCGCTGGTCCTGCCGTACGGTGCCTTCCACGCGGCCGCCGAGGAGTACCGGTACGACATGGAGCGGCTCACCGGCCACTTCGGCCTCGGCCACGAGACCGTCTGCCACCGCCTCAGCGCGCTCCAGCGGCCGCGGGCCGGACCTCGCCAACGCCTCCGCCGACACCCCCATCGGCATGGGCCTGCCGCCTCTGCGAACGCCTCGACTGCCCCCAGCGGGCGGTACCGCCCCTCGGCCGCGCCCTCACCGTCGACGAGAACAGCAGCAGCTTCGTCCCCTACCCGGTCGCCCCCGAGCGGACCTGAGCCGGCGCGGCGCGCCGTCTCGCGGCCCGGACGTCCTGTGTGATCAGCGACTCATCCGCTTGGTCGAAAGGCCCGTGGGGTTGTAGCGTCACGGCGACATAAAGACATAGCGACGACGGCGAGACGGAAGTCCGGTGTGAATCCGGCATGGTCGCGCCACTGTGTGCTGCGACGGCTCCCCTCCCCGGGGTGGCGGCGTGGCGAGTCAGACCCGAGGACCGTCGTACCGCACCACCACATGGGACGCGTTGATCCCCCAGGAGGTTCCCCCATGGCCGAGGCTCTCGCTTCCGCTGCCGTACCCGCCCCCGTCCTCTCGCCGTCCGCGCCGCTGCCCGTGCGCGCGGTGCTGCCCTGGGCTCTCTTCGTCGGCCTGCTGATGCTCGTGGCCCTGTACTTCGTCGGCGCGGAGCAGGGCGCCACCGCCGTGTTCTCCGGCGAGGGCGTCCACGAGTGGGTGCACGACGGCCGTCACCTGCTCGGTTTCCCCTGCCACTGAGAGGCGGCGCACCATGTACGCCTCCACTGTCAGAGGTCTCCTGGTCCGCGGCATGCTCGCGGGCCTGATCGCCGGTCTGTTCGCCTTCGCCGTCGCCTACGCGGTCGGTGAGCCGCCGGTGCGGGGCTCCATCGCCGTCGAAGAGGCGGCGGCCGCCAAGGAAGCCGTGCCCGCGGCCGGCCACGCCGGTCACGGCGGCGGCGACGCCCCCGCCGCGGCGGAGGAGGAGGAAGAACTCGTCAGCCGGCCCGTGCAGTCCACCGTCGGCCTCGCCACCGGCGTGCTGGTCTACGGGGTCGCGCTGGGCGGCATCGCCTCCCTCGCGTTCTCCTTCGCCCTGGGCCGCGTGGGCGGGTTCAGTGCCCGCGCCACGGCCGCCCTCACCGCCGGGGGCGCGTTCGCGCTGGTCTACCTGGTGCCGTTCCTCAAGTACCCGGCGACCCCGCCGGCCGTCGGGAACCCGGACACCATCGGCCAGCGCACCACGCTGTTCTTCCTGATGATCCTGCTCAGCGTGCTGCTGGGCGTCGGCGCGATCGTCCTGGGACGGCGCCTGGCACCGCGCCTGGGCAACTGGAACGCGACGCTGGCGGCCGGGGCGGGCTTCGTCGTCGCCACGGGGCTGGCCTTCCTGGTGCTCCCGGACAACACCGACGCCGTCAAGCCCGAGTTCCCCGCCGCCCTGCTGTGGGAGTTCCGGGTCGCCTCGGTGTCCGTCCAGCTCGTGCTGTGGGCCGTGTTCGGGATCGTCTTCGGAGTCCTCGCCCAGCGGCTGCTCGCCCAGCGCACCGATGCCGCCGGTGCGGAGGCGGCCGTGCCCCAGCCGGCCTCCGCCCTCGGCTGATCCACGCACCGCGCTCACCTTCAGAGCCCTGCCGCCCCGGACCTCCGGGGCGGCAGGGCTCTGTGCGTAGGGGTCATCCGCGGTCGCCGGCGAGGGCGGCGCGGACCTCACGGGCGGCGGCCACCAGGTCGACGCGGTGTCAGGGGCCGCGCAGGCGGGGGGCCAGGGCCGCCATCGCCGCCATCAGCGCCGGCAGGACCAGCATCGCCCACCGCAGGCTGGTCGCCTCCGCCAGGGCGCCGATGACAGGGGGGCCCGCGAGGAAGCCGACGTAGCCCACGGCCGAGACGGCGGCGATGGAGGAGCCGGTGTGCCCGGGGCGCAGGGCCGCCGCGTGGGCGAAGACGAGGGGGATGACCGCGGCCATGCCCAGGCCCAGCAGGGTGTAGCCGATGAAGCCCGCCGTGGTCGTGGCGTCGAGGATCGGGATCAGGGCGCCGGTGCCCGCCACGACGGCGCACAGGAACGTGAAGCGGGCCGTTCCGAGGCGGGCGCGCAGCCGGTCGGCGGTGAGGCGGCCGATGACCATGCCCGCGGAGAAGACGGCGTACCCCAGGCCCGCGCCGCCGGCCGAGGCTCCGGTCTCCTCCTTCAGGTACACGGCGCCCCAGTCGTTGACGACCCCCTCCCCCATCAGGGCGCAGAACGCCACGAGTCCGGGGATCCACAGGCCCGGTCCGGGGAGGGCCAGCAGGGGGCCGGTCCTGGCGTGGTCCGCGGCCGGCGGTGGTTCGGGGGCGAGGGCCGTGGCGGCCGTGCCCGCCACCACCAGCAGGACGAGGGCCGTCACCGTGAAGTGGGTCCGGATGCCGACTCCGGCGGAGGCCGCGAGGCCGCCCGCCGTGGCGCCGGCGATGCCGCCGAGGCTGAACATGGCGTGGAAGCCCCCGAGGACGGGGCGGCCGTAGGCGCGTTCGACCAGGACGCCCTGGGTGTTCATCGCGACGTCGACGGCCGTGTTGCCGCACGCGAAGACGGCCAGGGCGGCCGTCAGTACGGCGAGGTTCGGGACGAGGGGCAGGCTCGCGAGTGCGCCCAGGTAGGCGGCCATGCCGGTGCACAGGACCCTGCGGCTGCCGTACCTGGCCACCAGGCCGCCCACCAGCGGGAGCCCGGCGAAGGCGCCCCCGCTCAGGCCGACGAGGGCCACGGCCAGTTCCCCGGCGGACAGGTCCAGCCGGCTCTGGACGCCGGGTACCCGGGCCGCCCAGGTGGCGAAGGCCGCCCCGGTGACGAAGAAGACCGCGCAGACTGCCAGCCGCATCGTCCGGGGGCTCCGGCCGCGGTCAGGCGCGGGCGGTGCCGCGCGTCCGCCCGCGGTATCGGGCTCGTTGCGCATCTGCGTCCGTCCCCTTGTCGTTCGTGTCCGGGGCGTGCCCCCGGCCTGTCAGTGCGCCGAGCCGGCCATCCGCCGGGTCAGGGCGACCAGCCCGTCCCGTTCCTCGACAAGGACCTTGTACAGGACTTCGGCGTAGCGGTGCATCGTGGTGACGTCGTTGGGCGGGCCGAGGGAGCTGAGGCTCTGTCCGAGCACCAGGCGGCGCAGGCAGACGTCCTCGCTGACGGGGTACTGCGCCGGATCGTAGTGGTGACCGGGGCGGGCGTGCCCGCAGCTCCAGGGGCATCCGCGGCCGTAACCGCGCAGTTCCCGGAACAGGGTCTGCCCGGGGACGGGCTGGGGCTGCCAGCGCGTGATGTGCAGGCCTTCGGCGTTCACCGCCCGGGCGAGCGCGTCGCGGAAGGCGGCGACGGGCAGGCCGTCCAGGCCGAGTTCCTCGGGCGTGACCAGCAGTGGGTAGAAGAAGTACACGTGCGTGCGGTCCTCGGGCACGGCCGGCGTGCGGATGCCGGGTACCTCGGCGAGGGCCCGGGTGAGGGCCGCCCCGTTGGCCTGCCGGACGAGGGACATCTGTGGCAGGCGGGTGAGCTGGGAGCGGGCGAACGCGGCCGCGAGGACGTCTATGCGGTAGTTCCAGCCCATGATGCGGGCGTTGTAGTCGCGGCTCTGGCCCGGGAGTTCCTCGCCGAACATCAGCACCCGCCGGGCCAGCCGGTGCTGTTCCTCGTCGCGGGTCGCGAACAGGCCGCCCTCTCCGAGGGCGGAGAGCGTCTTGGACCCGTTGAGGCTGGCGCCGCTCAGGGTGCCGAGGGACCCGACGGGGCGGCCGCGGTAGGCGGCGCCGTGCGCCTGGGAGGCGTCCTCGATGAGGACGAGGCCGTGCCGGTCCGCGACCGTCCGCAGGGCGTCGTAGTCCGCGGGCAGGCCGTTGAGGTCCACGGCGACGACGGCGCGGGTGCGGTCGGTGATCCGTTCCTCGATCCGGGCCGGGTCGATGTTGAAGGTCTCGGGGTCGGTGTCCACGAACACCGGGATCGCGTTCGCCTGGAGCACGCAGGAGGCCGAGGCGAGGAAGGTGTCGGCGGGCACGAGCACCTCGTCGCCCGGTTCGACGCCCGCGGCGGCGATCGCCATGTGCAGTGCCGCAGTACCGGAGTTGGCGGCGAGGACGTAGGGCATGCCGGTGAACTCGGCCCAGGCGTGCTCCAGTTCACTGACCGTGCGCATGGGCCAGTGCCAGGGGGTGGCTTCGTCCAGCGCGTCGAGCACGGCCTTGCGGTCGGCGTCGGTGACGAGCGGCCAGGGAGCCGCCTCTTGCCCGGAGAGCAGCGGTGCACCACCGTCGACGGCTAGCACGTCCTGGCCTCCAGGCTCCCGCGCACCGGGGTCTCGCGGCGGAACACCGCCCTGGCCGAGGGGAGTTCGGGGAACCGCCCGAGCAGACCGGCGAGGTGGGCGAGGCCCTCGGCCAGGGTGACCCGCGGGGCGAAGCCCAGCCCTTCGAGCCGGGTGGTGTCGGCGAGGAGCGTGAAGCTGTCGGCCAGGCTGGAGGGGTCGGGGTCCAGCAGCGCCGGGCGGCCGGTCGCCGTACCCACCGCGTCGGCGAGCTCGCGCATCGAGACGGCGGTGCCGGTGCCGAGGTTGTAGGTCTCGCCGTCGGTGCCGCTGCCGGCCAGGGTGATCAGTGCCCGGCAGAGGTCCGCGACGTGGATGAAGTCGCGGCGCTTGCGGTCGATGTCGCCGACCACCGGGATGGGCTGCTCGTTGAGGTGCCAGCGCAGGAACTGCGAGACCTCTCCTCCCGCCCGGCGGGGGTCTTCGCCCGGGCCGTAGACCACGAAGGACCGGCCGATGACGACGGGCAGTCCGGCGGTGGCGTGCAGACTGCGCAGGGTCAGCTCGCCGGAGAGCTTCGAGGCTCCGTACGGGAGGAAGGGCTGTGCGGGGTGGTCCTCGCGGATCGGGCTGCGGCGCGGGGTGCCGTAGACGATGGCGGAGGAGAGGTAGACGAGGCGGCGCACCCCCAGCTCCAGGCAGGCGTTGCCGACGTTGCAGGTCGCGAGGGCGTTGAGGTGGAAGTCGTGGCGGGGATTGGCCACCGACTCGGTGCCGCTGGCGTTGCCGGCCAGGTGGAACACCGCGTCCGCGCTCCGCAGCGCCAGCAGGGTCTCGCCGTAGTCGCGCAGGTCGGCGCGGACGTGGGAGACGCCGGGCAGCTCCGCGAGGCCGGGGGGAAGGGGGGCGTGGTCGACGACGGTGATCTTCCGGGAGTGCGGGCCGAGGGCCGTGACGAGGTGCCGGCCGACGAAACCGGCTCCGCCGGTGACGGCCACTTCCTCGTAGCGCGTTTCGGGTGTGTCGGGTGTGTCGGGTGTGTCGAGGCGGGGGTGCACGATCACTCCATTCGAGGTCCGGTGGCCGGCGTGATCCGGCGTGATCCGGCGGGATCCGGGACGGGGGGAACGGCTGAAACGGACGGGCACGGACGTGGGCACGGACGGGAGTCACGTGGAACGCGCACGCCTGCCGCCGTGCACCCGGTGTGCGCCGGACCCGGGTGCCGTTCGGCTCCGGCCCGGACCCGCGGTGCCGCTCACGCACCTGATCGTCGCCGGCCCAGCCAGTGCACCACGCCTCCTCCCCGTCGGCGCAAGGGGTGCCCGGGAGACTGGCCGAGACCGCCTCCCGCCCGGCCGCGCGGCGGCGAGCAGGCGGAGCTGGTCCGTTTCCGCGCCCGCCGAAGGCGTAGGGAAGGCCTCCGCCCGAACCGGAAGCAAGGGGCGCACCACCGCACGGCAGACCACGTATGGCCGGTTCGGCGGGGTTGACCTGGGGTGACAGGAGGTGCTCCACGGCGGGGCGGGCCCGGGCGCCCACCGATCGGTGGAACCCTTCTGAAGGCTTGAACACGAATTTCACACATCTGCTCTTCATACCGGCCCGCGATGGTCTAGATTGACCGTGCTTCAGCTGTTCGTACACGAGCAACCAGTAAATGATCTACAGGTCGGGCGCTACGGAAAGCCGGCAATCACGTTCCCCCGTACGCGGCGTGGGGGATGATCAATTCTCGGGGCCCGGGAAAAGGCCTTGGGTGCGGGGGAGCACCCGGGGTTCCGGCGGGTTCTCGCGCACGTGGAAAGTCTGGCGGGGCACGCGGTCCGCTGCCGCCGGGGTGGGTTGTCCAAGCGGTTCCAGACGGCCGGGGGGGATCCCGGGAAGGAACAGCGCGGCCGGGAGGCGGGGGCCTCCCGGCGGAGCACAGTGATTGGCGAACACGTCGTACCACTGGGGACCTGGGGGGTTCTGTGCGGCAAGGGGGATTAGTCAGCCCGTTCCCGTCTGCGCGCGGGCGTCTGGCGAACGGGGCGATCAGTCGGCCCGCGAGTGACTGGGAGCAGCGGTACCGGCGTACCGTGATCACCAGCGATACCGTGGCCACCGCCCTCGTGGTGGGGGCCATCGGCAACTTCTTCGGGGCTCGGGACGCGGCCAACTGGCACGAGAAATGGGGAATTCTCGCATTCGGCACCGAACTTCTGGTATTGGCCGCACTGGCAGTCAACCGGTCATGGACTCCGGCGGTTCTCGGCCAGGGCGCCGAGGAATTCCGCCGGCTCGGCCGCTCACTGTTCACCGCGACCGTCCTACTGGCGCTCGGCGGGATCGCCCTCGCCTCGCGCAACATCAAACTCTGGATCTTCGTCGCGATCCCGGCGATCGCGCTCGTCACCATGACCACGCGGTATCTGCTGCGCCTCTGGCTGCACAAACAGCGGAAGGAAGGGCAGTGCCTGCGGCCGGTGCTCGCCGCCGGGAGCCCGGCCACCGTGCACGACCTGATCACCCGGACCCGCAAGTTCCCGCACCTCGGCTGGCGGGTGGACGCGGTGTGCACGACGGACGGTCTCGGGCTCGACGGAGACGGTGACCAGGTGGACGGCGTACCGGTCGTCGGCCCGCTGACCGACGTGGCCAACCACGTACGCCGCGACGGCTACCGTGTCGTCGCGGTCACTCCGGACCCGCACTGGTCTCCGGACCGGCTCCAGCGGCTGGCCTGGAACCTGGAGGGCAGCGAGGCCGAGATGGTCGTGGCCCCGGTACTCATGGAAGTGGCCGGACCGCGGCTGCACGTGGACGCGGTGCTGGGGATCCCGCTCCTGCGGGTCAGCATGCCGATCTTCACCGGCGGCCGCCGGGCGGTCAAAGAGGTCGTCGACCGGGTGGGCGCGGCGGTCCTCCTGCTGCTGTTCGCGCCCCTGATGGTGTTCGTCGGGCTGCTGGTGCTCGCGGACAGCCGGGGCGGGGCGGTGTACCGGCAGCGCAGGGTCGGCAAGGACGGACGCGAGTTCACCATTCTCAAGTTCCGCACCATGGTCGCCGATGCCGACCGGGTACGTGCCGAGCTGGCCGACCGCAACGAGGGCGCCGGCCTGCTGTTCAAGCTCCGCCGGGACCCGCGGGTGACCCGGGTGGGAGCGGTGCTGCGCCGGTACTCGATCGACGAACTCCCGCAGCTCTTCAACGTGTTGACGGGGTCGATGTCGCTCGTCGGTCCGCGGCCCCCGCTGCCGGAGGAGTCCGCCGCGTACGGTCCGGACATCCGGCGGCGGCTGCTGGTCAAGCCCGGACTCACGGGTCTGTGGCAGATCAGCGGACGCAGTGACCTGTCGTGGGAGGAGGCGGTCCGGCTGGACCTGCGGTACGTGGAGGACTGGTCGCTCGCCCTGGACACGGTGATCTTGTGGAAGACGCTGCGTGCGGTGCTCTACGGGCAGGGGGCCTATTGATGCGCGCCCTGTTGATGCGTGGGAACCGTCGTCGGGCAGACGCGCGGACCGCAGGCCGTGGGGGCCTGCATGGGGGGAGGAACGAGTCATGAGGGTCAGCGTTTTCGGGCTCGGCTACGTGGGCTGCGTCTCGGCCGCGTGCCTGGCCAGCATGGGGCACGAGGTCATCGGGGTCGACGTCAGCCAGGTGAAGGTGGACCTGGTCAACGACGGCAAGGCCCCGGTGGTCGAGGAACGGATCGGCGAGCTCATCGCCGAAGTCGTGCGGACGGGGGCCTTACGCGCCACCCGTGACGTCCGCGAGGCGATCATGGAGAGTGAGGTGTCGCTGGTCTGCGTGGGCACGCCGTCGGAGCCCAACGGCAGCCTGTGCACCACGTACTTGGAGCGGGTCGCCGAGCAGATCGGCGCGGCGCTGGCCGAGCGGGGCGGGCGGCACACCGTGGTGTTCCGCAGCACCATGCTCCCGGGCACCTGCCTGAACCTGCTGGTGCCGATCCTGGAGAAGTCCGTCGGCGGCACGGCCGGGGCGGATCTCGGAGTCGCGGTCAACCCGGAGTTCCTGCGCGAGGGCACGAGCGTGCGGGACTTCTTCGACCCGCCCAAGACCGTCATCGGCGAGCTGGACCGGGCGAGCGGCGACGTGGTGGCGGCGCTGTACGAGGGCCTGCCCGGCGAGGTGTTCCGGGTCCCGGTCCCGACGGCCGAGGCCATCAAGTACGCGGACAACGCCTTCCACGGCCTCAAGATCGGGTTCGCGAACGAGCTGGGCGCGGTGTGCCGGGCGCTCGGGGTGGACTCGCACCAGGTGATCGACGTGTTCCTGGCCGACCGCAAGCTGAACATCAGCCCGGCCTACCTGCGGCCCGGCTTCGCCTTCGGCGGGTCCTGCCTGCCCAAGGACCTGCGCAGCCTGGTCCACGCGGCGCAGCGGGCCGACGTCTCGGTGCCCATCCTCTCCCACGTGCTGCCGTCCAACTCCGACCACCTGCAACGCGCGGTGGAGCTGGTGGAGCGCACCGGCAAGCGCCGGGCGGGCCTGTTCGGGCTGTCCTTCAAGCCCGGCACCGACGACCTGCGCGAGAGCCCGCTCGTCGAGCTGGCGGAGCGGCTCTTCGGCAAGGGGTACGACCTGAAGATCTACGACGCGAACGTGAGCCTCTCCCGGCTGCTCGGCGCGAACCGCGAGTACATCGAGAACCGGCTGCCGCACCTCGCCCACCTGCTCGCCGATTCCGTCGACGAGGTGCTCGAACACGCCGAGGTGTGCCTGGTCGGGACCAGGGACCCGGACGTGCTGTCGGCGCTGCCCCATGGCGACGGCCCGGTGATCATCGACCTCATCCACCTTCCCGACGCCGACGCGCGCCGGACCGAACCGGGGTACGTGGGCCTTGCTTGGTGAGACATCGCGTGGTGCGGCCGGCGGCGGCCGCACCACCGGCCGGCGTGCGCTGGTCCTGGTGGAGAACCTGTCGGTGCCGTTCGACCGGCGGGTGTGGCAGGAGTGCACGACGCTGCGCGACGCCGGCTGGACGGTGGACGTCATCTGTCCCCGGGGGAGCAAGCGGGACACCGAGGCGGAGGCCGAGATCGACGGGGTGCGGATCCACCGCTACCCGTTGCGCGCGGCCACCGGAGGCCCGGCCGGCTACCTGAAGGAGTACGGATCGGCCCTGTGGCACACCATGCGGCTGGCCCGCAAGGTCGGGCCGGTCCACGTGGTGCACGCCTGCAACCCGCCCGACCTGCTGTTCCTGCCGGCCCTGTGGCTCAAGCGGCACGGAGCGCGGTTCGTCTTCGACCAGCACGACCTGGTCCCCGAGCTGTACCTGTCGCGGTTCGACCGCGGCGAGGACCTGCTCTACCGGGCCGTGTGCGCACTGGAACGGCTCACCTACCGGGCCGCGGACGTCGTGCTCGCCACGAACGAGAGCTACCGGGACGTCGCGGTGCGCCGCGGCGGCCGGCGGCCGGCGGACGTCTTCGTGGTGCGCAGCGCACCCGACACCGACCGCTTCCACCCCGTGCCGCCCGAGCCCGAGCTGAAGCGCGGCAAGGCCCACCTGCTGTGCTACCTCGGGGTCATGGGCCCGCAGGACGGCGTCGACTACGCCTTGCGGGCCCTGGCGAAGCTGCGCGACGAGGTCGGGCGCAGCGACTGGCACGCGGTGTTCGTCGGCGGCGGCGACACCTTCGACGCGATGGTGGAGCTGTCCCGGCGGCTCGGGCTCTCCGAGCAGGTGCAGTTCACCGGACGCGTTCCGGACGCCGAACTGGCGCGGTACCTGTCCACCGCGGACGTGTGCCTCTCCCCCGACCCGCGCAATCCGCTCAACGACGTGTCGACCATGAACAAGGTCCTGGAGTACATGGTGATGGGCCGGCCCATCGTCTCGTTCGACCTCAAGGAGGCGCGGGTCTCCGCCGGCGACGCCGCCGTCTACGCCCCCGCCAACGACGAGGGCGAGTTCGCCCGGCTCATCGCGCTGCTGCTGGACGATCCGGAGAAGCGGGCCCTGATGGGCAAGATCGGCCAGGAGCGGATCAGCGGGCCGCTGTCCTGGCGCAACTCGCAGGCTTCGCTGCTCTCCGCCTACGCCGCCGCCTGTGGTGACCGCGGTCCGGCGTCGGCGGGCTCCTCCGACCGTTCGGGGAAGAGGCCGCGCCGTTGAGCGATGACACGATACGCCTGGTCACGATCGGGCGGATCTTCCGCCGGCGCTGGCGCCTGCTCACCGTCCTCGCCGTGGTGGGTGCGCTCGTCGGTTACGGCACCTCCCTGCTGGTCCCGGCGCGCTACACGGCCTCGGCCTCGGTGCTGCTGCCGGGGGCGTGGGAGGAGCGCGAGCTGCTGACCCAGGCGGAGATAGCCGCCAGTTCGGTGGTGGTCGACCGCGCGGCCTCCGCGCTCGGCTGGACCAAGGTCAGCCGCAGCGAGCTGCAGGACCGGGTGAGCGCCAAGGCCGCGGACGGCAACATCATCAAGATCTCGGGCACGGCCGACACCCCGGAGCGCGCCCAGCGGCTCTCCGACCAGGTGGCGCAGCAGTTCGTCGCGTTCGCCGCGCGGATCTCGGGCGACAACACCGATCCCGAGGCGGCGGCGCGGCCCGAGGCGCTGCGGCAGCTGGTGACGCAGACCAGCCGCCGCATCTCCGAGCTGGCCGACGCGGCCGGCCGGGGGCAGACGGTGGAGAGCGTGCAGGCCCGCACCGAACTCGCGAAGCTGCGCACCACGCTCCAGGAGGCCATCGACAAGCTGGACCAGGCCGGCCCCGGCGCCGGCAAGGGCATCAAGGCCAACATGGTCGTCATGGGGCCGGCGGCCCGGCCCACCAGTGAGGCGCCGCCGACGAGGACGCAGCTCATCGTCGCCGGGGCGGTGCTGTTCCTCCTGCTCGGGATCATCGGCCATCTCGCCGCCACGCGGATGAACCGCCGGCCGCGCACCGAGGCGGAGATCGCCGCGGCGCTGGGCTCGGCGGTACTGGGCACCGTCGACGTGCCCGCCGAACGCCCCGGGGACCGGTCCGGGGGCCGTGGCCCCCGGACCGGGATCCGCCGGCTGCTCGGCCTCGACGTCCGGTGGGACGCACCGGCGCCGCGCGCGTCCGGCGACGAGGCCGGCAGGCAGGTCCGCTACCGGCGGGTGCACGCCCGCCTGAGGGACGGGCTGCCGGCCGCCCGGCGGCTGCTGCTGCTCGTCCCGGAGGGCGACGGCAACGCCCTGCGGGCCGCCGGGCAGCTCACCGCCGGCACCGAGGGCGATCCCCGGCTGAGCCTGGCCGGGGTCTCGGTGTCCCGGCCGATGGTCGCCGACCGCGACGACGAGTCCGGTGCCGTCGTCGTGCTCAGCCCCGGCAGCCGGACCGCCGGGGAGCTCGCCGGGATCGCCGAGGCGTGTGCGGACGCCGGGCACGAGATCGTCGGCATCGTCCTCGTCGGCACGGTCCAGGCCGGTCCGACGGGGTCCGCCGGCCGTCCCCGCAAGGCCGCCGCACCGGCACTCGCGGCAGGCGCCGACGCGACGGGAAGTTCAGGGTGACCATGAGTACGACTACGGAGCCGTCGCACGCCGCTCCGCTGCTGGACCTGCAGACGCTGGTGGTGGCCGTGCGCAGGCGGCGCCGCCTCTGGTGCTCCCTGGCGCTGCTGGGGCTGCTCATCGGCGCGGCCGTGGCGGTGCTGCTGCCGCCACCGCCCACCGCGGTGACCAAGGTGCTGGTCGCGCATCAGCAGGACCAGCCGAACGATCCCGGAACGCTGATCCGCACCGACGTCGCGCTGCTGCAGACCACGCGGATCGCCGAGAAGGCACTCCAGACCCTGAAGTCCCCGGACAGGCCGGAGGACTTCATGAAGGACTACGCGGGTACCGGCCTGACCAACAACCTGCTCCAGATCGATGTGACCGGCGACAGCGACGCGCAGGCCGTGGCCCGCGCCAAGGCGCTGGCCGACGCGTTCGTCGCGGACCACGTGCGGCGGATCCAGGAGGCCGCGGAGGCCGAGTCCAAGACCCTGCTCGACCAGCGCGACCGGCTGCGGGAGGAACTCGACCAGGTCAACAAGGCGATCGGGAACGGAACGCCGGAGACCGGGCCGAAGGCGCCGGCGAACACGGAGACGCTCTTCGCCCGCCGCGCCGAACTGACCGCCCGGATCACCGACTTCGGCCAGCGTGCCGCGGAGGCGCGCGTCGGCACGCCCCAACTCGTCGCCGGCACGCAGGTCGTGGACGCACCGCGCGCGGTGCGGCACTCCCTGCCCAGGGCCGCCGCCACCGACGCCGCGATCGGGCTGGTCCTCGGGCTGGTCCTCGGGCTCGCGGTGGCCGCGGTCGGCGCGGTGGTGGCCGACCGCCCCGTGCTGCGCCGGGAGATCGCGGCGAACCTGGGGGCCTCCGTCATCGCGGAGCTCCCCCGCGGGTCTGCCGGGCGCCTGAGGCGGCGCGGCACGCGGGCTGCGCGCGAGCGGCTCACCGCGTCCCTGGCCCGCTCGGTACGCGGCTCCGCGGAACCGGTGTCGCTGCTGGAGCTGGGCTGCGCGCAGGCCACGGCCCTGATCGCGCTGGACCTCGCCGGGGTCCTGGGGGCGGAGGGACGGGTGTCCGTCGTCGACGGACTGCCCGGCCTCCGGCTCACCGGCCACCGCCGCAGGCCCGGGGACCTGACGGTGGTCGGCGAGAGTGCCGCGGAAGCGGCCGACGGAGAGCGCCGGTTCGGCGTGGGCTCGGTCTCGCCCGGCACGGCGTGGACCGATCTCCAGTACCTCGGCACCCGCACCGTGCTCGTCGTGCGTGCCGGGCACGGCAGCGCCGCGTGGCTGCACACGGTGGCGCGGCAGCTCGCCGACCAGCGCATCACGGTGCTCGGTGTGGTGCTGATCGACCCCGATCCGCGTGACCGGACCGACGGCACCTTGTGGGACGGGCCGCACACAGCGCTGCGCGGCCAGAACGGGCGGCCGGCCCGGCAGAACGAGGGGGGTACCTCCCACGCCGTTCAGGCAGTGGGGGAGGGCGGGCAGCAGACGGAACGGCTGCCCGCGTGGGCGGCGCGCGTTCCGGACAGCGACCAGGAGGCACGGTAGGACATGTGTGGCATCGCAGGCACTTACCGGTGGCCGGACGGGAAGGCCGTGACCGACCGGCTCACGGAGACCCTCGCCCACCGCGGTCCGGACGGGGCGGGCCGGTACGGGCACCCCGTCGGTGACGGCGAGGTGCAGCTCGGTCACCGCCGGCTGGCCATCATCGACCTTTCCGAGACCGGCGCGCAGCCGATGGTCTCCGACGGGCTGGTCCTCACGTACAACGGCGAGCTGTACAACGCGCCCGAGCTGCGTGCCGAGCTGGCGGCCTCGGGGGTGCGCTTCCGGGGCACCTCCGACACCGAGGTGCTGCTGGAGGCGTGGCGGCGCTGGGGCGCGGACTGCCTGCCCCGGCTGCGCGGCATGTTCGCGTTCGGGGTCTTCGACGAGCGGACCGGTGAGCTGGTGCTCGCCCGCGACCAGCTCGGCATCAAGCCGCTGTTCCTGCTCCGGCGCGGCGGTGGCCTGGTGTTCGCCTCCGAGCTGAAGGCGCTCGCCGCCGCGACCGGGGGTTCGCTGGAGGTGGACCACGCGGCGCTGGTGGCCTCGCTGCTGTACTACTGGGTGCCGGACTCGCGGTGCGCGTACCGCGAGGCGGAGAAGCTGCCGCCGGGGAGCTGGCTGCGGTGCCGGCCCGACGGCCGGGTGGAGCGCGGCCGGTACTGGAACCTCAGGGACGTCGCCGCCGAGGGCCGGGAGCGGGCCCGCGCCGGTGAGCTGCCCGACCTGGCCGCCATCGTCGAGGAGTCGACCCGGCGGCACCTGCTCTCCGACGTACCCGTGGCGACCTTCCTCTCCGGCGGCCTCGACTCCAGCTACCTGACCGCCCTGGCGGCCCGCCACCGGCCCGGGATGTCCGCCTACACGATCGGGTTCCGCGCCGAGGACGCCAAGTTCGAGGCGATGCCGGACGACCTGCGCTACGCCCGGACGGTGGCCGAGCGGTTCGGGGTCGACCTGCACGAGATCGAGATCGCCCCGGACGTGCTCGACCTGCTGCCGCGGATGACGTACCACCTGGACGAGCCGATCGGCGACCCCGCCGCGATCAACACCTTCCTGATCTGTTCGGCCGCCCGGGAGGCCGGGGTCAAGGTGATGCTCTCGGGGATGGGTGCCGACGAGCTGTTCGCCGGCTACCGCAAGCACCTGGCCAACGTGCTCGCGCTGCGCTACCAGCGCGTCCCGCGGCCCCTGCGGCGCGGCCTGTCCGGCGCCGTGGACCGGCTGCCGGTCGCCACCGCCCGCCGCGGGTACCGGTCGGTGCGCTTCGCGAAGCGGTTCCTGTCCTTCGCCGATCTTCCGGAGGAGACGGCCTTCCGGCGCAGCTACACCATGTACGATCGCGGCGAGCTGCTCGACCTGATCGATCCGGACCTGGCCGGGACGGTCGACGAGGTACTGACCGAGCACGCGGACGTGTACGAGGACAACGACCTCGACGACTTCGTCAACCGCATGTGCCTGGGCGACTCCCGGATGTTCCTGCCGGGCCTGAACCTCGCCTACACGGACCGCTCCAGCATGGCCGCGTCGACCGAGGTGCGCGTGCCGTACGTGGACGTCGAGGTGGTCAAGGCCGCGTTCACGTTCCCCGGGGACCGCAAGATCGTCGGGCGGCAGGGCAAGGCCGTCCTCAAGGAGGCGGCGGCCTCGGTCCTGCCCCGGGAGATCGTCTACCGGCCCAAGGGCCTGTTCAGCGCCCCGCTGCGCGCCTGGATGAGCCGGGACCTGGCACCGCTGGTCCGCGAGGTCATCCACGACGGCGAGCTCGTCCGTTCCGGTTTCCTGCGCCGCGACGCCCTGGCGCGGCTCGCCGCCGAGGACGCGGCCGGGCAGCGGGATTTCTCCAAGCATCTATGGCATGTGCTGACCCTCGAGTACTGGTATCGCGGCGCGACCTCCGGGTCCGGTCAGAGCGCCGGGTTCACGGCTTAGGAATTTCAGAGGAGTTCGGGTGAAGCAGGTCGTACAGAACTACAAGAGCGGCGAGCTGGCGGTGCTGGACGTGCCGGTGCCGGGTTGCAAGCCGGGCGGTGTGCTGGTCCGTACCGCCTACTCCCTGATATCCACCGGGACCGAGCTCATGAAGGTGTCCGAGGCCGGCATGTCGATGCTGGGCAAGGCCCGTTCCAGGCCTGACCAGGTCGCCAAGGTCATGCAGAGCGTGGCCACCAACGGGGTGCCCGCCACGTACCGCAAGGTGATGGGCAAGCTGGACTCCTACACGCCCCTGGGCTATTCGCTGTGCGGGGTGGTCGAGCAGGTCGGCGCCGGGATCGACGACGTGGCGGTCGGTGACGTGGTGGCCTGCGCGGGCAACGAGCACGCGCTGCACGCCGAGTTGAACTGGGTGCCGAAGAACCTGTACGCCCGGGTGCCGGACGGTCTCGCGCCGCGGCACGCGGCCTTCGGCACGGTCGGGTCGATCGCGATGCAGGGCGTGCGCCAGGGCGAGCCCCAGCTCGGCGAGGTGGCGCTGGTCATCGGCCTCGGGCTGATCGGGCAGCTGGTGGTGCAGCTCCTGACCGCCTCGGGGGTCCGCGTCGTCGGCGCCGACCCCGACCCGGTGCGCTGCGAACTCGCCGAGCGGCTGGGCGCCGCGGCGTGCGGCGACCCCGGGTCCGCGGCCGTGGAGGCCGCCGTCGCCGAGCTCACGGACGGGCACGGCGTGGACCAGGTGTACCTGGCGGCCGGCGGTGGCAGCAACCAGCCCGTCGAGCTGGCCGCCCGGCTCTGCCGGGACCGCGGCCGGGTCGTCGACATCGGCAAGTGCCGCCTGGACCTGCCGTGGAACGCCTACTACGAGAAGGAGCTCGACGTCCGGTTCTCCCGCAGTTACGGCCCCGGGCGCTACGACCCGGAGTACGAGCTCGAGGGGCGGGACTACCCGATCGGCTACGTGCGCTGGACCGAGCGGCGCAACCTGGCGTGCTTCCTCGACCTCGTCGCCCGCGGCAGGGTCGACGTGGAGCCGCTCGTCTCCCACGTCGCCGACTTCGATGACGCCGTCGAGACGTACCAGCGCCTCAAGGACGGCGATCTGAAGGCCGTGGCCGTGCTGTTCCGCTACCCCGGACAGGCGCCGGAGGCCGAGCCCCCGGTGCTGGCCGTGCCCGCGGTCAGGCGCTCCGGCGGCGGGGCGTCCACGCCGTCCCGGGCCGCAGGGACCCCGGTGCGCCTCGCGTTCGTCGGCGCGGGGAACTACGCCACGTCGATGCTGCTGCCGCACCTGGTGCAGCGCGAGGGGGTCGAGCTCGCGACGGTCGTCACCACGACGGCGCTGTCCGCGGCCAACGCCCAGCGCAAGTTCGGCTTCGCCGAGGCCACCACCGATCTCGACGCCGTGCTCGGCGACAAGTCCGTCGACGCGGTGTTCGTGGTCACCCGGCACAGCTCCCACGCCGAGCTGACCCGGCAGGCGCTGCTGGCCGGCAAGACGGTGTTCGTGGAGAAGCCGCTGGCGCTCACCGAGGACGAACTGGCCGGTGTCCTCGCGGCGGTGGAGGAGTCCGGCAACGACCGGCTGCAGGTGGGCTTCAACCGCCGCTTCTCGCCGCTGCTCCAGGAGGCCCGCAAGCGGTTCGGCAGCCGGACCGGACCGGCGAGCCTGCGCTACCTGGTCAACGCGGGCCGGCTCCAGCACGGCAGCTGGTACCTGCAGCAGGGCACCGAGGGCTCGCGGTTCGCCGGTGAGGGCGGGCACTTCATCGACACGGCGAGCTGGCTGCTGGGCGCCGACCCGGTCTCGGTGTACGCGGCCGCGACGTCCGGCAACGAGGACCTCCAGGTCGTGCTGCGCTACCCGGACGGCTCCACCGCCACGATCAGCTACGTCACCACGGGCGCCCCCGGCTTCCCCAAGGAGACCCTCGACCTGGTCGCCGACGGCAAGGTGCTGCGCCTGGACGACTTCGTCCGCGCCTCGGTGTACTTCGAGAAGAGCACGGACGGGCGCAAGCGCTGGGTCAGCTCGCGGCTGCCGCAGGCCCGGGACAAGGGCCAGCTCGCCGAACTGGCGGCGTTCGTCCGGGCCGTGCGGACGGGCGGGCCGATGCCGGTGCCGCTGGAGTCGCTGGTCGCCACCACGGCGGCCACCCTCGCCGTGCGGGCCGGCCTGGCCGGCGGCGTGCCCGTGACCCTGGCGGACGGCCGATGACTGTGATCTCGGGGAGTCCGGGCTGGTACCTGCGGCGGCTGTCCCGGATGGGGCCGCAGGAGGTCGGCGGCCGGGTGGGCGACACGGTGCGCAGGCGGCGGTGGCGGTCGGCGCCGCCGGACGCCCCGGCCGTGAGCGGCGCCCGGTTCACCGCGGTGCTTCCCGCGGGGACCGCCGACGCGGTGCCGCCGGACGCCGCCAAACGGCTCGTCGCCGAGGCGGACCGGCTGATGGCCGGGCACGGCGCGTTCTTCGGGGTGGACCGCGACGACCTGGTCGACCCGGACTGGTTCTTCGACCCGAAGACCGGCCTGCGGGCCCCGCAGGGCTACGCCTTCGACGTGCCGTACCGGGACGAGGACGCGGTCGGGGACATCAAGCAGATCTGGGAGCCGTCCCGGCACCAGTACCTCACCGTCCTGGCCGCCGCGTACGCGGTCACCGGGGGCGAGCGGTACGCCGAGCGGGTGGCCGCGCACCTGCGGTCGTGGTGGGCGGCCAATCCGCCGCTGCGCGGGGTCCACTGGACCAGCGGCATCGAGCTGGGCATCCGGCTGCTGTCCTGGGTGTGGGTCCGCCGGCTGCTCGACGGCTGGCCGGGCGCGGCCGGGCTGTTCGAGGAGGACCCGGTGGCGCGGAACCAGGTCTGGCACCACCAGCGCTGGCTGGCCGCGTTCCCCAGCCGGGGGTCCTCGGCGAACAACCACGTCATCGCCGAGGCCGCCGGGCAGTTCGCCGCGGCCTGCGCGTTCGGCTGGTTCCCCTCCTCGGAGCGCTGGCGGGCCGACGCGCTGCGGTCGCTGGAGCGGCACCTGCGCGGCAACACCTTCGTCTCCGGCCTCAACCGCGAGCTGGCCTCCGAGTACCACGGGCTGGTGCTGGAGCTGGGCCTGGCCGCGCTGGCCGAGGCGGACGCCGCCGGCGTGCCGGTCCCGGCACCGGTGCGGCTGGTCCTGCTGCGGATGACCGACGCGCTCGCGGCCGTCGTGGACAACCGGCTGCGGCCGCCGCGCCAGGGGGACTCGGACGACGGGCACGGTCTGGTCGTGGACGGTCCGGGGACCGACCGCTGGGGCTCGCTGCTGGCCACCGGGGACGCCGTCTTCGGCCGGCTCGACTGGTGGCCCGCGGTGACCGGCACCGATGTGCGCACCGCGCTGCTGGCCGCGCTCCTCCGGCCCGGCGCGCCGGCGGTGACCCGGCCGGCGCGCCGTCCGGTCCACTTCCCGGACGCCGGCATGACGGTCCTGCGCGGTCCCGGCGGTCCCGGGGAGCTCTGGGTCCGCTGCGACGGCGGTCCGCACGGCTTCCTGTCCATCGCCGCGCACGCCCACGCGGACGCGCTGTCCGTGGAGGTCCGGCACGACGGGGTCGACGTACTGGCCGACCCGGGGACGTTCTGCTACCACGGGCAGCCCGAGTGGCGGCAGTACTTCCGCTCGACGCTCGGGCACAACACCCTGCAGCTGGACGGCGGTGACCAGTCCGTCTCCGGCGGGCCGTTCCTGTGGACCCGGCACGCCCGGACCCGCGTCCTCGTCGCGGACACCTCCGACGAGGGGGTGTTGCGCTGGTGCGCCGAGCACGACGGCTACCGGCCCTCCGTGCACCGGCGCCGGGTGGAGCTGACGGCCGCGCGCCGGGAGCTGCGGGTGGTCGACGAGGTGAGCGGCCCGCGCCGGGCCGTGCGCCTGGCCTTCCACCTCGGCCCGGCGATCAGCGCGGAGCTGGAGGGCGACCGGGCGCTGCTCACCTGGAGCCGGGACGGCGAGGGCCGCTCCGCGGTCCTCGACCTGCCCGGTCAGCTCTCCTGGCGGGCGCACCGCGGCGAGACCGGCCCGCCGCTGGGCTGGTACTCCGCCGGCTTCGGGCGCAAGGAGCCGGCCACGACGCTGGTCGGCACCGGCTTCGCCGACGGCACCGCGATGCCGGGGGAGTTCGTCACCGTGCTCGGGTTCGGCAGCTAGACGGAGGGGGGTGGTTCTGGTGATCAAGTGGCGGAACTGGGCGTTGCCGGCGGTGCCGGTGGCGTTGGTCCTGCTGGCGGCGACCGGCTGTGACAGCGGTCCGGGCACCCCGGCGGCGAAGCCGGCCGTCTCGCCGTCCCCGTCCGCGTCCGCCGCCGCGGACGCGGCCGCCCGGGTGTGCGCGGGCCCCGCGGCCGGGCCCGCGCAGGCGCCGGCGGGCGCGGTGACGGTCGACCCCGCGGTGGTCGGTGATCTCGCCGCGAAGACCAAGAGCAGTCCCCCGAAGACCACGTTCTGGCTCATGCCGGGTACGCACAGGCTGGACCCGGACCGCTTCGCCCAGGTCATCCCCAAGGAGGGGGACAGCTACCTCGGGGCGCCGGGCGCGGTGCTCGACGGCGGGAAGACCAACCAGTACGCGTTCGGCGGCGCCGCCCCCGACGTCTCCATCCGCCACCTGACCGTGCAGAACTTCGTGGCGCCGCCGGACGAGGGCGTGGTCAACCACGAGTCGGCCGACGGGTGGGTGATCGAGCACGCCACCGTCCAGGACAACTCCGGGGCGGGGCTGATGGCCGGCGCCCGCCAGCAGGTCCGTGCGAGCTGCCTGCGCGGCAACGGCCAGTACGGGATGAACGCGTACAAGGGCGGCGGGCCCATCGGCGGCCTGGTGATCGAGGGCAACGAGATCACGGGCAACAACAAGGACGACTGGGAGCGGCGCAAGCCGGGGTGCGGCTGTACCGGGGGCATCAAGTTCTGGGCCGTCAACGGCGCCGACGTGCGCGGCAACTGGGTGCACGACAACCGCGGGGCCGGGTTGTGGGCGGACACCAACAACAACGACTTCCGCATCGAGGACAACGTGCTGGAGGCCAACGACGGCGCGGCGCTGATCTACGAGATCAGCTACAACGCGGTCGTCCGGAACAACGTGATCCGGAAGAACAACTGGGTCGAGGGCCGCAGGTCCGCCGAACGCGGCGACGACTTCCCGTTCGCGACCGTCTACCTGTCCGAGTCCGGTGGCGAGCCGCGGGTCCGCGCCCGTACGGACCGGATCGAGGTCTACCGGAACGTGCTGGAGAACAACTGGAACGGGATCACCCTCTGGGAGAACGCCGACCGGTTCTGCAACAGCCCGGCCAACACCTCGTCCGGTGTCTGCACGCTGCTGGTGGACCGCGCCGACCGCTGCACCGCGCCGGGCATCGCCGGCGCGCCGCTGTACGCCGACTGCCGGTGGAAGACCCAGCGGGTGGACATCCACGACAACCGCTTCGTGCTGGACACGTCGGTGGTCGACTGCACCGCGAAGTGCGACCGCATGGCGGTGCTGGCCAACTACGGCACCTACCCGGACTGGTCGCCGTACCAGGGCGGCCAGGTGGCCGAGGAGATCTCCCTCAAGCAGCAGAACCGCTGGCACGACAACGTCTACGTCGGACCGTGGAAGTTCGTCGCCCACGACCCGAGCCGGGTGCTCGACTCCGGGCAGTGGCAGGGCCCTCCGTACCAGCAGGACCAGGGCAGCACCTTCGGCCCGCGGGCCGGTGGTTGAGATGGGCGAGAGGAGGACCGTCGGGATCGTCTGGGGACTGCTGGTCCTCAACACGCTCGGCTCGGCCGGGGCGAAGACCATCATTCCGCTCCCCCGGTCCCTCATCCAGATGGCCACCATGGGCGCGCTGGTCGCCGCCTTCGCACTGGCGCTCTCGGTCAACCTCCGGCTGCGCTTCCGGCCCAGCGCCTACGTGTTCCTGCTCACCCTGCTGCTGGTGCCGAGCGTGATCTCCAGCGCGCACCTGGAGTCCGGGTTCGGCGCGCTGTTCCGCTGCGCCCGGCTGGCCCTCTTCGTCGCCACGCTGTGGCTGCTCAGCCGCTGGTGGGACGGCGGCCTGACGTTCGTCCGGCACCACGTCCGGATGTACCTGGCGGTGCTCGGATCGGTGGCCGCGGGGCTGCTCGTCTCGCCGGGCGCGGCGATGCCCGACCTCTACGGGGGGCGGCTGGTCGGCGCGCTGTGGCCGCTGACCCCGCCGCAGATCGGGCAGTACGCCGCGGTGATCACCGGGCTCACCGTGCTGCTCGTACTGGGCCGCAGGACCGACCGGGCCGGCGCGGCGGTGGTCATCGTGCCGTCCCTGGTCCTGCTCGCGCTGACCCACACCCGGACGGCGACGCTCGGCCTGTTCATCGGGCTGGCGCTGGCGATCGGCTCGCTGATGCTGACCAGCTCCGCCGCCCGCCGGTTCTTCGCCTGGGCGGTGCTGTGCGCCACGGTGGCCGCGGTGGGGTTCGCCTCCGCGCTGCAGTCGTGGTTCCTGCGCGGGCAGAGCCGGGAGAACTTCTCCAACCTCACCGGCCGGGCCAAGGTGTGGGACGCCCTGCTGGCGGCCCCCCGGTCGGCCTCGGAGGAGCTGTTCGGCATGGGCCTGGGCGACAAGTCGTTCGGCGGGCTGCCGATCGACAACAGCTGGCTGGCCGTCTACAACGAGCAGGGGCTGACCGGCACCGCGATCGTGGCGGCGGTCTTCGTCGTGCTGGGCGGCGTCGCGCTGCTGCGGCCCCCCTCGCTGGAGCGGGCCTGCGCGATCTTCCTGATCAGCTACTGCGCGATCGCCTCGTACACCGAGGCCGGGCTGGGCGACGCCTCCCCGTACCTGCTGCACCTGGCCGTGGCCGCCTCACTGCTGGCGGTGCCCGCCACGGCCGCGCCGCTCCCGGCGGCCGAAGGCCCCGCACGGCGTATCCCCCGATGGACCCCGGACCGGGAGGTGACCTGAACATGCACGTCCTCGTGGTGCACAACCGCTATGCCTCGGCGCAGCCGAGCGGGGAGAACAAGGTCGTCGACCAGGAGGTGGAGCTGCTGCGCGCGGCCGGCCACCGGGTCGAGGTGTTCGAGCGGCGCAGCGACGACATCGGCGCCCTGTCCCTGCCGGCCAAGGCGGCGCTGCCGCTGCTGGTGCCGTGGAACCCGGCGGTCCGCAAGGAGCTGGCCGCCCGGCTGCGCGCCGGGCGGCCGGACGTGGTCCACGTCCACAACGTCTTCCCGCTCCTGTCGCCCGCGGTGCTGGCGGCCTGCGCCGACGCCGGCGTGCCCGCCGTCGCCACGCTGCACAACTACACCCAGGTCTGCCCGCCCGGCACGCTCCAGCGGGACGGCCGGCCGTGCACCGAGTGCGTCGGGGCGGCGCCGCTGCCCGCCGTCCGGCACGGCTGCTACCGGGGCTCCCGGGCGGCCACGGTGCCGCTGGCGGTCAGCCTGTCGGTCAACCGGCGGCGGTGGTGGTCGGGGGTGGAGCGGTTCCTGTGCATCTCCGCGGCGCAGCGCGACGTCCTGGTGCGGGCCGGCATGCCGCCCGGGCGGCTGGCGGTGAAGCACAACTTCGTACCCGACCCCGGGATCCGCCGGGAGGGCGCCGGCGAGCAGCTGCTCTACCTGGGCCGGCTGGCGGAGGCCAAGGGCGTCCGGCTGCTCATGGCCGCGTGGGACGAGCTGGCCGCGGAAGGCGGTGTGGGCGTACCGCTCGTGATCGCCGGCACGGGGCCGCTGGAGCGGGAGGTGACCGCCTGGGCGGCGGGCCGGGACGACGTGCGCTACGCCGGCCTGTACGACCCGGAGCAGTGCCGGCGGGCCGTCGCCCGGTCGGTGGCCGTGGTGGCCCCCTCGACCTGGCTGGAGGCGTTCGGCCTGGTGGTCGTGGAGGCGATGGCGGCGGGGGTCCCGACCGTGGCCGCCGGTCACGGCGCCTTCGTCGAACTCGTCGACGACGGGGTGACCGGGCTGCTCCACCGGCCGGGCGAGTCCGCGTCGCTCGCGTCGTGCATGCGCCGTATCACGGCCGATCCGGCCCGGAACCAGGAGATGGGGCGGGCGGGCCGGCGCCGCTACGAGCGGGACTTCAGCCCGGCGGTCGGGCTGGAGCGCCTGCTGGACGAGTACCGGTCCGCGATCGCGGGCCGGTCCGGTGGCGGGGAAGTCCCGCCACCGGTTGGGGAACAGAGGACTGGCCCGCGGCGGGGCAACCCGCCGCGGGAGGGATGGGGGCAGTAGATGACACGATGCCGACTCTGCGGTTCGGCGGCGCTCGCGAGCGTCGTCGACCTGGGGGCGACCCCGCCGTGCGAGAGCTTCCTCGCCGCGGAGCAGCTGGACCTGCCGGAGCCCGCGTACCCGCTGCACCTGCGGGTCTGCACGGACTGCTGGCTGGCGCAGATCCCGCCGCTGATCACGCCGGAGGAGACGTTCAAGGAGTACGCGTACTTCTCCTCCTTCTCGACCTCCTGGGTGGAGCACGCGCGGACCTTCGTCGCCGACGCCGTGCAGCGGGTGGGTCTGGGCCCGGACTCCTTCGTGGTCGAGGTCGCGAGCAACGACGGGTACCTGCTGAGGCACGTGGTGGACCGGGGGATCCGCTGCCTCGGCATCGAGCCGTCGGTGAACGTCGGCGCCGCGGCGCGGGAGGCGGGTGTGCCCACGCTCACGGAGTTCCTGGACCCGGCCACCGGCGCCGGCGTCCGCGCCGAGCACGGGCCCGCGGACCTGGTCGTGGCCAACAACGTGTACGCGCACATCCCCGACGTGGTCGGGTTCACCCAGGGGCTGCGCTCCCTCGTCGCCGACGACGGCTGGGTATCGATCGAGGTGCAGCACCTGCTGACCCTGATCGAGGAGAACCAGTACGACACGATCTACCACGAGCACTTCCAGTACTACACGGTCGCGTCCGCGGCCCGGGCGCTGGCGAGCGGCGGACTCACGCTCGTGGACGTCGAGCTGCTGCCCACGCACGGCGGCTCCATCCGGCTGTGGGCGCGGCCGGCCGGGGCGGCCGGTGAGCCGACCCGGCGGGTGGCCGAGGTGCTGGACCGGGAGAAGGCGGCCGGGCTCCAGGAGCTGTCGGGCTACGCCGAGTTCTCCGCCCGGGTGGCCAAGGTGCGCCGGGACCTGCTGCGGTTCCTCATCGAGGCGGCCGAGCGCGGTGAGACGGTGGTCGGCTACGGCGCGCCCGGCAAGGGCAACACCCTGCTCAACCACTGCGGCGTCCGGCCCGACCTGCTCGCGTACACGGTCGACCGCAACCCCTACAAGCACGGCAGGTTCACCCCGGGCACCCGCATCCCGATCCTGGCGCCCGAGCAGATCGCCGCCGACAGGCCGGACTACGTCCTGGTCCTCCCGTGGAACCTGCGGGCGGAGCTGGTCGAGCAGCTGTCCTTCGTGCACGAGTGGGGCGGCCGGCTGGTCTTCCCCATCCCGGAACTGAGCATCGTCGAGGTGAAGTCGTGAAGGTCGTACTGTTCTGCGGCGGTTACGGGATGCGGATGCGCAGCGGCGCCGCGGACGACGTGCCCAAGCCGATGGCGATGGTCGGTCCGCGGCCGCTGATCTGGCACGTCATGCGCTACTACGCGCACTTCGGGCACAAGGAGTTCATCCTGTGCCTCGGGTACGGGGCCCATCACATCAAGGACTTCTTCCTCAACTACGAGGAGACGACGTCCAACGACTTCGTGCTGCGGGGCGGGCGGACCGAGCTGCTGTCCACCGACATATCCGACTGGACGATCACGTTCGCGCAGACCGGCGTCGAGTCGCCGATCGGGGAGCGGCTGCGCCGGGTGCGCCACCACCTGGACGGCGACGAGATGTTCCTCGCCAACTACGCCGACGTGCTCACCGACGCCCCGCTGCCGGAGATGATCGACCGGTTCTCCCGGCGCGACGCCGGTGCCTCGATGATGGTGGTGCCGCCCCAGTCCTCGTTCCACTGCGTGGACCTGGGCGAGGACGGCCTGGTGGGGGGCATCACCCCGGTGAGCGAACTGCCGCTGTGGGAGAACGGCGGCTACTTCGTGCTCCGCCAGGAGGTCTTCGACCACATCCCGGAGAACGGGGACCTGGTCGCCGACGGATGCGCCCGGCTGGCCAAGAGCGGCCGGCTGGTGGCGCACCAGCACCGGGGCTTCTGGAAGCCGACCGACACCGTGAAGGAGCGGGCCGCGCTCGACGAGGCCTACGCCCGGGGCGAGCGCCCGTGGGCCGTGTGGGAGCGGGACGGCGCCGGGGCGGCCGCCGGGGCGGGGACCGCATGATCAAGCTCAGTGCCGGGCGCGTGGACCGGCTCGTCGCGGTCGGCGCGCACTGCGACGACATCGCCATCGGCGCCGGCGGGACCCTGCTGACGCTGTGCCTGGCCCGGCCGGGCATCCGCGTCGAGGCGCTGGTGCTCTCGGGGGGCGGCAGCGCGCGGGAGCAGGAGGAGCGGGCGGCGCTCGCCGCGTTCTGTCCGGGCGCCGACCTGAGCCTGACCGTGCTCAAGCTGCCCGACGGCCGGCTGCCGACGCACTGGGACGAGGCCAAGGCCGCGGTCGAGGAGCTGCGCGGGCGGAGCGATCCCGACCTCGTGCTCGCCCCGCGCGCCGACGACGCGCACCAGGACCACCGCGGCCTGGCGCGGCTGGTGCCCACGGCGTTCCGCGACCACCTCGTGCTCGGCTACGAGATCGTCAAGTGGGACGGCGACCTCGGCCGTCCGTCGGCGTACCAGCCGCTGTCGCCGGAGACCGCCGAGCGGAAGGTGCGGCTGCTGCAGGAGCACTACCCCTCGCAGCGGCACCGCCCGTGGTACGACCGGGAGGCCTTCCTCGGGCTGGCCCGGATCCGCGGCATCGAATGCCACGCGCGCTACGCCGAGGCGTTCGCCGTCACCAAACTCACTCTGAACCTGGGGGATTGAACCTTGCGCGTACTGCTGACCGGACACCAGGGCTACCTGGGCACCGTGATGGCCCCGGTGCTCTCGGCCGCCGGCCACGAGGTCGTCGGCCTGGACTCCGGCCTGTTCGCCGACTGCGTGCTGGGTCCGCGGCCCGCGGACCCGCCGGGGCGGCGGGTGGACCTGCGTGACGTCACCGCCGAGCACGTGGCCGGGGTGGACGCGGTGATCCACCTGGCCGCGCTGTCCAACGACCCGCTGGGATCGCTGGCGCCGGAGCTCACGTACGACATCAACCACCACGCGTCCGTGCACCTGGCCCGGCTGGCCCGCGACGCGGGGGTGCGGCGCTTCCTGTACGCCTCGACGTGCTCGGTCTACGGCGCCGCCGGCGGCGACGTCCTGGTGGCCGAGGACGCCCCGCTGCGCCCGGTGACTCCGTACGCGGAGTCCAAGGTGCGGGTGGAGGACGACCTGCACGCGCTGGCCGACGGCGACTTCAGCCCGGTGTACATGCGCAACGCCACCGCCTTCGGCTACTCCCCCCGGCTGCGCGCCGACATCGTCGTGAACAACCTGGTGGGCCACGCCCTGCTGTCCGGCGAGGTGCTGGTGATGTCCGACGGCACCCCGTGGCGCCCGCTGGTGCACGCCGCCGACATCGCACGGGCCTTCACGGCCGCGCTGGGCGCGCCGCGCGAGGCGGTGCACGACCTGGCGTTCAACATCGGCAGCGAGACCAACAACGTCACCGTCGCCGAGATCGCCGCTCAGGTGGCCGACGCGGTGGCCGGCTCCAAGGTGGTGATCACCGGGGAGACCGGCGCCGATCCGCGGTCGTACCGGGTGGACTTCTCCCGGTTCCGCGCCGCGGTGCCCGGCTTCGAGTGCGAGTGGACGGTGAAGCAGGGCGCGCTGGAACTCGCCGACGCCTACCGCGAACACGCGCTGACCCGGGAGGACTTCGAGCAGCGCTTCACCCGGCTGGCCGTGCTGCGCGCGGCGGCCGAGGCCGGTGCCGTGGACGACACCCTGCGGTGGCGCCGGTGACCGCGCTCGGCCAGGAGATGCACGCGCTGGTGGAGCGGCTGTACCCGCTGTGCCGGAGCATCACCGGCGACGGTGTGCGCGCCACCCTGGACATCGTCGGCGAGTACGTCCCGCTGGAGGTGCACGAGGTACCGACCGGGACGCGGGTACTCGACTGGACGGTGCCGCAGGAGTGGAACATCCGGGACGCGTACGTCGCCGACGCGTCCGGGAAGCGGGTCGTCGACTTCGCCGCGTCCAGCCTGCACGTGCTCGGCTACAGCGTGCCGGTGTCGGCGACGATGCCGCTGTCCGAGCTGCGCGCGCACCTGCACACCCTGCCCGAGCACCCGTCCTGGGTGCCGTACCGCACCAGCTACTACAAGCCGGAGTGGGGGTTCTGCCTGGCCCAGGAGACCCTGGACGCGCTGCCGGACGGGGAGTACGAGGTGCGCGTCGACTCCACGCTCGCGGACGGCCACCTCACCTACGCCGAGCACGTGGTCCCCGGGCAGGTCGCCGACGAGGTGATCGTCTCCTGCCACGTCTGCCACCCGTCGCTGGCCAACGACAACCTGGCCGGCATCGCGGTGGCGGTCTTCCTGGCCCGGGCGCTGGCGGAGCGGACCCCGTACTACACCTACCGGTTCCTGTTCGCGCCCGGCACCATCGGGGCGATCACCTGGCTGGCCCGCAACGCGGAGCGGATCGACCGGGTCAGGCACGGCCTGGTGCTGGCCTGCGCCGGCGACCCGGGCCGGCTGACGTACAAGCAGAGCCGGCGGGGCGACGCGGAGATCGACCGGGTGCTGCGGCACGTGCTGCGGGCCTCCGGACGCCCGCACCACGTCGCGGAGTTCACGCCGTACGGCTACGACGAGCGGCAGTTCTGCTCGCCGGGGTTCGACCTCGGTGTGGGCTCGCTCAGCCGTACCCCGTACGCCGGGTACCCCGAGTACCACACCTCGGCGGACAATCCGGACTTCGTCACGCCGGAGGCGATGGCGGACACCCTCGCCCTCTGCCAGGAGGCGTTCGCCGTGCTGGACCGCAACCGGCGGTACCAGAACCTCAGCCCGTACGGCGAACCCCAGCTGGGCCGGCGCGGGCTGTACGACTCGCTCGGCGGCCGCAGCGACGCGAAGGAGGCCCAGATGGCCATGCTCTGGGTGCTCAGCCTCTCCGACGGCGAGCACAGCCTGCTGGACGTCGCCGAGCGGTCCGGGCTGGCGTTCGACACGGTGGCCGCCGCGGCCGGCGCGCTGCACGGCGCCGGACTGATCAAGGCATGACGCCGGTGCCCACCGAGGGGGAAGAGACGACGGCACCGGCGGCCCCCGCGGCCCCGGACGCGGACACCGCCCCCCGGACCGCCAAGCGGGCCGTCCTCGGCCGTCTCTCCTGGGGACTGGCCGACCAGGCGGCCTCCAGCGTGTCCAACTTCGCGGTGGGCATCTACGTGGCGCGCTCCCTGGGGCTGGCCGCGTTCGGCGTGTTCAGCCTGGCCTGGGTGACCTACGGGGTGGTGCTCAGCGTCTCCCGGGGGCTGGCCACCGACCCGCTCGTGGTGCGCTTCAGCGGTGTGCCGGAGGGGTCCTGGCGCGGGGCGGTGGCCCGGTCGTCGGGTACCGCGCTCGGCGTCGGCGTCGCCGTCGGCGCCGTCTGCCTGGTCGTCGGACTGGGACTGGGCGGGCTCGTGGGGACCGCCTTCGCCTGCCTGGGCGTGGTGCTGCCGGGGCTGCTGCTCCAGGACGCCTGGCGGTACGCGTTCTTCGCCGCCGGGACCGGGCGCAAGGCCTTCGTCAACGACGTGGTGTGGGGCGTCGCGCTCGTCCCGGCCATGGTGGTGGCCGCCCGCGCGGGCAGCGTGGCCGCCTTCGTGCTCGCCTGGGGCGCGTCCGCCGCGGTGGCCGCGGCGTACGGCTGCTTCCAGTCCGGGATCCGGCCCCTGCCGGCCGGTTCCCGCGAGTGGGTACGCGACCACCGCGACCTGGGCTACCGGTACCTGGCCGAGAACACCTGCGTCAGCGGCGCGAGCCAGCTGCGGGCGTACGGGCTCGGCGCGATCGTCGGGGTCAGCGCGGTGGGCGTGGTCCGGGGAGCCGAGCTGCTGCTCGGCCCGTTCCTCGCCGTGCTGATGGGGCTGTCGCTGGTCACGGTCGCGGAGGCGGCCCGGGTGCTGCGGCGGGCCCCGCACCGCCTCGGCGTGTTCTGTCTCCTGCTCGGCGGCGTGCAGGCCGTCGCCGCGCTGCTCTGGGGCGCGGCGCTGCTGCTGGTGCCGGACCGGCTCGGCGGGCTCGTGCTCGGCGACGTCTGGGACGCGGCCTCGCAGCTGATCGTGCCGGCCACGCTCGGCGTCGCGGGCGCCGGCCTCGGCACCGGCGCGGCGGCCGGGCTGCGCGCGCTCGGCGCGGCCCGGCGCAGCCTGCGCAGCCAGTTGTTCGCCTCCGCCTGTTACGCCGTGGGCGGGCTCGGCGGTGCCGTCCTGGCCGGCACGGTCGGCTCGGCCTGGGGCGTGGCCGCCGCGACCGCCTGCGGCTCGGCCGTGTGGTGGCTGCACCTGCGGTCCGCCCTGCGCGAGCGCACGCATTCGATCCGCGAAGTGAGGACCTCATGAACGACCGTCCCAGGCTGAGCGTCGGCCTGCCCGTCTACAACGGCGAGGAGTACCTCGCCGAGTCGCTCGACGCCCTGCTCGGCCAGACCTACGAGGACTTCGAGCTGGTGATCTCCGACAACGCCTCGACCGACGGGACCCGGGACATCTGTCTCAAGTACGCCGCGCGGGACTCGCGCATCCGCTACCTGCGGCTGCCGCGCAACATCGGCGCCGCGCCCAACCACAACCACGTGTTCACCGAGTGCCGCGGCGAGCTGTTCAAGTGGGCCTCGCACGACGACCTGTACGCCCGGGACCTGCTGAAGCGCTGTGTGGAGGCGCTGGACGAGCGGCCGGAGGTGATCCTCGCGCACAGCGGCCAGGCCGTCATCGACGGCGACGGCCGGGTGAAGGTCCCGTACGAGTACGGGATCGCCACCGACTCGCCGAGCGCGCCGGAGCGCTTCCGCAGCTTCCTGTTCGCGCCCGGTGGCGACGACTTCTACGGGGTGATGCGGGCCGACGTGCTGCGCCGGGTGAAGCCGCACGACAGCTACCACCACGCGGACCGCACGTTCGTCGCCGAGATCGTCCTGAACGGGCCCTTCCACCAGGTGCCGGAGCTGCTGTACTTCCGCCGCGACCACCCCACCCGCGCCGAGCGGGCGAACCCCGGCAAGCGCTCCCGGTGCGTCAACCTGGACCCGCGCCGGGCGGGCGCGCTGCACCCGACGCCCCGGCTGCTCGCCGAGTACGTCCTCGGGTTCCTCGGGGCGGTCGGGCGGGCGCCGCTGTCGGCGGCCGACCGGCGCGCCTGCTACCGCCACCTGGCCGTCTGGATGGCGAGCCGGGCCCGGCCGGGGGCCGGCGAGCGGGTCGAGGACCGTGCCCCGGTCGTCCCGGCCCGGCTCGCGGTCTCCGTCGACGACCTCGTCGCCGGGCGCGAGGGGAGGGGGGCATGAGGTCCGCGTACGGAACCCCGGTGCGGGTCGGCGTGTTCGGCCTGCTCGGCTCCGGGAACCTCGGCAACGACGGGTCGTTGGAGGCCGTGCTCGGGTACCTCCGCGACGCGCACCCGGAGGCGGCCGTGGACGCCCTGTGCGGCGGACCCGAGGTCGTCGCGGCCCGGTACGGGATCCCCGCGACGCGGCTGCACTGGTACCGCGGGGAGTACCGGACCGCGTCCCGTGCGGGGGCGGTCGCCGGCAAGGGCCTGGGCAAGCTGGTCGACGTCTTCCGCACCGCCGCGTGGGTGCGCCGGCACGACGTGGTGATCGTGCCGGGCATGGGCGTCCTGGAGGCCACGCTGCCGCTGCGGCCGTGGGGCTTCCCGTACTCGCTGCTGCTGCTCTGCGCGAGCGGGCGGCTGCTGGGCACCCGGGTCGCGCTGGTCGGCGTGGGCGCCGCCCCGATCGGCGACCGGCCGACCCGGGCGCTGGTGCGCTGGTCGGCCCGGCTGGCCGCGTACCGGTCGTACCGGGACGGCCCGTCCCGCGACGCGATGCGGGCGATGGGCGTGGACACCTCGCGCGACGAGGTCTACCCGGACCTCGCGTTCGCCCTGCCGTCGCCTCCGGCGGGCGCGGCCTCGGACGCGCCGGGGCCGGTCTGCGTGGGCGTCATGGACTTCCACGGCGGCAACGACGACCGGGCCCGGGCCGAGGAGATCCACCGGCGCTACCTCGACGGGACGACCCGCTTCGTCCGCGCGCTGGTCGAGGAGGGCAGGCCGGTCCGGCTGCTCACCGGCGACGCGTGCGACGCCCCGGTGGTCGCCGCGATCCTCGAAGCGGTGGACTCGCCGCTGGTCACCGCCGCCGGGGCGGACTCGCTCGACGGCCTGATGAAGGAGGCGGCGGCCGCCGACGCCGTGGTGGCGACCCGCTACCACAACCTGGTCTGCGCGCTGAAGGCCGGCACGCCGACGCTCGCGCTGAGCTACGCGGCGAAGAGCGACGCGCTCATGGCCCGGATGGGGCTGGACGGGTTCACCCACCCGGCGCGCGAGGTCGACGCCGGCCGGCTGCTCGGGCAGTTCCGGGAGCTGGAGGAGCGGTCGGCGGAGTTGCGGCGGACCCTCGCCGAGCGGAACCTGGCCGCCGCCCGGCTCCTGGAGGACCAGTTCGCCGCCCTGACCGCGGCCCTGTTCCCGGCGGGCGGGCGCCCCCGGGGCCGCACCTCCGGCCATGTCCACGCCCACGCCACACGGGAGACCCCTTGAAAGCGACCGAAGTCCCGGCGATCGCCGGCGCGTACCTGTTCGAACCGACGCCGTACGCCGACGAGCGCGGCTTCTTCTGCCGCACCTTCGACGCCGACGTGGTCCGCTCGGTGGGCCTCGACCCGGACGTCTTCATCCAGGACAGCGTGTCCCGTTCGGTCCGGGGCGTGCTGCGCGGCCTGCACCTGCGCTCCGGCGCCGGCGAGGCCAAGCTGGTGCGGTGCTCGTACGGGAGCATCTTCGACGTGGTCGTGGACCTGCGGCCGGACTCCCCCACGTACCGCAACCGGGCCTTCTTCGAGCTGTCCGGCGAGACGCAGGCGACCCTGTACGTCCCCGCCGGGTGCGCGCACGGTTTCCAGGCGCTGAGCGACACCGCCGACACCTCGTACCGGATCGACCGCCCGCACGATCCCGCCGAGGACGTGACGATCGCCTTCGACGACCCGGAGCTCGCCGTTCCGTGGCCGCTGCCGGTCACCTTGATGTCCCGGCGGGACCGGGAGGCTCCGAGCCTCGCCGAGGTCCTGAAGCAGAACGAGAGCTGAGGCGGGCATTGGACACCTACGAGAACCGAGAGCTCGCCCTGCCGCTGTCGCGGGCGGCGAACGAGCGGCTGCACGCCCTGGTCCCCGGGGGCGCGCACACCTACGCCAAGGGCGACGACCAGTACCCCGAGGACCTGGCCCCGGTCATCAGCCACGGCCGCGGTGCCCACGTGTGGGACGTCGACGGCAACCGGTACGTCGAGTACGGCTCCGGCCTGCGGTCGGTCAGCCTCGGCCACGCCCACCCGCGCGTGATCGAGGCGGTACGGCGCGAGATCGACCGGGGCAGCAACTTCGTGCGGCCGTCCGTCGTGGAGGTCGAGGCCGCGGAGCGCTTCCTCGCGACGGTGCCGACCGCCGAGATGGTGAAGTTCGCGAAGAACGGCTCCGACGCCACCACCGCCGCGGTACGCCTCGCCCGCGCCGCCACCGGGCGCCGCCGGGTGGCGATCTGCGCCGACCATCCGTTCTTCTCCACGGACGACTGGTTCATCGGCACCACGCCGATGTCCGCCGGCATCCCGGAGCCGGTCAACGAGCTCACGGTGGCGTTCCCCTACGGGGACCTGGCCGCCACGGAGGAGCTGCTCAGCCGGTACCGGGACGAGGTCGCCTGCCTGATCCTCGAACCCGCCACCCACACCGAGCCGCCGCCCGGATACCTCGCCGGCCTGCGCGAACTGGCCGCCCGGCACGGCTGCGTGCTGGTCTTCGACGAGATGATCACCGGCTTCCGCTGGTCGGAGGCGGGCGCCCAGGGCCTGTACGGCGTGGTCCCCGACCTGTCCACGTTCGGCAAGGCGCTGGGCAACGGGTTCGCCGTCTCCGCTCTGGCCGGGCGCCGCGACCTGATGGAGCGGGGCGGGCTGCGGCACTCCGGCGACCGGGTCTTCCTGCTGTCCACCACGCACGGTGCGGAGACGCACTCCCTGGCGGCCGCGATGGCCGTGCAGGCCACCTACGTCGAGGAGGGCGTCACCGCGCGGCTGCACGCCCTCGGCGAGCGGCTGGCCGCCGGTGTCCGCGAGGCCGCCGCCGGCATGGGCGTCGGCGACCACCTCGTCGTCCGGGGCCGGGCCAGCAACCTGGTCTTCGCCACCCTCGACGGGGACGGGCGGCCGTCGCAGGAGTACCGCACCCTGTTCCTGCGCCGGCTCCTCGCGGGCGGGGTGCTGGCCCCGTCGTTCGTGGTGAGCAGCGCGCTCACAGAGGCCGACATCGACCACACCGTCGACGTGGTGGCCCAGGCGTGTGCGGTGTACCGCAAGGCTCTGGACGCCGCCGACCCCGCTCCCTGGATGGCGGGACGGCCGGTGAAGCCCGTCTTCCGCCGCCTGGCATGACGTGACGTGAGGTGAGGTGGGCGGCACGGCGTGGGCGGCGTGGGCGGCGTGCGTCAGCGGCGCTCACGCCGGCGGCCGGCGTCGGCCGTCCGGTCCACCAGCCACGCGGTCGCCGGCACCACCGCCAGCGCGGTGCACCAGCCGCCCAGGACATCGGTCGGGTAGTGGGCGCCGAGGGCGACCTGCGCCCAGCCCATGGCGGCGCCGGCGACCAGCGCCGCGGCGAGCAGGAGCGCCGTGCCGGCCGTCCTGCCGAGGCCGAGCCGGCCGGCCGCGAGCATCGCCACCACGAGGGCGAGCGCGGTGGCGAAGGCGGTGTGCCCGCTCGGGTAGGACAGGTTGTCGCCGTGGATGGTGCGTCCCACCAGGGACTTGAGCAGGGTCGCCGTCCCCACGGCCAGGGCGGCGCCCGCCACGACGAGCACCGCCGCCCGAGGACGCCGGAGCAGCAGGCAGAGCGTCACGGCGGCTCCGACCACCACCGCCGCTCCCACCGGCTCGCCCAGGAAGTCCGTGGCCAGGGCGACGTACCGCCAGGACGGCCCCACCCCGTACACCGCCGCCCCGATCCGCGCGTCCACGGTGCCGGGCTCGCCGGCGCCGGCGTACAGGAGCCCGAGCCCGAGGACCACCAGGGCGGCGAGGGCCGCGATCAGCCCGAGCCACACACGTAACAGCGGGGGTATCACCGCGGGCGCCGGCCGGCGGCTCTTCAGCAGGATTCCAAACACGCCAAAACCCTAACCAACGCCGCGTTCTCACGAGGGGCATCGATGAAACCGGCGTGAAGCCGCGTTGAAGCCGGGCGGCCGCAAGCTCCGTGGACACCCACCGCCACGAGAGGACCCGCCATGAGCGAGACCATCCACCACCTGTCCCCCGACCGGCTCCAGGACCCCGGGCCCGGGTACGCCGGCCTCCGCGAGGAGGGCGGTCTGCCCCGGGTCGTGCTCCCGGGCCTGCGGACGCCCGTACGGCTCGTCACCCGCTACGAGGACGTCAAGGCCGCGCTCACCGAGCCCCGGCTGATCAGGGACCGGAACAGGGTGCCCGGTGGCGTCGAAGGACCCGACGCACAGGAGGAGCTGCTGGAGCCGCTGGGCGGGCTCCCGCCCGAGCACGTGCGGTACGTCTCCGCACACCTGGCCTTCTTCGACGGCGAGGAGCACGCCCGCCGCCGGGCCCCCCTCACCCGTGCTTTCACCGCGCGGCGCGTCGCGTCCCTGCGGCCGTTCGTCGAGGAGACCGCGGAGCGGCTGATCGGCGAGCTGGCCGGGCGGGAGGAGGCCGACCTGCTGAACGAGTTCGCCTATCCCCTGGCCACCTCCGTCATCTGCGAGCTGGTCGGTGTCGACGCCGCGGACCGGGCCCAGGTCTGTGACTGGATCCGGGACTTCGCGTACGGCGACGGCAGCCGGATGAGCGACGGGCTCGCCGGCGTCGTCGAGTACGTCAAGTCCCTGATCGGGAGGCGGAAGGCCGTCCCCGCCGACGACCTGATCACCGCCCTGCTGGAAGGCGCCCGCGAGGGCGGCGCGGACGCGCTCACCGAGGACGAGATCGTCGCCATGGTCTTCCTTCTCGTCAACACCGGGATCACCCCGCCGGCCCTCTTCCTCGCCCACGCGGTCCTCACCCTGCTCGACCACCCCGGCGAACTGGCCCGGCTCCGCGCCGAACCGGAGCTGCTGGGGCGGGCCGTGCCCGAACTCCTGCGGCACGTCACGCTCCTGCGGATCGGTGCCTCGCTGTACGCCACCGAGGACTTCGTCTTCGCCGGGACCGCGCTGCGCAGGGGCGAGGCCGTGACCGTGGCCCTGCTGGCGGCGAACCACGACCCGGCCGTGTACGGCGAGGAGCCCGGGCGGCTCGACATCGGCAGGGAGGCCGAGCGGGGCAGGACCCACCTCGCCTTCGGGCACGGTGCGCACCACTGCATCGGCGCCGCGCTCGGGAGCCTGGTCACCGGCGTGGTCTTCGACCGGCTGCTCGTCCGGCGGCCGGTTCCGGAACTGGCCGTCGCCCGCGAGGACCTGGAGTTCGGGCACTGGCCCGGGGACGGCTTCCACCTGATCCGGCTGCCGGTGCGGCTGTGATCCCGGAAAGGTGAGCCGGTCAGCCGCGCTCCCCTTCCCGGTCGCGCAGCAAGTCGAGGGCCGCTCGCCGTAGTTCGTCCCGGCCGAGGGCGGCGTACCGGGACACCGCGTCCTCGTACGCCGCCCGGTCGGCGCGCAAGGCCGCCTCCCGGGCACGGGTGGAGGACATGGTCGGCTGGAAGGTCCGCAGGCACCGGAAGGACTCCGTCAGAGCGAGCAGCCGTACGCCGCCGCGGACCGTGGCCGGGCGGCCCTGCGCACCTCCCCGGACGAGGTCGGCCGTCCCCAGCGCGAGCAGCAGCGCGCCGCAGACCGGCAGGTCCGCCGGGGCGCCCCGCTCCAGCCGGGCCCTCGCGCGCTCCGGGAGGCGGGCGGTGAGCGGCTCGACCAGGTCGAGCCGGCCGTGCTGCGCGTGCGCGGTCACGGCGGCCGCCCGTATCTCCAGCACCCAGGGCTCCAGGTCCACTTCGAGGCCGAGGACCGGTTCGCCGGACCGCTCCGGGAGGGCCGCGGCCCGGCGCCAGAGCATCAGGCCCTTCTCCGCATCGCCCCGTGCGAGCTCGATCTCGGCACGCGCCCCCAGTTCCGGGGTCGGGACGTCCGCGGTCTCCTCCGGCCGGTTCCGCACGGCCAGCTCCAGCCACCGCTCCGCCTCGTCCACTTCCCCGGTCTGGAGGTGACCCAGCACCATGCCCCAGCGCAGGCCCATCGTGTCGGGCCGGTCGCCGAGCCGGTCCAGGACGCGCACGGCCTCGTGCAGGTGGCGCAGCGCCTCCCGCCCCCGCTCCGTGTGCAGGCACAGCTCGCCCAGCCGGGACAGGGCCGTGACCTGGAGCCACGGGATGCGGTGGCCCCCGATGGCGGCGAGCATCCGCCGGGCGGCCGCCAGGGCCCGCTCCGGTTCGTCCTCGTTCTCCCACAGGTAGCCGGCCAGTGCCTCGGCGACCCCGGCGAGCAGGGGCTCGCCGCTGCGGCAGAACGCGTCCAGCAGCGAGCGGTCGGTCCCGAAGACCTCGGGGGCGGCGCGCAGGACGGTCGCGAGCGCCCTGGCGGGGGTGTCCGCGGGGGCCGGCGGCAGCCTGCGCAGGAGGACGAGGAGGCGGGGCGGGGCGGGGGCGCCGCCCAGCAGCGGGTTGACGGCGAGGAGCACCGCGGCGGTGCGGGCCGCCTCGACGTGGGCGGGTTCCGGCCGGTAGTGGGAGAGCAGTCCGCCGACTTCCGCCGAGAGGGGGATCAGCCGCGCGTAGTTCGCCTCGGTGGCCCACAGGCTGCACAGCGCGGCGCCGGCCGCGGCGACCGTGGGCGCGTCCTGGCGGGCGAGGCCCAGCCGCAGGGCGTGGACGAGGTTGTCCTGCTCGGCCTTGATCCCCTGCCACGCGGCGTACGGGTCGGGGCCGAAGGGCGCGTCGTGCCGGGCGAGGCCGAAGTCCCGCGCCCAGAACAGGAACCGCCCGGTGACGTGTTCCGTCCCGCCGGCCCGGTCCCGGTGCGCGGCGGCGAATTCCCGTACGGTCTCCAGCATCCGGAAGCGGGTGCCGGAGCCGGTGTCGGAGACCTTGAGCAGGGACTGGTCGACCAGGTCCGCCACGACGTCCACGACGTCCGGGACGGCCGGGACGTCCGGGGCCTGGGGGACGTCGTCACCGAGCAGGTACGCCGCCGCCTCGGCCGTGAAGCCGCCGGGGAAGACGGACAGGGCGCTCAGGGCCGTCCGCCCGGCCGGTTCGAGCAGGTTCCAGCTCCAGTCGACGACGGCGTGCAGGGTGCGGTGCCGCCGGGGCGCGTCCCGGGCCCCGCCGCGCAGCAGTGCGAACCGGTCCTCCAGGCGGCGGGAGATCTCCGCGACGGACATGACCCGCACCCGCGCGGCCGCCAGCTCCACGGCGAGCGGCAGCCCGTCCAGGCGGCGGCAGAGCTCCGCGACCTGGCGGACGGGGAGTTCCACGCCGGGACGCGCGGCACGGGCCCGTTGTTCGAACAGCCGTACCGTCGTGGCCTGATCGAGCTCGGGCAGCAGGTGGACCGCTTCGGAGGACAGGCCGAGCGGGGCCCGGCCGGTGGTGAGGATCCGCAGCTCACTGGTCCTGGCGACCAGCGCCCCGACCAGTTCGGCGGCCCCGGCGAGCACGTGCTCGCAGTTGTCCAGTACGAGCAGCACCGGGCCGGGGCCGAGGGCGCCGACGATGCCGGTCACCATGTCGGCGGGCGGGCCGGAGCCGCCCGGAGGCAGGAGACGGGGCTCGGCGACGCCGAGGGCGGAGGCGACCTCGCCCGCGACGTCCGCGTCGCTGGTGACACCGGCGAGGGCGACCAGGTGGACGGTGCGCTGTGCCGCGTCACGGCCGACGGCGGCGGCCAGCCGGGTCTTGCCGAGCCCGCCGGGTCCCACGATCGAGGTGACGCGGGAGGTGCGCAGCAGCCGCCTCACCGCGGCGATGTCGCCCGCGCGGCCGAGGAGTTCGTTGGGCTCGTGCGGCACCCCGTGGCGTACCGCCGGCGCGTCGGCCCGCAGCAGTTCCCGGTGCAGGGCGCGCAGAGCCGGCCCGGGGTCGGTGCCGAGGTCTTCGCGCAGTGCGCGGCGGTGGCGGTCGTAGGTGGCCAGTGCGGCGGAGGCGCCCGCGCCGGCCGCCTCGCAGCGGACCAGCTCCAGCAGCAGTTCCTCGTCCCGGGGGAATTCCCGAACGAGCTCCGCCAGCGGTTCCAGCGCCTCGGGCTCCCGGCCGGTGCGGGCCAGTCCGAGCGCCCGGGCCCGGAGCAGCGAGCGGTACGCCGGGCGCCGTCCGGCCCTGAGGGCGGACAGCGGATCGCCGAGTACGGGTTCCCCGTGCCCGGCGCCGGCCGCACCCCACAGCGCCAGCCCCGCTTCGGCTTCGGCGAGGGCCCCGGCGTGGTCGCCGGAGCGGGACTTCTGCGCGCAGGCGGCGGTGTGCAGCAGCACGGCCGAGGCGTCGACCCGCTCCTCCCCGAGGGCGAGCCGGTACCCGCCCGGCGTACTGGCGATGACCCCGGGCCCCAGCTGCGTACGCGCCCGTGCGACGAGGACCTGCAGCGCCTTGACCGGATGCGCCGGCTGCTCGTCCGGCCAGAGCGCGTCGATCAGCCGGGCGGTGCCGCATCCCGCGCGCAACTCGCCGGCGAGCAGGGCGATCAGCCCCCGCAGCCGGGGTGCGGTGATCTCCCGGCCCCGGAAGGCCACCGTCGTCAGAGTGGTCAGCTCCATGGTCACCGGAGCAGCGTAGAACGACGGACCGGCCCGGCCCCCGAGGGGGCCGGGCCGGTGTCCGGAACCCTCGGTCAGGCGGTGCAGCGGATCATGGTCAGCGGCCGGTTGGCGGTGTAGTCCGCCCAGTACTCCTCGCCGTACTTCTCCACTCCGGCGTCCGACACTTCGAGGGTGACCCACTCGATCCCGGTGAATCCGGCCGCCTTCAGCGTCTGCTCGTACGTCTCCTTCGAGGGCGTGGTGGCCTCGAAGGAGACCGGCGGGTCGAGCAGGGCGGTGAGCCGGATCCCGATGCCGATCTCGTTGTCCTTGCCGGTCGATTCGAGCAGGAACCCGTACTTCTCCAGGGACGGGCCGCCGAAGTCGTAGCCGGGGTCCTGCACGAACAGGTGGAACGAGCCGCCGGCGACGAGGCTGCGCCGGATGTTGTGCATCATCCGCTCGATCTCGGCCACGTCACCCGCGTAGTTGAACGCCTGCACGGCGATGGCCACGTCGAACGGCTGGTCGAACTCGCGCAGGGTGGTCGTGTCCGCGACCTCGTAGTCGATGCCGAGGGGCTCGGCGCCTTCGATCGCCTTGGCCGCGTCGACCATCGCGCCGGAGATGTCGAAGCCGAAGACGCGGGACGCGCCGCGGCGCTTGAGCTCACGGCTGTAGAAGCCGGTGCCGCAGGCGATGTCGAGCACGGACTTGCCGGTGACGTCGCCGACCAGGCCGAGGAAGCCCGGCACCTCGGCGTAGCGGATGATGGGCAGGGTCTTGAAGCCTTCGAACGCTTCGCCGATACCGTCGTACAGCTGACCACTCATCGCGGTGGTTCCCCCTCGTTCTGTGGCGTCGGCTCCCATGACGAGCCGCGGCCCTCGGCGGGAAGTCTGCTCCGTCGGCGAGGGGAGTTCGTACTGGCGGAACGCACGAACCTGCTGGTCATGTCACCGAGGTGCACACAAAAGGAACGCTGTTCCTCCAGCTCGGTGAGCTCCGCCCCAACGGGCCTGCGGGGCCCGCTGGTTGGACCCGCCGCGGCGTTCCGCTTCCACTCCGACGATCAAGGAACGCCATGGGGTGCGGGACACCCCGCCCTTCCGCTTCGGCAGCGGGGGATCAACAGGGGTGGCCGACGGGCCTGCCCGGCACCACCAGTCCGGCCTCGTAGGCGACGGCGACCGCCTGCGCACGGCTGCGCAGCCCCAGTTTGGTCATCGTGCGGTGCAGGTGCGTCTTGACGGTGGCCTCGGTGACGACGAGCTCGGCGGCGATCTCGTCGTTGCCGAGCCCCCTGGCCACCAGCCGCAGCACGTCCTGTTCCCGGTTGGTGAGCCGGGACAGGGTGTGGTCGTCGGCGCACGGCCCCTCGGTGCGCGCGCTGTAGGCCTCGATGAGGCGCCTGGTCACGGCGGGCGCGAACAGCATGTCGCCGCCGGCGATCGTGGTCACCGCGGAGATCAGCCGCTCGGGCGGGGTGTCCTTGAGGAGGAAGCCGCTCGCTCCCGCGCGCAGCGCCGCGTACACGTACTCGTCCACGTCGAAGGTGGTGAGGACGATGATGCGCGACCGGTTGCCCTGCTGGCCGGCGAGGATGCGTTCGGCCGCGGTGATGCCGTCGATGCCCGGGAGGCGGATGTCCATGAGGATCACGTCGGGCCGGTGGGCCAGTGCGGCGGCCACCGCGGACTCGCCGTCCGAGGCCTCCGCGACCCCGGTGAATCCGGGCGCGGCACGCAGGAGTGCGGCTATGCCCCCGCGGATCAGGTCCTGGTCGTCGACAACGAGCACGTCCGTCACTGCCGTCCCCCTCATGTCCCGTTACGGCCGGGCGTCATGCGTCCTCCGGGAGCTCCGAGCCGGTCGGAAGGGAGAGACGGACCTCGAATCCCCCTTCACCCAGAGGCCCGGCGGACAGCCTGCCGCCGCAGATCCTCACCCGTTCCCGCATGCCGATCAACCCGTGTCCGGAGACCGGATGAGCGATGGCCGGTTTCCCCTCGCCCCCGTCATCACGCACCCGGATGGTCAACCGGTCCGCCAGATAGGCGATATGTACGTCCACACGGGCACAACGGGCGTGTTTCACCACATTGGTGAGGGCCTCCTGGAGCACCCGGTAGGCACATACCTCAAGGCCCGGATCGAGTTTCCGCGGCAGGCCGGTTGTCCGTATGTCGACGCTCACTCCCGCCGCTCCGACCCGCCGGGCGAGCTCCCCCACCCGGCTGAGTTCCGGCAGCGGGCCGAGCGGCGCGGACGACGGGTCGGCCTCCGGGCCGAGGTCGACCCGGAGCACCGTGAGCAGCCGGCGCAGGTCGTTCAGCGCTTCGCGGGCGGCGCCCGCGATCGTGGTGAGCGCCGACCGGGCCGTGGCGGGGTCCGAGGCGAAGACGTAGTCGGCGAGACCGGCCTGGACGGAGATCACCGACATGTGGTGGGCGACCACGTCGTGCAGCTCGCGCGCGATGTGGATCCGCTCGTCGACCACCGCGCGCCGGGCCCGTTCGCGCTGCTCGTGGGCGAGCGCCTCGGTGAGCCTGACCAGTTCGGCGTTCTGCAGGGCGACTTGACGCCGTCCGTGGCCGAACGCCAGACAGACGACCGGGACGATCACCGCCTGCCCGAGGACCAGCAACGGGCTGAGGCCGCCCGCGAACCCGCTGAACAGCACGGTCGCCGCGGCGAGGACGGTGCCGGGCACCGATAGCCGCAGCGGACACCGGGAGGCCGCGCTGACGAGGGCCACGGTGACCGCCCACCAGTTCAGCGACGGCTGGTAGCCGGCGGCGAGGTAGAGCGAGTACCCGAGGCAGCAGGCGGTCAGCGCCGTCATGGGCCGGGCCCGCCGGACGACGAGCGGCAGCGCGGTGAGACAGGTGAGCAGGTACGCCGGCACGTCGAACGACGCCCAGTCGGCGTGCGGGTACTCCTCCCCCGCGACACAGCCGCCCACCGTGAGGACGACGGGGAGCGCGCTGTCGAGAAGGGCTTGCCGCAGGCGTGACCGGGTGCTCATCGCTGGAAGGTATGCGGATCCGCCGGAGGCGTCGTCCACCGTGGGGTTGATGTCCGCGGGGGGCGGCAGGACGGCCGGTCACGTCAACCCAGGAGCGTGCCGGGGCGTCAACCGCCGGGTTGAGACGGGCCCACACGTCAACTCCCGGGTTTACACCCGCGGTTGCGAACCTCCACCCGTCAGCGGACGTGCGGGCACGGGGCCCTCTCCTAGCCTTCCAACCGTCAACGCCGGCAGCCACCGGGCGACAACGGCCTCGGCGCCGACGGGACCGCGGGGCCGTCGACGACGTCCGCGATGGGAACGGCCCGGTCCTTCTCCGCACGAACCCCTACCACCTCCCAGGAGTCCACCATGCGCACCCTGCACCGCTTCGCCCTGACCGCGGGCGCCATCGGCGCGGCCACGGTTCTGGCCCTGCCCGGCAACGCGTTCGCCGTCTCCAAGCTCTCCCAGTCCCAGGCCGCGTCCCAGCTGCGGGCCGCCGGTTACACCTGGTCCTCCAGCGGTGGCTGCACGAACCGGCAGAACCCCACCTGCACCTCCTTCGAGCAGATCAACCGGGCCACGGTCGAGGGCCTCAAGACGCTCAAGAGCGCCAGCCGGTGCGCGATGAAGATCACCGGAGGCACCGAGCGCGGGCACTCGGGCGAGAGCAACCCCCGCTCGTACAGCCACTACAACGGCTACAAGGTGGACATCGGCACTCCCAACGACTGCATCACCGACTACATCCAGCGCAGCTTCACGCGCATCGCCGACCGGGGGACCTACCCCCGCTACCGGTCCTCGGCCGGGAACGTCTACACCTGGGAGAAGCAGAAGAACCACTGGGACATCACCTTCTGCGGTGGCGACAGGACCTGCACGGCGAACAGCTGATCCCCTCCTCCGCATTCGGAAGGCACCCTCATGACCCTGTCCCGAACCTCCCGGAGAGCGGCGGTCCTGCGCGCCGCCCTCGTCGTCCCGGCCGCCGCCCTGCTGGCGTTCGCCGGTCCCGCGCAGGAGTCCCTCGCCTACGGGCGGGCCCAGTACTCCGCGCAGTCCGCCGGCAACCGGGGCACCGACGTCCTGGCCCTCCAGCGGCTGCTCGTCTCGAAGGGGCAGTCCACCCCGGCCGACGGGGTGTTCGGGGCCTCGACCACGGCGGCCGTCAAACGCTTCCAGGCCTCGCGCGGGCTCGCCGCCGACGGCGTCGTCGGCGCCGGAACCTGGGCGGCCCTGGCCCCGACGCTGAAGGAGGGTGCCTCGGGGCCCGCCGTGTACGCCCTGCAGAGCGAGCTCAACGCCAAGGCCGGGGCCGGCCTCGGCGTGGACGGGGCGTTCGGTGCCGGGACCAAGGCGGCGGTGCGCAGGTTCCAGACCGCCGCGGGGCTGGCCGCCGACGGCGTCGTGGGTCCGGCGACCTGGAAGAACCTGCTCTGGCACTACGAGCGCGTCACCTTCTCCGGCAACAACCTGTGCGACCAGAACCCTGACGGGAACAAGACGGCGAACTGGGGCACGGCCGCGGCCGTCGCCCAGCTGGAGGCCGCCGGGCGCGCCTTCGCCTCCGCCGGCCGCGGCCGGGTCCCGGTGGGTGACCTCGGGCTCGAACTGGGCGGGAACATACCCGGCCACGCCAGCCACGAGCAGGGCCTGGACGCGGACCTCTGGCCCGTCCGCGACGACGGCGCCCAGTGCACCGCCGCCCGCATCACGTGGAAGTCCGCCGCCTACGACCGCGCGGCCACCCGCCGCCTGGTCCAGGAGATCCGCCGGGCCGCGCCCGGGCACGTCAAGGCCGTCTTCTTCAACGACCCCCAGCTGATCTCCGAGGGCCTGACCACCTCGTGGGCGGGCCACGACAACCACCTGCACGTCCGCTACTGCGAGCCCGCCCACCCCAACGCCGCCTACCGCTGCTGACCCTCCAGAGGAGAACCGCGTCGTGAACACCACCCGCACCACCACCGCCGCCGCGGCGGGCATCGCCGCCGCGGCGGGCCTGCTGGCGCTCACCGCGGCCCCGGCCTCGGCCGCCGCCGCGCCCCACGGCTGCGCCTCGTCCAATGTCTGCTTCTACCTGAAGACGGCGGACTACAACGCCAACCGCCCCACCGCCACGTACAAGGACGTCACCAGCAGCTTCCTGACCCTGGGGGCGCGCGCCAAGGGCGCGAGGGCCGTCGTCAACAACCGCGGCGGCCGGGTCCGGGTCCGCTACATCGACGGCGGGCGCTCGTACACGGCCTGCCTCGACGCACGGGTGACCTGGGCCCCGGTGCAGTCCGGGTTCACGGTGACCGCCGTGAAGCCGGAGAGTGCTCCGGCCTGTCCCGACAAGCCCTGACGGGCGGGGGCCGGCCGGACACCTTCCGCACCGGCCCGCGCTCCGCAGGCAACGGGGGAACAGGCCGCTCCGGGGGCACGCACCGCGCCCCCGGAGCGGTCCCGGCCCGTCGAACATACGATGGGCCGTATGGCACAGGCCGCGGAGACGGCGCGGACCGTCATCCTGACCGTGGACGACGACCCGGGCGTCTCCCGCGCCATCGCCCGTGACCTGCGACGACGCTACGGCCCCGGGTACCGGATCGTGCGCGCCGAGTCCGGTGAGTCCGCGCTGGAGGCGCTGCGCGAGCTGAAGCTGCGCGGTGATCTGGTGGCCGTGATCCTCGCCGACTACCGCATGCCCCGGATGAACGGGATCGAGTTCCTCGAACAGGCGCTGAACGTGTTCCCGGGGGCGCGGCGCGTGCTGCTGACCGCGTACGCGGACACGAACGCGGCGATCGACGCGATCAACGTGGTCGACCTCGACCACTACCTCCTCAAGCCCTGGGACCCGCCGGAGGAGAAGCTCTATCCGGTCCTGGACGACCTGCTCACGGCCTGGCGCTCCAGCGACTACCGGCCGGTGCCCGCCACCAAGGTGGTCGGGCACCGCTGGTCGGCCCCGTCCTCACGCGTGCGGGAGTTCCTGGCCCGCAACCAGGTGCCGTACCGCTGGTACTCCTCGGACGAACCCGAGGGCCGGCGGCTGCTGGAGGCGGCCGGGGCCGACGGGCACCGTCTGCCGCTGGTGGTCACCCCGGACGGCACCGCGCTGATCGAGCCGGAGACGGCCGAACTGGCCGCCCGCGTGGGGCTCGCCACCACCCCGGCGGCCGAGTTCTACGACCTCGTGGTCATCGGCGGCGGCCCGGCCGGGCTCGGCGCGGCGGTGTACGGGGCCTCCGAGGGGCTGCGTACGGTACTGGTCGAGCGGTCGGCGACCGGCGGGCAGGCCGGCCAGAGCTCCCGCATCGAGAACTACCTCGGCTTCCCGGACGGGGTCTCGGGCGCGCAGCTGACGGAACGCGCCCGCCGCCAGGCCGCCCGCTTCGGCGCCGAGATCCTCACGGCCCGCGAGGTCACGGGCCTGGAGGTCAGGGGCCCGGCGCGGGTGGTCCGCTTCTCCGACGGTTCGGCGGTCGCCGCGCACAGCGTGATCCTGGCGACCGGTGTCTCGTACCGGCACCTGGGGGCGCCCGGCTGCGACGAGCTGACCGGCCGGGGGGTGTACTACGGCTCCTCGCTCACGGAGGCGGCCTCCTGCGCGGGGCAGGACGTGTACGTCGTGGGCGGCGCCAACTCGGCCGGGCAGGCGGCGATGTACCTGGCGCGGGGCGCGAGGTCGGTGACGCTGCTGGTGCGCGGGGAGTCGCTGACGGCGTCGATGTCCTACTACCTGGTCCAGCAGATCGAGGAGGCCGCGAACATCTCGGTGCGCACCCGGACCGTCGTCGAGGCGGCGCAGGGTGACGACCACCTGGAGCGGCTGGCCCTGCGGGACGTGGACAGCGGGGCGACGGAGCTGGTCGACGCCCAGTACGTGTTCGTGTTCATCGGCGCGGCCCCGCTGACCGGCTGGCTGGACGGCACGGTGCTGCGCGACGAGCACGGCTTCATCCTGGCCGGGCCCGACCTGACGCCGGACGGGCGGCCGCCGGAGGGGTGGGAGCCGGACCGGCTCCCGTACCACCTGGAGACCAGCGTTCCCGGCGTGTTCGTGGCGGGCGACGCGCGCGCCGAGTCCGCGAAGCGCGTCGCGTCCGCCGTCGGAGAGGGAGCCATGGCCGTCATGCTCGTCCACCGGTACCTGGAGCAGTCGTGAACGGGCAGGGCGGCGGCGGGCAGGTCATGCCCTGCGCGCCGCACGAGATCGCGTCCCTGTTTCTGTTCGAGGAGCTGTCCCCGGAGCAGCTCGGGCGGCTGTGTGCCGAGGGGCGGGTGGAGCGTTTCGAGGCGGGTCCGGTGTACACCGAGGGAGAGCCCGCCACCTGCTTCTACGTGATGATCGAAGGCACCGTCGTACTGTCGCGGCGGGTCGGCGGCGACGACGTCGAGGTGAGCCGCACCTCGCAGCGCGGGGTGTACTCGGGCGCGATGCAGGCCTATCTGGGCGAGCGGGTGCCCCAGACGTACACCAACTCCATGCGGGTGACGGAGCCGACCCGCTTCTTCGTGCTGCCCGCGCAGTCGTTCGCGGACATCATGCGGGAGTGGTTCCCGATGGCGGCGCACCTGCTGGAGGGACTGTTCTTCGGTTCGAAGAACAGCCAGCGGGCCATCGGGCAGCGGGAGCGGCTGCTGGCGCTCGGTTCGCTGTCCGCCGGTCTCACCCACGAGCTGAACAACCCGGCCGCGGCGGCCGTCCGGGCCACGGCGACGCTGCGCGAGCGGGTCGGCAAGATGCGGCACAAGCTGGCGCACATATCCCAGGGCCAGTACTCGCGCGAGGCGATCGCCGATCTCATCGAGATCCAGGAGCGTACGGTCGAACGGGTCGCGAAGGCCCCGGTGCTGAGCCCGCTGGAGGCCTCCGACCGGGAGGACGAGCTGGCCGACTGGCTGGAGGACCACGGGTTCCCGGAGGGCTGGCGGGTCGCGCCGGCCTTCGTGCAGGCCGGGCTGGACACGGACTGGCTGGAGCAGGTCGCGGCGGGCGTGGCCGAGGACCTGCTGCCGGCGGCGGTCGGCTGGCTCGGCTACACGGTCGAGACCGAGCTGCTGATGAGCGAGATCGAGGACTCGACGGCCCGCATCTCCCACCTCGTCGACGCGGCCAAGCAGTACTCGCAGCTCGACCGGGCCCCGCACCGGGTCGTGGACGTCCACGAACTCCTCGACAGCACGCTGCTGATGCTGTCCGGCAAGATCGGGCCCGGGGTGCGGGTGGTCAAGGAGTACGACCGCTCGGTGCCGGACGTGCCCGCCTATCCGGCCGAGCTCAACCAGGTGTGGACGAACCTGATCGACAACGCCGTGTCCGCCATCGCGGAGACCGGCGGCGAGGGCACGCTGACGGTCCGCACGGCGCGGGAGGGGGACCGGCTGCTGGTCGAGTTCCGCGACACCGGCCCGGGGGTCCCGGCCGAGATCCGCAGCCGCATCTTCGACCCCTTCTTCACCACCAAACCCGTCGGCGAGGGCACCGGACTCGGCCTGGACATCTCCTGGCGGATCGTGGTCAGCAAGCACCACGGCAGCCTCCAGGTCGAATCCGTCCCCGGCGACACCCGTTTCCAGGTGCTGCTGCCGCTGACCCCACCGGACACCCCCGAGGAGACCGCATGACCGAGATCGACGGGATCGACGGGATCGACGGGATCGACCCGAGCGTTCCGCCCTCCGGCACCGGCTGCGTCGAGTGCGAGGAGGTGCACGGCTGGTGGTTCCACCTGCGCCGCTGCGCCCAGTGCGGCCACATCGGCTGCTGCGACTCCTCGCCGGCCCAGCACGCCACCGCCCACTGGAAGGCCACCGGCCATCCCCTGGTGCAGAGCTTCGAGCCGGGCGAGGACTGGTTCTGGAACTACGGCACGAACGCCCTCCACCAGGGCGGCCCGGAACTCACCCCGCCGTCCGAGCACCCCCCGACCCAGCCGGCCCCGGGCCCCTCCGACCGGGTCCCGCAGGACTGGACGAGACGGCTGCACCCCTGAAGGCCTCCAGCCGCGCCAGCTCCTCGCCGGTCAGCGAGAGCTCCGCCGCCCCGGCCGAGTCGGCGATCGAGGCCGGCCGGCCGGCTCCCGGTACCGGGATGACGGCGGCGGAGCGGGCCAGCAGCCAGGCCAGGGTGATCTGCTGGGGGCTGACGCCGCGCTCGGCCGCGACCCGGTGGAAGGGCGTGCCGGCGGAGGTGCCGCCGGAGGGGCCGTCCAGGGAGCTGCGCGAGATGCCGCCGAGCGGGCTCCAGGGCAGGAAGGCCAGCCCCAGCCGGGTGCTCAGCCGCAGCTCGTCCTCGCTGTCGCGGACGGCGGGCGAGTACTGGTTCTGCACGGAGACGAGTCCGTCGCCGAGGATCCGGTGCGCCTGGAGGATCTGGGCGGAGGTGACATTGGAGATGCCCGCGGCCCGGATCGTGCCGGCGTCGAGCAGCTCGCGCAGCGCGCCGACGGACTCCGCCCACGGTACGGCGGGGTCCGGCTTGTGCAGCTGGTAGAGGCCGATGGCGTCGACGCCCAGGCGCCTGGCGGAGGCTTCGGCGGCGCGTTTGAGGTGTGCCGGGGAGGCGTCGACGGTCCAGCTGCCGTCGCCGGGGCGGCCGCGGCCGCCCTTGGTGGCCACCAGCACGCCCGAAGTGTCGCCGCCGTAGCGGGACAGGGCGCGGGCGATCAGCCGCTCGTTGTGGCCCTCCTCGCCGGCGTGCCAGTGGTAGCTGTCAGCGGTGTCGATGAGCGTGACGCCGGCGTCGAGGGCGGCGTGGACGGTGGCGACGGCCCGTGCTTCGTCGGGGCGGTGCTCGATGGACAGGGGCATGGCGCCGAGGCCGATGGCGCTGACGGCGGTGTGGCCGATGGTGCGGTACCGCATGATGGCTCCGTTTTCTCAGGCGCCGGGTGACGGCTCGGTGGGGGACGGCTCGGTGGGTGACGGCTCGGTGGTGAGGGCTTCGGCGATGGCGCCGGGCAGCCATTCGGCGGTGCGGGAGAAGCGGAAACCCAGCTCCTTCGCGCGGGAGTTGCTCATGGCGTAGTGGCGGTCGAAGGAGAACGGCGATGCGTCCTCGCCCGCCGGTACGGTCCGGTGGACGGGCTCCCGGCCGGCCTGCGCGGCGATCGCGGCGACGAGGCCGTGCACGTCGAGCGGGCCGTCGGAGCAGGCGTTGACCGGGCCGGTGAAGTCGGCCGTGGCCGCCCACAGCAGGAGGTCCGCCAGCTCCTCGTGGTGGATGAAGACCGTGGGCAGCGGCTCGGCGTGCACGGTGATCTCCTCGCCCCGGGTGACGCGGCCGGTGTAGTGCGCCAGCCGGCCGGTGAACTCCAGCGCGCCGCCGCCGAGCACGTGGGCGCTGCGCACGCTGGCGAACTCGAAGCCGCCGGCGGCGGTGAGGACGGACTCCGCCTGGCGCTTGCCCTCGGCGTAGTGCGCCTCCAGGTACGCGTGGTCGTGCCAGGGGAGGTCCTGGGCCGCCCGCCAGGCGGCCGGGTCCACGGTCGATTCCGGCACCGGCGTGCCGGCGGGTACGGCCGGGAGGGCCGCGGTTCCGGGGTCGTAGACCTCGATCGTGGAGGTCATGACGTAGCGCCGGGTGCGGCCGGCGAAGACGCGGGCGGCGATGGCGGCCTGCACCGGGGTGTAGCAGACCTGGTCGACCACGACGTCGAAGGTCCGGCCGTCGAGCGCGGCCCTCAGGGCGGCCTCGTCGTCCCGGTCGACGACGAGGTGCTCGACCCCCTCGGGCGGCGGGGTGGAACCCCGGTTGATCACGGTGACCTGGTGTCCCGCGGCGTGCAGGCGCTCGACCAGGAGCCTTCCGAAGTACCGGCTCCCGCCGATGACGATGATCTTTTGCATGCCCTCATCGTGGAGGCCTATCGTCACCAGTAGAAGTCCTGATCTGCTGGTCGCGTGTTAAGGAAAACTGTTGATCGACGTACAGCGGCTCCGCGTCCTGCGGGCGGTGGCGGAGCACGGCAGTTTCAACCGGGCGGCCTCGGCCCTGCGCCTCACCCCCTCGGCCGTCTCCCAGCAGATCGCCGCCCTGGAGCGCGGCCTCGGCGCCCGGGTCGTCGACCGCAGCACCCGTGGCGTCACCCTCACCCAGGCCGGCCGGATCATGGTCGGCGCCGCCGAGAGCGTCGCGGCCGAGCTCGAACACGCGCGACGGCAGGTCGACCGGCTCAGCACGGGCCGCACCCGGCTCACCGTGGCCACCTTCACCAGTGGCGGCAGGCTGCTGCTGCCGGCCGCGCTGACCCGGCTGACGGCGGAGCACCCGCGTACCGTGATCCACATCAGGGAGGGCGAACCCGAGGACACCCTGCCGCTGGTCCGCCAGGGCGCCGTGGACCTCGCCCTCGCCTACCGCTTCGACGGCCCGCTGCCCGTCGGGCCGGGGTCCGGCTCCGGCCTGGAGTGGACCCCGCTCATGGAGGACCCGCTGTACGTCGTCCTGCCGCGCGGGCACCGGTTCGCCGGGCACGGGGCCCTGGACCTCTCCGAGCTGGCGGGCGAACCCTGGGTGCTCGGCTGCATGCGCACCGAGGCGTACCTGCGCCGGTACGCCGGGCTCGCCGGCTTCGATCCCGAGGTGCGCGGGACCACCACCGACTACTTCTTCGCGCAATCGCTCGTCGCCGCGGGCATGGGGATCTCCCTGATCCCCTCCATCGCGCTCGGCCCGGAGGTCCCGGGCCTGCACGCCGTCCCGGTCAGAGCGCCGGGACCCGTCCGCCACATCGGCGCCGCCACGCTCGGCCGCGGCGGCCGGCCCCACGTCGCGGCGCTCGTCGACGCCCTCCGCGAGGAGGCCGCGCGGCACGCGGGGCACTGATCCGCCGGCGGTCCGGCTACCTCGTGTACCGGCGGATCCGGTAGCGCAGCCCGGAGGTGGAGGTGTGCCAGGCGTCGTCTGCGCCGGCGGTCCATTCCGGGCCGGGTACGGGGGCGTGGGTGTCGCCGTCCACCTTCGTGTCGATCTCGGTCACCGAGAGCACCGTGGCGTGTTCCAGGGCGGCCCGGTAGATCTCGCCGCCGCCGATCACCCACGTCTCGGCGGCGCCGGCCGCGAGCTGAAGGGCCTCGGTGACCGAGCCGGCGCGCAGCGCGCCCTCGGCCTCCCACCGCGGGTCGCGGGTGACCACGATGTTGCGCCGGCCGGCGAGCGGGCGGAACCGCGGGGGCAGCGAATCCCAGGTCTTGCGGCCCATCACCACGGGATGGCCGAGGGTGGTGGCCTTGAAGTGCGCCATGTCCTCGGGCAGCCGCCACGGGATCGTGTTGTCCGCGCCGATGACGCCGTCGAGGGTCTGCGCCCAGATCAGTCCGACGTTCACACCGCCACCGGTGCCTTGATGGCCGGGTGGTGCCGGTAGTCGAGCACCTCCACGTCGGAGTAGGCGTAGTCGAAGATCGAGTCGGCCTGGCGCAGGCGCAGCTCGGGGAAGGCGTACGGCGTGCGCGAGAGCTGCTCGGTCACCTGCTCGACGTGGTTGTCGTAGATGTGGCAGTCGCCGCCGGTCCAGATGAAGTCACCCGGTTCGAGGCCGGCCTGCTGCGCCACCATGTGGGTGAGCAGGGCGTAGCTGGCGATGTTGAACGGGACGCCGAGGAACAGGTCCGCGCTGCGCTGGTACAGCTGGCAGGAGAGCTTGCCGTCGGCCACGTAGAACTGGAAGAAGGCGTGGCACGGGGCGAGTGCCATCTTGGACAGCTCGGAGACGTTCCAGGCGGAGACGATCATCCGGCGGGAGTCCGGGTCGCGCCGCAGCGTGTCGAGCACCTCGGTGATCTGGTCGACGTGCCGGCCGTCGGGGGTGGGCCAGGACCGCCACTGGACGCCGTAGACCGGTCCGAGCTCACCGTCCGCGTCGGCCCACTCGTCCCAGATGGTGACGCCGTGCTCCCGCAGCCAGCCGACGTTCGAGTCGCCGCGCAGGAACCACAGCAGCTCGTACACGATCGACTTCAGGTGCACCTTCTTGGTGGTGATCAGGGGAAATCCCTGTGAGAGGTCGTAACGCAGCTGGTGCCCGAACACGCTTCGGGTACCGGTGCCCGTCCGGTCGGCCTTCGCCGTCCCGGAGGTGAGCACATGCCGCAACAGGTCTTCGTACTGGGTGTCCGCCACAACCGTCGAGTTTACGAGCCCGCGGGTGGTGCCTCGACCAGGGTGCCGGGCTGGTCCTCGGCGGCGGCGCCGCCATTCCCCGGCCGGCGTGGGGAAGGGGACGGGAACTCGGCAGCCGTGGTGCCGGGCACGTGCCCCCCCGATCCGACGGCGATCTCGTCGGCCGGGCGAACTCCCCCGCCCCGCGGGTTCCCTGACGGGGAGTCCTGCCGCACCCCCTCCCCCGAGCGGCCGTCGGCAGGCTTGCGAGCTGCGGCGTCTTTCATCCCGAGACCGCGTTGTCCACGATCCGGTCGCGGTCTTGCCGGAGGGCCGCCCCCGGGCGAGTATTCCTATCAATCCGATGGGAAAAGTGGGGATCTCGGTCCGGCCGGCTCCCGTCCCTCGCGCGCCCAGGCCTCCCGGCAACCGGCGGGCGCCACCGACAACGTCCCGGAGCAGCCGACATGACCACCGCCGCCCCTCCTGGCAGCGCCCTCCGCCCGTCCCCCACGCCGTGCCGCGGCTCCCGGGCCCGCCGGTGACGCCCGTGCCCACGACCCCGAGCACCACCGGCCAGCCGTCCGACGCCGCACGCCGCCGCGTGCTCCTGCGCACCGCCCGCGACGTGGCGGAGGACCTGGCCGCCGACTCCGTGGCCCGCGAGCAGGCGGGCAGGCCGCCGGTCGACGAGACGGCCCGGCTGCGCGAGGCGGGCCTGCTGGCGGCCCTCACCCCGCCCCGGCCGGGGCGAGGGGCGGACTGGCGTACCGGATGCGCCGTCATACGGGAGATCGCCGCGGCGGACAGCTCGCTCGGCGAAGTACTCGCCCGCCACTACGTGCACGCGTGGGGCGGACGGTTCTACGCGGCCGACCACCGCGCCCCCGCCCTCGAAGAGGAGTCGGCGCGCGAGCAGTGGCTGTGGGCCGGCACGGTGCACGCTCCCGCGCCGGGCGACGACGCCGGCCGGCCGGACCTCACGCTCAGGCCGCGCGGCGGCACGGGCTACGTGCTGAGCGGACGCCGTCCCGTGGACACCGCGGTGGCCGCCGCCGACCAGATCGCGGTGGACGCCGTATGCGCCGCGACGGGTGACGTCCTGGTCGTACGGATCCCGCCCGGCGCGCGGGGCGTGAGCCTCGAACCCGCCCCCGACCGCCTCGGCCAGCGCGTCGCGGGCGCCGGCGCGGTGGTGTTCGACCGCGTCGCCGTCGCGGCCGGGCAGGTGCTGGGCCGCCGGCCGCACGACGAGGAGTCGACCGCGCCCTTCACCGCGCTCGCCGAGCCGGCGCTGCGGCTCGCCCTCTGCCACGTCGGCCTCGGCATCGCCGAGGGCGCCCTCACCGAGGCGCGCGACCTCAGCAGGGGCGGCCGCGCGCACCGGCCGCCCGGCGAGGACCCGGACCTCTTCCTCGCCTACGGGGAGCTCGCCTCCGCCGCCCAGACCGCCACCGCCGTGGTCGACCGGGCCACGGAGGTGATGGCGCAGGCCCTCGACGCGGGTGAGCAGCTCGACGCCGAGGAGCCCGCGGGCGTCGCCGCGCTGGTCGCGACGGCCGAGACCGTGACGTCGAAGGCCGCCCTGCACATCGCCGCCAGAGTGCTGGAATTCGCCGATGCCCCGGGCCTGGACCGGTTCTGGCGCAACGCCCGCGTCCTGACGGCCCACCGCCCGGTCGCGCACCGCCTGCGCTCGATCGGCGAGCACTATCTCAACGGCCCCCACCGCGTGGTGGCGGCGGCCTTCCGCTGACGCGGGGCCCGCGCGGGACGCCGGCCGGAGCCGTACGGGATAATGTCCGCATGCGGATCTCAGCCAGGGCGGACTACGCGGTACGTGCCGCACTGCAGCTCGCCTCGTCGCCGGACGACGGGCCGCTGAAGGCCGAGGCCATCGCCGACGCCCAGGACATCCCGCACAAGTTCCTCGAAGGCATCCTGAACGACATGCGCCGGGGCGGTCTGGTACTCAGCCAGCGCGGCGGCAACGGCGGCTACCGACTGGCCAGGCCGGCCCGGTCCATCAGCATCGCCGACGTCATCCGCGTCGTGGACGGACCCCTCGTCTCGGTGCGCGGGGTCCGCCCGCCCGACCTCTCCTACACCGGCCCCGCCGAGTCGCTGCTCCCCCTGTGGATCGCGCTGCGGGCCAACGTACGAGAGATCCTCGACGGCGTGTCGCTCGCCGACGTCGCGTCGTCGCACCTGCCCGCCACGGTGTCCGCGCTGACCCGGGCCCCGGACGCCTGGGCCAATCCCTGAGCGTCTGACCTGCGTCTTCTCGTATCACGAGACAGCAGCGTCCATCATCTGGTCAACCTCTTGGGGCGGGTGCCCCGGTCTGCCAAGATGCCTACCAACCAGGTGGGAAAACTAGGAATCCAGGGAGGGCGGCCGTGCGAGCACTGCGTCACGCACTCCGGACCCCGTCCCTGATCTCCCGCCGGCACATCGACCTGGTCCGTACGTCCAGCGCCATCTGTCAGCCTGCCTGACAGCCCTCACCAGGCCTGAACTCGCAGGCAGGGCGCAGCCCCCGGGCGCTGCGCCGCCGCCCACTCGTCGTGCCGGCCGGCCCTCGATTCCCGGGGCCGCCCGACGCCCCGCCGTTCCCCGGCCGCCTGCGACCGTCATCCGGCCACCGACCGCCGCGCGCGGGTGCCGTGTGTACCGGTGGCTTCGAGACGCCCGTCTCATCTTCTTGAACCCATCCCGTGAAAGGACACCTCCGTGTCTGCCGCAAGATCGCTCACCACCCTGCGCGCCATCGCCGTCACCGCGGCGCTCCCGCTGCTGCTCACCGCTTGCGGCTACGGTTCCGAGGCCGAGAAGACCGCCGACAAGGACGAGAAGCCGGCCGGCGCCACCGCTTCCGAGGGCGGTCAGAAGCTCTCGGCGTCCGAGGTCCGCATCGGGTACTTCCCGAACCTGACCCACGCCACCGCCC
>NZ_JBVIRQ010000012.1:0-252172 GCF_055575955.1 Streptomyces sp. NPDC033966 | reverse complement strand
TCTACCAGAACTGCAACATCTTCAACGACGGCGCCTTCGAAGCCCTCAAGGACCAGGAACAGGCCAAGGAAGCCGTCATCCGCCTCGAACACGGCAAACCCATCCGCTTCGGCACCGACGACACCAAGGGAATCGTCCGCGACGAACGCACCGGCGAACTCGAAGCCGTCGACATCACCCCCGCCAACGAAGCCCGGATCCTGGTCCACGACGCCCACACGGCCTCCCCCACCACCGCCTTCGCCCTCTCCCGCCTCGCCGACCCCGACACCCTCCACCGGACACCCATCGGCGTCTTCCGAAGCGTGCGGCGGCCCGTCTACGACACCCTCATGGCCGACCAGCTCGACGCGGCCGTCGACCAGCGCGGCAAGGGCGACCTGGCGACCCTGCTGGCCGGCTCCGACACCTGGACCGTGATCGGCTGAGGCACCCGGCCGACGACCGCGAGCCCGGACCCCGCTACGGGGTCCGGGCTTCGTCGTACGCCGTCCGGGCCCGCTGCACCTCGCCGGTGCGGCGTTCCGTCCAGCGGGCCAGGGCCCACACCTGCTCGGCGGCCTCCCGGCCCAGCTCCGTGAGGGAGTAGTCCACGTGCGGCGGGATCACCGGGTGCGCGTGGCGCAGTACGAAGCCGTCGCGCTCCAGCGTCTGGAGGGTCTGGGCGAGCATCTTCTCGCTGACCCCGCCCACCTCCCGGCGCAGCTCGCTGAACCGGTACGAGCGCTCCACCAGGGCGGCGAGGACCAGTACGCCCCAGCGGCTGGTGACGTGCTCCAGGATCCCGCGCGACGGGCACATCGGGGCCTTCACGCTCGCGGCCTTCACGCTCGCGGCCTTCGCGTCCACGGGGCGCTTCACACTTACGTCCATGCCAGTACCTTACTTCGAAGTGGGTACTTACGAATAGTTAGCGCTATCCATACGCTGGTGCCATCACCCCGAAGGACCCCGAAACCCCACGCACCAGGAGCGCATCATGAGCATCGTCGTCACCGGAGCCACCGGATCCCTCGGCCGCCTCGTCGTCGAGGAGCTGCTGCAGCGGGTCCCGGCCACCGAGCTGGCCGTGGTCGTACGCAGCGCGGAAAAGGCCGCCGGCCTGGCCGCGCGCGGCATCGACGTACGGATCGCCGACTACGACGACCCGGCCGCCCTCGCCGGCGCCTTCCGGGCCGGCGACCGGGTCCTGCTGATCTCCGGCAGCGAGGTCGGGCGGCGGATCCCGCAGCACACCGCCGTGGTCAAGGCCGCGGCGGCGGCCGGCGTCGCCCAGCTGGCCTACACCGGCATCCTCGGCGGGCCCGAGGCCGACTTCGAGCTGGCCGCCGAGCACAAGGCCACCGAGCAGGCGATCCTCGACTCCGGACTCCCCCACACCTTCCTGCGCAACGGCTGGTACCACGAGAACTACACCGCCCAGCTCCCCGCCGTCCTGGAGCACGGCGCGGTCGTCGGCAGCGCGGGCGGGGGCCGGATCGCCTCGGCGGCACGGGCCGACTACGCGGCGGCCGCCGCGGCGGTGCTGACCGGCGAGGGCCACCTGGGCCGGGTCTACGAGCTGTCCGGGGACACCGCCTGGAGCCTGGCCGAGTACGCCGACGAGGTGGCGCGGCAGTCCGGCCGCGAGGTCTCGTACGCCGCCGTGGAGGCCGACGCGCACCTGACGGTGCTGACCGGCGCCGGGGTGCCCGAGCCCTTCGCGGCGATCCTCGTCGACGTGGACGCGGCGATCTCGCGCGGCCGGCTGGCGGGGACCAGCGGCGACCTGTCGCGCCTGATCGGGCGCCCGACGACGCCGGTGGCGGAGGCCATCGCCGCCGCCCTGGCCTGATCCCGACCCTCCCGCCCCCGCCGTGTCATGAGTATCTCCCCGGGACGGGCATGACAGCGGGGGCCTTGCGGCGATACCGTCGTGAGGTTGTGAGATTGGCCGGAAGTCGCACTGGAGGGCCCGTGAAGGCGGAGAACGAGCAGCGCACGGGTTTGCTCTACGGATTCGGCGCGTACGGGATGTGGGGGCTGGTCCCCCTCTTCTGGCCGCTGCTCAAGCCCTCCGGGGCGATCGAGATCCTCGCCCACCGCATGGTCTGGTCGCTGGCCGTGGTCGGCGTCGCGCTCCTCGCGCTGCGCCGCTGGGGCTGGATCGCCGAGATCGCCCGGCAGCCGCGCAAGCTCGGGCTGACGGCCCTCGCGGCGGCCGTGATCAGCGTGAACTGGGGCCTCTACATCTGGGCGGTCAACAACGGCCAGGTCGTCGAGGCCAGCCTCGGCTACTTCATCAACCCGCTGGTCACCATCGCCATCGGCGTCCTGGTGCTGGGCGAGCGGCTGCGCCGGGCCCAGTGGGCGGCGGTGGGGATCGGCTTCGCCGCCGTGGCGGTGCTGTCCGTCGGCTACGGGCGGCTGCCGTGGATCTCGCTCACGCTGGCCTTCTCCTTCGCCGCCTACGGGCTGATCAAGAAGAAGCTCGGCATGGGCGGGCTGGAGTCGCTGGCCGCCGAGACGGCCCTGCAGTTCCTGCCCGCCCTGGGCTACCTGGTGTGGCTGGGGGTTCAGGGGCGGTCGACCTTCGCCGCAGAAGGGCTCGGGCACTCGGCGCTGCTGGCCGCGACCGGGCTGGTCACCGCGATCCCGCTGGTCTGCTTCGGGGCGGCCGCGATCCGGGTGCCGCTGTCCACGCTGGGCCTGCTCCAGTACCTGGCGCCGGTGTTCCAGTTCGCGCTCGGGGTCGTCTACTTCCACGAGGCGATGCCGCCGGAGCGGTGGGCCGGCTTCTCGCTGGTCTGGGCCGCGCTGGTCCTGCTGACCTGGGACGCGCTGCGGACCGCCCGGCGTTCGCGGGCCCTGCTCGCCGAAGCCTCCGCCACGGCGGCGGCCGGGGCCGCGTCCGCGTCCGCATCGGAGGCCGGCGCCGGAGGGGCTCCGGCGGCGCCCGGTACGGAACCGGCGCCGACCCGCGAACCCGCGTAGCCGCGCACCGATACACCACACGATCCCCGGTACGGAACATCCGTACCGGGGATCGTCCGTTTTCCGAACCACCCTGACCGGATTGTGGTCTTGACGGATAGTCACGCTCTCACTGAACATCAGGCTCGCACTGACGCACCACGCTCACCTGCACGATTCCCGCACGTTCCGTCCCATCCCCGACGGACCATCCCAACGGAATCCCGGAGCCCCCACATGAGCCTGTCCGTCTCCCGGCGCCTTGCCGCCGCGACCGCGATCGCGGTCGCCGGGCTGCTGGCCGCCACCTCTCCCGCCGCGCTCGCGGCACCCACGGCCGTCACCGCGGCACCGACCCCGCCGGACATCCCGCTGGCCAACGTCAAGGCGCACCTGTCGCAGTTCCAGACCATCGCCACCAACAACGGCGGCAACCGCGCCCACGGCCGGGCCGGCTACAAGGCCTCGATCGACTACGTGAAGGCCAAGCTGGACGCGGCGGGCTTCACCACCAGCCTGCAGACCTTCACCTCCAGCGGCGCGACCGGCTACAACCTGATAGCCGACTGGCCGGGCGGCGACCCGAACTCGGTCCTGATGTCCGGCTCGCACCTGGACTCGGTGACCTCGGGCCCCGGCATCAACGACAACGGCTCCGGCTCGGCGGCCGTCCTGGAGGCCGCGCTCGCGGTGTCCCGCGCGAACCTCCAGCCGACGAAGCACCTGCGCTTCGGCTGGTGGGGCGCGGAGGAGCTGGGCCTGGTCGGCTCGAAGTACTACGTGAACAGCCTGCCGGCGGCGGAGAAGGCGAAGATCTCCGGCTACCTGAACTTCGACATGATCGGCTCGCCGAACCCGGGCTACTTCGTCTACGACGACGACCCGACCATCGAGCAGACCTTCAAGAACTACTACGCGGGCCTCGGCATCCCCACCGAGATCGAGACCGAGGGCGACGGCCGCTCCGACCACGCGCCGTTCAAGAACGCCGGGATCCCGGTCGGCGGCCTGTTCTCCGGCGCCGACTACACCAAGACGGCCGCCCAGGCGCAGAAGTGGGGCGGCACCTCCGGCCAGGCCTTCGACCGCTGCTACCACTCGTCCTGCGACACCACGGCGAACATCAACGACACCGCCCTGGACCGCAACGCCGACGCCATCGCCTACGCGATCTGGAACCTCGGGGCGGCCACCCCGGTCCCGCCGGGCCCGTCCTTCGAGAACACCGCGGACGTGAACATCCCGGACTCCCCCGCCGCCGCGGTGACCTCGCCGATCACGGTGTCGGGCGTCACGGGCAACGCGCCGGCCACCACCAAGGTGGACGTGAACATCGTCCACACCTACCGCGGTGACCTGGTGATCGACCTGATCGCCCCGGACGGGACGGCGTACCGGCTGAAGAACTCCAGCTCGGACTCCGCCGACAACCTGGTCACCAGCTACACGGTGGACGCCTCCGGCGAGGTCGCCAACGGCGTCTGGAAGCTCCAGGTCAAGGACGTGGCCGCGCAGGACGTGGGCTACATCAACAGCTGGAAGATCACCTTCTGAGCACGAACCGGCAGAATGGTCTAGACCTCTAGGGCTCCGGCATGATCTGATCGGATCATGCCGGAGCTGATCGCCGCCCTGTTCACCCTGCTCGCGCAGGCCGCCGCCGCCGTCAACCCCGCGCTCCTGGTGCGCAGACGGCGGCGGCTCCGGCGGCTCGCGGACCACGCCCGGGGCCGCGCCGTCCGCGTCCCCTGCGACCTGCGGGACCGCGGACTGACCGCCGGCCGGTGGCGCGAGGGGCATCTGGAGCTGCCGCCGGGCGGCGCGGCCGGCCCCGTCCACTGGTACGCCAAGGGCGCCCCGGCCGCCCTCGCGGCCGGCTTCCCGCCCCTGGAGCCGGTCTCCGCCGACGAGCTCAGCGTGGCCTTCCGCTCCGAGGACGGCGCCACCGAGCTGCGGCTGCACCCCGACGAGGCCCCGATGGTGCTACGCGTCCTCCGCGCCGGGGCGTAGCGAGGCGGGCAGGGGCTCCTGGATGCGGGCGCGCAGCTCCTGGGCGACCGCGGCCACGTCGGCGCGGCCCAGCTTCGCGGCCTCCACCAGGTCGCCGAGCTCCTCGGGCGAGGGCAGCTGCTTCGCGCCGGCCACCCGCAGGTACGAGCGGGTCGCGGCGGCCGCGTAGAACTCGTTCATCGGGGATTCCAGCGCGGGGCAGACGGCGAGCGTGTGCAGGAAGGCCGCGGCCCGCCAGGCGGTGTCGGGGGCGGGCTGCTCCGGGACCATGACCAGGTCGTTCTGGTGCCGGGCGACGGCGGCGGCCACCCCGGAGGGGTCCCATACGGCGGGATCCGATGGCAGATGGTGGGCCAGCGCGGTCCAGGCCCACTCCATGGTGATCTTCAATTGCCGAACCGCTCCTGGAAGTAGCCCCAGTGGTCGGCGAACTCCTCTATACCGGTGAGGAACGTCTTGCGGTCCTCGTCGAGTTCGCGTTCCGTGACCTCGGTGATGAGCGCGGTGACCGTCGTCCCCAGCGCCGCCGCGCGCGCCTTGAGGCGTTCGTGGAACTCTTCGTCCAGGCGGATGGTGACGTGTCTCGACATGTCCATCACGGTACAGCGGGACCGCTGTACGCAGGAGGGGAACGGCAGAAGGGTGGCCCGGGACACAGGTCCCGGGCCACCCTCGTGCCGTGGCCGCTACTTGGCGGAGTCGGCCGTCTTGACCAGCTGGTCCTTGGTGACCGCGCCGACGTAGACCTTGCCGTCGTCCGTGATCAGCGCGTTGACCAGGCGGGTGGAGAAGACCCGGCCCTCGCCGAACTTCCCGGTGACCTTGTCACCGAGGGAGTCGAGGAACTGCTTGGCCTCCTTGGGCGTGCTCTTGTCGTTCTCGAGTTCCTTGAGGGACTTGCCGGACTTGCCGCCCTGGCCGGCGCCCGAGTCGATGCGCGCCACCGCGGACCAGCCCTCGCCGAGGACCTTCACGTCGCCCTTGCCGTTCGCCCCGCCGGCCAGGTCGCCGAGGCCGGGGAAGGACTCCAGCGCCTTGAGCGGCTTGTCGTCCTTCTGCCCCTTGCCGTGCTCGGTGCCCTCGGTCACCTTGGCGCCCTTCGGCGGGGTGAAGGTGAAGGCGTCGGCGGCCGGCTTGGCGAAGTCCACCTGGGTGAAGCCCGCGTCGACGATCGGCTTGCCGCCCTGGCCGGACAGCAGCTGGATGCGCAGCGGCACGCCGTTCTTGGCGTCGACCGCGATCTGCACCGAGCCGACGGTGGAGCCGCTCTGCTTGGGCTTGAGGACCAGCTGGTAGGCGTCGCGCCCCGCGACCTGCGCGGTGTCGCCCACGGTGATGTCGGTCGTGGGGCCGGCGGCCTTGAGGACCTCCTGCGCCAGCTCCTGTGGGGAGGCCGGGAGGCGCTCGGCGGTCTTCTTGTGGTCCTGGCCGGCGTTCTGGGCGTCCTTGTCGTGGAAGACCTCGTTGGACTTGGAGTCGTAGCCCCAGACGTCCTGGCCGTTGTGGACGAGGGTGTACTCGTCCTTGCCGTCGAGGAAGGTGAGCTTCTGGCGGTCGGGGCCGTCGGCCGCGACCCGGAAGGTGTGCGTCCCGTTCGCCAGCTGCGCGATCTTGTCCTCGGGGTTGGCCGAGCCGCCCGCGAGCCCGCCGCCGCCCAGCAGCCCGGAGGCGATCTTCGGCAGGCCGAGGTCGGTGGTGATCTTGGCGGTGCCGGAGAGCTGCTGTACGTCGGAGGCCGCGACCTTCTCGATCAGCTGCTGTGCCGTCACCTTGGGCAGGTCCGGTCCTCCGGCGTTGGCGAAGGCCGGGACCATCGCGACGGTTGCCGCCGCAACACCCGCCACGGCTACCGGTACGGCGTACCGGGCGGCCTTGCGCGAGGTCTTCGTGTTCGCTGCCATCTGAATGCCCTGCCCTCTGTGTATTCGGCGGCGGCCCCGTGGCGCCGCACTCACCCGATCCGGTGGGGTTCGATGACTCCATCTGACCAAATCGGGGAGCCGGGGGCGTCAGCCCCCGGAATCAACTCCGCGTACAACCGTGGGATGACACGGGGAGGGCCCCTCCGCCCCGACCCGTAGGGGTCGCAGGGGCGGAGGGGCCCGTTCCGGCAGTGCCCGTTCCAGAAGTGGTGGCGCGGGGTCAGCCCGCGCGGTGGACCACCGCGTCGCACAGTTCTTCGAGCGCCGACTTCGCGAAGCACTCCGGCAGCGGGGCGAGCGTGGCGCGCGCGTCCTCCGCGTACTGGACGGTGTCGCGGCGGGCCTGCTCCAGCGCGGGGTGCACCCGCAGCCGGGCGAGGACCTCGGCGTGCCGGGCGTCGTCCGTGAGGTCTCCGTCCAGCAGGGCGACGAGCTCCAGGTCCTCGGGGCGCCGGTCCCGCTCGGCCATCTCGCGCAGCCGCAGCACGGGCAGGGTCGGGATGCCCTCGCGCAGGTCGGTACCGGGGGTCTTGCCGGACTCGTGCGAGTCGGAGGCGATGTCGAGGACGTCGTCCGCGAGCTGGAAGGCGGTGCCGAGGCGCTCGCCGTACTGGGTCAGGATGTCGACGACGGACTCGTCGGCGCCGGACATCAGCGCGCCGAAGCGGCCGGAGACGGCGATCAGCGAGCCGGTCTTGCCGGCGATGACGTCCAGGTAGTGCGCGACCGGGTCGCGGCCGTCGCGCGGACCGGCCGTCTCCAGGATCTGGCCCGTCACGAGCCGCTCGAAGGCCTCGGCCTGGATGCGCACGGCCTCCGGCCCGAGGTCCGCGAGGATGTGCGACGCACGGGCGAACAGGAAGTCACCCGTCAGGACCGCCACGGAGTTGCCCCAGCGGGTGTTGGCGCTCTCCACCCCGCGGCGTACGTCCGCCTCGTCCATGACGTCGTCGTGGTAGAGCGTCGCCAGGTGCGTGAGCTCCACGACCACCGCGGACGGCACGATGCCGGGCGCGTAGGGGTCGCCGAAGCGGGAGGCCAGCATCACCAGCAGCGGCCTGAACCGCTTGCCTCCGGCGCGCACCAGATGCTGCGCGGCCTCGGTGATGAAGGGGACTTCGCTCTTGGTGGCCTCCAGCAGACCCGCCTCGACGGCGGCCAGTCCGGCCTGGACATCGGTCTCAAGAGCCTGGTCCCGCACGCTCAGTCCGAACGGCCCGACGACGGTCACGAGGGGTACTCCTGTCTGCTGACGATCACGCTGACGATCACATGGATTGTCGATGTGTCGCTGCCATCACTCAAGCCAGCGTATCCGGTCTGTTTTCGATCACCGAGAGCGCCTGTCCGGTTGCCGCACACGCGCAGTCCGTTCCACCCCGGTATGTTCGGTGGAAGCCAAAACGACCGGAGAATGCGTTTTGTCCAGAACTGCCACCCGGCTCCTACCGCGCCGCCCTGGCCGGCGGCATCCTGATCGCCTGCGGGCACTACGCCATGGCCGTGCCCACCGCCGCCATGACCTGGACCGGCCTGGGCCTGGTCAGCGCGGGCACCGGCCTGCTCAAGCCCAACGTTGGGGCTTCTCCGCCGCCGTCGGCATGACCGCGGGCCTGCGCCACCCTCCCGGCGGGTATCGGCTGGTTGACGACGGGCCGTTTCGCCGACCTGCCGACCCTCGTCCCGGTGATCGCCCCGGTCGTCTGCTTCGCGCTCGTGTTCCGCAGCCCACGGGTGACGCCCGAGGAGCGCGGACGCCTGCGCCCGTTCGGCGTCAACGGCGCCGACGCGGTCGCCGCCGGCCCGGCCGTGATCGCTGCGGCGCCCTGGCTGCGCCGCACGATGCATCCCGTCCACTGAGGGGCCGGTGAAGGAACCCGATGATCATCCGTACCGACTTCCCGTACGCCACCACCCACGAGGATGTCCGGATCCCGATGCCCGACGGGGTGGAGCTGTACGCCCGGATCTGGCGCCCGGTCACGGACGAGCCCGTCCCGGCCCTGCTGGAGTACCTCCCGTACCGGCTGACGGACTGGACCGCGCCCCGCGACCGCCAGCGCCACCCCTGGTACGCCGGGCACGGCTACGCCTCCGTACGGGTGGACGTACGCGGCCACGGGTGCAGCGGGGGCCGGCCCGGCGACGAGTACGACGCACGGGAACTGGCCGACGGGGTCGCGGTGGTGGAGTGGCTGGCGGCGCAGCCGTGGTGCACCGGGGCGGTGGGGATGTTCGGGATCTCCTGGGGCGGCTTGAACAGCCTCCAGATCGCCGCGCTCGCGCCCGGGGCGCTGAAGGCCGTCGTCACCGTCTGCTCGACGGACGACCGCTACGACAACGACGCCCACTACATGGGCGGGTCGGTACTGGCCGTGGACATGCACGCCTGGGCCGCCACCATGCTGGCCTTCGCCTCCCGCCCGCCGGACCCGCGCTACGCGGGCGACGGCTGGCGGCAGATGTGGCTGGACCGGCTGGAGGGCGTGGAGCCCCTGATCCACACCTGGCTCTCGCACCAGACCCGCGACGCCTACTGGCGCCACGGCAGCGTCTGCGAGGACTACGGGGCGATCGGCGCGGCGGTCCTCGCGGTGGGCGGCTGGCACGACCCCTACCGGGACACGGTGCTGCGGCTGGTCTCCCGCCTGCCCGCCTCCCGCGTGCGCGGCCTGATCGGGCCCTGGTCGCACCAGTACCCGGACCGGGGGCTGCCGCCGGGGCCGGCGATCGGCTTCCTCCAGGAAACCCTGCGCTGGTGGGACCACTGGCTCAAGGGCGCCGACAACGGGGTGATGGACGAGCCCCTGCTGCGCGCGTGGATCAGCGGCCCGCACCGCCCGGCCACCGTGTACGACCGGCTGCCGGGACGCTGGGCCGGCGAGAAGGCGTGGCCGTCGCCCTCGGTCGTGCCCGTCTCCTACGGGCTGCAGGGCGCGCCGGTGGCCGTGGCCTCGCCGCAGCACACCGGGCTGGACGCCGGTCGCTTCTTCCCCTTCGGCAACGACGCCGACCTGCCGCCGGACCAGCGGGAGGAGGACGCGAAGTCGGCCTGCTTCGAGTTCCCGGTGGCCGACGGCGAGCCCGTGGAGGTCCTGGGCCGCCCCTCGGTCACCCTGCGGCTGCGGATGGACGTCCCGTACGGGCAGGTCGTGGCCCGGCTCTGCGACGTCGCCCCCGACGGGGCGTCGACGCTGGTCACGCGGGGTGCGCTGAACCTGTCGGCGCGGCACGGGCGGGACCGGGCGGCGCCGTGGCGGGTGGGCTCGTACGAGGACGTCACCTTCGAGCTGAACGGCATCGGCCACTCCTTCCCGCCCGGGCACCGGATCCGGCTCGCGGTGTCCTCCGCGTACTGGCCGTGGATCTGGCCGCGGGCCGGCTCGGAGGCCGGCTGGACCCTGGACCCCGCGGGCAGCACCCTGGAACTCCCCATCCGCAGCTCGGACTCCCCCCTCGACGCGGGGATCGCCTTCGAGCCGCCGGAGCAGGCGGAGCCGCTGGGGGTGGTGTACCCGGAGACGCTGGACGCGCCGCGTCCGGAGCGGGTCGTCGTACGGGACGTCGCGCGCGGGGTGTGGCGGCTGGAGGTGGACCCCCGGTACGGGGGGACGCGGGTATACCCGGACGGGCTGGAGTACGAGGAGGACGCGGCGGAGGTCTACGAGATCCAGCAGTCGGACCCCCTCTCCGCCCGCACCCTCTCCGAATGGCGGATCCGGCTGCACCGGCCGGAGGAGGGCTGGGACGCGCGGGTGGAGACCCGGTCGGAGATCTCGTGCGACGAGGGCGGCTTCCTGACGGTGAACGAGGTCGTCTGCCGCGAGGGCGAGGAGGTCCTCTTCCACCGCACGTGGGAACGTCGCCTCCCCCGCGCAGCGGGCTGAGCCCCCCCCTTTTTGACGCGCCGCTCGCGCGGCGCGTGAAGAAGGTGGCGGCGCGTGAAGACGGCGGCGGCGCGTGAAGACGGCGGCGGCGCGTCAAGAAGGGAACAGCCGTTCCAGGACCGCCGCGATGCCGTCGGCCTCGTTCGAGAGGGTGACCTCGTCGGCGACGGCGACCAGCTCGCGGTGGGCGTTGGCCATGGCCACCCCGTGGGCGGCCCACGCGAACATCGGGATGTCGTTCGGCATGTCGCCGAAGGCGATCGTCGACTCCGCCGCGACCTCCAGGACCGAAGCCGCCCGCGCGAGCCCCGTCGCCTTGTCGACGCCCGGCGGCTGGAGTTCCACCGTGTGCTCCCCCGCCATGGTGACGTTCACCAGGTCACCGACCACCGACCGCGCCACCCGCGTCAGCTCGTCGTCGTCCAGCCGCGGGTGCTGGAGCAGCACCTTGTTGATCGGCGACGACCACAGCTCGCCGCGGCCGCGGACCCGCACCATCGGCAGGTGCGGGTGCGGCATCCGGTAGCCGTGGCCCACCAGCATCTCCGCGTCCAGCCCCTCCTGGTTGACGGCCACGTACACCTCGCCGATCTCCGCCTCGATCTTCCCGAGCGCCACCTCGGCCAGGCCCCGGTCCATCGCGACGGAGTGCAGCAGGATCCCGCGCGCCGCGTCGTACACCTGCGCGCCCTGCCCGCACACCGCGAGCCCCGAGTATCCAAGGTCGTCCAGGACGTGCCGGATCTGTGGGACCGGGCGGCCGGTGACGACGATGTGCCGGGCGCCGGCCGCGCGCGCCGTCGCGAGCGCCGCGCACGACCGGGCGGAGACGGTGTCACCGGCGCGCAGCAGAGTCCCGTCCAGGTCGGTGGCGATCAAGGCGTAGGGGAGGGCGGAAGTCACCCGGCCAAGGATACGGACCCCGCTGGACAACTCCTATGAATAGCGCCCTAATCCGGCCTCCCACAGACCCCACACGCCACGTAACGTGTCAGCCAGCCCCCGGGACACCCCCGGCCCCCCTCGAAAGCGAGGCAGCACCCCATGCCCCAGCAGAGCCCCCTCGATGTCCCCGAGGGCGACCCGTTCGGGCCGCACAACCTCCCCTACGGCGTCTTCTCCACCCCGGCGGAGCCGGAGCGCCGCCGGGTCGGCGTGCGCATCGGCGGGTACGTGCTCGACGCGGGGGCCGTGGCCGTCGCGCTCGGGTCCCCGTACGCCGGGCTGCTCGCCCAGGGTTCGCTGAACCCGCTGCTGGCCGCCGGCCGCACCGCCTGGCGCGACGTGCGCCGCGCGCTGACCGCCTGGGTCACCGACCCCGGTCACCGCGGGACGGTCGAGCCGCACCTGCTGCCGCTCGACGGAGTGCGGCTGCACCTGCCGTACGAGGTCGCCGACTACGTCGACTTCTACGCGAGCGAGCACCACGCCACCAACGTCGGACGGATCTTCCGCCCGGACGGGGACGCGCTCACCCCCAACTGGAAGCACCTGCCGATCGGTTACCACGGCCGGTCGGGGACGATCGTGGTCTCCGGCACCGACGTGGTCCGGCCCTCCGGGCAGCGCAAGGCCCCCACCGACCCCGCGCCGGTCTTCGGGCCGTCCGTGAAGCTCGACATCGAGGCCGAGGTCGGCTTCGTCGTCGGCACCCCCTCGCAGATGGGCCGTCCGGTCGCGCTCGGCGACTTCGAGGACCACGTCTTCGGGCTGTTCCTCCTCAACGACTGGTCCGCGCGCGACATCCAGGCCTGGGAGTACGTGCCGCTCGGCCCCTTCCTCGGCAAGTCGTTCGCGACCTCCGTCTCCGCCTGGGTGACCCCCCTGGAGGCCCTGGACGCGGCCCGCGTCGCCCCGCCCGCCCGGGACTTCCCGCTGCTGCCCTACCTGGACGACTCCGACGTCGACCGCCCCGGCGGCTTCGACCTGCGCATCACGGTCTCCATCAACGGGCAGGAGGTGGCCCGTCCGCCGTTCGCCTCGATGTACTGGACGGCCGCCCAGCAGCTGGCCCACATGACCGTCAACGGCGCCTCGCTGCGCACCGGCGACGTGTACGGCTCCGGCACGGTCAGCGGCCCTGAGGTCGACGAGCGCGGCTCCCTGCTGGAGCTCACCTGGAACGGCCGTGACGCCGTCGAGCTCGCCGACGGCAAGCGCACCTTCCTGGAGGACGGCGACACCGTCACCCTCACCGCGTGGGCCCCCGGCGCCGACGGCACCCGCGTCGGCCTCGGCGAGGTGACCGGCCGCATCACCGCCGCCTGACGGTACGGAAGGAGGCGGCGGGGCACCCCCGCCGCCTACTCCGCCCGCGCCGTCCGGGTGGCGGGGGTCCGGGGCCGAGGTGACCCTGCTCGCATGGCCCCTCGTACCGCAAAGCTCGCCCCCCTGGCCCTCGCCGCCGCCGCCTCCCTCACGCTGGGCGCGGCCCCCGCCACCCCGACGGCCACGCCCACCGCCCAACTGGCCGCCACCTTCATGGCGACCGCCAAGTACCGCGATCACCGGCTGGCCGTCGCCGCCGGCTACGTCCCCGACCAGTACTGCGTGGTCAACCCGGGTGAAGGCGGCGGGGCCCTCGGCTACCCGCACTTCAACCACGCCTACGACGGCTCCACCGACCCCAAGAAGCCCACGGCCCTGCTCTACGAGGGCGACGGCGCGGGGCACTGGCGGCTGGCCGGCCTCGAATGGATGGTCGTGGACCGCGACGGCCGCGCGGACACCGACGACGACCGCCCCTCCCTGTTCGGGCAGCCCTTCCGCGGCCCGCTGCCCGCCCGGTACGCGGGCCAGAAGGTGCACTACTCGCTGCACCTGTGGCTGTGGAAGCGGAACCCCTCCGGGCGGTTCGAGCCCTTCAACCCGAAGGTCGTCTGCCGCCCCGGCACCACCCGGCCGCGCCCCACCGTGCCCGCCGCACCCGCCGCACCCGCCGCACCCCCTGCGCCCGCCGTGCCCGCCGCTCCCCAGGCGGCGTCCCCCTCCTGACCCCCCGTTTGGCATCCCGCCGCGTGCACGCCGGCCGCCCCGCCGCGAAGGTGGACGAACGAAAGCCCCTCCGGGACAGGCCCCGAACCACCAGGAGCTCCCATGTCCGTGCACCGCAGCCCGAAGGCCCTGCTCGCCTGTGCCGTCGCCGGCGCGTCCCTGCTCCTGGCCGCCCTGCCCCCGGCGCACGCGGTGGACGGCCCGGCACCCGACCCCCGCAACGCGCAGGCGATGCGCGACATGGCCACGGCGATTGCGGCGACGGCCAAGTACGTGGACGAGCAGGCGGCCCTCAGGGACGGGTACGTACCGCACGGCGAGGAGTGCATGACCAACCCGTTCGGGGTCGGCACCATGGGCTACCACTACGTCAAGGAGTCCAACTGGGGTTCGAAGGACCCCGCCAGGCCGACCGCGCTCCTCTACAGCACCCACAAGGACAGCAAGGGCCGGCGCAAGCTCCAGACGGTGGAGTGGATGTCCGCCGACCGGGACCAGGACCTGAAGACCACCGACGACCGGCCCACCATGTTCGGGCTGCCGTTCGACGGCCCGATGCCCGGCCACTGGGCGGGCATGCCCAAGCACTACGACCTCCACATGTGGGCGTACGCCGACAACCCGGCCGGCCGCTTCCACAACTGGAACCCCGGGCTGACCTGCCCCCCGAAGAAGACCCCGGCCACAGGCACCACCACCCCGGCGCACGCGCACGGACACTAGGGCCTGTCCGCCGGATCAGGGCCTAGCCCGCCCCGCCCGCACGGCGAAGGGCCCGGCCCCCCGCGAGGGGGCCGGGCCCTTCCGTCCGTACGGACCGGATCAGCGGACGAAGGTGCTCGCCTGCCCCGCCAGGTCCAGGAAGTACTGCGGGGCCAGACCCAGGACCAGGGTGACCGCGACGCCCACCGCGATGGTGGTCATCGTCAGCGGCGAGGGCACGGCCACCGTCGGGCCGTCCGCCTTCGGCTCGCTGAAGAACATCAGCACGATGACCCGGATGTAGAAGAACGCGGCGATCGCCGACGAGATCACACCCACGACGACCAGCGCCCCGGCACCGCCCTCCGCCGCCGCCTTGAACACCGCGAACTTGCCCGCGAAGCCCGAGGTCAGCGGAATGCCGGCGAAGGCCAGCAGGAACACCGCGAAGACGGCCGCGGTCAGCGGCGAACGCCGCCCCAGGCCCGCCCACTTCGACAGGTGCGTCGCCTCGCCGCCCGCGTCGCGCACCAGCGTGACCACCGCGAAGGCTCCGATCGTCACGAAGGAGTAGGCGCCCAGGTAGAACAGGACGGACTTGACGCCCTCCTCCGAGGTGGCGATCACACCGGCCAGGATGAACCCGGCGTGCGCGATGGAGGAGTACGCCAGCAGCCGCTTCACGTCGGTCTGGGTCACCGCGATCACCGCGCCCGCGAGCATCGTGACGATCGCGACGCCCCACATCACCGGCCGCCAGTCCCACCGCAGGCCGGGCAGCACCACGTACAGCAGCCGCAGCAGCGCGCCGAACGCGGCCACCTTGGTCGCCGCCGCCATGAAGCCGGTGACCGGGGTCGGGGCGCCCTGGTAGACGTCCGGGGTCCACATGTGGAAGGGGACGGCGCCGACCTTGAACAGCAGCCCCATCAGGATCAGCGCGCCGCCGATGAGCAGCAGCGCGTCGTTGCCCATGGTGGAGGCGAGTGCCGGGTCGATCCGGGCGACGGTGCCGTCGACGACGTCGGCGATCACCGCGTAGGAGACCGAGCCCGCGTAGCCGTAGAGCAGCGCGATGCCGAAGAGGAGGAAGGCCGAGGAGAAGGCGCCGAGCAGGAAGTACTTGACCGCGGCCTCCTGCGACATCAGCCGCTGGCGGCGGGCGAGGGCGCAGAGCAGGTACAGCGGGAGGGAGAAGACCTCCAGCGCGATGAACAGCGTCAGCAGGTCGTCGGCGGCCGGGAAGATCAGCATGCCGGAGACCGCGAACAGGGCCAGCGGGAACACCTCGGTGGTGGTGAAGCCGGCCTTGACGGCGGCCTTCTCGCTGTCGCTGCCCGGCACGGACGCGGCCTGTGCGGCGAAGGAGTCCACCCGCTTGCCGTGCGCCTTCGGGTCGAGGCGGCGCTCGGCGAAGGTGAACACCGCGACGATGGAGGCCAGCAGGATGGTGCCCTGGAGGAAGAGCGCCGGGCCGTCGACGGCGATGGCGCCCATGGCCGCGATGTGCGCCTTGGTGCTGCCGTAGCCGCCGGCGGCGAGGCCGACGACCGCCGCGAAGGCCGCGGCCAGTGCGGCGACGGCCAGGAACACCTGGACGTAGTAGCGGGACCTGCGCGGTACGAAGGCCTCGACGAGGACTCCGAGGACGGCCGCGCCCACCACGATCAGCGTGGGCGCGAGCTGCGCGTACTCGATGTGCGGGGCCGGGATCCGGTCGGCCGGTCCTTCGGCCGCCAGGGTCAGCAGGCTCTGGGCAGCGATCACTTGGCCGCCTCCACGTTCTGGACGGAAACCTCGGGCTTCGGGTCCGTCTGCTTCACGTCCGACATGGTGTGCTCCACCGCCGGGTTGACGATGTCGGTCAGCACCTTCGGGTAGACGCCCAGTCCGATCAGCAGCGCGATCAGCGGGGCGACCACCAGCAGTTCCCGCGCGCGCAGGTCCGGCATGGAGCGGACCTCCTCCTTCACGGGGCCGGTCATGGTGCGCTGGTAGAGCACCAGCGTGTACAGCGCGGCGAGCACGATGCCGACGGTGGCGATGATCCCGACGACCGGGTAGCGGGCGAAGGTGCCGACGAGGACGAGGAACTCGCTGACGAACGGCGCGAGGCCGGGCAGGGACAGGGTGGCGAGGCCGCCGACGAGGAAGGTGCCGGCGAGGACCGGGGCCACCTTCTGCACGCCGCCGTAGTCGGCGATGAGCCGGGAGCCGCGCCGGGAGATCAGGAAGCCGGCGACGAGCATCAGTGCGGCCGTGGAGATCCCGTGGTTGACCATGTAGAGGGTGGCTCCGGACTGGCCCTGGGAGGTCATCGCGAAGATGCCCAGGACGATGAAGCCGAAGTGCGAGATCGAGGCGTAGGCGATCAGCCTCTTGATGTCGCGCTGGCCGACCGCGAGCAGCGCGCCGTAGACGATGCTGATCAGGGCCAGTACGAGGATCACCGGGGTGGCCCACTTGCTGGCCTCGGGGAAGAGCCCGAGGCAGAAGCGGAGCATCGCGAAGGTGCCGACCTTGTCGACGATGGCGGTGATGAGCACGGCGACCGGGGCCGTGGACTCGCCCATCGCGTTGGGCAGCCAGGTATGCAGCGGCCACAGCGGTGCCTTCACGGCGAAGGCGAAGAAGAAGCCGAGGAAGAGCAGCCGCTCGGTGTTGGCCGCCATGTCGAGGGTGCCCGCGGCGCGGGCCTCGGCGATCTCCTGGAGGGAGAAGTTCCCGGCGACGACGTACAGCCCGATGACGGCGGCCAGCATGATCAGGCCGCCGACCAGGTTGTAGAGGAGGAACTTGACCGCCGCGTACGAGCGCTGCGCGGCGGCGTTCGCGTCCGAACCCGCGTGGGCCCGGTCTCCGAAGCCGCCGATGAGGAAGTACATCGGGATGAGCATGGCTTCGAAGAAGATGTAGAAGAGGAAGACGTCGGTGGCCTCGAAGGAGATCACCACCATGGCCTCGACCAGCAGGATCAGGGCGAAGAAGCCCTGGGTCGGGCGCCACCGGGAGGAGGAAGTCTCCAGCGGGTCGGCGTCGTGCCAGCCGGCCACGATCACGAAGGGGATCAGCAGCGCGGTGAGGGCGATGAGCGCCACGCCGATGCCGTCGACGCCCAGTTCGTAGCGGACGCCGAAGTCGGCGATCCAGGCGTGGGACTCGGTGAGCTGGTAGCGGTCGCCGCCGGGCTCGAAGCGGACCGCGACCAGTACGGCCAGGGCCAGCGTCGCGAGCGAGAACAGCAGCGCGAGCCACTTGGCGGCGGTCCGGCGGGCGGCCGGAACGGCCGCCGTGAGGATCGCGCCGGCCGCGGGGACCGCGGCCGTCAGCGTCAGAAGCGGGAAACTCATCTCACACCGCCCTCATCAGCAGGGTCGCGGCGATCAGGATCGCCGTGCCCCCGAACATCGACACCGCGTAGCTGCGGGCGTAGCCGTTCTGCAGCTTGCGCAGCCGGCCGGAGAGCCCGCCGACCGAGGCGGCCGTGCCGTTGACCACTCCGTCGACGACGCTGTGGTCGAGGTAGACGAGGGAGCGGGTCAGGTGCTCGCCGCCGCGGACGAGGACCACGTGGTTGAAGTCGTCCTGGAACAGGTCCCTGCGGGCCGCCCGGGTGAGGAACGAGCCGCGCGGGGCGACGACCGGGACGGGCCGGCGGCCGTACATCGACCAGGCGATGGCGACGCCGGCGATGAGGACGACCATGGTGGAGGCCGTCACCGCCATGGCGCTGACCGGCGGGTGGCCGTGCTCGTAGCCGGTGACGGGCTCCAGCCAGTTCAGGAAGCGCTCGCCGATCTCGAAGAAGCCTCCGGCGAAGACCGACCCGAACGCCAGGAGGATCATCGGGATGGTCATGGACTTCGGGGACTCGTGCGGGTGCGGCTCGTGGCCCTCTGCGTCCGGCTGCCAGCGCTTCTCCCCGAAGAAGGTGAGGAGCATGACCCGGGTCATGTAGAAGGCGGTGATGCCCGCGCCCAGCAGGGCGACCCCGCCGAGGATCCAGCCCTGGGTGCCGCCCTTGGCGAAGGCCGCCTCGATGATCATGTCCTTGGAGAAGAAGCCGGACAGGCCGGGGAAGCCGATGATCGCGAGGTAGCCGAGGCCGAAGGTGACGAAGGTGACCGGCATGTACTTCCGCAGGGCGCCGTACTTGCGCATGTCGACCTCGTCGTTCATGCCGTGCATGACCGAACCCGCGCCGAGGAAGAGGCCGGCCTTGAAGAAGCCGTGCGTGACCAGGTGCATGATCGCGAAGACGTAGCCGACCGGGCCGAGGCCGGCGGCCAGGATCATGTAGCCGATCTGCGACATCGTCGAACCGGCGAGGGCCTTCTTGATGTCGTCCTTGGCGCAACCGACGATCGCACCGAAGAGGAGCGTGACCGCGCCGACGACCGTGGTGACCAGCTGGGCGTCCGGCGCCCCGTTGAAGATCGCCCCGGAGCGCACGATCAGGTACACGCCGGCGGTGACCATGGTCGCCGCGTGGATCAGGGCCGAGACCGGGGTCGGGCCCTCCATCGCGTCACCGAGCCAGGACTGCAGCGGCACCTGCGCCGACTTGCCGCAGGCGGCGAGCAGCAGCATCAGGCCGATCGCCGTCAGCGTGCCCTCGCCCGTCTCGCCGACGGACGACAGCACCGGCCCGAAGGCGAAGGTCCCGAAGGTGGTGAACATCAGCATGATGGCGATCGACAGGCCGATGTCCCCGACCCGGTTGACCAGGAAGGCCTTCTTCGCGGCGGTGGCCGCGCTGGGCTTGTGCTGCCAGAAGCCGATCAGGAGGTACGAGGCGAGGCCGACGCCCTCCCAGCCGAAGTACAGCAGCAGGTAGTTGTCGGCGAGGACGAGCAGCAGCATCGCCGCGACGAACAGGTTGAGGTAGCCGAAGAAGCGGCGGCGGCGCTCGTCGTGCTCCATGTACCCGATCGAGTACACGTGGATGAGCGTGCCGACCCCGGAGATCAGCAGGACGAAGGTCATCGACAGCTGGTCCAGCTGGAACGCGATGTCCGCCTGGAAGCCCTCCACCGGCACCCAGCTGAACAGCCGCTGGTGCAGGGCCCGGTCCTCGGCCCCGCGCCCCAGCATGCCGGCGAAGAGGACGACGCCGATGCCGAAGGAGACGGCCGCGAGCAGGGTGCCGATCCAGTGGCCGGCCTTGTCGAGGCGCCGGCCGCCGCACAGCAGCACCGCCGCTCCGAGCAGGGGCGCCGCCACCAGCAGCGCAATCAGATTCTCCACTGTGAACGCCCCTTACAGCTTCATCAGGCTGGCGTCGTCGACCGAGGCCGAGTGGCGGGTACGGAACAGCGACACGATGATCGCGAGGCCCACCACGACCTCCGCGGCGGCGACGACCATCGTGAAGAACGCGATGATCTGGCCGTCGAGGTTGCCGTGCATCCGGGAGAAGGTCACGAAGGCGAGGTTGCAGGCGTTGAGCATCAGCTCGACGCACATGAACAGCACAATCGCGTTCTTCCGGATGAGTACGCCGGCCGCGCCGATGGTGAACAGCAGGGCGGCCAGGTACAGGTAGTTGACCGGATTCACTTCGAGGCCTCCTCTCGGCCGAGGCGCTCCGAGGAGCGCTGCTCCAGTGCCTTGAGGTCGTCCAGGGCCTGGCCGGACACGTCGCGGATCTGGCCGCGGGCGCGCAGCGTCTTGTTGACGGTCAGCTCGGACGGGGTGCCGTCCGGCAGCAGGCCGGCGATGTCCACCGCGTTGTGCCGGGCGTAGACGCCGGGGGCCGGCAGCGGCGGGAGCTGCACGCCCTCGCGTACGCGCTTCTCGGCGAGCTCGCGCTGCGTGGCGGCCCGCTCGGTGCGCTCGCGGTGGGTGAGCACCATCGCGCCGACGGCCGCCGTGATCAGCAGGGCGCCGGTGATCTCGAAGGCGAAGATGTAGCGGGTGAAGATCAGTTCGGCGAGGCCCTCGACGTGCCCGGCGGAGTTGACCTTGCCGAGCCCGTTGAAGTGGGTGAGGCCCGCGTTGCCGATGCCGGCGATCAGCAGGATGCCGAAGCCGAGCCCGCACAGGGCGGCCAGCCAGCGCTGCCCCTTGATGGTCTCCTTCAGCGAGTCCGCCGCCGTGACGCCGACGAGCATGACCACGAAGAGGAACAGCATCATGATGGCGCCGGTGTAGACGACGACCTGGACCACGCCCAGGAAGTAGGCCCCGTTGGCGAGGTAGAAGACCGCCAGGACGATCATCGTCCCGGCGAGGCACAGGGCGCTGTGCACGGCCTTCTTCATCAGGATCGTGCACAGCGCGCCGATGACGGCGACCGTGCCGAGCACCCAGAACTGCACGGCCTCGCCGGTGGAGGTCGAGGTGGCGGCCGCGGCGATGGCGCTCATGCCCCGACCTCCTCGGCCTTGCCGGCCCCGGCGGTCCCGCCCTCGGCCGCCCCGCCCTCGGCCGTCTCGCCCTTGGACACCGCCACCTGCCGGACCGTGCCCGGGGCGGCGCCCGTCACCAGCCCGCGGTAGTAGTCCTGCTCGTCGGTGCCGGGGAAGACGGAGTGCGGGGCCTCGACCATGCCCTCGGTCAGCCCGGCGAGGAGCTGCTCCTTGGTGTAGATCAGGGACTCGCGGCTGGCGTCGGCGAGTTCGAACTCGTTCGTCATCGTCAGCGCGCGCGTCGGGCACGCCTCGATGCACAGTCCGCACAGGATGCAGCGGGCGTAGTTGATCTGGTAGACCCGCCCGTACCGCTCGCCCGGGGAGTAGCGCTCCTCCTCGGTGTTGTCCGCGCCCTCCACGTAGATCGCGTCGGCGGGACAGGCCCAGGCGCACAGTTCGCACCCGATGCACTTCTCCAGGCCGTCGGGGTGGCGGTTGAGCTGGTGCCGCCCGTGGAAGCGGGGAGCGGTGGTCTTCTGCTGCTCCGGGTACTGCTCGGTGAGCCGCTTCTTGAACATGGCCTTGAAGGTCACGCCGAAGCCGGCCACCGGGTTCTGCCACTTCTCGCTCTGGTCCGCGTCAGCCATGGTCAGCACCCTCCTCTCGGTCACTGTCAGTATTCGCCCCGCCACTGACAATCAGCTCCCGCTCGCCGCGGGGACGTCGGCGCGGTACGGGTGCCAGGTGCTGGCCGGGCTTGGGCGGTACGGGGAAACCGCCCGCCATCGGGTCGAAGGACTCGGCCGCGGCGGCCTTCCCGGCCGCGGCCGCGGCCGTCTTCTCCCTCCGGTCCCGGAAGTGGTCCGCGACGGAGGAGATCAGCAGGATCGCGATGACCGCGCCCCCGACGTACAGGACGATCTCGCTGAAGTCGTAGCGCTCGTTGCGCAGCGCCCGGACGGTGGCGACCAGCATCAGCCAGACCACGGAGACCGGGATCAGGACCTTCCAGCCCAGCTTCATCAGCTGGTCGTAGCGCACGCGCGGGAGGGTGCCGCGCAGCCAGATGAAGAAGAAGAGGAGCAGCTGCACCTTGATGACGAACCAGAGCATCGGCCACCAGCCGTGGTTCGCGCCCTCCCAGTACGTGGAGATCGGCGCCGGGGCCCGCCAGCCGCCCAGGAACAGGGTGACCGAGACCGCCGAGACGGTGACCATGTTGACGTACTCGGCCAGCATGAACAGCGCGAACTTGATGGAGGAGTACTCGGTGTTGAAGCCGCCGACGAGGTCGCCCTCGGACTCCGGCATGTCGAAGGGGGCGCGGTTCGTCTCGCCGACCATCGTGACGACGTAGATGATGAAGGACACCGGCAGCAGCACGATGTACCAGCGGTCCGCCTGCGCCTCCACGATCGCCGAGGTCGACATCGACCCGGAGTAGAGGAACACCGAGGCGAACGCGGCGCCCATCGCGATCTCGTACGAGATCATCTGCGCGCAGGAGCGCAGGCCGCCGAGCAGCGGGTACGTGGAGCCCGAGGACCAGCCGGCGAGGACGATGCCGTAGATGCCGACCGAGGCGACCGCGAGGACGTACAGCATCGCGATCGGCAGGTCGGTCAGCTGCATCGTGGTGCGCTGGCCGAAGATGGACACCTCGTTGCCCGAGGGGCCGAAGGGGATCACCGCGATGGCCATGAACGCCGGGATCGCCGCGATGATCGGCGCCAGGACGTAGACGATCTTGTCGGCGCGCTTGACGATGACGTCTTCCTTCAGCATCAGCTTCACGCCGTCGGCGAGCGACTGGAGCATGCCCCAGGGGCCGTGCCGGTTGGGGCCGATGCGCAGCTGCATCCAGGCGACGACCTTGCGCTCCCACACGATGGAGAAGAGCACCGTCACCATCAGGAAGGCGAAGCAGAACACCGCCTTGACGAGGACGAGCCACCAGACGTCCCTGCCGAACAGGGTCAGGTCCTCGGCGGCCAGGAGCTGCTGCGGCTGCGCCGCGAGCTGGGCGAGGTGGGTCACGGTCGTACCTCCGCTTCGGCCGCAGGGCCGGTCCCGGCCGGGCCGATCCGTACGAGGGTTCCGGGGCGGGCGCCGGTGTCGGCGAGGACGCCGGAGCCGGTGGAGTTCAGCGGGAGCCACACCACCCGGTAGGGCATCTCGGTGATCCGGAGCGGGAGTTCCACCACACCCGCCGGGCCGGTGACGGCGAGCACGTCGCCGTCCTTGACGCCGGTCTCGGCGGCGGTGTCGGCCGAGAGCCGGGCGCAGGCCTCGTGCCGGGTCCCGGCGAGGGCGTCGTCGCCCTCCTGGAGCCGGCCGAGGTCCAGCAGCAGCCGGTGGCCGGCGAGGACCGCCTCGCCGGTGCCGGGGCGGGGCAGCGGCTCGGTGCCGGTGGACCGCTCGGGCGCGAGCTCCCCCTCCCAGGGGCCCAGCCGCTCCAGCTCCCGCCGTACGGCGTGTACGTCGGGCAGCGCGAGGGGCCGGTCGGCGGCGTCGGCCAGCATGTGCAGCACGCGGGCGTCGGCGGGGGCCAGGCGGCGGGTCATCTGGTCGGGCTTGAGGGCCGCCTCGAACGGGCGGACCCGGCCCTCCCAGTTGATGAAGGTGCCGGCCTTCTCCGCGACGGCGGCGACCGGCAGCACCACGTCGGCGTGGTCGGTGACCTCACCGGGCCGCAGCTCCAGGGAGACCACGAAGGCCTCCTTCAGCGCGGTGCGGGCACGCTCCGGGTCGGGCAGGTCCGCGACCTCGACGCCCGCGACCAGCAGGGCCGACAGCTCCCCGGTGGCGGCGGCCTCGACGATCTGCCCGGTGTCGCGGCCGTAGCGGTGCGGGAGTTCCTCCAGCCCCCAGGCGGCGGCGACCTCCTGGCGGGCGCGCGGGTCGCCGGCGGGACGGCCGCCCGGCAGCAGGGACGGCAGGGCGCCCGCCTCGACGGCGCCCCGCTCCCCGGCCCGGCGCGGGATCCACACCAGCCGGGCGCCGGTGGCGGTGGCGGCGCGTACGGCGGCGGTCAGCGCGCCGGGCACGCCGGCGAGGCGCTCCCCGACGACGATGACCGCGCCGGGCTGCCGGATCGCCTCGGCGGCTTCGGAGCCGCCCGCCTCCAGGCCGGTGCGGGTGGCCAGGGCGTCCAGCCACTCCGGCTCGGTGCCGGGGGCGGCGGCCAGCAGGGTGCCGCCCGCCTTGGTGAGCCCGCGGGTGGCGAAGGGGGCGAGGGCGAAGGTCCGCTGCTTGTGCTTGCGGTGGGCCTTGCGCAGCCGCAGGAAGACCCCGGGGGCCTCCTCCTCGGACTCGATGCCGGCGAGGAGCACGGCGGGGGCCGCCTCCAGGGAGGTGTAGGTGACGCCCGTGCCGTCGAGGTCCTTGCCGGTGCCGGCCACGGCGGCGGCCAGGAACTCGGTCTCCTCCGCGCTGTGCACCCGGGCCCGGAAGTCGATGTCGTTGGTGTCGAGCACCACCCGGGCGAACTTGGCGTACGCGTACGCGTCCTCGACGGTCAGCCGGCCGCCGGTCAGCACCCCGGCGCGGCCGCGCGCGGCGGTGAGCCCCCGCGCGGCGGCCTCCAGCGCCTCGGGCCAGCTGGCGGGCGCGAGGACGCCGTCCGTGCCGCGCACCAGCGGGGTGGTCAGCCGGTCGGGGCGCTGCGCGTAGCGGAACGCGAAGCGGCCCTTGTCGCAGATCCACTCCTCGTTGACCTCGGGGTCCTCGGCGGCCAGGCGGCGCAGCACCTTGCCGCGCCGGTGGTCGGTCCGGGTCGCGCAGCCGCCCGCGCAGTGCTCGCACACGCTCGGGGAGGAGACGAGGTCGAAGGGGCGGGAGCGGAACCGGTAGGCGGCCGAGGTGAGGGCGCCGACGGGGCAGATCTGGATGGTGTTGCCGGAGAAGTACGACTGGAACGGGTCGCCCTCGCCGGTGCCGACCTGCTGGAGCGCGCCGCGCTCGACCAGTTCGATCATCGGGTCGCCGGCGACCTGGTTGGAGAAGCGGGTGCAGCGCGCGCACAGCACGCACCGCTCGCGGTCCAGCAGCACCTGCGTGGAGATCGGGACCGGCTTCTCGTAGGTCCGCTTGCGGCCCTCGAACCGGGATTCGGCGTTGCCGTGCGACATCGCCTGGTTCTGGAGGGGGCATTCGCCGCCCTTGTCGCAGACGGGGCAGTCCAGCGGGTGGTTGATGAGCAGCAGCTCCATCACCCCGCGCTGGGCCTTGTCGGCGACCTCGGAGGTCAGCTGGGTCTTGACGACCATGCCGTCGGTGCAGGTGATGGTGCAGGAGGCCATCGGCTTGCGCTGGCCCTCGACCTCGACGATGCACTGCCGGCAGGCGCCGGCGGGGTCGAGGAGGGGGTGGTCGCAGAACCGGGGGATCTCGATGCCGAGCTGTTCGGCGGCCCGGATGACCAGGGTCCCCTTGGGGACGGACAGTTCGATGCCGTCGATGGTCAGGGACACCAGATCCTGGGGCGGCTTCGCCGCCTCGCCGCCGCCCGCCGGGGCGTTCGTGACGACGGTCATGCGTGTACCTCCGTGTCAGCCCAGAGGGTCGACTTCTTGGGGTCGAAGGGGCAGCCCTTGCCGGTGATGTGCTGCTCGTACTCGTCGCGGAAGTACTTCAGCGAGGAGAAGATCGGGCTGGCCGCGCCGTCGCCGAGCGCGCAGAACGACTTGCCGTTGATGTTGTCGGCGATGTCGTTCAGCTTGTCGAGGTCGGACATGACGCCCTTGCCCGCCTCGATGTCGCGCAGCAGCTGGACGAGCCAGTACGTGCCCTCGCGGCAGGGTGTGCACTTGCCGCAGGACTCGTGGGCGTAGAACTCGGTCCAGCGGGTGACGGCGCGCACCACGCAGGTGGTCTCGTCGAAGCACTGGAGCGCCTTGGTGCCGAGCATGGACCCGGCGGCGCCGACGCCCTCGTAGTCGAGCGGGACGTCGAGGTGCTCGTCGGTGAACATGGGGGTGGAGGAGCCGCCGGGGGTCCAGAACTTCAGCCGGTGCCCGGGGCGCATCCCGCCGCTCATGTCGAGGAGCTGGCGCAGGGTGATGCCGAGGGGTGCCTCGTACTGGCCGGGACCGGCGACGTGCCCGGAGAGCGAGTACAGGGTGAAGCCGGGGGACTTCTCCGTCCCCATCGCCTTGAACCAGTCCTTGCCCTTGTTCAGGATCGCGGGAACCGAGGCGATGGACTCGACGTTGTTGACGACAGTGGGGCAGGCGTAGAGCCCCTCGACAGCGGGGAAGGGGGGACGCAGCCGGGGCTGCCCGCGCCGGCCTTCGAGGGAGTCGAGCAGTGCCGTCTCCTCGCCGCAGATGTACGCGCCCGCGCCCGCGTGCACCGTGATGTCGAGGTTGCGGCCGGTGCCGTCGATGTCCTTGCCGAGGTATCCGGCGGCGTAGGCCTCCCGCACGGCCTCGTGCAGGCGCCGCAGCACGGGGACCGTCTCGCCGCGCAGGTAGATGAAGGCGTGCTCCGACCGGATCGCGTAGCAGGCGATGATCATTCCCTCGACGAGGGAGTGCGGATTGGCGAAGAGGAGGGGGATGTCCTTGCAGGTTCCCGGCTCCGACTCGTCCGCGTTCACGACGAGGTAGTGCGGCTTTCCGTCGCCCTGCGGGATGAACTGCCACTTCATTCCGGTGGGGAAGCCCGCGCCGCCGCGTCCGCGCAGACCGGAGTCCTTGACGTACGCGATCACCTCGTCCGGGGTCATCGCCAGGGCCTTGCGCAGGCCCTCGTAGCCCTCGTGGCGCCGGTAGGTCTCCAGCGTCCAGGACGCCGGGTCGTCCCAGAAGGCGGAAAGGACGGGCGAGAGGAGCTTCTCGGGGCTCGTCCCTCCCCCGGCCTCCGGCTGGGAGCTGCCTCCGTGATTTTCCTGGGCGGACACGCTCATCACTCCCCTCCCTCGGTGACGGCCTCGCCGCGCGGGTGCACGATCGGGGTGTGCGGGGACTCGCCGCGTGCGATGCGCAGGCCGATCAGGGAGGCGGGGCCCGCGCCGCCGCTCGCCTCGACCGCGCCCTCGCGCTCGTCGGGGAAGCCCGCCAGGATCCGGGCGGTCTCCTTGTACGTGCACAGCGGCGCGCCCCGGGTCGGCTCGACCGGGCGGCCCGCCAGCAGGTCGTCCACGAGCGCCTTGGCGGACTCGGGGGTCTGGTTGTCGAAGAACTCCCAGTTGACCATCACCACGGGCGCGTAGTCGCAGGCCGCGTTGCACTCGATGTGCTCCAGCGTCACCTTGCCGTCGGCGGTGGTCTCGTTGTTGCCGACGCCCAGGTGCTGCTTGAGCTCGTCGAAGATGGCGTCGCCGCCCATCACCGCGCACAGCGTGTTGGTGCAGACGCCGACCTGGTAGTCCCCGGAGGGCTTGCGCCGGTACATCGTGTAGAAGGTCGCGACCGCGGTGACCTCGGCCGTGGTCAGGCCCAGCGTCTCGGCGCAGAAACGGATGCCGGTGCGCGAGACGTAGCCGTCCTCGGACTGCGTCAGGTGCAGCAGCGGCAGCAGCGCGGAGCGGCTGTCGGGGTAGCGGGCGATGACGTCGGCGGCGTCGGCCGCCAGCCGCTCGCGCACCTCCGCCGGGTAGTCGGGGGCGGGCAGCTGGGGCATGCCCAGCGAGAGGGGGGTCTGGGGGGTGTCCCCTCCAGAAGACACAGTCGTCATCGGTCGACGCCTCCCATCACGGGGTCGATGGAGGCGACGGCCACGATGACGTCGGCGACCTGGCCGCCCTCGCACATCGCGGCCATGGCCTGCAGGTTGGTGAAGGACGGGTCGCGGAAGTGGACCCGGTAGGGGCGGGTGCCGCCGTCGGAGACGACGTGCACGCCGAGTTCGCCCTTGGGGGACTCGACGGCCGCGTACGCCTGTCCGGCAGGGACCCGGAAGCCCTCGGTCACCAGCTTGAAGTGGTGGATGAGGGCCTCCATGGAGGTGCCCATGATGTTCTTGATGTGGTCGAGCGAGTTGCCGAGGCCGTCGGGGCCCAGGGCGAGCTGCGCCGGCCAGGCGATCTTCTTGTCGGCGACCATCACCGGGCCGGGCTCCAGCCGGTCCAGGCACTGCTCGACGATCCGCAGCGACTGGCGCATCTCCTCCAGGCGGATCAGGAACCGCCCGTAGGAGTCGCAGCTCTCGGTGGTGGGGACGTCGAACTCGTAGTCCTCGTAGCCGCAGTACGGGTCGGACTTGCGCAGGTCGTGCGGCAGGCCGGCGGAGCGCAGGATCGGGCCGGTGGCGCCGAGGGCCATGCAGCCGGTGAGGTCGAGGTAGCCGACGTCCTGCATGCGGGCCTTGAAGATGGGGTTGCCGGTGGCGAGCTTGTCGTACTCCGGCAGGTTCTTCTTCATCGTCTTCACGAACTCGCGCATCTGGTCGACCGCGCCCGGGGGCAGGTCCTGGGCGAGGCCGCCGGGGCGGACGAAGGCGTGGTTCATGCGCAGGCCGGTGATCAGCTCGAAGACGTCGAGGATCAGCTCGCGGTCCCGGAACCCGTAGATCATGATCGTGGTCGCGCCGAGCTCCATGCCGCCGGTGGCGATGCACACCAGGTGCGAGGAGAGCCGGTTGAGCTCCATCAGCAGGACACGGATGACGGTGGCGCGGTCCGGGATCTGGTCGGTGATGCCGAGGAGCTTCTCGACGCCGAGGCAGTACGCGGTCTCGTTGAAGAACGGCGTCAGGTAGTCCATGCGCGTCACGAAGGTGGTGCCCTGCGTCCAGTTCCGGAATTCGAGGTTCTTCTCGATGCCGGTGTGCAGGTAGCCGATGCCGCAGCGGGCCTCGGTGACCGTCTCGCCGTCGATCTCCAGGATCAGGCGGAGCACTCCGTGGGTGGAGGGGTGCTGCGGTCCCATGTTGACGACGATGCGCTCGTCGTCCGCCTTGGCCGCCGACCGGACGATCTCGTCCCAGTCGCCGCCGGTGACGGTGTAGACGGTGCCTTCGGTCGTCTCGCGGGAGGACGCGTGGTTTTCCGCGTGGTTCGGGGTGGGGGACATCAGCTGTACGACCTCCGCTGGTCGGGAGCCGGGATCTGGGCGCCCTTGTACTCGACGGCGATGCCGCCGAGCGGGTAGTCCTTGCGCTGGGGGAAGCCCTGCCAGTCGTCCGGCATCATGATCCGGGTGAGGGCCGGGTGGCCGTCGAAGACCAGGCCGAAGAAGTCGTAGGCCTCGCGCTCGTGCCAGTCGTTGGTCGGGTAGACGGTGACGAGCGAGGGCAGGTGCGGGTCGCCGTCCGGGACGGACACCTCCAGCCGCAGGATCCGGCCGTGGGTGAGCGAGCGCAGGTGGTAGACGGCGTGCAGCTCGCGGCCCTTGTCGCCGGGGAAGTGCACCCCCGAGACGCCGGTGCACAGCTCGAAGCGCAGCGCCGGGTCGTCGCGCAGGGTGGCCGCGACGCGCAGGAGGTGCTCGCGGGCGATGTGGAGGGTCAGCTCCCCCCGGTCGACGACGGTCTTCTCGATCGCGTTCTGCGGGAGCAGGTCCTGCTCCTCCAGTGCGCCCTCCAGCTCGTCGACGACCTCGTCGAAGTACGAACCGTAGGGGCGGCTGCTCGCGCCGGGCAGGGACACGGTGCGCACGAGGCCGCCGTAGCCGCTGGTGTCGCCGCCGTTCCCGGCGCCGAACATGCCCTTGCGGACGCCGATCACCTCGGGCCCGGAGGCGGCCCGGGGAGCAGGGACGTTATTGCCGTTCTCGACGGCCGGGTCGTCGCTCACCGAAGGAGCCCCTTCATCTCGATGGTGGGGAGGGCCTTGAGGGCGGCCTCCTCCGCCTCGCGCGCCGCCTCTTCCCGGTTCACGCCGAGCTTCGAGCCCTGGATCTTCTGGTGGAGCTTGAGGATCGCGTCCATCAGCATCTCGGGGCGGGGCGGGCAGCCGGGCAGGTAGATGTCCACCGGGACGATGTGGTCGACGCCCTGGACGATCGCGTAGTTGTTGAACATCCCGCCCGAAGAGGCGCACACGCCCATGGAGATGACCCACTTGGGGGCGGGCATCTGGTCGTAGACCTGGCGCAGCACCGGCGCCATCTTCTGGCTGACGCGTCCCGCCACGATCATCAGGTCGGCCTGGCGCGGGGAGCCGCGGAAGACCTCCATGCCGAAGCGGGCCAGGTCGTAGCGGCCGGCGCCGGTGGTCATCATCTCGATGGCGCAGCACGCGAGGCCGAAGGTGGCCGGGAAGACGGATGACTTGCGCACCCAGCCCGCGGCCTGTTCGACGGTGGTGAGCAGAAAGCCGCTCGGCAGCTTCTCTTCCAGTCCCATGGGAAATTCAGCCCCTCAGTCCCATTCCAGGCCGCCGCGGCGCCACACGTATGCGTAGGCGACGAAGACGGTGAGCACGAAGAGCAGCATCTCGACGAGCCCGAAGATCCCCAGGGAGTCGAAGGTGACCGCCCAGGGGTAGAGGAAGACGATCTCGATGTCGAAGACGATGAAGAGCATCGCCGTCAGGTAGTACTTGATGGGGAAGCGACCGCCGCCGGCGGGCATCGGGGTGGGCTCGATGCCGCACTCGTAGGCTTCGAGCTTCGCCCGGTTGTACCGTTTTGGGCCGATCAGCGTGGCCATGACCACGGAGAAGATCGCAAACCCTGCGCCGATGGCGCCGAGCACGAGGATGGGTGCGTACGCATTCACGCTCCTCGCTCCTTCCAGTCGTCCTTGACCGTTGGACCGCTGCGCCGGCGCCGAGTGCCCCGCCCCCTCGACGGCCGCCGCTTCGAACAGGGACCGATCGCATGTGAGGCAGTTCACAAGCCGGACTGGTGCGCATCTTATGCCTGCCGGTCTGTGATCTGCGACACGGGTAACAACACCGAGTTTGTGATCTCCACCACCTGACGAACGATCATGAAGGCCGATGAGTGGTGATCTTCGCACTGAAGGCATCCACATGATCACCAAAGGTGACATCCGGGCCCGTAGGCGCAGGTGAAAGGCCTGTCGCTCTATCAAACGATGGGCACTGCAAGCAAATTCGCGGCTCGGCCGCTCAAGTGATAAGGGAACGCGGGTCCCCCACCCGGGGGACTGCGCGCGTACGGGAGTGGACACGGTGGCCGGAAGTCGCCGCCGACCGGATCCGGGGGGAGATCCTGTGCATCCGTTCACGAACCGCGCGACGAGTTCACGGTCGGATCACGGACCGGCCACGACCGCCTCACGACGGCGGGTAACTGTGACCTGCGTCACGTCGAGCGGAGGCCGCGAAAAGGGGGCTTGGCCAACTGTGCGGGTCGATGGTAGGCCGTGGATCAATTCGGACTTATTACTGAAACCCCATGATCACAGGCTTGTGAAAGCGTGTCCGTTACGTCCGTTACGGCGTCAATAAGAGGCGCGACGCGCCCGGTTCGCGGCCCCGGCGCGCAACTGTGGCGCAGACCACGTTTCTTGAAGGAAACCCGGCACCCCTGATAGCGGTTGTCCCATGTCCCACACCGCTCACATACCCAGCCACCGGAAGCCCCGCCGCAGCGCCTCGAAGCTCGCGGTCCGCGCCGGAGTTGCCGGTGGCGTCCTCAGCACCCTGGCCATGGCCGGAACCGCGAGCGCGTCCCCGTCCGAGCCCGTGGCCGAGACGACGCTCGAGATGCCGGTCCTCAACCTGGACCTCGGCACCGAGGTCTCCAACGCCGTCAACACGGCCGCGGAGAACACCCGCGTCGCCGCAGTCGAAGCCGCCATCACCGGCGAGCTGAACGCCCAGGAGGAGAGCGCCCGCACGGGTGCCGCCGCCGAGGCGAAGCAGGCGAAGGAAGACGCCACCAAGGCCGCCGAGCTCAAGGCGAAGCAGGAGGCCGACCGCAAGGCCGAGGCCGAGCGCGCGGGCCGCGACAGCGCCCGCACCTCCCTCACCAACGCCTCCGCCGCCGACAACGGCGGTTCCTCCGCCGTCACCGGCTCCGGCTCCACCGCCTCGAAGCCGGCCACCGGCTCGGCGGCGGCCATCATCAGCTTCGCCCGCGCCCAGATCGGCAAGGCGTACGTCCTGGGCTCCACCGGCCCCACCGCGTACGACTGCTCGGGCCTCGTCCAGGCCGCCTACCGCCAGGCGGGCATCACGCTGGACCGCGTCTCCCAGGACCAGTCCATGGCCGGCCGCTCGGTCTCGCTGAGCAACCTGCAGCCGGGCGACATCCTGTACTGGGGCCCCAAGGGCAGCGCGTACCACGTCGCCATCTACTCGGGCAACGGCAAGTTCATCGGTGCGCAGAACCCCAGCACCGGCATCGTCGAGCGCAACATGAGCTACGACATGCCGACGGGCGCCGTCCGCGTCCTCTGATCGCACGGTCCCGCGACCGCCGGCGAGGTCCGGTACTCCCCCGCTCGGGGGCGGAGTACCGGGCCTTCGGCATGCTGGGAAGATGGCCGGTGCGTGTCGCCCGGCCGTTCGAGCAGACCCTGGAGGTGGTGGTCCCGTGAGCAGACCGTCCTACGAGGACAACGGCCGCGAGGGCCAGGGCCACGAGGACCCCAGCGCCGGCGACCCCACCGCGGGCGACCCCACCGCCGTCCCGGCCGCCCTCGGGCTGGGCCTCCTGTCGGTCGGCGGCTGGCTGCTGACCACCACCCGCCCCTGGCACAAACCGGGCAACCCCCTGACCCTGGGCCTCGGCTGGACCGTCTCCGGCGCGCTGCTGCTGTCCGGGCTCGTCCTGCTGGCCCGCTGCGTCCGCACCGTGCACGGCACCCCCGACGCGGCCGAGGGGGCCGGCACGGCCCTGCGGGGGCCCGGCAACGGCTGAGCCGCCCCCGGGCACCCGGGAGCGGCTCACAGGGCCCGCTCAGGCCTTCGGGGCCACCTTCGAGAGGCCGTTGATGATGCGGTCCATCGCGTCGCCGCCCGTCGGGTCGGTCAGGTTCGCCAGCATCTTCAGCGTGAAGCGCATCAGCACGGGGTGCGTCAGACCGCGCTGCGCGGCGATCTTCATGACCGCCGGGTTCCCGATCAGCTTCACGAAGGCGCGGCCCAGCGTGTAGTAGCCGCCGTAGGTCTCCTTGAGCACCTTCGGGTAGCCGTGCAGGGCCAGCTCGCGCTGCGCCGGGGTCGCGCGGGCGTGCGCCTGCACGATCACCTCCGCCGCGATCTGCCCGGACTCCATCGCGTAGGCGATGCCCTCGCCGTTGAACGGGTTGACGAGGCCGCCCGCGTCACCGACCAGCAGCAGGCCCTTGGTGTAGTGCGGCTGCCGGTTGAAGGCCATCGGCAGCGCCGCGCCGCGGATCGGCTGCGTCATGTTCTCCGGGGTGTAGCCCCAGTCCTCCGGCATGGACGCGCACCAGGCCTTCAGCACCTCGCGCCAGTCCAGCTCCTTGAAGGCGGAGGAGGAGTTGAGGATGCCGAGGCCCACGTTGGACGTGCCGTCGCCCATGCCGAAGATCCAGCCGTAGCCGGGCAGCAGCCGGTCCTGCGGACCGCGCCGGTCCCACAGCTCCAGCCAGGACTCCAGGTAGTCGTCGTCGTGCCGGGGCGAGGTGAAGTACGTACGGACGGCCACGCCCATCGGGCGGTCCTCGCGCCGGTGCAGGCCCATCGCGAGGGACAGGCGCGAGGAGTTGCCGTCGGCGGCGACCACGAGCGGAGCGTGGAAGGTGACCGGGGTCTTGTCCTCGCCGAGCTTGGCCTGCACGCCGGTGATGTGCCCGGTGCGGGGGTCGCGGACGGGCTCGCCGACGTTGCAGCGCTCGTACAGGCGGGCGCCGGCCTTCTGCGCCTGGCGGGCGAGGGTCTCGTCGAAGTCGTCGCGCTTGCGGACGAGTCCGTAGTCCGGGTAGGAGGCGAGTTCCGGCCAGTCCAGCTGGAGGCGCTGCCCGCCGCCGATGATGCGCAGGCCCTTGTTGCGGAGCCAGCCGGCCTCTTCGGAGATGTCGATGCCCATGGCGACCAGCTGCTTGGTGGCACGCGGGGTCAGACCGTCGCCGCAGACCTTCTCGCGCGGGAACGCCGTCTTCTCCAGGAGCAGGACGTCGAGTCCCGCCTTGGCGAGGTAGTAGGCGGTCGTGGAACCGGCGGGCCCGGCCCCGACGACGATCACGTCCGCGGAGTGTTCGGTGAGCGGCTCGGTCACTGCGGGGTCTCCTGAAGGCTCGGTGGAAAGTGCCCAGCGGCACAGGACATGACGCAGTCTATGCAGCCGGGGCGCTCCCGCTGGGGTGCGGGTGTGGGCCCTGCCCCTGGCCGGGGTCCGTGCGTACGCCGCTGCGCGGGGCCGCTGCGCTGCCGCGCGGAGCCGGGGGTGCGGGGCCGCGGGTTCCGCTGCGCGGGACGGGTTCCCCCACCCGCCCTTCGCCCGTTCCTCCCCCAGCTACCGCTGGGAGGTGCCCCCAGGGCTGCGCCCGGACCACCTGGGGGCTCCGCCCCCAGACCCTCCCCCAGCTACCGCTGGGGGTACCCCCAGCGCCTCAAGCGCCGGCGGGGCTGAAATAAGCCCCACCGGCCACAGCCGCAAGGCGGCAGCTAGAAGATGCTCAGGCCCGTCAGCGTCGTGAAGCGGTCGAGGGCCGCGACGCCCGCCACCGAGTTGCCCTGGGCGTCCAGTCCCGGGCTCCAGACCGCGAGGGTGCACCGGCCCGGGACGACCGCGACGATGCCGCCGCCCACGCCGCTCTTGCCCGGCAGGCCCACGCGGTACGCGAACTCCCCCGCGGCGTCGTACGTACCGCAGGTCAGCATCACCGCGTTGACCTGCTTCGCCTCGCTGCGCGTCAACAGCCGCGAGCCGTCCGCGCGCAGGCCGTGGCGGGCCAGGAAGCGCCCGGCCAGGGCCAGGTCCGCGCAGCTCATCTCGATCGAGCACTGCCAGAAGTAGTGCTCCAGCAGCGCCGGCACCGGGTTGTCGATGTTGCCGTACGAGGCCATGAAGTGGGCCACCGCCGCGTTGCGGTCGCCGTGTTCCTGCTCGGACGCCGCGACGTCCGGGTCGAAGCCGAGGTCCGGGTTGCCGCTCTCCTGCCGGAGGAACTCCAGGAGTTCGCTGCTCGCGTCGCCCGTCAGGGTCTGGAGCCGGTCGGTGACGACGAGCGCGCCCGCGTTGATGAAAGGATTCCGCGGGATGCCGTTCTCGTACTCCAGCTGCACCAGGGAGTTGAACGGGTTGCCCGACGGCTCCCGGCCCACCCGCTCCCACAGGCTGTCCCCGCCCTCCGCGAGGGCCAGCGCCAGCGCGAAGACCTTCGTGACGGACTGCGCCGAGAACGGGACGCGCCAGTCGCCGACCCCGAAGACGTTGCCGTCGAGGTCGGCGACCGCGATGCCGAACTGCCGGGGATCGACCTTCGCCAGCGCCGGGATGTACTCGGCGGGCGTGCCGCTGCCCACCAGCGGGGAGACGTCGGCCGCGATCTGCTCCAGCAGCCCCTGGTAGTCCATGGACATGGAGGGTTACGCCTTGACCCCGCGGTGCAGCGCCACGATGCCGCCGCTCAGGTTCCGCCAGGCCACCTTCGACCAGCCGGCCTTCTGGAGCAGGGCCGCCAGCGCCGGCTGGTCGGGCCACTCGCGGATGGACTCGGCGAGGTACACGTACGCGTCCGGGTTGGAGGAGACCGCGCGGGCGACCGGCGGCAGGGCGCGCATCAGGTACTCGGTGTAGACGGTCCGGAAGGGCGCCCAGGTGGGCTGCGAGAACTCGCTGATCACGACCTGGCCGCCGGGCTTGGTCACCCGGTACAGCTCGCGCAGCGCCCCGTCCGTGTCCTGGACGTTGCGCAGCCCGAAGGAGATCGTCACGGTGTCGAAGACGTCGTCCTTGAAGGGGAGCTTCGTCGCGTCGCCCGCCGTCAGCGGCAGCCACGGGTGGCGCTTCTTGCCCTCGCGGAGCATGCCGAGGGAGAAGTCGCAGGGGACGACGTAGGCGCCGGTCGCCGCGTACGGGAGGGACGAGGTCGCGGTGCCCGCGGCCAGGTCGAGCACCTTGTGCCCGGGGCGGGCGGCGACCGCCTTGGCGGCCTCCTTGCGCCACAGGCGCGCCTGGCCGAGGGACAGGACGTCGTTGGTGAGGTCGTAGTTCGCGGCCACCCCGTCGAACATGGAGGCGACTTCGTGCGGCTGCTTGTCCAGGGAAGCCCTTGTCACTGGCGTTGGCCCCTCGGTGCTCGGTGTTTCTGCGGCGGACGGGTCGTACCCCGTCATCCTCTCAGGCCGCCACCGCGTCGGCCGCCCCGGCCCGGCCCGGCCCGCCCCGGCCGAAATTCCGGCAGATCAGGACCGGAAACGGGCAGACTGGTCGGGCAATCCGAACAAAGGGACCATGGATGGCGACACGCCGATCAGTCAACGCACGACGGGCCAAACGGCGCAGGCGACTGCGCCGCACGGTCCTGGGCTCGATGGCGTTAGCCGCGCTCTCCGTCGCCGCCTACCGGCTCGGGCCGGGGAGTGGCGCCGCCACCGCCGGCCGGGGCGGCCCGTCACCGGCGGCCGAGCGGGCGGCGGCCCCGGCCGAGCACGCGGCACCGACAGCGAGCCCGAGCCCGGCCGCGAGCCCGAGCCCGGCCGCGAGCCCGGCCGCGAGCCCGAGCCCGAGCCCCACCGCGGCGCCAGGGGCGTTCACCGCCTCCTCCACCGCCGGCCGGGCCCAGGGCCAAGGGCGCCCGCTGCGCTGGCGGGTGGAAACGGAGAACAGCAGCGGCGTCGACCCGGACTCCGCCGCGCGGAACGTCGAGGCGATACTCGGGGACCGCCGCGGGTGGATACGCGACTCCGCGTACGGCTTCCGGCTGGCCGGCCGCGGCGAGCCGGTGGACTTCACCGTGAAGATCGCCACCCCCGCCACCACCGACCGGCTGTGCGACGTGGTGACCCCCGAGCTGATCGGGGAGACCAACTGCCAGGCCCACCACACCATCGTGGTGAACCTCAAGCGCTGGCAGGAAGGATCGCCGAAGTTCCGGGGCTCGGCCGCCGAGTACCGGGCGCTGATCATCAACCACGAGGTGGGCCACGAACTGGGCCGCGGCCACGAGACCTGCCCGCGGCCGGGCGCCCCCGCCCCGGCGATGATGCAGCAGATCAAGGGGCTCCTGGGATGCACGTCCAACGCCTGGCCGTACACCGCCGACGGGACCTACCTGAGCGGGCCGCCGACGCCGTAGGCGGTCTCAGCGCCGCCGGTGCAGCAGCCGCCCGGCGATGACCGTGGCCACGCAGGTCGTCGCGCCGCGCTCCAGCAGCTCGGCCTCGTCCGCCACCGCGAAGACCGCGAACCGGGCCGCGGCGCCCGCCCCCAGCACCCCGTGGAAGGCCTGCCCGGCCGACTCCCGCCCGGTGAGCGGGTCCAGGGCGGGCGCGCCCTCGTACGGGGCGGGCGGCACCACGGCCAGGCCCGAGCGGGTCACCGCCGTGCGGACGGAGCCGATCGTGAAGCGCCCCGCCACCGCCACCACCCCGCGGGCGAGCAGCTTCTGCGTGCCCCGCCGGGCGCTGTTGCCCCAGCGGGACTCGGTCATCTTCAGGGCGTCGAGCGCCTCGGCCCCGGTGATCGGGTCGGCGCCGAGCTCGGTGACCTCGTACGGGTCGTCCGGGTAGTACGTGCGCTCCAGCAGCTCGTCCGCCCCGCGCGCGAGCAGCCCCGGGGTGAGCAGCCCGGGCCAGCGGCGGATCCGGGCGTGCGGCGCGGCCGCGGCGAGCTCCTCGTACGTGCCCGTGCGGACGATCCGGTCGCCCTCGACCAGGACCGCGCCGCCCTCCAGCGGCGCGTCCCCCGGTCCGGTGACGAGGAGGTCGGCGGTGTGCAGCGTCAGCATCGAGCGTCAGTTCGTGGAGATGAGCTTCAGCTCGGGGTGCGCGGTGCCGCCCTCGATGGCCGTCGAGGAGATGTGCGAGACCACCCGGTCGTCGACGGGGTCGTTCGCCGGGTCCTCGTGCACCACGAGGTGCTCGTACGTGGTGGCGCGCTGCGCCGGGACGCGGCCCGCGTTGCGGATCAGGTCGATGATCTCCTGACGGTTCGAGCGGTGCTTGGCACCGGCCGAGGAGACCACGTTCTCCTCCAGCATGATCGAACCGAGGTCGTCGGCGCCGTAGTGCAGGGCGAGCTGGCCCGCCTCCTTGCCGACGGTGAGCCAGGAGCCCTGGATGTGGGCGATGTTGTCGAGAAAGAGCCGCGCGATCGCGATCATGCGCAGGTACTCGAAGACGGTCGCCTGGGTGCGGCCCTTGAGGTGGTTGTTCTCGGGCTGGTACGTGTACGGGATGAACGCGCGGAAGCCGCCGGTGCGGTCCTGCGTGTCCCGGATCATCGCGATGTGCTCGATGCGCTCGGCGTTGGTCTCGCCGGTGCCCATGAGCATGGTGGAGGTGGACTCCACGCCCAGCCCGTGGGCGATCTCCATGATCTCCAGCCAGCGCTCGCCGGACTCCTTCAGCGGGGCGATCGCCTTGCGCGGGCGCTCCGGGAGCAGCTCGGCGCCGGCGCCGGCGAAGGAGTCGAGGCCCGCGGCGTGGATCCGCTTGATGGCCTCCTCGGCGGAGACGCCGGAGATGCGGGCCATGTGGTCGACCTCGGACGCGCCGAGGGAGTGGATGACCAGCTGCGGGAAGTCCTTCTTGATCGCCGAGAAGTGGTGCTCGTAGTACTCGACGCCGTAGTCCGGGTGGTGCCCGCCCTGGAACATGATCTGGGTGCCGCCCAGCTCGACGGTCTCCGCGCAGCGGCGCAGGATGTCGTCGAGGTCGCGCGACCAGCCCTTCTTCGTGTCCTTCGGGGCCGCGTAGAAGGCGCAGAACTTGCACGCCGTGACGCACACGTTGGTGTAGTTGATGTTGCGCTCGATGATGTACGTCGCGATGTGCTCCGTACCGGCGTAGCGACGGCGGCGCACCGCGTCGGCCGCCTGGCCGAGCGCGTGCAACGGCGCGTGCCGGTAGAGGTCGAGGGCCTCTTCCTTGGTGATCCGGCCCCCTGCGGCGGCGCGGTCGAGGACGGACTGGAGTGCGGCCAGGTCGGTCACCGGTGGATCACCTTTCGGCGGTGTGTCAAGGGTCCGGACCGATCCAGCCTACGCCAGGGCCCGCGCGCCGTATTCAGGGCGGGGGTCACGGGCTGCGCGTGAGGTCTCCTTCGGGGTTCCCGGCGGGCACGTCACCCGACTTGTAGTGCAGGGTTCCGTTCTCGTTGAGGGTGAAGCGCTCGTCGGCGGAGCCGTTGGAGCAGACGCCGGGGGCGGGGTTGGGGCCGCCGGCCGTGTCCAGGACGAGGGAGCGGTCGGTGGCGGAGGCGAGCTTCCAGTCGCCGCTGCAGTCGGTGCCCAGCAGGTCGATGACCGACTTGTCCCGGGCGACGACCTCGCCGACCTTGCCGGCCCTGATGGTGATCTCGAACTTGCTCGGGACGCCCAGGCGGGCGGTGGTGACCGTGCCCTTCCAGGTGCCGACGAGCTCCTTGGGCACGTCGTTACGGGTCCCCTTGGGCGGGGCCGAGGACGACGGCGACGGCTGCGCGGAGCCCGGCGCGGAGCCGGCCGGGGCGGGGGTCTTCGGGCCACTGGGCGAGGCCGAGTCCCGGGTCTGCCCCTGGCCCGGCAGCAGGTCCAGCGCGTACAGCCCGCCGGACAGCACCGCCAGCACCCCGGCGGCGGCGCCGAGCACCAGGGTGCAGCTGAAGCGGCGCCCGGCCGCGGTGACGGTGACCCCGCGGCCGCCGTCGGGTGCGCTCCGCGGCTGCGGCACCGCGGTACCGCCGCCGGCCTGGCCGGCCGTCTCGGTGGGGGCGCCGTAGACGCCCGCGCCGAAGGAGCCGTACGGGCCCGCCGTCGCGGGGTGGGGGGCGCCGGCCTGCTGCGCGGCGGAGCCGTAGGAGGGGTCGGGCGTACCGAAGCCGACCCCCGCCGGCCCCCCGAAGGAGCCCTGCGTGAACGGCACCGGCCCGGACCCGGAGGCGTAGCCGGACCCCGCCCCGGACGCTCCCGGGACGTACCCGGAACCCGAACCCGCCACGTCCCCGGCACCGCCCCCGGAGGTATCGGCGTCCAGGTCCAGCAGGGCCACCGCCGCCCGGCTCACCTCCTCGACCAGCGCTGCCGGGAGCCACCCCGGCGCGCCCAGGGCGCCGCCCAGGGCCGCCGCGAGGGCCTCGGGCGCCGGGCGGTCGGCGGCGGCCTTGGCCAGGCAGGAGCCGATCAGCTCGCGCAGCGCCCCGGCGGGGATGCCGTCGAGCTCCGGCGGCTCGTGGACCACCTTGTAGAGGAGGGTCGCGGAGTTGTCCCCGCTGAAGGGCGGCCGGCCGGTCGCCGCGAAGGCCATGACCGCGCCCAGGGAGAACACGTCCGAAGCGCCCGTGACGCCCTTGCCGAGGATCTGCTCCGGGGACATGTAGCCGGGCGAGCCGACGGAGACGCCGGTGGAGGTCAGCGAGGCGGTGCCGTCCGTGGCCCGGGCGATCCCGAAGTCGATCAGCCGCGGCCCTTCCAGGGTCAGCATCACGTTGGAGGGCTTCACGTCCCGGTGTACGAGGCCCAGCCCGTGCACCGCCACCAGCGCGCGGGCCAGCCCCGCGCCGACGGCCCGTACCGAGGCCTCGGGCAGCGGCCCGTGCCCGGCCACCGCCCGGTCCAGGGAGGGACCCGCCACGTACCCGGTCGCCACCCACGGCACGGCCGCCTCCGGGTCGGCGTCCAGCACGGGCGCGGTCCACTCACCGCCGACCCGCCGCGCGGCCTCCACCTCGCGGCGGAAGCGGGCGCGGAACTCCGGGTCGGAGGCGAAGTGCGGGTGCACGATCTTGACGGCGACGGTCCGGCCGCCGACGCTGCGCCCCAGATAGACCCGGCCCATACCGCCCGCGCCCAGCCGGCCCAGCAGCCGGTAGGCGCCCACGGTGCGCGGCTCGCCGGCTTCGAGCGGCTGCATCGCTTCCCCCGTCCCCCTGGATCCGTGTTCGTGTTCGTGTGAACAGACAGCACCTTAGGGGGTGACGGGGGTGCGTTCCCGCCGAATAGCTTCCGCTTCCCCCCGCTCCCGTTCGCATTCGCCTTCGAGCGACGTGAATACGAAAGGGGAACGAATTCCCGGCAAACGGAACATTCCCGGGAGAGAGCGGGGGAGAAGCGGAAGACCGGGCGGGGATATCGCGATCAGCGATCCGGCGCGGCGGCCTTCAGCAGCTCCACGGTGACGTCCGCGTCGTAGCCGGTGTCCGGTCCGGTCCGGCGCGCGAATTCCCGCACGCCGGCCAGTTGGTCGGGCCCGAAGCGGAAGTCGAGCGTGGTGAAGTAGCGCTGGAGCAGCTCGGCGTCGAAGGCCTCCCAGCGGGCGGCCTGCTCGGCGACCTTGACGACCTCCTCCAGGGAGACGTCCCGGGAGGCGAGGAAGGCCTCGTGGACCTCCCGCACGAGCACCGGCTCGCGCTCCAGGTAGTCCTTGCGGGCGGCCCAGACGGCGAAGACGAACGGCAGTCCCGTCCACTCCTTCCACATCCGGCCCAGGTCGTGCACGGTCAGCCCGAGCCGGGGCGCGTCGTGCAGCGAGGCACGCAGCGCGGCGTCGCCGATCAGCACCGCCGCGTCGGCCTCCTGCATCATCAGCCCCAGGTCAGGGGGGCAGGTGAAGTAGTCGGGGCGGACTCCGTACTGCTCGGCGAGCAGCAGCTGGGCGAGGCGTACGGAGGTGCGGGAGGTCGAGCCGAGGGCCACGCGGGCGCCGTCCAGCTGCTCCAGCGGGACCTGCGAGACGATCACGCAGGACATCACCGGGCCGTCGCAGCCGACCGCCAGGTCGGGGAAGGCGACGAGGTCGTCGGCGTTGCGGAGGAACTCCACGAGGGTGACGGGAGCGATGTCGAGGTCGCCCTCGATGAGCCGCTCGCTCAGCTTCTCGGGGGTGTCCTTGGTCAGCTCCATGTCCAGCAGCGTGCCGGTTCGGGCCAGCCCCCAGTAGAGGGGCAGGCAGTTCAGGAACTGGATGTGGCCGACGCGGGGCCGGCTGCGATAGACGTCCACATCGCGAGACTAGCCGCGGTTCTCCGTCAGCGATCGAGCGGGTCTCAAACGTCCGGGTGACGTGATCTTTCCCTCTGGTCTCGGCCCGAGGGTGCGTGCTAGGCTCGACGCAAGTTGCAGTTTGGTTTCCCTTGCAGTACGAGGCCTGCGGAGCATGTAACCCGCAGGCTTTTGTAGTTTTCAGACTTCTTAGCAGGTTCTGGAGCAGGGCGACCCTTTGGCCCATAGGAGGGCTCATGGCTACCGGAACCGTGAAGTGGTTCAACGCTGAAAAGGGCTTCGGCTTCATCGCCCAGGACGGCGGCGGCCCGGATGTCTTCGTCCACTACTCCGCGATCAACGCCTCTGGCTTCCGCTCCCTCGAGGAGAACCAGCAGGTCAACTTCGACGTCACGCAGGGCCCGAAGGGTCCGCAGGCGGAGAACGTCACCCCGGCCTAGTCGCCAGGCCGACCGGATCGCGGTCGGATCAGCAGTACCCAAGGAGCCCTGCCTCCTCCGTGCGAGCGGAGGCGGCGGGGCTCCTGCCTTTTCCGTGGCCCTGCTTTTTCCGTGGCCCCCGGCGGACAGAGCCGTCCGAGGTGCATCGATGGTTCCCCTGAGTGACTGTTCGTGACGGTATGTGTGTATTTCTCGCGGCTCGGGGATGGTCGGTCCTGGTACGAGGCCGCCACGGGAAAGGACGCACAGCACATGAGGAAGCTCGCTTGGGCCGCACGAGGTGTCTCCGCCGCTACGGGGGCCCTGCTCCTCGGGGCCCTGATGGTCCCGTCCGCGGCGGCCAGCGGCGGTCCGGCGCCGGAACCGGAGCACGGCAAGAAGAAGTGCGGGCCGGTGGCCCGCCACGTCGCCGCGGCCGGCCCCGACTTCGGCAGCCTGAGGGGCACCGTCTTCCGCCTGGCGACCAGCCGGGACGGGCACGCCTTCCTCAACGACAGCCGGAACCAGGGCGTGTGGATCGACCTCAAGGTCGTCCCGAACGCGCCGAAGTGCGTCGTGGACGTCGCGGTCAACGTGGAGGAGGCCACCGGCGGCCGGCTCACCCTCACCCTGCTCAGCAAGAGTGGCGTGATCTACGAGGCCCGCTGCACCACCAGCGCGACGGCCTTCAGCCCGACGAACCTGCCGGGCACCTGCGGCGTCGGCTTCCAGGCCGTCCAGGCCACCCCGGTCTGATCCGTCCGGACGCCACGACGGGACACGGCCGGCCGCGCAGGGCGGCCGGCCGTGTCGTGTCGTGTGCGCGGTCCCCGGGTCAGGCCTTCGGGGCGGCGGCGGTGATCTCGATGGTGAGGATCAGCTCGGTCTTGTCCGCCGTGAGCAGGCGCAGGTGGTACGTGCCCGCGGGGACGTCGGTGGTGAGCAGCTCCGGCAGGATCGTCTTGCCGCCGGCGCCGGTCTTGGGGAGCGCCTTCGTGAACAGCTTCTCCTCGGCCGTGGCGCCCTTGAACCACGGGCCCTTGGCCGTGTTGGCGTCCACGGGGGTCCAGACGCCGCCCGCCTTCTCGACGAGCGCGGCGGTGAGCTCCGCGCCCTCCACCGGCTTGTCTCCGCGGGCGACCAGGTATTCCAGGCCCTTGACCGAGGTGCCCGCCGCGACCTGCACGGTCTTGGTGCCGGTGAGCACGACGGGCTTCTCGGCCGGCTTCTCGGTGGTCTTGCCGTCCAGGGCCACGGTGAACTGGCTCTTGGCGTCGTAGGCGGTGGCCCGCAGGGTGAAGGTGCCCGCCTTCGGGCCGGCCTTGAGCCGCGGGGTGGTGGCGATGCCCTGGGCGTCGGTACGGACGACCACGCTCGACTCGCTGCCGAAGACGAATCCGGTGCCGCCGGTGGTGTCCTGCTCGACGGCGACCACGACGGCCTGGCCGACGGCCGGCTTGCCGTCGCTGAGGACCGCCTTGAAGCGGGTGCCCTCCGCGAAGAGGCTGCCGGCCTCGGCCTCCAGCTTCGCCTCGCCGACCCGCTCCAGCTTGGCCAGGGTCGCGGGTGCCGGGGTCGGCTTGGAGGGCTCCGGCGTGGGCGTCGGCTTCGACGGCTCCGGGGTGGGCTTCGGGGTCGGGGTGCCCGGGTTGGAGGGGTTCGTCGGGTTCGTCGGGTTGTTCGGCCGCGTGGCCGGCGGCTGCGTGGTGGGCACGCGCGGGGTGGGGATCGTCGGCGTGGGCGGCGTCGGGTAGTTGCCGACGGGCGGGTTCGGGATCCCGGCCGTGCCGTCCTGCTGGTACTGGCGCATGTAGCCGAGCACGGAGTTCACGTACTCGCGCGACTGGTTGTAGCCGAGGATCGCCTTGTCGAGGTCGGCCGGGAGCGAGAGGTCCTTGCCGCCCGAGCAGAGGTAGAGCCCCGCGCCGAGCGCCGCATCGTAGATGTTGTTCGCGTCGCGCTTGCCGTCCCCGTTGCCGTCGGCCTTCCAGGTGGCCCAGGTGGAGGGGATGAACTGGAGCGGGCCGAAGGCGCGGTCGTACTCGGTGTCGCCGTCGAACTCGCCCTTGTCGGTGTCGAGGATCTTCGCGTAGCCGTTGCCGTCCAGGCGGGGGCCGCGGATCGGCTTCTCCGTGGTGCCGTCGCTCTTGAGCCCGTAGCCGGAGGCGTGCACGGACTCGACGCGGCCTATCGCCGCGACCAGCGCCCAGGGCAGCTTGCACGTGGGCAGGGCGGCGGCCACGGCCACCTCGGAGCGCTTGTAGGCGTCGAGGGCGGTCGCGGGTATGGCGGAGGCGGCCTCGTTGGCGTTGCCGCCCGTACCGGCCGCCGGGGGCGGGACGACCGGGTCCGCGAGCTGGCCCGGCAGGTCGAGGCGGGCGTCGCCGCGGTCGGTGGCCTGCGGGCTGTCGGGCGTGGGCTCCGCCTCTCCGGCGCCGGCGACCGGGGTGTTGGTCACGACGGCGGCGGTGGTCAGGCTGGCCGCGAGGGCGGCCGTGCACAAGACCTTGCGCGAGGTGTTGACTACATGGCGGTGAAGCGGCTTCACGGTGCGGCGATCCCCCCAAGGCGGCCGTCAGAGGCGTGCGGCCGTTCGGGACCGCGATTGTTCTGTCTATCAGGTATTCCGACACGACTCACCGTCGCCCCCGCAGATATGACGCACCATTCGTCTCGGCTTCACCCCGCTGTGACCCAGGACGTCCAGCCCGGCCCCGCCGGACCTCCGGCCCGGCGGCGGAGGGGGCCTTCACCCCTGTCCGAAACACCCCAAAGACCCGTACTGGCATGCCTCGTTGGCCTTTACCCTGGTTTTCGTGGCGAGCCGCCGGCGGCCATGCCGGCCGTCACGGTCGGGGTGGGCCTGTACGCGGCGGGGTCGGCCGGTCCGGGCAAGAGCGCCGTCCCGGAAGTCCTGGAACGTAACAGGGGCTGTCACAGGAGCCTGATACGTTTCAGGCCAATCGAGCGCACTGGTGTTCGGCACCCCTCTTCCGTGGGCCCTTCCGTGAGAACGCCCGGAAGCAGAACCGGAATCGGAACCGGAACCGGAACCGGCCCGGGGGTCCCGCCGGTCGCCGCTGCCTGCCGCCGCCGATCCCGAAGGCCCTCCCATGAGCACTCCGCCGCCGAACCCCTACTCCGGAGCCCCCGTTCCGCCGAACCCGCACCCGGGCGCCCCGGCCGGGCAGAACCCGTACGGACAGCCCCCGGCGGGAGCGAACCCGTACGGACAGCAGCCGGGCCCGGGGCAGAACCCGTACGGGCAGCCGGGCGCCGCCGGCCACCACCCGGCCCCGGGCTACCCGGCCCCCGGCCACCCCGCCCCGGGCTACCCGCAGCAGCCGCAGCAGCCGCAGCACCCGCAGTACGCGGCCCCGTACCCGCACCCGCACGCCCAGGCGCCGGGCTGCCGCAACTGCGGGGCTCCGGAGACGGCGAACTTCGCGGTGCGCGCGCACGTCGGCGTACTGATCCTGATGCGCTTCCACACCCTCAACGGGCCCTTCTGCCGCCCGTGCGGCCGGTCGCTGATCCGCACCATGACCACCAAGACCCTGTGCCAGGGCTGGTGGAGCCCGTTCTCCCTGGCGATCTTCACGCCGTTCACCCTGCTGTGGAACCTGTTCGCGGCGATGAAGTACTCCAAGCTCCCGCACCCGACCCCCGCGCCGGGCCGCCAGCCGCTGGACGAGGGCCCGCCGGTCCACGCGCGGCCGCTCGCCTACGTGGCGATCATCCCGCTGCTCTGGGCCACCTGGGTCGCCGTGAACATCTTCCTGGACGTGAGCGGCCGCCGCTGAGCCGCGCCGGACCCGGCCCCCGCCCCGCACCCCTTCACACCGGCGCCCCGCACCCCTACCCTGACGGCCCGTCAGATCCTTGATCCGAGCCGCCAGGGGGCGCGAGATGCTGCTGCGAGGGAAGACCGTCGTCGTCTCCGGGGTGGGGGCCGGGCTCGGCCACCAGGTGGCCGCCGCCGTGGTCCGCGACGGCGGCAACGCCGTCCTCGGCGCGCGCACCGAGGCCAACCTGGCCAAGTCCGCCGCCGAGATCGACCCCGACGGCGCCCGCACCGCCCACCTGCCCACCGACATCTCCGACGAGCGGCAGTGCGAGGCCCTCGCCGCGCTCGCCGTCGAACGGTTCGGCGGCATCGACGCCGTCGTGCACGTCGCCGCCTGGGACTCGTACTTCGGCGGCCTGGAGGACGCCGACTTCGGGACCTGGCAGCAGATCATCGACGTGAACCTCCTCGGCAGCCTGCGCATGACCCGGGCCTGCCTGCCCGCCCTCAAGGCGGGCGGCGGCTCCGTCGTCTTCATCGGCACCCAGTCCGCGGTGGCCGCGCCCAACGAGGTCCGCCAGGCCGCCTACGCCGCCTCCAAGGGCGCCCTGACCTCCGCCATGTACTCCCTGGCCCGGGAGCTCGGCCCGCACCGGATCCGCGTCAACACCGTGCTGCCCGGCTGGATGTGGGGCCCGCCCGTGCAGGCCTTCGTCACCTTCACCGCCCACACCGAGGGCGTGCCCGAGACCGAGGTCCACCAGCGCCTGGCCGACCGGATGGCCCTGCCCGACCTCGCCACCGACGGGGACGTCGCCCATGCCGCCGTCTTCCTCGCCTCCGACCGGGCCCGGGCGATAACCGGCCAATCCCTGCTGGTCAACGCCGGTGAGCTGATGCGATGACGCCCTCCACCGGAATCCGGACGGATCGTATGCTCGCCACATGACCACTCCGAGTGACGCCCCGACCGACAACGCGATGCGCCGGGCGCTGCGCCGAGCCCGCGACGGCGTCGCGCTCGACGCGGCCGAGGCGGCCGTCCTCCTCCAGGCCCGCGGCCCGGCCCTGGAGGACCTGACCGCCTCCGCCGCCCGGGTCCGCGACGCGGGCCTGGAGGAGGACGGCCGGCCGGGCGTGATCACGTACTCGAAGAGCGTGTTCATCCCCCTCACCCGCCTCTGCCGCGACAAGTGCCACTACTGCACCTTCGCCACCGTCCCCGGCAAGCTGCGCCGTGCCGGCCACGGGATGTACATGTCCCCGGACGAGGTCCTCGACATCGCCCGCCGCGGCGCCGCCCTCGGCTGCAAGGAAGCCCTCATCACCCTCGGGGACAAGCCCGAGGACCGCTGGCCCGAGGCGCGCGAATGGCTGGAGGCGCACGGCTACGACGACACGATCTCCTACGTGCGGGCCATCTCCATCCGCATCCTGGAGGAGACCGGGCTGCTGCCGCACCTCAACCCCGGTGTGATGTCCTGGTCGGACTTCCAGCGCCTCAAGCCCGTCGCCCCCTCCATGGGGATGATGCTGGAGACCACCGCCACCCGCCTGTGGTCGGAGCCCGGCGGCCCGCACCACGGCTCCCCCGACAAGGAGCCGGCCGTCCGGCTGCGCGTACTGGAGGACGCGGGCCGCTCCTCGGTCCCCTTCACCTCGGGGCTGCTGATCGGCATCGGGGAGACGTACGAGGAGCGCGCCGAGTCGCTCTTCGCGCTGCGCCGGATCTCCCGGGCCTACCACGGGATCCAGGAGCTGATCATCCAGAACTTCCGCGCGAAGCCGGACACGGCCATGCGCGGGATGCCGGACGCCGAGCTGGACGACCTCGTCGCCACGATCGCCGTCGCCCGCCACATCATGGGCCCCTCGGCCTGCCTCCAGGCCCCGCCCAACCTGGTCGACGGGGAGTACGCCCGGCTGATCGGCGCCGGCATCGACGACTGGGGCGGCGTCTCCCCGCTCACCCCGGACCACGTCAACCCCGAGCGGCCCTGGCCCCAGATCGACCTGCTGGCCGAGCGGTCGGCGGAGGCCGGTTTCGAGCTCCGCGAACGGCTGTGCGTGTACCCGGAGTTCGTGCAGCGGGGCGAGCCGTGGCTGGACCCGCGCCTGCTGCCCCACGTACGGGCCCTCGCGGACCCGGAGACCGGGCTCGCCGATCCGGCCGCCGCCGTCGAGGGACACCCGTGGCAGGAGCCGGACGACTCCTTCGCCTCCTACGGGCGCACCGACCTGCACACCGCCGTCGACACCGAGGGCCGCACCGGCGACCGCCGCGAGGACTTCGACGAGGTGTACGGCGACTGGGAGGCCCTGCGCGAGGCCGCGGCGCCCGGCATGGTGCCCGAGCGCATCGACACCGACGTACGGGCCGCGCTGGCGCGGGCCGCCGACGACCCGGAGGGGCTCACCGACGAACAGGCGCTGGCCCTGCTGCACGCGGACGGCCCGGCACTGGACGCGCTGTGCCGGATCGCGGACGACCTGCGCAGGTCGGTGGTGGGCGACGACGTCACGTACGTCGTCACGCGGAACATCAACTTCACCAACGTCTGCTACACCGGCTGCCGCTTCTGCGCCTTCGCGCAGCGCCGCACGGACGCCGACGCCTACACCCTGTCCCTGGAGCAGGTCGCCGACCGCGCGGCCCAGGCCTGGGACGTCGGTGCGGTCGAGGTGTGCATGCAGGGCGGCATCCACCCGGACCTGCCGGGGACGGCGTACTTCGACATCGCGCGGGCCGTGAAGGAACGGGTCCCGGGCATGCACGTGCACGCCTTCTCCCCGATGGAGGTCGTCAACGGCGCCACCCGCACCGGGATGTCCGTACGGGACTGGCTGACGGCCGCCAAGGAGGCCGGGCTGGACTCCATCCCGGGGACGGCGGCGGAGATCCTGGACGACGAGGTCCGCTGGGTGCTGACCAAGGGCAAGCTGCCCACGGCCGACTGGACCGAGGTCATCACGACGGCGCACGAGCTGGGCATCCGCTCCTCGTCCACCATGATGTACGGGCACGTGGACCAGCCCCGGCACTGGCTCGGCCACTTCCGCACCCTGTCCCGCATCCAGCAGGAGGCCCTCGCCAAGGGCGTCGCGGGCTTCACGGAGTTCGTGACGCTGCCCTTCATCCACACCAACGCCCCCGTCTACCTGGCGGGCATCGCCCGGCCCGGCCCGACGGTCCGCGACAACCGGGCGGTCACGGCGATGGCGCGGCTGCTGCTGCACCCGCACATCCCCAACATCCAGACGAGCTGGGTGAAGCTGGGCGCGGAGGGCGCGGCGGAGATGCTCCGCTCCGGGGCCAACGACCTGGGCGGCACGCTGATGGAGGAGACCATCTCCCGGATGGCCGGGTCGAGTTACGGCTCCTACAAGTCCGTCCAGGACCTCATCGCGGTCGCGGAGGCGGCCGGCCGGCCCGCGAAGCCCCGTACGACCCTGTACGGGGAGGTCCCTCAGGAGCGCCAGGACGCGGCCCGCGCCTCGGACGGCCACCTGCCGGAGCTGCTGCCGGTCCTGGAGTGAACGCGCGGGAGCGGGGCCCGTCGTCCGCACGGGCCCCGCTCCCCGCCTGCGGTCAGCCGACGAGGAGGTCCTTCTTCAGCTCGCGCAGCTCGCGGGCGTCGAGGCCGAGCCCGTCCTTGAGGTAGCGGTCGAAGGAGCCGTACTGGGCCTTGACCTCGTCGTAGCCCGCGTTGAGGTACTCGGGGCGGACGTCGAGCAGCGGCTTGTAGACGGCCGCCTGCTGGGCCGGGAGGTGGGAGAGGACGGCGTCGTCGGCGGCCTTGCGGTAGTCGTTGCTGGCCAGGTAGTCGGCCAGCACCGTCTCCTGGGGGACGCCGAGGGCGGTCAGCAGGGTGGCGTTGGCCCAGCCCGTGCGGTCCTTGCCGGCGGTGCAGTGGAAGAGCGCGGCGCGGCCGCGGTCGCCGCGTATGCCGTCGAGGACCTGCGTGTACGCCTTCTTGCCGCCCTCGCCGCCGACCATGGCCTTCTCCGCGTCGACCATGGCCTTGACGGCCTCGTCGGGGGTCTTGGGCATGGTCTGGAAGGAGCCGGAGCCCGCGAAGACGTCGGCGACGACGTATTTCGCGCCGGCCGGGACCTTGTCGGCGTTCTTGCCGCGCTCGTCCTGCGTGCGCAGGTCGAAGACGGTGCGCACGCGCAGCCGCTCCAGCTTGGCGAGGTCGTCGGCGGTGAGCCGGGCGAGGGCGTCGGAGCGGTAGACCTCGCCCATCTTCACCCACTGGCCGTTGGCGGTGCGGTAGCCGCCGGCGTCACGGAAGTTGACCGTGCCCTCCAGCTTGATCAGCCGGTCGGCGAGGCGCAGGCCCTGGCCGTGGTCCGGCTGGAAGTCGAACCACTGCCGGTCGGCCGCGGGCAGCCCGTCGACCACGGCCTCGCCCCGGGCGCCGCCCCGGGCGACGACCTTGCCGCCGGCCTTGACCACGACGCGCTCGGTGCCCTTGGTGTTCCACTTCAGGGTGTACGAGCCGTCGGCGGAGGCGGTGACGGTGGCCTCGGTGAAGGGGATGGCCGAGCGGTCCTGGTGGCTGGCGAACCACTCCCAGTCGGAGGCGGAGGCGGTGGGAACGGCGGCCAGGGAGGCGGCGAGTGCGGAGGCGACGGCGGTCGCGGCGAGGAGGGCCTTCTTCATGCCTCCGAGGCTGTGGGCGCCCGGCGAACGCCGGATGAACGAGGCGTGGCCGAAAACGACCGGGGTGAAGGCGGATGACAAAACGTGCCACTCGGCTGGGCGGTGGCCGGAACCGTCCGCATTCCGGCCGTTCTCCGCTCAGTTACGGGCGACCCGCCGGAGCGCTTCCGAAAACGACCGAACCCGTCCACTACAGTGCGCGTCCTGAGCGCCTTGGGGGACGGCATGGACACGACGACGAGCACGGCGGACGGCGGGACGACGGGGGCGGTGGGCGGCACGCCCGACGCGGGCGGCGGTACGACGGACACGGCTGTGCTGAGGGTCGTCCCGACCGGGCCGGCCGGGACGGGCGCCACGGGGGTCACGGGAGCCGCAGGCGCCACGGGAGCCGCCGCCAGGGCGGCCCGGGCGGCCTCCGCCGGCGCGGCCCGGGCGGCGGCCGGCATCGCGGCGGCCTCCGGGGACCCTGCCCCCGGCACCACACGGCTCGCCGCCGGAAGCGCGGACACCGGCCCCTCGGGCGCCGGGCACACCGGGAGCGTCGGGCTCGGCTCCACGGGAGCCACCACCGGAGGCATCGGCACCGCGCTGTGGGGGCGGGCCCAGCAGCAGGACTTCCGGAGCCGGGTGCGCGGGGCGCTGCTCGGGGCCGCGCTCGGGGACGCCCACGGCAGCCGGGGTGCCGTCACGGCCGCCACGCAGCTGACCCTGTTCACCGTCGACGGCCTGATACGGGCCCACGTACGCCGGGACACCGGCGGCTGGCACCCGCCGACCGACGTCCACCGCGCCTACCGCCGCTGGTCGGCCACCCAGCACGACTGGGGCCCCGACGAGCGGCGCGAGGACAACGGCTGGCTCGCCAACGAGGAGTGGCTCTACGCCCGGCGCGGCCCGGAGCGGGCCTGCCTGACCGGCTTCGGCGACGACACCCTCGCCACTCTCGACCAGCCGAAGAACCCCACCGCCAGGGACGCCGCCGCCGCCGTCCGCTCGGCCCCCTTCGGGCTGCTGGTCGGCTGGGAGCCCGCGCTGGTCCTCCAACTGGCCGTCGAATGCGCGGTCCAGAGCCACGGGCACCCCGCCGCCTACCTGTCCGCCGGGGCCTTCGCCGTGATCGTGCACGGCCTGACCCGGGGCGACTCCCTCGACACCGCGGTCCGGCGCACCCTCCCCCTGCTCGCCGCCCGCCCCGGCCACGAGCCCGTCACCGAGGCCCTGCACCGGGCCCTCACCGCCGTCACCCGGGGCGAGCCCGGCCCCGTCGCCGTCGAAGCCCTCTCCCCGGGCGGGGGCCGTAGCGCCGAGGACGCCCTCGCCGTCGCCGTCTACAGCACCCTGGTCGCCGAGGACGTCCCGCACGGGCTGCGCCTGGCCGCCGCCGGCCGCGGCGGCCCCCTGTGCGGGGCCCTCCTCGGCGCCCTGCACGGCGAGACGGCCCTCCCCGCGGCCGGGCTGGCCGAACTGGAGGGCCGGGCGATCCTGCTGGAACTGGCCGATGACTTCGCCCTCGAACTGACCCAGGGCTCCTCCCTGCACGGCCCCGCGGTCACCACCTCGGCCTGGCTGACCCGCTACCCCCGCGGCTGAGGCCGTCTCCGGCCCCGCCGGCGATCGAGGGGCGGGTCACGCCCCCGACCGGGGTCACACCCCCGACCGGGGCCACACCCACAGCGCCTCCGCGACCCCGCACACCTCCCCCTCCCGCGTGGCCAGCGCCGTCCCCACCCGGCACTTGCGCCCCTCGACCCCGAGCAGCCACGCGTACGAGAGCAGCCCCGACGCACCCGGCACCGCACGCAGCAGCCGCCCCGTCAGCGCCGCGGTGACGGCTCCGGCCGGCCCGCCCGCCAGCAGCCGGCCCGCCGCGTTGCCGGGGCAGTCCAGCGCGGCCCAGGCCAGCTCGGGCGGCAGCAGCCCGTCGGCGTCGAGGAGTGCGGCGTCCGGGGTCCAGGCGGTGGCGACGAGGTCCCGCCCGGGCACCAGCCCGCAGTGCAGCCGCAGCCCCGTCGCCGGGGTCCGGCCCAGCCCGCAGCCGAAGCAGTCGACCTCCCCGCCCGGCGGGTCCGCCCGGTAGGCGTCGGCGGCCTTCGAGGCCTCCGCCCAGGAGGGCGCCCCCGGTACCTCCCCGCCCGGCGCGGCCACCGCCGAAGCGGCGGCCAGCAGCACCCCGTCCGCGTCGAGCAGCGCGGCCCCGCCGCCCCCGGTGTCCGGTTCCAGCCGCACCGCCGTCCCGGTCGGCACGGGCCGCCGGAAGTCCACCCGCACCGCCCCGGTGTCCCCGGGCAGCCGCCCCGCGAGCAGCCCGGCCACGTATCCGCCGAAGGCCACCCCGGGGTAGCCGTGCAACGCCTCCGGAACGGTGATCGTCTCCATCGAGTCCATGCGGCCACCTCATCACACACCAACGGACCAACGCCCTGCCGCCCGCACGGCGATGCCCGTACCTTGGCCCTCCCGACGTCTCGGAGGTGCCCTCGCCCATGCGGATCGCCACGACCATCTTCCTCACCGACCGCACCGTCTCCCCCACCCGCCTCGCCCGCTCCCTGGAGGAGCGCGGCTTCTCCGGCCTCTACCTCCCCGAGCACACCCACATCCCCGTCAGCCGGGACACCGCCGCCCCCATGGGCGGCGAACTCCCCGCGCAGTACGGCCGCACCCTCGACCCGTTCGTCGCACTCGGCCAGGCCGCCGCCGTCACCGAACGCCTCCACCTCGGCACCGGCATCACCCTCGTCGCCCAGCACGACCCGATCGGCCTCGCCAAGCAGGTCGCGACCGTCGACCACCTCAGCGGCGGCCGCCTCACCCTCGGCATCGGCTACGGCTGGAACGTCGAGGAGGCCGCCGACCACGGCGTCGACTGGCCCACCCGCCGCGAACGCGTCCGGGACCACATGGCCCTGATGCGCGCCCTGTGGGCGCCGGAGCCGACCGCGTACGAGGGCCCGTACGGCTCCGTCCGCGCGAGCTCGGCGTACCCGAAGCCGGTCCAGGCCCCGCGCGAACTCGCCCCCGGGAAGCCGCTGCACGGTCCGCGCACCATGATCGGCGGGGCGGCCGGCCCGAAGCTGTTCGCCGCGATCGCCGACCACGCCGACGGCTGGCTCCCCATCGGCGGACGCGGCCTCACCGAATCCGTGCCGGCGCTCCGCCGGGTCTGGGAGGACGCCGGGCGCGACCCCAAGGACCTCCAGGTGGTCCCGTACGCCGTCCAGCCGACGCCGGGCAAGCTCGGGCACTACGCCGAACTGGGCATCGAGGAGGTCGTCCTCCAGCTCCCGTCGGCACGGGAGGCGGAAGTCCTGCGCGCCCTGGACGACTTCGCCCAGTACCTCTGACACCCCCGCACTCCGGCCGCACGGAACCGGATCACCCCGCCCCGGCGTGTCTGCGGGTGCCGCCGCCTGCCCGGACGGCTGCTAGCTTGGCCCGTCTTTCGACCGACTCGCCCTTGGGGGACTTCCCGTGCACAGCAACCTGCGTATCTCCGTCGCCGCCGCAGCCGGAGTCGCGGCCGTCCTCACCCTGACCGCCTGCGGCAGCGACAGCAAGCCCGCCGCCGACAAGAAGCCGGACACCGCCGCCTCCGCCCCGTCGGCGGCCACCCCGGCCGCCTCCCCCGCCACGGGCGGCGGCACGGCCGCGGGCAGCCTGGACGGCGGCTGGATCTCCATGCAGACCCCGGGCAAGGGCGTGGTGCTCACCGTCAAGGGCCAGAAGGCGTTCGTGGTCGAGGCCGCCTCCGGCCTGACCTGCGAGGGCACCGCCAGCGGTTCGACCCTGGACCTGAAGTGCCCGGCCGGCGCGACCCGTTCGAAGGGCAAGGTCGACTCGGTCGACGCCACCACCCTGAAGGTCACGTGGGAGGGCGCCGGCCAGGACACCTTCCAGAAGAGCGAGCCGGGCAAGCTCCCCTCCCTCCCGGCCCTGCCGAAGTCGTAGTCGCAACCCCGGCCGACCCGGACCGCCCCGCCACCGCCGCCCTGCGCGCCGGTCGCGGGGCGGTGGAGACACCCGCCGGACAGGCCCTAGCCCTTCGCCGCCTGTTGCAAGGTCCGCAGGGTCCACCCGCGCCCGGCCGGATCGAGGGGGCGGGTGGCGGCGGTGAAGAGTTCCGCCGTGCGCCGGTAGGAGAGCCGGGCGCGGCCGGTGAGCGGGCACCGGTCGGCCGACGGCGTACCGGCCGGGGCCCGGCGTTCGGTGAGGAACAAGGGGCCCTCGATGCGGCCCGCCACCAGCAGCGGCAGTAGCCGCCCGGCCCCGCCACGCCAGCGCAGCACCGGCCCGGCCGAACCGCGACGCGTCCTTCGCGCCACCAGATCGAGCTCGTCCACGTCCAGCGCCAGCAGTCGCTCGATCGGCGCGCCGGTCTCGTACAGCAGCCGCCAGAACGTCTTCTCCCGCAGCGGCGCGCGCAGCGCGAGCACCGCCCTCGCCTCCGCCTCGCCGAATCCCGCCTCCGTCTGCGCCTTGTCGCGGCGCTGAGTCGGCAGCCTGGCGGGCTCCGCCCCGAGGTCGGCGGTCAGCCAGCCCTGCGCCCGCCACCAGCCGAGCGCGCTGCGCAGCGCGGACAGCTCGCGGTTGGCGGTGCGTGCGCCGACGGCCGCCGATCGCGCCGCGAACGCCGCCTCCAGCCGTCCGGCCGCCTGCGGTCCGTCCAGTGCCGCGAGCGCCACCACCGGCGGCACGGCCCGCCGCCGCTCGCCACCGACCGGGACCGGGCGGCCGACCAGCAGCCACGCCCAGGTGGTGAGCGCGATCCGGTACACCCGGCGCGACGCCTCTCCGAGCGGCGCGGCGGCGAGATAGCGCTCGACGGCTACGGCGTACTCAACGGGAATCACTGTCGCAGTAAACCGACACCGGAAGGTTTTGGTCAACCATCGGTGAACAGCCGCTCTTCCGGCAGTAAACAGCTGATTTACTGCGGCAACTCAGGCCTCGGAGAAAATTGATGCGGCTAGGCTCAGGTTTCTCCCGCCAATTCCTTGCAGGGGATCGCTCCAGCAGGGCACGCTGCCGCCCATGGCTTCGAATTTCCGCCGATTTCTGATCGGCTACTCGGCGTCCCTGCTGGGCTCCGCGATGGCGCCGCTCGCGGTGACCTTCGCCCTGCTGGACGGCGGCGCGGGCGGCTCCGGAATCGGCCTCGTGATGACCGCCCGGGTGCTGCCGATCGTTCTGCTGCTGCTGCTCGGCGGTGTGGTCGCGGACCGGCTGGGCGGGCGACGGGTGATCCTGGCGACCGACGCCGGGCGGTGCCTGGTGCAGGCGGTGCTCGCCGTGGTGCTGGCGGCCCGGCCGGGGCTGTGGCCGGTGGTGCTCCTGGTCGCGGTGTGGGGCGTGGGCGAGGCGCTGTTCATGCCGTCGCTGGACGCGCTGATTCCCCGGCTCACCGACGACAGCGGCCTGGCGGACGCCAACTCCATGCTCGGGACCGCCCGTTCGGCCGCAACGGTGGCCGGGCCGGTCCTCGCCGGCCTGCTGATCGCCTCGGTCGGACCGTCCTGGGTCCTTGCGCTGGACGCCGTCAGCTACGCGGTGAGCTTCCTCGCCCTGCGCGGACTGCCCGCCCTCACCGACGGGGCCACCGCCGCCGGCGGCCGCCCCGAGCCCTCACTGCTCGCCGAACTCCGCGATGGCTGGGCGGAGTTCACCGCCAAGCGGTGGATCTGGGTCACCTCGCTGCACATGGGCCTGTTCAACCTGCTGGTGTGGGCACCGTTCCTGGTCCTCGGACCCGTCGTCGCGGAGCAGCGGCTCGGCGGCGCCCGCGGGTGGGGGCTGGTGATGGCCGTGTACGGCGCGGGGGCGACGGCCGGTGGGCTGCTGATGCTGCGCCGTAAGCCGCGTCGGCCGCTCGTCGTCGCCACGGTCGCGACGCTCGGGTGGGTACTGCCCTCCGCCGCGCTCGCCTGGCACGCCCCGGTGGGGTGGATCTGCGCTGCGGCGCTGGCCGCCGGATTCGGCTCGACCGTGTGCGGCAGTCTCTACGCGACGATGCAGCAGCGCGACGTCCCGGCGGAGGCGCTGGCCCGGGTGAGCGCGTACGGGACGCTCGGCGCCTTCGCCCTCGGCCCGCTCGGGCTCGCCCTCGCGGGCCCCCTCGCCGCGGCGGTCGGGACGTCGACGGTGCTCGGCGCCGGCGCGGCCTGGCAGGTGGTGGCCGCCACGGTCGTCCTCGCCGCACTGGCAGGCCCGAAGGCTCGACGGGAGTGGGCAGGCGGAGAGGGGCGCGAGGGACTGCGCGCTGCGGAAGACTCACCGCCGCGGTCCGCCGCCTCGGGCTAGGGGTCGAGGTCCAGTCCGAAGGCCGTCCGGACGGCCACCCGGACCACGTCCCCGGATGCCGAACGCCCCACCCACACCGGGTGGACCCCGTCTCCGCCGGTGCAGAAGACCGCCAGGTCCGCACCGAGGCTCCCGCCGTCCAGGTGCATCCCGGCGGCGGAATCCGCTAGGCGGTCGTGGTCCGGGGACCCCGCCCGCCGGGCCCGCTCCAGCAGGTCCCGCAGGTCCACCCACGCCTCGGCGTCGCCGAAGGCGCCCGTGGCCGCGTCCGTCCCGAAGCCGAAGGCCTCCCCGGCGCGGAGCCGGAGCGTGTCGTCACCCGGCCCGAGCGCCATCTCCCACACCGCCACCGGGGCGTCACCGATCCGCAGCCGGACGGCCGCCACCTCCTCGTACGACCCCCAGTACTCCTCCGGCACCTCGACCCAGGCCGCCTCGACGGGGTACGTGCCCGGCGGCACGGCCACCGTGATCCGGGACAGTCCCTCCCCCGTGTCCGGGCAGGCCACGGCCAGCACCCCGCTCGGCACGCGCAGGCTGCCGCACGGCACCGGGTCGAGGACCTTCAGCCCGGGGATCTCCGCCCCGGCCCGGAACACCCGGTCGAAGTCGGCGGGCCCGCGCAGCCGCGAGGGCTCCCGCCGCCAGCCGGCCGCCTCCACGGCCGGCGGCGCGCCGACCCAGTCCGGGAGCGAGTCCGCGACGGGCAGCCCCGGCCAGTCGTCGAAGCCCGGCCGCACCGTCCACAGGTCCCCGTCGGCCACCGCCACCTCGGCCTCCAGGGACTCGCCCCGCATCCCCCCGGGCTGGTGCGAGATCCGGGCCGTGCCGTCGGCGGACAGCTCCACCGCCGTCCGGGGGCAGTCCACCGCGTACTCCGCCGTCCGCGCGTCCGGGTACCGCCGCACGAGCAGCCGCCGGACCAGCAGCCGCCCCGCGTCGTCCCGCAGCCGCAGCTCCGCCTCGGCGGTCCGGCGCCCGTGCTCGTCGTACGCCCAGGCGTCGACGCAGCCGGCCCGCCACGCCACCACCCGCACCCCGAGCGGCACTTCACGGCCCGGGGCGCGGTAGACCACCGCGTACGGGAGCCCGGCCGCGTCCCGCGCCCGCGCCTCGCCGGCGGACAGCCGCCGCCCGCCGGTACGGGACGCCACCTGCCAGGACTCCTCGAAGGTCACGTACGTCCCTTCAGGCACCGGCGGTGTCCCCGTCCCGCTCCGGGAGGATCTCGGGCATGCCCTCGGTCAGCACCACGACCGCCACCACGTCGCCGGCCCCGCAACGCCCGACCCACACGGGGTAGGTGCCGTCCCCGCTCGTCGCGAAGGCCATCAGCTCGCCGCCGGTGGCCGTGTCCCAGGTCCGCTGCATGAACATGGAACCGTCGTCGAGGTCCTCGTACCCGTCGAGATCCGGCTCCCCCTTGATCAGCCCCCGCTCGAAGAGCGAGAGGAGGGCCTCGAAGGACCCGGCGTCGGCGAAGCAGCCCGTGGCGCCGTCGGTGTCGAAGCCGGCTATCTGCTTCTCGATGAACAGCCGGAGGTCGTCGTCCGCCCCGAGGGCCATCTCCCAGGACACGGCGGGGGTTTCGCTGACGAGCAGGCGGACGGCGGTGGGGGCCGTGGTCGTCACCTCCTTGTCCCGCCACTCGCAGTGGTAGCTGTAACGGACCCGCGCCTCGTCGAGCACGTACTCCCCGGGCGGGACGGGAACGGTGATCGCCGGACCCTCGTCGCAGTTGTCGGGGCCGGACACGGCCAGCAGCCCGCTCGGCACGCGCAGGCTGCCGACGCGGCGCGGCTCCACGACCGTCTGCTCGGGGTGGTACCCGTCGGTGACCCGCACCCCGGGCCGGAACAGCTCACCGATCCGGCCGGGCTGCGCGGGACGCGGCGGCCGCCAGCAGGTGGCGGGGGCCTCGCCGGCACCGCCCTCGACGACCTCTGCGGCCTCGAACACCGGCGGCTCCGCGAACCCGTGCACCTGCGCCGAGAGCAGCGGCCACTCCCCGAAGGCGGGCCGGTCCGTCCAGCGCTCGTCTTCGCGGAGGGTGGCGGTGGTGGAGTACCCCCGGGGCTCCTCCGTCCGCCGCCCCCTCCCGTCCGGGAAGAGGTCCACGATGACGCGCGGGCACTTCGGGTCGAACTCGGCCATCTCCGGGCCGGTGTAGTACCAGCCGACGGAGTACCGGCGAAACAGCCGCTGCGGGTCGTCCAGCAGCCGCATGTCCAGGTCGAAGGTACGGCGGCCCTGGTCGTCGTAGACCCACAGCCCGACGTAGTGGTCCCGCCAGGAGACGAGCCGGACCTCCAGCGGCGCCTCCCGCCCCGCCGCCCGGTACACCACCACGTACGGCAGCCCGGCGTCATCCCGCTCCCGGGCCTCCCCGGCGGACAGGGGCCGCCAGGGCCCGCGGGCCTCCAGGTCCCACGCCTGCGCGTACCCCACCTCGACGACCATGGCCGCTCCTTGCTCGTGTCCCGTTGCCTGTGCAAGGTAGCCGGGGCGTGTGACAACGCCCCTACCGGGCCAGCTCCGCCCAGACGGTCTTGCCGATGATCCGGTCCATGACCCCCCAGTCGGTCGCGAGGGCGTCGACGATGCGCAGCCCGTACCCGGACTCCGCCTGGTACGCGTGGGGCCGCACTGCGGGTCGCCGGTCACGGCGGGGGTCGGACACCTCCAGCCGGAGCACACCCTCCAGCAGCGTCATCCGCAGCTCGAAGTCCCGCCCGATGACCCGGCCGTGGGTGACGGCGTTGGAGGCGAGCTCCGCGACGAGGAGCCCGGCGTCGGCGGAGAGCGCGGTGCCTTCGGGGACACCCCAGTCGTGCAGGGAGACGAGGGCCAGCTGCCGGGCGAGGCGGGCGCCACGGGGGGTGCAGCTGAAACGCTGAGTGAACACGCGTACGAAGGCCTGGGGGTGGCCGGAGGGTGCGGTCATGGCTATAACGTCCCGTGGAGGCAGGGGAGTTCCCAGCACGTGGACTACTACTGATGAAGAGTAGTAGTCCAGTGACTGGACAAGCGTAGTCACCGACCGTGAGCATGAGTAATCGGGAGGTGACCGTGATGACGGCTGGCGAGGGCGGCAACGGTGACGAGAAGGTGGAGCCCGACCCCGACCTGAAGAACTTCGGGGACATGCTCAAGGCATCCCGCAAACGGGCCGATCTGACCCAGGAGCAGTTCGGTCCACGGGTCGGGTACTCGGTGCAGTACGTGGCTTCCGTGGAGCAGGGCCGCCGACATCCGTCCGTGAAGTTCGTGAACAAGGCGGAGGAGGTGCTGAACACCTTCGGGGTCATCCAGATCGCGGCGAGGCAGATGACGCGGAGGCGTGGGCTGGCCTCGTGGTTCAGGCGGTGGGCGGAGCTGGAAGAGACGGCGGTCGCGCTCAATACGTATGAGTGCAGGGTGGTTCCGGGACTGTTGCAGACCGAGGCCTACGCGCGGGCGCAGATCCAGAACGTGCCGCCCATGCCTACGGCCCAGGAAGCGGAGGACCGGATAGCCCGACGCCTGGAGCGACAGAAGCTGCTCACTCGAACCCCCTACGCGTCCTTCAGCTTCATCATCGAGCAGACGGTGATCGAACGGCAGACGGGGGGCCCGGAGGTTTCCCGTGGGCTGATCGACCACCTGTTGGAATGCTCCCGGCTCCCCAACGTCGACATTCAGCTCATGCCGACGGTCAGCCCGGAACACTCGGGCACCGACGGCCCCTTCCGGCTCCTCGAAACCCAGGAAAACGAGTGGTGGGGCTACAGCGAAGGCCAGCAGTCGGGCCAGGTCCTGTCCGACCCGAAAGACATCAGCATGCTCCACCAGCGGTATGCCAAACTTCGCATCCAGGCCCTCAATCCCACGGACAGTGCGGGCCTGTTGATGCGATTGCGAGGATCCCTGTGAACAGCTCCCAGCTCCGGTGGTTCAAGAGCAGCTACAGCGGTAGCGAGGGCGACAGCTGCGTCGAGGTCGCCCTCTCCTGGCAGAAGTCCACCTACAGCGGCAGCCAGGGCGACGACTGCGTCGAGGTCGCCGCCTGCGCCGACACCGTCCACGTCCGGGACTCGAAGCTCACCGCGAGCCCGGAGCTGGCGGTCAGCCCCGCCACCTGGACCGCGTTCCTCGGCGGGGTCACCCGCTAGGGCGGCGGGATCGGTCCCGGCGCCGCCACGCCCGGGGCCGGACGCCAGAAGCGCCCGTCAGGCAGGGCCTGACGGGCGCCGAGGAAGTAGTCGGCATCGCGCTGGAACCGGACACCCGGCACGGCGCCGCGTACGTGTGTCCAGATGCTCGGCGCCACGCGGTACTCGCCGGACACCATCCAGGGGTCGTCGCCCAGCACGAAGAGGTGCCGGATCTTGAGGAACTGGTCCCGGGTGAGGGAGACGGACTCGACTATCTCTTCGTCCGCGTCACCGAATCCGGTCAGGTCCCAGACGAGGTTGTACCCGTCCGCGAATGGATAGTCGCTGCTCATCCAGCTCAAGCTAGGCGGCCCCTGAGGGCCGCCGCACCTGCTTTTCCCGGCGCTCAGGCGCCGAACGCCTCGGCGAGCAGGGACTGCTGGACCGCCGTGAAGGCCTCGGCCGTCTTCGCGAGGTCGAGCCGCGCGTCGCCCGTGGTGAGCGAGGCGGTGAGGGTGGTCCGGCCGTCGGGGGAGCTGAACATCAGGGCGCCCCAGCCCCAGAAGCCGCCGTTGTGCGTGTAGAGCGTGCCGTGCTCGGTCTCCTGGACGATCAGGCCGAGGCCGTAGGCGAACTTGGTGTGGGGCGAGCGCATCTCGTCGAGCAGCGGGGCGGGCAGGAGCTTGCCGCTCATCAGGGCGGAGAAGAAGGTGTGCAGGTCCCGGGTGGTGGAGATCATGTCGCCGGCGGCGGAGATCCAGGAGGGGTTGGCGCGGGTGACGTCGACGGTCTTCCACTCCTCGCCGTCCTGGTACGTGTAGTAGCCGTGGGCGTGGGGCTCGGGGAGCTCGGGCGAGGCGTCCGGGACGCTGGTTCCGGTCAGGCCCAGCGGGGTCAGGAGCCGCTCCTGCATCTCCTCGGCGAAGGGGCGGCCGACGACCTTCTCGACCAGGAGGCGCAGGAGGACGTAGTTGGTGTTGGAGTAGCTCCAGTCCGTCCCCGGCTCGAAGCGGGCGGGCTTGGAGAGGGAGAAGCGGACGAGCTCCTCGGGCTCGTAGGTGTGGAAGAGCTTGTCCACCCACGCCTGGCCCTCCCAGTCGATGCCCGGGGCGATGGTGCCGTCCTCGTAGTACTCGCCGGTGTGGGCGAAGAGGCCGCTGGTGTGCTGGAGCAGCATCCGGACGGTGATCCGGCGGTCGAGCCCGTACTCGGGGAGGTGGTCGTCCACGGGGCCGTCGAGGGCTATCAGGCCGTCGGCGACCAGCTGGAGGACGAGGGTCGCGGTGAAGGTCTTGGTGTTGCTGCCGATCCGGAAGTGGCCGTCGGTCGGCGGAGCGGTGTTCCCGCCGAGTTCGGCGGTGCCGGCGGAGGCGGCCCATTCGCCGCGCGGGTCGTTGATGCGCACCTGTACCCCGGCCCAGCTGCCGGATGCGGCGATCTCCTCCACGGCCTTCTGGAGCTGCGGGCGGTCGTTCGGCGTGATGGCGGACATGGTGGTGTGCTCCTCGGGGTGTCGGGCGTGCGGTTCGGTGCGGTGCGGGGTGGGCGGGGGCTCAGGCGGTGCGGGCGGTGATGTCGCCGTAGGCGGTGGTGGCGTGGATGGTGAGGGTGTCGCCTTCGCCGGTGTTCTGGAGGGCGTTGCTGATCCGGCCGTAGGAGGTGCCGGCGTCGAGGGAGGCGGAGACGCCCCGGGCGGCGCCGACGGTGATGTTGCCGTGCTCGGTGCGCAGGGTGACGGTGCCGCCGGTGGCCTCGGCGATGGTCAGGTCGCCCTTCTGGGTGCGGATGTCGGCGGAGCCGGTCAGGCGGCCGACCGTGATGTCGCCGGCGGCGAGGGTGAGGCGGACGCGGGCGGCCTCGTCGAGCTTGACGGTGCCGTGGGCGCTCTCCAGGGACACGTCACCGAGGCGGCCGGTGGTGGTGAACTCGGACGACGCCGTCTTCGCCTCGATGCTGGACCCGGCGGGGAGCTGGACGGTGACCCGGACGGAGCCGGAGGCGCCGAACGCCTCGTTCTTCTGCGGGGTGCTGATGCGCAGGACGCCGTCGCGGAGGTCGACGGTGGTCTCCTCGGCGGCCTTCACGTCGCGGCTCTTGCCGGCGTTGGCCGGGAGGATCTCGACGGTGGTGTCGGCGCGGTCGGTGGCGATGAAGCGGATGTTCCCGGCGGGGACGTCGAGGAGGGTGGCGATCGCGGTGGTGGTGGCGAAGTTCTGCATGGTTTTTCTTCCTTCAGTTCGTTGCTCGCTGTTTCCAACGACCTGAACGCTACGTCGCGTTCAAAGACCGAGCAACAACTTCGTTGCGAGGAATCCCTATCCCTGCTGGTCAGAGCTGTGAGATCGTTGCACCACGCCTAAATCTAACGCAACGACAGCTATGCGTTCGTTGCAACAGATCGGATTTGAACGCTACGCTGGAGCCACAGGCGGTACAGGAAGCACGCAAGCAGCGCAAAGGAGACCGCACATGCCGGGAGGCAGGCTCACCCCGCAGGAACGCCAGCAGATCGCACTGGGGGTGGCCGACGGCCTCGCCTACGCAGAGATCGCCAGGCGCCTCGACCGTCCCACCTCGACGGTCACCCGCGAGGTCATGCGCAACGGCGGCCCCGCCGGATACCGCGCCGACCTCGCCCAACGCGCCACCGAACACCGCACCCACCGCCGCAAGCAGGCCGCGCCCCGGGGCGCCCAGGCCCCCGCGCCCGGCCACGGCCGCGACCCGGAGGCGGTGCGCGAGTACGAGGAGATGTTCACGACCGTCCTGATCCAGTCGGGCCTGCCCAAGATGACGGCCAAGGTCCTCGTCTGCCTCTACATCGCCGACTCCGGCACCCTCACCGCATCCGAACTCGTCCAGCGCCTCCAGGTCAGCCCGGGGTCGATCTCCAAGGCGGTCGCGCTGCTCGAAAGCCAGGGCCTCATCCGCCGGGAACGCGACGAACGCCGCCGCGAGCGCTACATCGTCGACGACGACGTCTGGTACGACTCGATGATCGCCAGCGCCCGGTCCACGGCCCTGCTGGCCGAGACCGCGCGCAAGGGCGTCAACGTCCTCGGCCGCGACACCCCCGCCGCCAACCGCCTGGAGAACATCGGCCGCTTCGTCGACTTCGTCTCCGAGAGCATCGTCCGCGCCGCCGACCAGGCCCGCGAGATCCTCCACACGAAGCCCGAACAGGCGCCGTAGGGAATCGGGAAACGCCACCGTCCTCACGCGGCCGGAGGTGACGTCCTCGCGACAACTCGATGGACAGGGGTCGGAGCCTGATCGATAGTGCCGCCATGGCATCTCTCGTACGACACGTGACCTTCGACTGCTCCGACCCCTACGCCCTGGCGCAGTTCTGGATCGCCGCCCTCGACGGCAAACTCGGCGAGGGCGACCAGCCCGGCGACCCCGAGGTGCTGGTCGAGACCCCCGGCGCCGGGCTGCTGTTCATCCGGGTGCCCGAGGGCAAGACGGCGAAGAACCGGCTCCACCTGGACATCCAGCCGCAGGACCGCACCCGCGACGAGGAGGTGGAACGCCTGGCCGGCCTCGGCGCCACCGTCTCCGGCGACCACCGCAACCCGGACGGCACGGGCTGGGTGACCATGACCGACCCGTCGGGCAACGAGTTCTGCGTCGAACGCAGCGCCGCCGAGCGGGCCCAGGGCCCTGCCTGATCCACCAGACACCCCCTAAGCCCCCTCCCACCGGACCTCGCCGTCCTGCCACTGCCCGGTGGGGACGAGGCCGGCTGCGGCGGCGACGGCGGCCGACGCCCCGTGGTCGGGGTGGACGTGCGCGACGACCGTCCCCGCCTCGCGCTCCCGCAACCAGGCGACGAGCCCCCTGGCGGCCTCGGCGGCAATGCCCCGGCCCTGCCAAGGGGTTCCCACCACCCAGGACACCTCGGCGGTGCCCCCGCCGACCGTCGCCTGAACGGTGCCGACGAGGCAGCCCTCCGCACGCAGCCGCACCACCCAGTTGCACCAGGAGACGGCCGGATCCGGCGAGCCGGCGGCCCACCGCACGTAACGGGCGCGCAGCTCCTCGACGGTCTCCGGCTCGCCGCCGATGAAGGCGTGCAGGGCGGGGTCGCCCAGCACAACGGCCATCTCCTCGGCGTCCTCGACCCGCAGCGGGAGCAGGTCGAGCCGGGCGGTACGAACGGTCCCAGGCTTGATCACCCGCCCGATTATGCGCGGGGTACCGGGGGCGGTGCCCTGCCGGGGCGGCCGTGTGCGTACCCCACCTCCGGGCGTGCCGCGTCCGGGTCCTACGCTCCGGGCATGATCAACTCACAGACCCACGTCCGAGTTGCCCGCCCCTCCCGCGATCTGGGGGCCGCCGAGCGGTTCTACGTCGACGGGCTCGGGCTCGACATCCTGTGGCGGAGCACCGAGCGTACGCCCGGGGAGCACGACCTCCTCATGGTCGGGCCGGCCGGGGGCGGGTGGCACTTCGAGCTGACCCTCGACCCCGACAACCCGATCGAGCCGTCCCCCACCGTGGACGACCTGTTCGTCGTCTACCTCGGCGAGGCCCCCGACGAGGAACTCGTGCGCCGGCTCGTCGACTGCGGCGGGACCCGGGTCCCCTCGCACAACCCGTACTGGGACGAGTACGGCGTCACGTTCGCCGACCCCGACGGCTACCGGCTCGTGCTGTGCTCCCGCACCTGGGGCTGAGCGTCTGACGCCCGGGCCGTCAGTCCCGCTTCCCGGGCGTCGATGAGCTCGTCCCAGTGCTCCCGCGTCCACGCGCACGCCGCGTCCAACGGCCCCAGCAGGCCGTGGCCGAGCACGGTGAGGGCGTAGCCGCCGGGTTCCTCGCGCACGACGAAGCCGTCGCGCTCCAGCCCCCGCAGGGACTGCGTCAGGGACTTGGCGGTGATCCCCCGCAGGGGGACCTTGAGCTCCGAGAAGCGGCGCGGGCCGTCTTCCAGACAGCGCAGGATCAACGGCGCCCACTTGTCACCGACGCGGAACGGCACCAGCGTCGAGGGGCAGACGGGGTCGAACATCTCGGGGTCCAGGGGCGGTTGCGTCATGATCGCCACGGTAGGCCGGTATCCAATCGGTAACCACCCCTTTCCCTACGCTCGCAGCCATGACGAACGCGAACGAGAACCAGACCCAGATCCAGCCCCGGACCGCCGACGGGCACGCCACCGCCCCCACCCGCCTGATCGTCTTCGGTGCCGCCGGCCGCGTCGGCCGGGCGGTGGTCGCGGCGGCGCGGGCGCGGGGGGTCGAGGTGACGGCGGTGGGGCGGGCCGACGGGGAGGTGACCTCGGCGGCGGACGTGGCGCGGCTCGCGGCGGGGCACGACGCGGCGGTGGTGTCGGTGTACGACGCCCAGGCGGCGCCCGGGGAGTTCTTCCCGGGCGTGGCGCGGGCGATGGCGGCGGGCCTGCCGCGGGCGGGGGTGCGGCGGCTGGTGTCCGTCGGGCTGGCCTCCGTACTGCCCACGGCGGACGGGACCCTGCTGATGGACACCGCCGGGTACCCGCAGGAGTGGCGGGAGTTCTACGTCGGGCACGGCGCCGGCACCGAGGCGTTGCGGGCCGCCGCGCCCGAGGCCCTGGACTGGGCGGTGCTGTCCCCGGCCGGGGACTTCGACCACGACGCCACCCCGCACGGCGGCTACGCGTACGCCCCCGCCGACGCCGACGGCCGGATCACCCCGGCCGGCTTCGCCGAGGCCGTCATGGACGAGGTCACGGCCCCGACCCTGCACGCGGTCCACGCGGGCGTCGCCGAAGCGGTGGCCTCATGACCGCCGAGCCGGTGACCGACAGCCCCAACCCCTCGGAGATCCCGCTGGTCCTGGTCACCCCGTCCGGCTGAGGGAGCCGCCGGGCTACCCCTTCACCTTCGGGGCGTGCGGGACCCCGGCGTCCACGGCGCTGCCGGCGCCCGCGAGGGAGCTGTTGGTGGAGTTGGCCGCGCTGCCGACGGCCGCGCCGGTGATGGCCACGGCGGTCCGGGTGTCCTGCACGGCCTGGCCGGGGTGGTCGACGATGCCGACGACGCGCTTGACCGGGGGCTGGCCTCCGAGGGTTGCGCCGTCGCCCCCTCCGGCGGCGTGGGCGGTCAGGGGGGTGAGTGCGAGTGCGGCCCCGCCGGTGAGGGCCAGGGCGGTGAGGGTGCGCTTCATTGCCTTCATGCCCCGCCCAACGACCCCCCGCATCCCGGGTCACCGCCCGCCTCCGCTGTTCCGCGCATCGGATGACCCGGGCCCGCGCACGCCGGCGGCCCCGGATCGGGGGACCGGTCCGGGGCCGCGGGCCATGACACAGCGGGAAGACGGCGGGAGGAGGGGGTCAGGCGGTCAGTCCTCCACCACCAGGGCAGGGGTGGACTTCGTCAGGACCTCGCCGCGGAAGAAGGCGGGGCTGCGGCGTTCGGTGACGAACATGACGACCAGCCCGAGGGCGAGCAGTCCGACGCCGATGACGAAGACGCTGCCGACGCCGAGGACGTCGGACCCGGAGCCGTAGGAGGGGTCCCACGCGTCCGCCAGGGTCTTGAAGAAGACCGCGGCGAGCAGCAGGCCGCCCAGGACGGGGAAGACGCCCTTGAAGAACAGGTCGCGGGCGGAGCGGCGCAGGTCGCCGCGGAAGTACCAGGTGCAGGCGAAGGCGGTCAGGGAGTAGTAGAAGCAGATCATCAGGCCGAGCGCGAAGATCGTGTCGGTGAGGACGTTCTCGCTGACCAGGGTCATCACGGTGTAGAACGCGCCGGTCGCGATGCCCGCCATGACGGTGGCGCGGCCGGGGGTCTTGAACTTGGGGTGGACCTTGGCGTACGAGGGCGGCAGGGCCTCGTAGGCGGACATGGCCAGCACGGTGCGCGCCACCGGGATGAAGGTGGTCTGCAGGGAGGCGGCGGCGGAGGCCAGGACCGCGACGAAGAGCAGGATGCCGAGGGCGGGGCCCATGACGGGGCCGGCGAGGGCGGCGAAGACGTTGCCGGAGGTCTCCTCGTTGCCGAGGCCGAGGCCCTGGCCGCCGGAGCCCACGGCCATCTGGGCGGCGATGCCGGTGGCCAGGTAGGAGCCGACGAGGACGACCATGGCGATGAGGGAGGCGCGGCCGGGGGTCTTGGCGGAGCCGGTGGTCTCCTCGTTGGTGGCCAGGCAGGCGTCCCAGCCCCAGTACATGAAGATCGAGAGGGAGAGTCCTGCGGTGAAGGCGCCCATGGACTCGACCGCGAAGGGGTTCATCCACTGCCAGGTGAAGTCGATGCCGGTGTCGAAGGTGCCGGCGGAGGCCTTCTGGAGGGCCATGGCGACGAAGACCGCGAGGACGACGAGCTGGAGGCCGACGAGGGTGTACTGGACGCCCTTGGTGGCGGTCATGCCGCGGTAGCTGATGGCGGTCGCGACGGCGATCAGCGTCAGGCAGGTGGCGATGTGGACGAGCTTGTTGTCGTCGAGGGCGGCGATCGACTGGTTTCCGGTGATCTCGCCGGCCAGCAGCCAGAAGTAGGAGGTGGCGACGCCCGCGAGGTTGGACAGCACGATGATCGTGGCGATCACCAGGCCCCAGCCGCACATCCAGCCGATCCGCGGACCGAAGGCCTTGACGGTCCAGGTGAACGAGGTGCCGCAGTCCGGCATGGCCTTGTTGAGCTCGCGGTAGGCGAAGGCCACCAGGAGCATCGGGAGGAAGCCGGCCAGGAAGACCGCCGGCATCTGGACGCCGACCTCGCCGGCGGTGGAGCCGAGGGTGGAGGTCAGGCAGTAGACGGGGGCGACGGTGGAGACGCCGATGACGGCGCTGCCCAGCAGGCCGACGGAGCCCTTGCCGAGGCCCTTGCCCCGGACGTCGGCCGAGGTTCCGGCCGAGGTCCCGGCGCCGCCCTCGGCGACGCCGCTTACCGTGTCTCCGACCTGAGGCCGCGTGTCCAGCTGTGTCATGGGACAGGACGGTAGATGCTGCGGTTTCCTGATCCGGAAGATTTAAGTCCGGTAATTCACAGGACTAAATTCCTTGGATTGCGAAGATCCAAGGCGTTCGTGAACTGGTAATACAAGGTTCACTCCGGAACCCATCCACCGTTCGGGAGGCGCCGAGATGGACGTTCCGGATTGCGGAAACCGCAGGAGTACCCCATTTGTCCGTTTCAAAACTTTCCCGTGCCAATTTTCGAGGCCCCCGGAACCCACCCCGGGCCCCCAAACGACTGCGCCCCGTGAAAACCACTGGACGGCCCGTGACCACCGCTGGCAGGCTGCCGGCATGACCTACGGAATCGAGTCCCACCCCGCCCGGTGAGCGCCCGCGACGAGCGGACGCCGCTCACCCCCGGAACCTCCCTGTACGACTACGCCCTGTTCCGCCAGGGCGCCGAACCCGCCGGCGCCGCCTTCCCGCACCGCGGCCACCCCCTGCCGGAAAGCCCGCCGGACCCGCCCCCTTCCCGCCCCCGCCTCACCTGGGACCAGGCACGGGAGGAAGTCACCGCCGCCCTCGCCGGCCCGCTGGCCGACCCGGACCCCGTCCGGGCCGCCGACGCCGTGCACCGGGCGGTCGACGGGCTCCGGCTGCCCGAGCGCACCGTCCGCGCGGTGGCCACCCGCCTCCCGCTGACCGACGAGGCCGCCGCCCGGGCCACCGCCCGCCGGCTGACCCGCAGCGGCACCGCACCCGGCGCCGTCGGCGTCGGCATCGCACTCCTGATCCGCCTCGGGGAACCCGAGGACGTGCCCTGCCTCAAGGCCCTCGGACTGCTGCGCGGACTGGGCAGCCCGGCCGCGGCCGCACTCGACCCCCTCGACCGGCAGGCGGCCGCCGTGCTGCACCTGGCCCACCGCAACCGCGACCACGCCCTGACCCCGCTGATCGGCGCGGCCTCCGCCGCTGCCGGGTCCGCCGACGACCGGGCCGTACGGGACGCACTCGTCGCCCTCGTCACCTCACCCGACTGGGCCACCACCAGCCGCCGGCAGTCCCGCCGGATCGCCGAGGCCGCCCGCCTCGACGCCCTCCTGCGCGCCCACCCCGACGACACCGCCCTGATCACCGCCGCCGGGTTGCTGCTGCACGCCATGGCGGCCCAGTACAACGCCCGCGCCGACCTCCTCGACTACGGCCCGGCGGTCCAGGCGTACCGCACGGTGGCGGCGCGGGCGGGCCGCCCCGCCCCGGACCTCGACCACCAGGCCCTCCTGCTCTCCCTCATCCAGGACCTGCACAGCGGCACCGGCGCACTGCTCGACTGGCCGGCCGGCGAACGGGAGGAGCTGCTCGCCCTCCTCCGACAGCACCTGGGCACCCGGCCCCCGCCCGGGCCCCGGGACCGGCGCACCGCCTGGCTCGCCCGCAACCGCACCCGCCCCTTCCACCACCGCGCACCGCACGCGCCCCTGCGCATCGAGGTCGTCGCCGGCGACCCCGCCACCCGCCCCGCCGTCGAGACGCGGATCCTGATCGACGGCCGCCCCCTCGTACCGGCCCTCTTCCCCCACGGCCCGGCCCACCAGCCCGAACACCTGCTCGACAACGGCGCACTGCTCGCCGGCCCCGAACCGCACGAGGTGCAGCTCGCCGAGGCGGACTGCACCGAGGGGTGCTGCGGCGCCCTGTACGTGACCGTCCGCCGCGACGGGGACGAGGTCGTCTGGGACGGCTGGCGCGGGGCGACCGGACCGCCCCCGCCCGAACTGCGCTTCGACGCCGCCGCCTACGAGGCCGAGGTCCGGCGCGCCCGGGCCGACGAGTCGTGGTCCTGGCCGGCCCGCAGCACCGCCCGGCGGATCACGGCGGGCCTGCGGGAACGGCCGGAGCTGCGGACCCGCTGGGGCCTCGGCTGGATCCGGGCCACCACGGGATGGCAGGACCCGGACACGGTGACCGTGGCCTTCGGCCACCGGCCCGCCCCGGCCGCCCAGCCGGTACGGGGAGAGGACCCCGCCCCCAGCCTGATGTTCGAATGGCAGCTCCCCGACGACGGCCGCCCGCCCGAGGCACAGGCCGAAGCGGCGCTGGCCCGGCTGGAGTCCACCGACCCGAAGACGTACGCCAGGGTGACCGGCGGGAGCCGGGAGCTCGCCGAGTCCCTCGGCTTCGCCTGGCCGCAGCGCAGCTAGGCCCTGTCCGTGGACCAGGGTCGGAAAGGCCCTGGGCGGGGTCCCCCGGGGCGGCACCCCGGGGGACACCTCCCCGTCACGTCGTCCAGACCACCGACTGCACCTCGCTGTACGCGTGCAGCGCGTACGAGCCCACGTCCCGCCCCACCCCCGACCGCTTGAACCCGCCGAACGGGGCCTCCATGTTCCGGCCGATCGTGTTGACCCCGACCCCGCCCGAGCGCAGCCGGCGGGCCACCCGGAAGGCGCGGGCGGCGTCCCCGGACCACACGTAGCTGATCAGCCCGAAGTCGCTGTCGTTCGCCAGCCGGACGGCCTCCTCCTCGTCCCCGTCGAACGGGACCACGACCACGACCGGGCCGAAGATCTCCTCCCGCACCACCCGCATGTCGTTCGTGCAGTCGACCAGCAGCGTCGGCGCCACGTAGAAGCCGCGGCCGTCGCCGACCACCGGGCGCTCGCCGCCGTACGCGATCCGCGCGCCCTCCTTGCGGCCCAGCTCCACGTACGACTCCACCCGGTCGCGGTGCGCGGCCGAGATCACCGGGCCGACGACCGTGCCCCGCTCCCCCGGGTCGCCGACCTTCATGAAGGCCAGGTAGCCGCGCAGCTTCTCCACCAGCGGTTCGTACACCGAGCGGTGGACGATCACCCGGGTGGGCGCGGTGCAGATCTGGCCGCTGTAGAAGGAGAAGGTGGTGCCGATCCCCGTCACCGCCGCGTCCAGGTCCGCGTCCTCCAGGACGATCGCCGCGCCCTTGCCGCCCAGCTCCATCAGCTGCCGCTTCATGGTCCGCCCGCACACCTCGGCGATGCGCTGCCCGACGCCCGTGGAACCGGTGAAGGAGACCATGTCCACGTACGGGGAGTCCACGGCCGCCTCGCCGACCTCCACCGAGGCACCCGAGACCACGTTCACCACCCCGGCCGGGACGCCCGCCTCGTGCAGCGCCTCGGCCATCCTGAACACCGACAGCGGGTCCTGCGGAGCCGGTTTCACCACCACCGTGTTGCCCATGGCGAGCGCCGGGGCGACCTTGCCGGCCGGGTTCGCCCACGGGTTGTTGTACGAGGTGATGCAGGTGACCACCCCGACCGGCTGGCGGACCTCCAGCGCGCCCAGGACGGACGCCTTCCCCATCGGGCCGGCCTCGGTGACCTGCGGCGGGAGCCCCTTCTCCACCGGTTCCAGGGCGCCCTTCGCGTACCGCCGGAACCGGGACACCCCTACGCCGACCTGCATCCCGCGGGCGATGCCCGTCGGCGCGCCGGTCTCGGCCCGGGCGAGGGCCGCCCACGGTTCGAACTCCCGCTGGATGACGTCCGCCGCCCGGTCGAGGACGGCCGCGCGCTCCTCTGGGGCCGTACGGGACCACGTACCGAAGGCCTCGGCGGCGGCGCGGGCCGCCTCCTCGACCTGGGCGCGGGAGGCCTCGGGGGCCAGGCCGACGACGGACTCGTCGGCCGGGTTGACCACCTCGTAGTGGCCGCCGTCGGGCTCGACCCACTCGCCGCCGATGTAGAGGCGTGTCATCGGGTGCTCACCGTCCTCGTGTCACGGCCGGACCGGAGCACGATCCCCGGGACCGCGCCGGTCACCTCGTCGTCGCGGATGGTCTCGACCCCGTTGACGCGTACGGACACCACCCCGATCGCCCGCGCGTCCAGCCGCGGGCTGTCGCCGGGCAGGTCGTGGACGAGGGTCGCCGGGCCCGCGTCGATGCGCTCGGGGTCGAAGAGGACCAGGTCCGCGTGGAAGCCCTCGGCGATCCGGCCGCGCTCGCGCAGCCCGAACAGCCGGGCCGGGTCGTCGGTGAGCATCCGGACCGCCTGCTCCAGCGGGACGAGCTTGCGGCCGCGCAGGCAGTCGCCGAGGAACCGGGTCGTGTACGGGGCCCCGCACATCCGGTCCAGGTGCGCGCCGGCGTCGGAGCCGCCGAGCATGACGTCCTCGTGCTGCCAGGTCTCGGCGCGCAGGGCCCAGGTCGCCGGATCGTTGTCGGTGGGCATGGGCCACAGGACGGTGCGCAGCTCGTCGTCGGCGCAGATCTCCACCAGGCACTGGAAGGCGTCCTGGCCGCGCTCGGCGGCGATGTCGCCGACGACGCGTCCGCTGAGTCCCTCGTTCTCCTTGCTGTACGTGTCACCGATGACGTAGCGGCCGAAGTTGGCGAGGCGCCGGAAGACCCCGGCCTCCTTGCTGTCGGCGCGGCGCAGCATCTCGGCGCGTACGTCCGGGTCGCGGAGCTTCGCGATCCGCTCGGGGACGGGGAGCGCGAGGACCTCGCCCCAGCCGGGGATGAGGTTGAGTGCGCAGAACGTGCCGAGGGACATGTTCATGGGGGTGAGGATCGGCATGGTCAGCGCGACGATCCGGCCGCCGGACCTGCGGGCGCGCTCGCTGGGGACCAGCTGGCGCGGGACGCGTTCGGGGACGGCGGCGTCGATGGTGAGGACGTTCCAGTTGAGGGGCCGGCCGGCGGCGGCGCTCATCTCGACGAAGAGGTCGATCTCGTCGTCGGAGAACTGGTCGAGGCAGCCGGCGACGATGGCTTCGAGCTGGGTGCCCTCGTGTTCGCCGACGGCGCGGGAGAGCGCGAGGAGCTCGGCGGGTTCCGCGTGCCGGGAGGCGACGGGGGCGCCGGCGCCGTCGGAGTGGGTGGAGGACTGGGTGGTGGACAGCCCCCAGGCGCCGGCCGCCATGGCCTCGTGGAGGAGCGCCAGCATCTGTTCCATCTGGGCGGGGGTGGGCTGCCCGCCGACGGCGTCCTCGCCCATGACGTGCCGGCGCAGGGCGCAGTGGCCGACCATGAAGCCGGCGTTGACCGCGATGCGGCCTTCGAGGGCGTCGAGGTACTCGCCGAAGGTGGACCAGGTCCAGTCGACGCCCTCTTCGAGGGCGGCGAGGGCCATGCCCTCGACCTTGCTCATCATGCGGCGGGTGTAGTCGGCGTCCTCGGGGCGGGCGGGGTTGAGGGGGGCGAGGGTGAACCCGCAGTTGCCGCCGGCGACGGTGGTGACGCCGTGGTTCATGGAGGGGGTGGCGTAGGGGTCCCAGAAGAGCTGGGCGTCGTAGTGGGTGTGCGGGTCGATGAAGCCGGGGGTGAGGACGAGGCCGGTGGCGTCCTCGGCGGTCGCCGCCGCCACTGCCTGTGTGCCGGGCTCCGCTATGAGGGCGATGCGGCCGCCCTTGATGCCGATGTCCGCGGTGTACGCGGGGGCGCCGGTGCCGTCGACGACGGTCGCTCCGCGGATGAGGTGGTCGAGCATGACGGTCCCCTCCTGGGTGGTTCCTGTCGCCCTGGCCGTTGCCCTGGCCGGGCGTGTTCCGTATCCCCTGCCGGGGCGTCTCCCTGCCGCGCCCTGCGGGGTGTCGGCCCTGCGGGGGCTGTCCCCTACCCGCCCTGCCACCGTTCCCCGGGCTCTGCCCGGACCCGCGCCTCAAACGCCGGCGGGGCTGAAATCAGCCCCGTCGGCGTTTGAGGCGACGGGCGCGGAGCGCCCGTGCGGGGTCAGGGGCAGCGCCCCTGGGAACGGTGGAAGGGCGGGTAGGGGACCGCTCCGCGCAGCGGCACACCACCCGCACCCGACCCACCGGCCCCAGCCATGCAGACCGGCCCGCCCCGGGTCCGCCGGCCGGAGGCCGGCGCAGCGGCGCGAAGCCGGTAGGGCGCCCCGCGCCGCACCGCGCGAGCGGCGCGTCAAGAAGAGGTGGAGCCGGCGGCCTGGCGGAAGCGGGTCGTGCGGTGCACCGGGTCCGTGTCGATGTGCGGGATGACGTGTTCGCCGATCAGCTTGACCGTCGTCATCGTGTCCTCGAACGAGACACCGGTCGGCAGTCCGAAGGACAGCTGGTCCGCCCCCGCCTGCTCCCACCGCTTGCACTGGGCCCGTACCTCCGACGGGTCGCCGCAGATCAGCAGCTCCTCCGCGATGAGCAGCTCGATGATCTCCGCGTTGTACTCCGGCAGGGTCTCGGGCCACTGCGGGATCGCTTCCGGCCGCGGGAAGGTGTCGTGGTAGCGGAACACCAGCGACTGGAAGCGGTTCATGTTCGCGTTGACGGCGATCTCCACCGCCTTCTCGTGCGTCTCGGCGCAGATCGCGGTCGAGGTGACCATCACGTTGTCGTTCACGAAGGCGCCTATCGCCTTCGCCTCCTGGATGGCCGTCTTGTACTGCTCCAGGACCCACTCCATGTCGGAGACCTTCTGGACGCTGAAGCCCAGCACGCCGAGGCCCTTCTTCGCCGCCATGGCGTACGAGGAGGGCGAGCCGGCGGCGTACCACATGGCCGGGTGGGCCTTGCCGTACGGCTTGGGGAAGATCTTGCGGGGCGGCAGCGACCAGTGCTTGCCCTGGAAGCCCTCGTACTCCTCCTGGAGGAACATCTTGGGGAATTCCGCGATGGTCTCCTCCCAGATCTCCTTGGTGTGGTTCATGTCCGTGATGCCGGGGAGGAAGCCGAGGATCTCGTGGCTGCCGGCGCCGCGTCCGGTGCCGAACTCGAAGCGGCCCTTGGAGAGGTGGTCGAGCATGGTGACCTTCTCGGCCACCTTCACCGGGTGGTTGACCGGGGCGAGCGGGTTGAAGATGCCGGAGCCGAGGTGGATGCGCTCGGTGGCGGCGGCGAGGTAGCCGAGGAAGACCTCGTTGGCGGAGAGGTGGGAGTACTCCTCCAGGAAGTGGTGCTCCGAGGCCCAGGCGTACTTGAAGCCGGACTTGTCGGCCTGGATGACGTACTGGGTCTCCTCGAGCAGCGCCTTGTGCTCTGCCTCGGGGTCGACCTTGGACCGCGCCTCAGGCACGTATCCCTGCACGAAGAGCCCGAATTCCAAGGGGTTCACCGTCCTTAGGTTTCTGACGTTGCGTCAGATTTGATGGATCCGACTGTTCCACCGCCGGGGCGGAAGCGTCAAGAGAGTCGCACCGCCTTACCTGACGAGTCGTCAGGAATCTCAGAGGATGCTCACTCCCGCCATCCAGCCGCCGTCCACCACGAACGGCTGGCCGGTGATGTACGAGGAGTCGTCGCCGGTCAGGAAGAGGGCGAGCTTCGCGATCTCCTCCGGCCGCCCCACCCGGCCCAGCGGGACCACCCGCTTGTACAGCTCGGCCATCGCGTCCCTGGCCTCGTCCGTCATCCCCGCCGGGTCGAGCAGCCCGGGGTTCGCCATGGGGGTGTCCACCGCGCCCGGGCACATCGCGTTGACCCGGATGTTCCGCGCGGCCAGCTCCAGGGCCGCCACCCGCGTCATCCCGAGGATCGCCGCCTTGGTCGCCGCGTACGCGCCCACGTACGCCATGCCCGTCAGGCCGGTGTACGAGGAGGTGTTGACGATGGTCCCGCCGCCGGCCGCACCGATCTCCGGGGCGAGCGCCTTGATGCCGAGGAAGGCTCCGACCTGGTTGACCTCGACCACCTGGCGGAACTCCTCCAGCGGGGTGGAGGCCAGCTCGTTGAAGCGCAGGATGCCCGCGTTGTTGACCAGCCCGTCGACCCGGCCGAAGGCCTCCTTCGCCGCGGCCACGGCCGCCGCCCAGTCCTCCTCCCGGCTCACGTCCAGCCGTACGTACCGCACCCGGTCCGCGCCCGCCTCCGCGGCGATCTCCTTGGCGACGGCGGCGCCCTGCTCGTCCAGCACGTCGCCCAGCAGCACCCGTGCGCCCTCGGCGGCGAAGAGGCGGGCCTCCTGCTCGCCCTGGCCGCGCGCCGCACCGGTGATGACGACGACGCGCCCGTCCAGCTTGCCCATCCCGTACTCCTAGTCGTTGAGGAGCGGAGCCACCTCGGCCCCGAAAGCGGTGATCTGGTCGACGAGTTCGGCGCGGTCGCGATTGCGGAAGCGCACCTGGATCTGGTCCACGCCCAGCGCCGCGTACTCCCGGAGGGACTCGGCGAGCACCTCCGCCTTGCCGGTCAGGGTCCGGCGGCCGGTGTCCCAGCCGGGCTCGCCCACGTACAGCGGCTCGGTGATCGCGCCGACCTCGAAGGGCCCCTCCACCCCGGCCGCCTCCCGCAGCTCGCGGATCCGGGCCACCTGCCCCGGGATGCGCTCGCGCGGGTCGCCCTGCGGGAGCCAGCCGTCGCCGCGCACGGCGGCCCGGCGGACGGCCGCCGGGGAGGAGCCGCCGACCCAGACCGGGATCCGCTCCTGCGCCGGCCGGGGCAGCTGCCCCAGGTCCCGGAAGGAGAACCGCTCCCCCTCGAACTCCGGGTACTCGTCCGGGCCGAGGGCGGCGCGCAGCGCGTCCAGGCTCTCGTCCAGGACGGCCCCGCGGCGCTCGAAGTCGACGCCGAGCACCTCGAACTCCTCCTGGACGTGCCCGGCGCCGACCCCGAGGACCAGGCGGCCCCCGGAGAGGTGGTCGAGGGTCGCGTACTGCTTGGCGGTGAGCAGCGGGTGGCGCAGGCCGACGATCGCGACGTGGCTCAGCAGCCGCACCCGCCCGGTGATCCCGGCCAGGAAGGCCAGGGTGGCCACCGGGTCGTACCAGACGGTGCTCATGGGACCGGCGAGGCGGCGCGGAACGGCCACGTGGTCGCAGGTGGCCACGTACCCGAAGCCGGCCCGGTCGGCGGCGCGGGCCACCTCGGCGAGGTCGGCCGCGCCGGCCGAGGCCTCCCAGGGCTCGGCGTAGATGGTGCTCTGCGACTGGACCGGGAGCTGCATCCCGTACTCCAGCCGGCCTTCCGGAAACACGCGTGCCATACCGGGCCCGCCTCGCCTTCGTGTGCCGATTCGTCGTGCGGTGCCGGGCCATCGTCGTAGCTGACGGTGCGTCAGGCAAGAGGGGCGGGATACGCCCGACCGGGTGAGCGCCGGTGAATACGGGTACGGGTACGGGTACGCACCCGTATGTTGCGGGAAGGGGAAGGAGCACGACGATGCCCGACGCCAACATCCGGATCCCCGAGGAAGCCAAGGACTGACTCGCCGCCATAGCGGCCGCCGAAGGACTTTCGCTCCGCGCCTACCTGGCCCGCCTGGCCGAGACCCTGCTCACCCCGGCCGAACGCGCCGAACGCGCTCGCGTCCTGCTGGGCGACTGGAACGGCTACGCGCCGACGGCAGCCGAACAGCACGAGCTGGACAGCGAGCTGGACCGCCGCCTCCACGGGGCGAGGCCGAGGTGACCGAACCCGTGCACATCGTCCTGGACAAGACGGCGATGACCGCCGCCGGCCAGGGAAACGTCCTGGCCTCGCGCCTCATCCACCGCGCCCACGCCGAGCCCGGCTGGTTCCTCTACGCCCCGTCCTGCGCGCTGGTCGAAGCCGACCGGACCCGGCCCGGTACGGCGGAACACCTCGCGGCTCTGCCCGGCGTAGTCGTCCTCGACTTGGACCTGCCCGCCGCACTGGCCCTCGCCCGGAAGGAGACCTGGGCCGCCGCCCACTGCCTTTGCGCCGCCCAGCCCACCCCCGACCGGCCCGACGGCGCGATCGTCGCGACCACGGATCCGAAGTGGTGGGCCGGCGAGCCCGTCCGGATCCTCGACCTCAACCCATAGCCCGGGGGCTGTCCGGGGCGGCCGCGCAGCGCCTAGGGTGCGCGCGTGGAACTGATGCTGACGCTCATCAGCGGGGTCGCCTGGACCGTCGTGTACGTCGAGGCCGTGCGGGTCGGGCTGCGGGACCGGACGTACGCCGTGCCCGCCGCCGCGCTCGCGCTGAACTTCGCCTGGGAGGTCGTCCACGCCTTCGACGACGTCCGTACCGGGCTCTCCCCGCAGGGCGTGGTCAACGTGGTGTGGGCCGTCGCCGACGCCGTGATCCTCTACACCTACCTGCGCCACGGCCGGGCCGGGCTGCCCGCCTTCGTCACCCGGCCGCTGTTCGCCGCCTGGAGCACGCTCCTCCTCGGCACCGGCTTCGCCGTGCAGCTGCTGTTCGTCGCGCACTTCGGGACGCACGACGCCAGCCGCTACTCGGCGTTCCTGCAGAACCTGCTGATGTCCGGCCTGTTCATCGGCATGTACGCCGCCCGGCGCGGCCCGCGCGGGCAGTCGCTGCTCATCGCGGTCGCCAAATGGCTCGGCACCCTCGCGCCGACCGTGCTGTTCGGGGTGATGGAGCGCAACGGCTTCGTGCTCGGGCTGGGCGTGCTGTGCTGCGTCTTCGACCTCGTCTACATCGGGCTGCTGGTGCTGCGGCCCGCCGTCGGCCCCGGTGTCGGCGTCGGCCCGGGCGCCGGTCCCGGCGTCGGTCCCGATGTCGGTCCCGGCGTCGATCCGGGCGCGGTCAGAACCCCGCCGGGCCCATCGCGATGACCGGCTTCGCCGCCGGGTCCAGGGTGCGCAGCAGCTGCTCCATCGCCTCCCTGGGGAGGCCCACGCAGCCCTGGGAGGGGCCGTCGTGGTCCACGTGGAGCCAGATGTTGCCGCCCTTGTCCTCGCCCTCCGGCATGCCCGGGTCGAGCGGGGAGACCCCCTTGCGGCGGTTGTAGTCGATCGCCACGACGTAGTCGAAGGAGCCGTCCAGGGACTCGCCGTTCACGCCCCGGCCCGACGGGACGAAGCCGCGGTCCTGGTCGTACGGGAGTTTCGTGCCGGGCGGGGCCGACAGCAGGCCGCCCGCGTCGGTGAGGGAGAACACGCCCTGCGGGGAGGTCAGGTCCCCGTACTCGCGCTCGCGCTCGGCGGACCAGCCCTTGGCGCCGTTGCGGGCGGGCCAGTGCCCGGCCGCGGTCCAGTCCTTGCCCGCGGCGGTGCGGGTGAAGAAGGTGACGGTGGAGTCCGAGGAGTCCTTCGCCTTGCCGGTGACGAGCACGAGCTGGCGCGCGCCCGCCGGGATCCGGGCGCGGGTCGCCGCGCTGAGGGTGTCCGGGAGGCCCTGGAGGGCGTCCGCGCGGGGGGTGCCGCGCGCGGCGTGGCCCGGGGCGCCGCCCTGCGGCTGCGGCTGCTGCTCGGGGGCCGGGCCCTGGGTCTGCGGGCGGGCGTCCGAACGGGCCGCCGGGACGGGCGCGCCGGGCTGTTCGTGCAGGGCGTGCAGCCAGACGGCGGCGAAGGTCAGCAGGCCGAGAGCGGCCACGGCGATCAGCGCCTTCGGCGGGCGCCCCGGGTAAACGGAACGCCGGCGGTCGGCCGTACGGGCGCGGGAGCGGGAGCGGGCTCGGGCGTGCTTGCTCATCCACACGAAGGTACATCAGGTGATCATCGTTCCCCGCGAACGGCGGTCTCCGGCGCATCGTGCGGCGCGGGAAAGCGGACGCTGACGGTCAGCCCGCCGTCGGGCGCTGGATTGGCCTCGGCGAACAGCGTCGCGCCGTGCGCCCGGGCGATGGAGGCGACGATGGAGAGGCCGAGTCCGGCGCCCTCACCCGCGGTGTGCCGCCGTTCCGCGCGGCGGCGGAAGGGTTCCAGCAGGCGGGGGACGTCGCCGGGCTCGATCAGCGGGCCGGTGTTGGACACGGTCAGCACCCCGTCGGCGGAGGTCGCCACGCGCACCCGGCCGCCGGGGCGGTTGTGGCGCACGGCGTTGGCGAGGAGGTTGCGCACCAGATGGCCGAGGAGGGTGGCGTCGCCGGTCACCGTCAGCGGCGCGAGTTCCCGTACGACGGTCGGGGCGGGGGCGGGCTGCGGGTGCCGGGGGCTCGTAAGCGGAACCTCGGCCGGGGCCGGGGGCGGGGCCGGGGGCGGGGCCGGGGCCGGGGCCGGGGCAGGGGATTCCCCGGAGGGCACGGCCGCCGTCAGTTCCGCAGCCGTCAGGGCCGCCAGTTCCACCGGCTGCGACGACTCCAGCCCCTCCTCCGACACGGCGAGCAGCAGCAGCGATTCCACGAGGTGCTCGCTGGAGTCGGCCACCGCGATCAGCCGTTCCCGGATCCGCGCCACCTTCGCCGGCCCCGGCTCCCCCGCCAGCCCGATCTCGGCGGCGGCCCGCTGCACGGCGAGCGGCGTGCGCAGCTCGTGCGCGGCGTTGGCGGCGAACCGGCGCTGGGCCCCCACCAGGTCCTGGATCCGGTCGAGCATCCCGTCGAAGGTGTCGGCCAGCCGCTTGAGCTCGCCGGGCGGGGCCTGGAGCCCGATCCGTTCGTGCAGGTTCGCGCCCGAGAGGCGCCGGGCCGTCTCGGTGATCACCCCGACGGGGCGCAGCACGCGGCCCGCCATCCACCAGGCGAGCCAGACCGACAGGACGGCGAAGAGGGCGAGGGCGACGAGGGAGACCAGGGTCAGCTCCTGCAGGGCGGCCCGGGCGGCGGCGTCGGAGAGGTTCTGGGTGACCCGCCACTGCTCGATCTGCTCCGGGGTGGGTGCCGTGCCGGGCGGGAGTCTGTGCGCGGGCTCGAAGCTGCGGCCGGAGGGGACGGGCGTGACCCCGTCCGAGTGGACGGGCAGGCCGGGCATGACGGTGGTCACGGCCCCGTTGACGCGGGAGTAGAGGCCGGTGCGCAGCAGTACGTTGACCAGCGCGACCAGGCCGCCGCCCGCGAGGAGCAGCAGCGCACCGTACAGCGCGGTGAGACGGGTGCGCTCGGAACGGAGCACTGATCTCATCGCGGACCGCTGCTCTGGGCGGGGCCCGCGGGCCCGGCCGCGATGCGGTAGCCCTCCCCCGGCACCGTCTCGATCAGCGGCGGCTCGCCCAGCTTGGCGCGCAGCTTGCTCAGCGTGACCCGGACGGCGTTGGTGCGGTAGCCGGTGTCCTCCTCCCACACCCGCTCGATCAGGTCGTCGCTGCTCAGCACCGCCCCCTCGGCCCGCAGCAGCGCCTCCAGCACGGCGAACTCCTTGCGCGACAGGGCGAGCCGGTGCCCGTCGCGGGAGGCGGCGCGGCGCGCGGTGTCCAGGGCGATCCCGGCCCGCTCCAGCACCGGCGGCAGTGCCGGGTGGGCGCGCCGGCCGAGCGCCAGGACGCGGGCGAGGAGCTCGTCGTAGGCGAAGGGCTTGGTGAGGTAGTCGTCGGCGCCCAGGCCCAGGCCCTCCACCCGGTCCCGCACGGTCCCGGAGGCGGTCAGCATCAGCACCCGGGTCAGCAGCCGCTCCCGTACGACCTGCCGGCACACCTCGTCGCCGTGCAGTCCGGGCAGGTCCCGGTCGAGGACGAGGACGTCGTACTCGCCCAGGCGCAGCCGGCGCAGCGCCTCCGGCCCGTCGCCGGCCTCGTCGACGGCCAGCGCGTCGCGGCGCAGCCCCTCGGCGATCATCTCCCGCAGGAACTCCTCGTCCTCCACCACCAGAACTCGCATGCCGTCCTCTCTACAGGAGGAGCACATTTCGCCGTTGTAAGCGGACTGCGAGAGGGAAGCGAAACACCGGTTTCGCGCACGCTCGGCCCCATGAAGCGATCCCTGACCCTGACCATGACCATGGCCGCGGCCCTCACCGGGCTGGCCCTCTCCGTCACCGCCTGCACGAACAGCGGCACTCCGGACGGCGGCAAGGAAAGCTCCGCGAACGGGGGAGGCGGCGGGAACGGCGGCGGGGCCGACGCCGACAACGCCGTGAAGATGCGCCAGTGCCTGCGCGAGCACGGGATAGACGCCCCCGACCCCAAGCCGGGCCAGAACCCCAACGGCATGACGGTCGGCGGCGGCGCGGACCCGCAGAAGATGGAGGAGGCCATGAAGGCCTGCGGCATGCGCACCCCCGGCTCCGGGGAGGGCCCGACGCAGGAGCAGAAGGACAAGGAGCTGCGCTGGGTCCGCTGCATGCGCGAGAACGGCGTGGACCTCAAGGACCCCGAGTACAGCGGCGGCATGAAGAGCGGCATCGAGGTCCCCAAGGGGCAGGAGAAGGCCTTCGAGGAGGCCCAGAAGAAGTGCGAAGCGGCCTGATGGGGGCCAGGCGGCGCGGAACGTGGCTGGTGGGCGCCCTGGCGGCCGTACTCGCGGTCTCGGGCGGCGGCTACGCCGTCCTCGCGCAGTCCCCGCAGGACGGCGGCCGGCGGCAGGACGCGGCCGGCGCGCTGCCGCCGGAGACGGCCCCGGTGACGCGCGGCGACCTCGCCTCGGGCCTCCAGGTGGACGGCACCCTCGGCTACGCGCAGGAGCGCAGGCTGAGTGCGCCCGGGCCGGGGGTCCTGACCTGGATCGCGGCCGAGGGGTCGGCGGTGGAGCGGGACGGGAGGCTCTTCGAGGTCAACGGGAAGGCGGTGCGGCTGATGTACGGGGCGGTGCCGATGTACCGGGCGCTGAAGGCCGGGGACAAGGGCGAGGACGTCCGGCAGCTGAAGCGGAACCTGATCGCCCTCGGGTACGGGACGGGGCTGGACGCGCAGGACGGCACCTTCACGGCCGGTACGGCGGCGGCGGTCAAGCGCTGGCAGAAGGCGCACAAGGCGCCGGAGACGGGCGAGGTGGCGCGGGAGGACATCGCCTTCGCCTCGGGCCCGCAGCGGGTGAAGCGGACGGAGGCGGCGCTCGGCGACGAGCCGGGGCCGGGCAAGCCGGTGCTGACGGTGACCGGTACCGAGCGGATCGTCCGCTTCCAGCTGGACGCGGCGAAGGCCGGGACCGCCAGGACCGGGGACAAGGTGACGGTACGGCTGCCGGGCGGCGGGAGCGCGACCGGGAAGGTCGACTCGGTGGGCGGCACGGCGGGCACGGACGAGCAGAACGGCGGCGCGGGCGGATCCGGCGGATCCGGCGGCGGGTCAGGCGGCGGGGGCGGGTCAGGCGGCGGAGGCGGGGGCGGGGGCGGGGGCGACAAGAAGGCCAAGGTGGACGTGAGCGTCGTCTTCGACGACCCCGGCGCGGTCAAGGGCCCCGAACAGTCCCCCGTGTCGGTGGAGCTGACCGGCGAGACCCGTACCGGAGTGCTCTCCGTACCGGTGAACGCGCTGCTCGCGCTGCCCGGCGGCGGCTTCGGCGTCCAGGTCGTCGAGAACGGCAGGGCCCGCGAGGTCAAGGTCGAGCTCGGGATGTTCGGCAAGGGCCGCGTCGAGGTCAGCGGCGGCGGGCTCGCGGAGGGCATGCGGGTGGGGGTGCCCAAGCTGTGAGGCGGCACGCGCATCCGGTGGTCGAACTGGCCGGGGTCACCAAGGAGTACCCGGGCGGGGTCACGGCCCTGCGCGGGGTCGGCCTGACCGTCCTGAGCGGGGAACTCCTCGCCATCGTCGGCCCGTCCGGGTCCGGGAAGTCCACCCTGCTGCACATCGTCGGCACCCTGGACCGGCCGAGCGCCGGCACCGTGCGGATCGCCGGCCACGACGTCGCGGCGCTGTCCGACCGTTCGCTGTCGGCGCTGCGCTCGCGCCACATCGGCTTCGTGTTCCAGTCCTTCCACCTGGTGCCGGGCCTCAGCGCCCGGGCGAACGTCGCCGAGGGACTGCTGTACTCCGGGCTCCCGCGGGCCGAGCGCGGCCGCCGGGCGGCGCGGGCGCTGGAGCGGGTCGGGCTCGGCGACCGGATGGACCACCGGCCCCACGAGCTGTCGGGCGGGCAGAAACAGCGGGTGGCCATCGCCCGGGCGGTGGCGGGGGAACCGGACCTGCTGCTCGCCGACGAACCGACGGGGGCGCTGGACACGGCGTCGGGCCGGTCGGTGATGGAGCTGCTGCATGAGCTGAACGAGGACGGGGCCACCATCGCCGTGATCACCCACGACAGCGAGATCGCGTCGAGCCTGCCCCGGCAGGTGCGCATCCGCGACGGCGAGGTCGTCGAGGACACCGGCCTGGCGGGGGCCGCGTGATGGGCGGCCGTACGAAGGACCGTACGCGGCTCCGGCCGCCCGGGCTCACTCCGCGCGACGTCCTGCACGCCGGGTCGGCGGGGCTGCGCTCCCGGCCGGTGCGGGTGTTCCTGTCGGCCCTCGGGATCGCGATCGGCATCGCGACGATGATCGCGGTGGTCGGCATCTCCTCCTCCAGCCAGGCCAAGCTGCTGCGGGAGCTCGACAAGCTGGGTACGAACATGCTGGTGGCCACCCCGGCCCCCGCCATGTTCTCGGGACAGGACACCAAACTCCCGAAGGAGGCCCCGGGGATGGTCTCGCGCATCGCGGGGGTCGAGTCGGTCGGGACCACGGGCGACGTCGGGGAGTCCGTCCGCCGCTCGGAGAACATCCCGAAGGAGGAGACCGGCGGCATCGCGCTCAAGGCCGCCAAGGACGACCTGCTGGGCACCCTGCGCGCCTCCGTGGCCCGGGGCGGCTGGCTGAACGCCGCCACCGCCCGCTACCCGTCGGTGGTGCTCGGACACGTCTCGGCGCGCCGGCTGGGCATCACGGAACCGGGGCAGCAAGTGTTCATCGGCGGACGCCACTTCACGGTCGTCGGCATCCTCGCGCCCGTCCCGCTGGCCCCGGAGATCGAGCGCTCGGCCCTGGTCGGCTGGGAGGCGGCCGAACGGCTGCTGGGCTTCGACGGCCACCCGACGGCGGTCTACGAACGCTCGGCGGACGACCGGGTGGCCGCCGTCCGCTCCCTGATGGCGCAGACGGCCAACCCCCGTGCCCCGAGCGCGGTTTCGGTGACCGACCCCTCGGCCGCGCTCCAGGCGAAGGCGGCCACGGAGGGCGCGTTCAGCACCCTCCTGCTCGGCCTGGGCGGCATCGCCCTCCTGGTGGGCGGGGTCGGCGTCGCCAACACCATGATCATCTCGGTGCTGGAGCGCCGCCACGAGATCGGCCTGCGCCGCTCGCTCGGCGCCACGAAGGGGCAGATCCGGATCCAGTTCGTCACCGAGTCCCTGCTCCTGTCCGGCCTCGGGGGCCTGGCGGGCATCGCCCTCGGCGGGGCGGCGACGGGCGTCTACGCCCGGGCCGGCGACCTGCCCTGGGTGGTCCCGCCGTGGGCGGTCACCGGCGGCTTCGCGGCCACCCTGGCCATCGGCACCCTGGCGGGCCTCTACCCCGCGGTCCGCGCGGCCCGCCTCAGCCCGACCCTGGCACTCCAGGCGGCGTAGGGGGCGGGGCCGGGAGGGCGCGGGGTCACCGCAGGGAGACGAGGACCAGGAAGGCGGCGGCGAGGAGAAGGCCCAGGAACATCGTGACGCGGGCCACGGGCACCATGACCGCGACCGATTTCATCACGGCCCTCGCGGCCGGACCGGGCTGAGGCTCCTTCGCGGCGACGACCGCGACAGCGGCTCTGGCGCGCCCTCCGAGGACCAGGGCGCCGGCCGCGGCGAGAACCGCGATCAGGGCGTTCACCCCCATGATCGAGATGTTGGGCGCGGTCGCCTCGACCGCTTTCCCGAAGGCGGTCCCGCGCCCCGTTTCCGCGGAGATGTCCGACATCGCGAAGAGGGTCGAGCTGATGCTCTGCACGACGCACACCACGGAGACGACGCCTGCCGCCAGGATGCAAGCGGACAGGGCGAGAGCACGCTTCACGTCCGTCCTCCTGGCAGGCGGCGACGGCCGTGCGCCGTGGGGAGCCCCTGCGGCCTGCGAAGTGGGGACACCAGGCACGGTCCGCACGAAGTGCGGAGGCGGTGCGGGATCTGGAGGTGATGCGGGGGCCGGAGGCGGCGCGGGGTCCGGAGGCGGCTCAGGGTGCTGCTGTTCCGGTGGCGGCGGGGCCACACGCTCCGGCGTTATCTCGGCATCGACCGGCAGCCTGGTCTCACCCGCGGCTCCCTTCACCACGATGCCTCCGCTCAGCCGGCCCGCCCGTGCGGTGTCGACCGAGACGTCCAGGCCGCCGTCCGCAGTCTTCACGACGCTGATGCGGTCGTCGTCCGGGGACGCGTCACACTGCCGGGCAAGGGGCAGGCCCGTCAGCCGCACCTCCAAGTGCGGCGACGGGGAGCCCTGGGTCAGTTCACCGAAGTCCAGCGTGGACGGTTCCGGGCTCAGCGCGACGGTTTCCAGGGCGGCCTTGGCTTCGTCGGAGACCCATTGGATCTCCCGGTGCGCCATCTCGGCCAGCGCCTGCCGCGCGCCCTCCGCCTTCTCCAGGTGGGGGCTCGCCATACGGGTGCGAAGCTCCGCGATGGCTCCCCGCCGGGTGAAGACGTTCGGGCTCGAGATGGCTTCCTGCAAGTCCTCCGGCAGGGGTCCCGGCCTGATCCTCTTCCGGCCGCTGTGCGACAGGTACAGATCGCCCTGAAGATTGACGGTACGACCGGGCGTCTGATGCGGGTTCTCCTGCCGCACCCGGCCGTACACGTACTCGTAGAGCTCGTCGAGCGACACCAGACCGTCCTCGTCACGATCGGCCTCGCCCGTGGTGAGGCCGTTCACCAGTGCACCGGTGAATACCGACGGCCGAGGGATGCTGAACTCCCCGCTGAGCTTGGGGCCTTCGAAGGCGTACTCCATGGAGTTGGACGCGGTGATCACCGCCCAGCCGCGGCCACCGCCGAGCTGCTTGCCCGAGAAGGCTTCGAGGACGTGCACTTCCTCGCCCGCCCGCATGGTCATGCCCCGGGTGAAGGCACCGCCGTAGCAGCAGTCGAGGAAGAGCACCATGTTCCGCGCCCGGCTGCCCACCATGCACCTGCGGACGAAGTCGGACGACACCGCGGTCGAGATCAGTCGGCCCGGCACCGTGTCGGTCGCCGCGAAGAACAGCTCTCCCGACTCGCTCTTCAGACCGTGGCATGAGAAGTGCACGATCGCCGAGTCGCCGGGCCCTCGCTCGGCGAAGAAGTCGTCGATCTTCCTCTCTATTGCATGCCGCGGCTCGTTCCTGGCCACTTGTACGTCGAAATCCCCGATTCTGGGGTCGGAGAGGGCGGTCGCGAGAGCCATCGCGTCCTCGGCGGGGGACACCAACTTCTTGAGTCCAGGATTCTCGTAATCATCGTTGGCGATGATCAGGGCATAGCGCGAGTCGTTCACGGGGCGGCCTCGCGTGTGGAGTGCCGGGTGACGAAGAGATCGAACGACCTGTCGAGCTGGGTCGACGACGCCTCGGAGATCTCCAGCACGTCACCGTCCATTTCCAGGCGGATGGTCGGACGGCTTCGGCTTCGCCGCCACCAGTCCATGACTGCGGAAAGAACCTCACGGAGGATCGTGGCGGAAGGTCCAAGACCGACGAGCAGCGCTCCGACCTCGGCAGCCGCCCCCCGCGCACCGGCAGGAGCATCACCGCCCGGGACGGTTGTTACTTCGTCAACTTCCAGTTGGAGCAGATCCTGCCGCAGGACGCCGGCCAGCCCCTCCAGCCGCTCGGCTTCCGCTCCTTCTTCGGAAAGGAAAATCTGCAGGGAGGTCACCGGGTTTACCCCCTCTCGGGGAAGGGGAGCGGTGCTATTCACTTCCAGTGTGACCCTGCTCCAGGCGCCCCGGCAACCGACACCGGCCCGCATCGGCCGCCACCCATTACGACGCGACGACGAGGAACGAGGAACGAGAAGGCGCCTTGGCGACAGGCACGGCACATCACCGACCCCTCCCGCCCGAGCAGCACACCGACTTACCCTGATCTGATGAGAACTCCGCGTCAGGCAGCCCGCATTGTCGTCCTCTCCCCCAGCGGATCGGTGTTCCTGTTCCGCGAGAACAACGTAGAAGTCGGAATCCACTGGCTGCCCCCGGGCGGCGGGATCGACCCGGGCGAGACCCCGGAGGAGTGCGTGCGGCGCGAGCTGCGCGAGGAGACCGGCTGGACCGACCTGGAGCCGCAGCGGCTGCTGTGCACCTGGGAGCACGACTTCACCCACCAGGGCATCCCGGTCCGCCAGCACGAGCACATCTACGTCACCACCGGCCCCCACCGCGAGCCGGTGCTCGAAGAACCCGGCATCCACTGGCAGTGGCTCTCCCCGGAACGCCTGGCCGGCCTCGGCGAACCCCTCTGGCCCCCGCGCCTCCCGGAGCTCCTCGCCCGCACCCCCGCCGAACCGGTCCACCTGGGACTGATCGCCTGACGCCGGCGCCGAGATGCGGGGCGGCCGGTCGCGGCGCAGCATGAACGGGGACGTCCGGGCAGCAGCGACGGCCGATGCCGCGGGGGCGGGGAAGGAACCGGCCGGTCCGCGCGTACACGCGTCCCCCTCCGGACCGCACCGCAGCGGCGCGCCCCCCTCCGGGGCCGACCGCCCGCGCCCCCGTGTCAGGAAAGGGAGCACCCCATGAGGAAATCCCTGGTGGCCGCACTCGCCACCGTCACGTCCGCGACGGCCGTCCTGCTGGCCGGCCCGGTCACGCCCGCGAGTGCCGCGTCCGCGTACTGCAACCAGTCGACGCCGAACAACTCGATCCTGTTCTACAAGGCGAGCACCGGCGAAGCCGGAACCGGCACGCTCACCGGCGGCCGCTGGCAGTACAAGGGGGCGCTGCGCCTCCCGGCCGGCTACACGCACGCGGCGGCCAGCCGCGATTCCCTGGTGCTCTACAACAAGGACACCGGCGCCGGCGAGACCGGCACCTTCACGAACGGCAGGTACACCCGCAAGGAGACCTACGACGACTTCTCCACGGGCTGGACCTTCGTCGAGGCGTCCGGCGACTCCGTGCTCTTCTACAAGAACGACGGCCAGGGCGCCACGGGCACCCTCAAGGGCGGCCTGTACCGGGAGTCCCGCGTCTCCGACGACTTCAGTTCGGGCTGGGGGACCATGGCCGCCTCCTGCGACACCCTGGTCGCGGCGGCCCGGCACGGTTCGACCGACTTCCCCTGGAGCAACGTGGGTTACGGGACCCTCTCCGGCGGCGTCTACACCGACAAGGGCAGCATCCCGCGGGACGACTTCCTCGGGGAGCTGACCGCGACCAAGGACTCCGTGCTGTCGTGGGCGAGGGCCCGCGGCCGGCTCGAGCACCGGGTGTCCAAGGCTTCCGGCGGCGGCGGCATCGCCTTCCGCCAGATCGGCACCAGCGGTATCTGGGACAAGGTGGGCCGGACCTCCGACAGCCTGTTCTTCTACAAGAACGACGGCACCGCCTGGACCTCGACGCTCGTGAACGGCAAGTACACCAACGTCGGCCCGCTCCCCCGGGTCTCCTCGGGGTGGACCCTGATCGAGGGCGGCGTGTAGGCCCTCGTCAGCCGCGCCGCCGGCCCGTGCGCACCGCGCCCGCGCTCGCCGTCACGACGAGCGCGATCGCGGCGCACTGGACCGGGGACAGCCCCTGGTCCAGCACCAGGTAGCCGGCCACCGCCGCCACGGCGGGGGACAGACTGGCGAGTACCGCGAAGGTGGCCGCGGGCAGCCTGCGCAGGGCGAGCAGCTCCAGGGTGTACGGCACCCCCGAGCTCATCACCGCGATCGCCAGGCCCAGGGCGAGCACGCCCGGCTCCAGCAGGGCCGTGCCCGCCGATCCGATGCCGAGCGGCAGGCTGACCAGGGCGGCGACGGCCATCGCGATCGCGAGGCCGTCCAGGCGCGGGAAACGGGCGCCCGCCCGGGCGTTGAGGACGATGTACGCCGCCCACATCGCGCCGGCGCCCAGCGCGAACGCCACCCCCGCCGCGCCGAGTCCGGTGAAGCCGCCCCGGCCCAGCAGGAACACCCCGGCCAGCGCGAGCGCGGCCCACAGCAGGCTCGCCGCGCGCCGCGAGGCCACCACCGACAGCAGCAGCGGCCCGAGCACCTCGAAGGCGACCGCGGCGCCCAGCGGGATGCGGTCGACGGCCTGGTAGAAGAGCAGGTTCATGCCGCCGAGGGCCAGGCCGAAGCCGACGGCCACCGCCCAGTCGCCGCGCGAGTACCCGCGCAGCCGGGGCCGGGCGACGGCCAGCAGCAGCACCGCGGCGAAGGCCACCCGCAGCGCGACCGTCCCCAGGGCCCCGGCCCGGGGGAACAGCAGCGCCGCGAAGGCCGACCCGAACTGGACCGACAGCGTCCCGGCCAGCACCAGCCCGACACCGCCGAGGGTGCCGCGGCCGGCGGGGTGGCGGAGGAGACGCGCCGAGGTGATGGAGGTCGTGGAGGGCGTGGAGGTGGCGGAGGACGTGGAGGTCATGGGTTTCACGCTAGGAAGCGGGCCGCGCCGTGTGAAATGCCGAGTGGCGCGCGGTTATGCTCCCCAGGCATGACCATCGAGCTGCGGCACCTGCGCGCCTTCCTCGCCATCGCCGACGAGGGCAACGTCACCCGCGCCGCCGCCCGCCTCCACCTGAGCCAGCCCGCGCTGTCCCGCACCCTGCGCCGGCTGGAGGACCACCTCGGCACCCGCCTCGTCGACCGCTCCACCCACCACCTGGAGCTGACCGCGCAGGGCCGTACGTTCCGCGACAAGGCCCGCGCCGCCGTCGCCGCCGTGGACGCCGCCCTCGACCCCGGCGGGCTGCGGAGCTGGCCGCTGCGCCTCGGCCACACCTGGGCGGCACTCGGCGACCACACGATCCCGCTGCTGCGCCGCTGGGACGAGTCCCGCCCGGACGTCCCGCTGGAGCTGCTCCGCGTCGACGACCCCACGGCCGGCCTGACGCAGGGCAGGGTCGACGCGGCCCTGCTGCGCGGCGCCGTCACCGCGCCCGGGGTGCGCACGGCACTGCTGCTGGAGGAGGAGCGGGTGGTGGTCATGCCGGCGGACAGCCCGCTGGCCGCACTCCCCCGCGTCACCCTGGCCGACCTGACGGCCCGCCCCATCGCCCTGAACACCGTCTCCGGGACCACCACCCTGGACCTGTGGCCCGCGACGGTCCGGCCCGCGCCGGTGATCGAGGTGACCAACACCGACGAGTGGCTCATGGCCATCGCCGCCGGGCGCGCCCTGGGAGTCACCACCTCGGCGACCCCCAGCAACCACGCGCACCCGTCGCTGGTCTACCGCCCCCTGGCCGACGCCCCGCCGGTCCCCGTCGTCCTCGCCTGGCGCGAGGGCCCGGTCCACCCGGCCGTACCGGACCTGCTCGCGCTGGCGCGCGAGATCCTGGGCGGGGAGACGGGCCGGGACCTCAGGAGCTGACGTTGGCGCAGACGGCGTAGAAGTCACCCCTGACGTCGTGACCACAGTTGAGTCCCGAGACCGGCGCGCCGGACGCAGGGGCGACGCGCCGGACGCCTCGCCCCTCCCCCTGTTCGGGCCCCCGGATCAGCGCTGGCCGGTGGCCCGCGCGTAGAGCTTGGCGGCGTAGTCGCCGAGCACCGTGCTCGTGGAGACGTCGTCCGTGTCCCCGCCGGTCAGAATTCCGATGATCTTCCCGTCGCGGCCGATCCAGGCGCTGCCGCTGGTACCGCCCGGGAAGTCGGAGCAGTCGAAGCGCTGCTCCCGCTCGCCGGTGCGGACGGCGACCGCCGTGCAGGTACGCGGAACCTTGCGGTCGGCGGGGTAACCCGTCACCGTGACCTCCTCGCCCGCGCGGCCGGACGTGTCCAGGGGCGCGCCGCCGGTGACGGCCTCGACGGTGCGGCCCTTGTCGTCGGGGGCGAGGCGGGCGAAGGCGAGGTCGTAGTCGTCGTCGGTGCCCTCGGCCCAGCGCTCGTCCTCGAAGACCTCCTCGATCTTCCACACGCCGTACGGGGCCGTGCCGTTCACGTACCCGGGGGCGAAGACGGCACCCGTGCCGCCCGTCTGCTTGCCCTCCATCAGGCAGTGGCCGGCGGTGACGATCATGTTCTTGCCGGGGCTGCGCACGACGGTGGCGGTGCAGAAGTGCTCGCCGTCCAGGCCGCCGGTGAAGAGGGCGCCGGTGAACGCGACGGGCCCGCCGGGCTGGGGGCTCGCGGCGGCCGGCGGAGGCGTGGCGAGCTGCGGCTTGGACACCTGCGCCCGCGACGCCCCGGTCGGCGACGCCGAGGGCAGCGCCGACTTGGCCCGCACCGGAGCAGCCGCCTCCGGCGGCGGCGCCAACTCGGCCACCGCCGCAGATGCGCCCAGCGCCGCCAACCCGCACAGCACCGCCGTCACCACGGACCGCTTGTCCACCGCCATGATCCCTCCCGCTTAGCCCTGGCGAGCATGCCCCGCGGGCATGCCAAGGTGCAAGGCCGGAGCGCTGGGCAGGACCGGGTTGGCGGGATTCAGCATGGCCGAATCACAGCTGGTTTGGGGGTTTCCCGTCAGTCCCATCGTCCTTCCGGTTCGGGCCGGTCCCTCAAGGGCGCTCCCTTCGGTCGCGTCGCTACGCGATCGCCTTCGGCGACCCTTGACCGACCGACCCGCCCCGGAAAGCCGAAAGACTGCCGGGAAGCCCCCAAAAGAACGGTCACGGGGCAGGAGAGCAGGGGCGGCCGTGTCAGCGATGAGGCGACGGGGCCGGGCCTTGGCCGGCCGGGCATCCGGGCCCGTGGATGCCGGATTCGGGGCCGGGGGCCCGACTAGGTGCACGAGAGGCTGATCAGAGCGACCTGCGGCGCCCCCAGGCGCAGCAAATCGCTACGCGCTCCTCATTTCTCGGCGTCCGGCGACCGTCCGGGGCTGATACCCGCACCAGAGGTCGATCAGAGCGCTGTGGGAAGCGCGTGGGCGCGACAGATCGCTACGCGCTCCTGTCGTCTCGGCGGCTGGCGGCCGTCTTGGGCTGATGGCCGCCCCCGGAGGACAATGGGGACGTGAGCGGGAAGTACGCGGACCTGGACGGCGTCCTGGGCATCGGGCAGGACGCCGAGGGGCTGGTGTTCTACGTCCGCATCACTGCGGGCGAGCTCAGCGACGACCGGGGCGGGAAGGCCTTCGACCACATCCAGGTCATCCTCTTCCAGACGGCCGCGCCGGGCCGGCCGGAGGACGCGAACGACATGTTCGAGACCGACAACCTGGACGACCTGGCCGCCGAGCTCCGTCGCGGCGTCCTCGACTGGTACGGAGACCGCCTGGCGTTCCGCCTCCCCACCCCCGCAGAACGCGACGCGATCCACGCCGCCACCGGCTGGCCTCAGGTACCGCCGAAGCCGAGATAGGTCCAGGACACCCCGGGCCGTCCGTGCGGGTCCTCGCGCTCCGCGAGGTGGAGGAGGTCCAGCCCGCATTTCCGGGCGAGGCCGACGGTCTCCTGCGCGGAAACGGCGAACATCCGCCGGCCGGCCGGGACCGGTCCGTGGCGCAGCGAGAGCAGCACTCGGCCCCCACCCTCCAGCAGGTCGGCGAGCCGCGCCATGGCAGCGACCCGCTCCCCTTCGTCCAGGTGCATCCAGACCGCCGTCAGGAGGATCAGGTCGAAGCGGCGCGCCCCCAGTCCCGGCAGCTCGGGGAGTGCGTCATCGACCCACTCGATCTCCCGCTCGGCGTGAATGCCCCGTCCCAGCTCGCGCAGTTCCCGAGTCGGTTCCGCAGCCACCACCCGGTGCCCTCGTGCCGCCAGCGCCGCCGCGTCCCGCCCGCTGCCCGCCCCGACGTCCAGGACCGAGCTCGGCCGGGAGGGAAACAGGTGCAGGACCTCACGGTGCACCTCCTCGAAGGTCACGCTCTCGTACTGCTCGGCCAGCACATCGGCCGCCTCGCCATATCCGGCCGCGCTGGCCAACACCCGCCCACCGACAGTCATATCGTCCATGGCAACGGACCCTATGCCGCTCCAGATCAACCTCCGGTGCGGGTATCAGCCACAGACGGCCGCCGGACGCCGAGACGCGAGGAGCGCGTAGCGATCTGGCGCGCCTGTCGGCTCCCCGGGCTGCTCTGTTCGTCCTCTGGAGCGGGTATCAGCCCCGGACGGTCGCCGGACGCCGAGACATGAGGAGCGCGTAGCGATTTGACGCGCCTGTCGGCTCCCCGGCTCGCCCTGATCGACCTTTGGTGCAGGTAGCCGGCCCCCGGCCCCTCGTCTCAGCGCTGACACGGCCGCCCCTCCAACTGTGGACCGTGCCGTTCTTTTGGGGGTTTCCCGGCAGTCTTTCGGCTTTCCGGGGCGGGACGGCCTGTCAAGGGTCGCCGAAGGCGATCACGAAGTGACGCGACCGCAGGGAGCGCCCTTGACAGGCCGGCCCGACACGGAAGGACGATGGGACTGACGGGAAACCCCCATACCTTCTCTGAGACCGTCCGGCCCGAACCCCGTCAGCCCGTGACGCCGCCGAGGAAGGCCACCCAGGCCGCAGGGGCCAGGGCCAGCTCGGGTCCGGCCGTCACCTTGGAGTCCCGGACGTGGACGGCCTGCGGGCAGGTGGCCACCTCGACACAGTTGTCGCCGTCCGTGCCGCTGTACGTCGACTTGTGCCAGGAGAGGGCTACTTCGACGCAGTTGTCGCCGTCGTTGCTGCTGTAGCTGCTCTTGAACCAGTGCAGATCGACATTGCTCATAGCGTCCCTCGCGTTCTCTCCAACAGGCCCAGCGAATCAGCCGGATTGAGAGCCTGCGAACGCAGTTTGGCATACCGCTGCTGGATGATGCTGACCTCTTTGGGGTCCGAGATGAGCACCCCGGTGCGTTGCCCTTCGCTGTAGCCGAACCACTGGTGGTCAGGGGTCTCCAGAAGGCTGACGGGGCCGTCGAGACCTGCGTGATCCGTCTGATCGCGAGGCATGATCTGGACGGTGAGATTACGCGATCGGGCCATCTCCAGGATGTGGTCGATCTGCTCACACATGACCATCGGTCCGCCGAAGCAGCGGTCCAGGACCGATTGCTCGATGACGAAGCTGAACGAGGAGTTGGGCAGGCCGGACAGTATGTGCTGACGCCCCAGGCGGCCGACGACCTGAGCCTCGACCTGCTCGTCCCGCAAGGGCGGCACTCGCTCGGCGAAGGTGTTCCGCGCATACCCCTCCGTCTGCAACAACCCCGGCACCATCCGGCACTCGTACGTGTACAGGCTCAGCGCCGTCGGCTCCAGCAGTGCCCACTTGCGGAACCACGACGCCACCCGCCTCGGCCGTGTCAGGTACTGGGCCGCGCCCTTCACCGCCCCGAAGCAGTCGAGCTGCTCCTCGACCAGCTCCACCAGCCGTTCACTCGGGTAGCGGCGGGCCTGCTCCACCGAAGCGATGTACTGCGCGGAGTAGCCGATCAGCTCACCCAGGCCCTCCTGGGTCAGGCGGGCGCGTTTTCGGAAGGCCTTCAGGACCGCCGCGAAGCTGCGGAGGGTCCCGTTCGGGTCCTCGAAGCCCTCTTCCTCTTCGGTCTCACAGTCGGCGTCGTTCACACGCTCCACCTCCGACACCCCCAACTCACGCACCTCCGCGCCATGTTCAGGGCAGCCCATCCCCCCGGACCAGTACCTCCACCCGTACAACACCCCCAGTAGCAGCAACCCGGTCGAATGCGACCACCCGCGATCACCAACGGCCTTTACAAGCCCCCGTTTTCACGTAAGCTCCCCCTCAACAGCCAAACAGTGTCCGGGGGAAACAGTAATGCCGATCATCGCTCTCACCACCACCGCCATCACCGCCGCCGCCCTCAGCGCCCCCCTCGCCGCCCTCCTCACCCACCGCGCGTTCCGCCGGGCCGCCAACGCGCGCCTGATGCGGATCGAGACGCCGAACGGCATCGACGAGCAGGGGTTCGTCCGGATCGGCGGGATCGACCAGTGGATCTCCATCCGGGGCGAGGACCGGGCGAACCCGGTGCTGCTGGAGATCCACGGCGGTCCCGGTGCGGCCAACTCCCCCTACGGCGCCCGCACCCGGTCCTGGGAGCGGCACTTCACCCTCGTCCGGTGGGACATGCGCGGCGCCGGCCTCACCTTCGCCAACGGCGGCGCGCCCGCCCAGGGCGGGGAGGCCACCTTCGAGCAGCTCTACGCGGACGCCCTGGAGGTCACCCACCACGTCCGCGAGCGCCTCGGCGCCGACCGGGTCGTGCTCCTCCCCAGCTCCTTCGGCACGGTCTTCGGGCTCCGCCTGGCCCGCAACCACCCCGAGCTCTACTCGGCGTACGTCGGCACCGACCAGAACGTCCTGGAGGCGGGCCGGGACACCTCCGCGTACGACGCCACCCTGGACCGGCTCCGAGCGGCCGGCAAGACCAAGGACCTCGCGACGATCGAGGCCATGGGACCGGACCCGCGCCGCTGGACCACGAAGCAGCGGACGGCGTACGACAAGCTGTGCGCGGGCAGCGACCCGCTGACGCTGGACACCGTGAAGAAGGTGGTTCTGGGTTCGATGTGGCTGTCTCCGCTGTACTCCTTCAAGCGGATCGCGGCGTACTTCAAGGCTCAGGGCTTCTCGGAGTCCGTCACCCCCGGCTCCCACGACATCGACGTCTGGGCCGACGGGACCACCTTCCGCATCCCGTTCTTCGTCTTCCAGGGCGCCCACGACGTGATCACCCCGGCAGCCCGCGCGAAGGCCTACTTCGACGCGGTCGAGGCCCCCGTCAAGGCGTTCGAGCTGATCGAGGACGCGAGCCACTTCGCGGCGCTGCGCCGCCCGGAGCGCTTCCTGGAGCTCCTCCTGACCCACGTCCGCCCGGCCGTGACGGGCGCTCCCGTCGGCGCCCGCACCACCGCCTGACCGCCGGGTGCGTCAGTCGGCCGTGCCGCGCGGGACGACCCACCGCATCGGCTGGCCCGTGACGGCGGCGATCAGGTCGTAGTCGCCGTCGTAGTGCAGGACGGTCGCGCCATGCATCTCCGCGGTCGCCGCGATGACCAGATCCGGTACGGACACCGCCTTCCAGGTGCCCGCTTCGATCAGCAGGGCCTGAACCTCCATGGCCCGGTCCCACGCCTCGTCGTAGGTGGCGAGCCAGTCGAATCCGCGCAGCTCCTCACGGATCTCCCGGGCCTCGGCCGCGCCCCGCGCGCTGTACAGCACCTCGAGCTCGATGGCGCCGCACAGGGCGAGGAGCCCCTGGACATGCAGGGGCTCGACCACCTTCCGGACAGCCGGCTTGGGGTAGCGGGCGAGCGCGGACTTGTCGATGAGGAAACGTGTGCTCATGCCGCCTTGTCCCGCACGTCTGGAACGGGGTGCTCGTCAGGAGCGGCATCGGGCGCTCCCGGCTGGTCGACCGGGCCAGTGAGGTCGGGCAGCCGCCCCTCGGCCAGGCGGGCGAAGAACGCCTCTCGCTTGCGGCGCTTGACCACGTCCTCAAGGGCCGCGTTGACCGTGGCGACCTTCGTCTTCGTGCCGAAGATCTCCGCGGCCTCCGCCAGCAGGGCGTCGTCCACGTCGATGACGGTTCTGGCCATGATGACCTCCTCGGCGCGGGGCGACCTGCCTCCGCTCTACTTAAACGATATCAAGATCGACCTCAAGAGATATCGTTTCTGTAGCCACAGGCAAGCAGGCGCCCCTTCCCACCCCCCTACGACCCCGCCCAGCGCCCTACGCCCCCGCCCAGAGCCCCTCCGCCGTGAGCCCCAGCAGGTCAATCGCGTTGCCGCGCACGATGCGGTCCACCACCTCCGGGGCCAGGTGCCCCATCTGCGCCTCGCCCACCTCCCGGGACTTCGGCCAGGTGGAGTCCGAGTGCGGGTAGTCCGTCTCGTAGAGGACGTTGCCCACCCCGATGGCGTCCAGGTTGCGCAGCCCGAAGGCGTCGTCGAAGAAGCAGCCGTAGACGTGCTCCGCGAAGAGCTCGGACGGCGGGCGGTGGACCTTGTCGGCGACGCCGCCCCAGCCGCGGTTCTCCTCCCAGACCACGTTCGCGCGCTCCAGGATGTAGGGGATCCACCCGATCTGACCCTCGGCGTACATGATCTTCAGGTTCGGGAAGCGCTCGAACTTGCCGCTCATCAGCCAGTCCACCATCGAGAAGCAGCAGTTGGCGAAGGTGATGGTGGAGCCGACGGCCGGCGGGGCGTCCGCCGAGGTGGAGGGCATGCGCGACGAGGAGCCGATGTGCATGGCGATGACGGTGCCGGTCTCGTCGCAGGCCCGCAGGAAGGGGTCCCACTCGTCCGTGTGGATCGACGGCAGCCCCAGGTGCGGCGGTATCTCGGAGAAGGCGACCGCGCGCACGCCGCGGGCGGCGTTCCTGCGCACCTCCTCCGCGGCGAGGTGTGCGTCCCACAGGGGGATGAGGGTCAGCGGAATGAGGCGGCCCCGCGCTTGGGGGCCGCACCACTCCTCCACCATCCAGTCGTTGTACGCGCGTACTCCGAGCAGCCCGAGCTCGCGGTCCTTGGCCTCGGTGAAGGTCTGACCGCAGAAGCGCGGGAAGGTGGGGAAGCAGAGGGCGGACTGGACGTGGTTGACGTCCATGTCGGCGAGGCGCTCGGGAACCGAGAAGGAGCCCGGGCGCATCTGCTCGTAGGTGATGACTTCCAGCTTGATCTCGTCACGGTCGTACCCCACCGCGGTGTCGAGGCGGGTGAGCGGCCGGTGCAGGTCCTCGTACACCCACCAGTCGCCGACCGGGCCCTCGTCGCCCTTGGCGCCCATGACGGGCGCGAACTTCCCGCCGAGGAAGGTCATTTCCTTGAGGGGGGCGCGGACGATCCGGGGGCCGGTGTCGCGGTACCTGGACGGGAGGCGGTCCCGCCAGACGTTGGGGGGCTCAACCGTGTGGTCGTCCACCGAGATGATCTTCGGGAAGGTCTCCATGCGCTCTACGGTAGCGGTGAACTGACGAACCGTCAGCTATTCCGGCCGCAGTCGCTGTTCGGCCAGGAGCGGTTGGCTCCGCTGCGGGCTGACTTGTACGTGCAACACAGGGCAGACTGACCCTTAAACCGACGGAAGGCAGGGGGGACGGCAGATGGACGGCGTACCGCCCATCCCGCACCAGCGGAACAACCCCGACGCGGCCCGGTCGCGCAGCAGCACCAGCACCAGCACCAGCACCAGCACCAGCACCGACATGAGCACCGGCACCACCACCGGCACCGGCACCGGCACCACGCCGGACGCCGCCGTGCCCGCCCCCGCCACCGCGCCCGCCACCGCACCCGCCCCCTCCGACAACCGCTTCGCCGTCCTCGGCCCCGTCCGCGCCTGGCGCGGCGCCGAGGCGCTGCACTCCGGCAGCCCCCAGCAGCGCGCCCTGCTCGCCGTACTGCTGCTGCGCGACGGCCGCACCGCCACCGCGCCCGAGCTGATCGACGCCATCTGGGGCGAGGACCCGCCGCAGCAGGCCCTCGCCACCATCCGCACGTACGCCTCCCGGCTCCGCAAGGTCCTCGAACCGGGGCTGCTCGTCAGCGACGCCGGCGGGTACGCCATCCGGCTGCGCCACCAGGAGTCCCTGGACCTCGGCATCGCCCGCAGCCTGGCCGCCGACGCCGAGAAGGCCCGCGCCGCCGGGGACCGCGCCCTCGCCCGTACGCTGCTGGCCCGGGCCCTGGAGGTGTGGGACGGCGAGCCCCTCGCCGGGGTCCCCGGACCGCACGCCGAGACCGAGCGCACCCGCCTGTCCGAGTGGCGCCTCCAGCTGCTGGAGACCCGTCTGGACCTCGACCTGGAGGTCGGCCAGCACGCCGAGGCCGTCTCCGAGCTCACCGCCCTCACCGCCGCCCACCCCCTCCGGGAGCGGCTGCGCGAGCTGCTGATGCTCGCCCTCTACCGCAGCGGCCGGCAGGCCGAGGCCCTCGCCGTGTACGCGGACACCCGCCGGCTCCTCGCCGACGAACTCGGCGTCGACCCGCGCCCCGAGCTGTCCGCCCTCCAGCAGCGGATCCTGAACGCCGACGCCGAACTCGCCCGCGCCGAGGACCCCGCCCCCACGGCCGCGCCCGTACCCGTGAGGCCCGCCCAGTTGCCCGCCACCGTCCCCGACTTCACCGGCCGCGCCCCCTTCGTCGCGGAGCTCGGGAAGATACTCGCCGGCGCCGACGGGCAGGTCATGGCCGTCTCCGCGCTGGCCGGCATCGGCGGCGTCGGCAAGACCACCCTCGCCGTGCACGTCGCCCACGCCGCCCGGCCGCACTTCCCCGACGGGCAGCTCTACGTCGACCTCCAGGGCACCGAACCCCGGCCGGCCCTCCCCGAAGCCGTCCTCGGCTCCTTCCTGCGTGCCCTCGGCACCCCCGACAGCTCCATCCCCGACTCCCCCGCCGACCGGGCCGCGCTCTACCGCTCGATCCTCGACAGCCGCCGCGTCCTGGTCCTGCTCGACAACGCCCGGGACGCCGCCCAGGTCCGCCCGCTGCTGCCCGGCACCGCCGGCTGCGCCGCCCTCGTCACCAGCAGGGTCCGGATGTCGGGCCTCGCCGGGGCCCATCTCGTCGACCTCGACGTGATGAGCCCCGAGGAGGCCCTGCAGCTGTTCACCCGCATAGTGGGCGCCGAACGGGTCGGTGCCGAACGGCAGGCCGCCCTCGACGTCGTCGGTGCCTGCGGCTTCCTGCCGCTCGCCATCCGCATCGCCGCGTCCCGGCTCGCCGCCCGCCGCACCTGGACCGTCTCCGTCCTCGCCGCCAAGCTCGCCGACGAGCGCCGCCGCCTCGACGAGCTCCAGGCCGGCGACCTCGCCGTCAAGGCCACCTTCGAGCTCGGCTACGGCCAGCTGGAACCCGCCCAGCAGCGCGCCTTCCGCCTCCTCGGCCTCGCCGACGGACCCGACGTCTCCCTCGCCGCCGCGGCCGCCGTGCTCGACCTCCCGGAGCACGACACCGAGGACCTCCTGGAGGCTTTAGTCGACTGCTCCCTGCTGGAATCCGCCGCGCCCGGCCGCTACCGCTTCCACGACCTCGTACGGCTCTACGCGCGTGCGTGCGCCGAACGCGACGAGCAGCCCGCCGGCCGCACGGACGCCCTCGACCGGCTCCTCGACTTCTACCTCGCCACCGCCGCCCGCGTGTACGCGGTCGAGCGCCCCGGGGACCGGCTCCCCGCCCACCTCAGCGCCACCCGCCACCCCGGCCTGGTCCTCACCGACCCCCGCGCGGCCCTGGACTGGCTGTTCGCCGAGGCCGACCCGCTGCTCGCCTGCGCACGGCAGTCCGCGGGCCGGCCGGGCGCCCTGCGCCGGGCCGTGGACCTGCTGTGGGCGGCCAAGGACCTCGCCGAGTCAGGCGCCAACTCCAAGCAGTACGAGTCCGCCGCGCTGACCCTGTGCGAGGCGGCCCGCGCGGCGCGGGACCCGCGCGCGGAGGGCCGGGCACGCACCACCCTGACCATGGTCCACCTGTTCGCCGGGCGCTTCACCGAGGCCGACGAGCAGGCCCGCCAGGCGATGGAGCTGGCCCGCGGGGCCGGAGACCCGCTGCCCAGCTGCTGGGCGCCGAACGACCGGGGCATCATCGCCCTCTACCAGAAGCGCTACGAGGACGGCGAGCGCTACCTGCTGGAGGCCATAGAGAGCTTCCGCGCCGACGACAACCACATCGGCGAGGCCAGCGCCCTGTGCAACCTCTCCCGCATCCACGTCGGTCTGGGCCGCCTCGGCAGCGCCATCGACCTGGCCCGGCAGGGCATCGCCGTCTACGACCGGATGGGCCTGACGCTGCGCCTGGCCAACGGCCGCTACGCGCTGGGCATCGCCCTCACCCAGGCCGGCCGGCTCGGCGAGGCGCTGGCGCAGCTCGGTGAGGCCCTGTCGCTGTTCCACGACAACCGGCAGCCGCTGTGGGAGGGCGTCACGCACTTCCGGCTCGCGGAGGCCCACCTGGCGGCGCAGCGGCCCACCCTGGCCGCCAAGCACGCCGAGCAGGCGATCGCACTGCGCGGCATCGGCGGGGAGTGGCGCCGGGCCACCGTCCTGACGGTCCTGGGCAAGGCGCTGCGCCGCCTGGGCCAGCCGGACCGGGCGCGGGCGTGCTGGCGGGACGCGGAGACGGTCTTCGCCCAGCTCGGGTCGGCAGAGCTGGCGGAGGTGCGGGCCCTGCTGGCGTCGCAGCTGGCCGCCTGACCTGCTCGTTGCCGGGTGGCCGGCGGGCTGCCGCGCGATGGACGTGGACGTTCATCGTTCGTTTATCGCCGCGCGCCACGATAGGTACATCGACCCGGCGCTTCGGGGGACGGCCGGGCCGGTTGGAGGACTACCCGTTCGGCGGTCGACGGGGGAACCGCCGAACGGGCCCGACCCACGACGGGTCCGACTCAGGATCAGGAGAGCCACGAGATGACGACGAACGAGAACAGCATGCCGCTCGACGGGGACGTCAGACCGTTCGACAACCACGCCTCGGGCGTCGAGATCGACCCGCGGGAGCTTCCCGTGGACCCGCCCGTGGTGCAGCCCGTGGAGAAGCCGGACGACAACCACGCCTCCGGCGAGGAGATCGTCTCGCTGGACAACCACGCGTCGGGCCCGCGCCCGTAACACCGGGAGCAGGGCACGGCGTACGGGGGAAACGTACGGGGGGAAGCGTACGGGGGGCCCTTGAGCGGTCGTACGGGGGACGTACGGGGGAGCCGCTCGGGGGGCGTACGGGGGAAGGAACGCAAGGACGGCGGCCCACGGGGGATTCGGGGGAATTCGGGGCCGTCCGCACGGGGGAATGAGCGCGGCGGCCGCGGTGGCCGGAGGGGGACCACCGCGGCCGCCGCCTTTCCGTGTCCGGTACGCCGTAGGGTGTGACCGTGTTCACTTCTCAGGGGCCCAGCCTGCGCGAACTGGCCGTCCAGGCCCTCTCGTCCGTCGAGCACGGCTACGACCTGCTCGCGCCCAAGTTCGACCGGACCCCCTTCCGGACCCCCGACCGGATGCTCGACGCCGTCGAGGAGACCCTCGCCGCGCGGGAGGGCTCCTTCGGGTCGGGGCTGGACGTGTGCTGCGGTACGGGTGCGGGGCTGGGGATGCTGCGCCGGCTGTGCCGGGACCGGGTGACCGGGGTCGACCTCAGCGCGGGCATGCTGGCGGAGGCCGCGCGGGCGCATCCCGAGGGCGTGGACCTCGTACGGGCCGACGCGCTGGCGCTGCCGGACGCGCTCGGGGACGCGTACGACCTCGCGGTGAGCTTCGGCGCCTTCGGCCACTTCCTGCCGTCGGAGCGGCCGGCCCTGTTCGCCGGGGTGCACCGGGCGCTGCGGCCGGGCGGTGTCTTCGCCTTCCCGGTCGGCGCCCCGATCCCGCTGACCTCCCCGCTGTGGTGGGCGGTGGCCGGCTTCGACGCGGTGATGCGGGTGCGCAACGCGGTGTGGCGGCCGCCGTTCGTCATGTACTACCGCACCTTCCCCTTCGGGCCGGTCCGCGCCGACCTGGAGGCGGCGGGTTTCCGCGTGGAGACGGTCCCGCTGGACCACTTCGGCCACCGCGAGGACGGCACCCCGCACTGGCGGCTGCTGCTGGCGCGGAAGCCGGTGTGATCACCAGACCCGGTCGAAGGGCAGGTACACGCGCAGCTGGTCGGTGAGGTCGTTGCCGGCGCGGAGGCGGGCCGTGTCGTTGGCGGACAGGGCCCGCCCGTAGATGCGTACGTCGTCCAGGGCGCCCGCGTAGAAGGCCTTGTAGTCGGGCTGGGTGCCGAGGTGGACGGTGAAGGCCCCGGCGGGGCGGAAGTCCATCCGGTCCGGGGCGAGTCCGGTGCCGGCGGGCGGGGCGCCGTCGACGGAGAGTTCCAGCCGAGTGCCCTTGCGCTGGAGGACGACGTGGTGCCAGGCGTCGTCGTCGGTGCGGGTGGGGGCGGTGATCGAGGCGGGTCCGGTGCCGGCGTTGACGGTGGCTTCGAGCCGGCCGGTGGCGGGGTCGGCCTCGATGCGGAGCTGTTCGGCGGCCGGGCCCTGGCCGTAGGCCCAGAAGAGGGGCTGGCGCTGTCCGCCGTCGCGGTCCTGGCCGCGGGTCTTGTACTTGACCCAGGTGGTGACGGCGAAGTCCCCGTCGCCGATGCGGAGCTGGTCCGGGCAGTTGATCAGGCGCAGGAAGTCGTCCTTGCCGTCGAAGCGCATGGCCTTGCCGCCGTCGGGGCGGTTGCCGAGCCTGGGGGCGCCGTGCACGACGGCGTGGTTGTGGAACGGGGTGGCGTCGGTGGTGTGGCGCGGGGTGAGGTCCTCGGCGGCGGCCTGGAGCTCGTGGGGGCCGAAGGCGGTGAACTTGACGTAGCCGTGCGGGGTGCCGTTGGCGGTCTCGTAGAGCATGCCGACCCGGCCGCCGGGCAGGACCGCCATGTCGGAGTAGCCGGCGCGCTCGCGCAGGACGACGGCACCGTCCTTGGACCAGGTGCGGCCCTCGTCCTTCGAGGTGCGCACGGCCAGGGTCCAGCGGTCGGAGAACTCGGCGCCGGGCCGGCTGGGCGCCGACAGCAGCAGGGGGCCGCCGGGCAGCTGGAGTACGGATCCGGAGGCGGGCGGGGCCGGGAGGTCGGTGACGGGGACGAAGCCGGGGGCCGGGACGGCGGGCGCGGCGGCGTCCTCGACGATCGCCGCGACGCGGTGGTCGGGGGTGCCGCAGGTGGCGGTGGAGCGGGCGTTGACGTAGATCCGCCCGTCGGGCAGCTGCGTGAGGGCGGGTTCGTTGGGGGCGGGGGTGCCTTCGGGGGCGCCCCAGCGGGCTCCGGGCCGCCAGGTGAGGCCGCCGTCGTCGCTGTAGAGGAGCTGGGCTCCGGATTCGCCGGACTCGCTGCGGTAGTCGGCGCTGACGACGAGCCGGCCGGGGCGGTCGGGGCGGGTCGGGGTGAGCTGGATGCCGTGGCCGGGTCCGACGGAGACCCAGGCCCAGTCGGCGCCCTTGAGCTGGGGCTGCGGGGCGGGGTCGGTGGTCCAGCCGGCGCCGTCGTCGGTGCTGTGGGCCAGGCGCAGTTCGCGGGGGCCGCGCACGCGGTTGCCGTCGGCGTCGGGGGCCCAGGTGCTGTAGGCGTGGAGCAGGGTGATGCGTCCGGAGGCGGAGTCGACGACGGGGACGGGGTTGCCGTAGGCGCCGGGGTCGCCGGCGCCGCGGACGACCTGCATGGGGCCCCAGGTGCGGCCCTCGTCGGTGGAGCGCTTGAGGACGATGTCGATGTCGCCGATGTCGTTGCAGCTCGCGGTGCGGGCCTCGGCGATGGCCAGCAGGGTGCCGTCCTTGGTGGTGATGAGGGTGGGGATGCGGTAGCAGTCGTAGCCCTCGGTGAAGGCGCTGAAGGGTGCGGACACGGCGGCGGTGAGGCCGGGCGCCTTCTTCGCGGCGGGCCCGCCGGCGCCGGGCCGGCCGTCTGCGGGGGGTGTGCCGGGCAGCAGGACGACGGCGGTGAGGACGAGGGCGAGGGCGGCGGCGGCCCCTGTCCAGACCCTGACGTCCCGGGGGAATCGAACACCTGCTTCTTGCGAGCTCACCCGTGCAGGCTAACGCGGCGGGCGCGGAGGGCCGTCGGGGACGCGTCCGTGGCGTGTCGGGACGGGAGCCGGGGCGGGCCGGGGGTGGGGGCGGGCCGGGGGTGATGCCGGATCCGGGGCCGGGGCCCCGGCACGAAGGGGCGCCCGGGGCGGCTCAGGGCTTCCTGAGTTCCGTCTTGAGGACCTTCCCGCTGGCGTTGCGCGGGAGTGCGGGGACGAACTCGACCTCCCGCGGGACCTTGTAGTTGGCCATCTCCCGCCTGGACCAGGCGATCAGGTCGTCGGCGGTGAGGGTGGAGCCGGGGCGGCGGACCGCGTACGCCTTGCCGACCTCGCCGAGCCGCGGGTCGGGTACGCCGACGACCGCGACGTCGGCGATGTCCGGGTGGAGTCCGAGGAGTTGCTCGATCTCGGCGGGGTAGGCGTTGAAGCCGCCGACGATGAACATGTCCTTGATCCGGTCGGTGATGCGCAGGTTGCCCGCCGTGTCGAGGACGCCGACGTCGCCGGTGCGCAGCCAGCCCTCGGGGGTGATGGCGGCGGCCGTGCCCTGCGGGTCCTCGAAGTAGCCGCGCATGACGTGGTGGCCGCGGACCAGGACCTCGCCGGCCGCCCCGGCCGGCAGGGCGGTGCCGTCGGGGCCGGTGACGCGTACCTCGGTGTCGGGGATGGCCCGTCCGGAGGTGGCGGCGACGGTCTCGGCGGGGTCGTCGCGGCGGCACATGGTGACGATGCCGCCGGCCTCGGAGAGCCCGTACGCGGTGAGGACGGTGGCGATGCGCAGTTCGGCGCGGAGCCGTTCGACGAGCTGGAGGGGGACGACGGCGGCGCCGGTGACGACCAGGCGCAGGGCGGACAGGTCGTGGTGGTCGCGCTGGGGGTGGTCGAGGAGGGACTGGTGGAGGGTCGGCGGGCCGGGGAGCACGGAGATCCGCTCGGCGGCGATGTTGGCGAGGACGGTGTCCACGTTGAAGACGGGCTGGGGGACCATCGTGGCGCCGCGCATCAGGCAGGCGATGATCCCGGCCTTGTAGCCGAAGGTGTGGAAGAAGGGGTTCACGATGAGGTAGCGGTCGCCCTCGCGCAGTCCGGCGAGCTCGCTCCACACGGCGTAGCAGCGCAGGGTCTGGGCGTGGGTGATGACGGCGCCCTTGGGGCTGCCGGTGGTGCCGGAGGTGAAGATGATGTCGGAGGGGGCGTCGGGGCGTATCGCGTCGGCGCGTTCGCGGACCGCGGCGGCGGGTACCGCGTCCCCGCCGGCGAGGAAGTCCTTCCAGGTGCGGAAGGCCTCGGGGGCGTCGTCGGCGAGGACGACGACCTGGTCGAGGTGGGGCAGGCCGGGCAGCGGGCCGGTGCCGGGGCCTTCGGCGGCGGCGCGGCGCAGCGAGGCGACGTAGGAGGTGCCGAGGAAGGTGCCGGTGACGAACAGCAGGCGGGCGCGGCTGCGGTGCAGGACGTACGCGGCTTCCGTGCCCTTGAAGCGGGTGTTGAGGGGGACGAGTACCGCGCCCGCGGTGACGGCGCCGAGCGCGGAGACGATCCAGTCGAGGGTGTTCGGGGCCCAGACGGCGATCCGGTCGCCCGGTTCGGTGCCGGCGGCGATGCAGGCGGCGGCGGCCCGTTCGACGCGGGCGCCGAGTTCCGCGTAGGTGATGCGGGTGCGTCCGTCGACGACGGCCTCGCGGTCGCCGTGGTGCAGGGCGGCGTCCCGTACGAGGGCGGCGACGGTGCCCCAGCGCAGGTCGCCCCGGGGGTCGGGGGTGGCGGCCGGGGCCGTTCCCGGGGCGCCGGCGCCCGCTCCGGAGTCCTGTTCGATGCCGTCCGCGTCCGCGCCCTCGTACATCGGCCCGCCCCTCCCTGGAACCCAGTAGCTGACTATCCGTCAGATTAGCTGTAGCCTTCGCGGCTGTCAGTACTGGTGCACCCGGAGGTGGCGATGGCGGCAACGCTCAAGGACGCTACGGCAATCGTCGGCATCGGCCAGACCGCCTTTGCCAAACGGCTGCCGTCGACCGAGAAGGAACTGGCCTGCCGGGCGATCCTCGCGGCCCTCGCCGACGCGGGCATCGCACCCTCCGAGGTCGACGCCTTCGCCTCCTACACGATGGAGGAGACCGACGAGGTCGAGGTCGCCAAGGCCATCGGCGCCGGCGACGTCACCTTCTTCTCCAAGGTCGGCTACGGCGGCGGCGGTTCCTGCGCCACCGTCGGACACCTCGCCGCCGCCATAGCCACCGGCCAGGCCACCGTGGGCGTCGCCTGGCGCTCCCGCAAACGCGGCTCCGGCCCCAGACCCTGGAAGAACACCGCCGTCCAGCTGCCCACCCCCGGCCAGTGGACCCGCCCCTTCGGACTGCTGCGCCCCGCCGACGAGATCGGCATGCTGGCGCGCCGCTACATGCACGAGTACGGGGCCACCCGCGACCACCTCTTCAACGTCGCGATGGCCTGCCGCAACCGGGCCAACGAGAACCCGGCCGCGATGATGTACGAGCGCCCGCTGACCCGCGAGATGTACATGACCTCCCGCATGATCAGCGAACCGCTCTGCCTCTTCGACAACTGCCTGGAGACGGACGGCGCGCTCGCCTGCGTGATCGTCTCCGCCGAGCGGGCCCGGGACTGCCGGCAGAAGCCCGTCTACGTGCACTCCACCGCCCAGGGGCTGCCCGCCCAGCACCACGGGATGGTCAACTACTGGAACGACGACCCGCTGTCCGGCCCCGCCTGGACCGCCGCCCGCCACCTGTGGAAGCAGGCCGACTTCGGCCCGGCCGACGTGGACGTCGCCCAGATCTACGACGCCTTCACCCCGCTGATCCCGCTGTCCCTGGAGGGCTACGGCTTCTGCGGGCGCGGCGAGGGCGCCGCCTTCACCGAGGGCGGGGCGCTGGAGCTCGGCGGCCGGCTGCCGGTCAACACCGGCGGCGGCGGGCTGAGCGAGGCGTACGTCCACGGGTTCAACCTGATCAACGAGGGCGTCAAGCAGCTGCGCGGCACCTCCACCGCCCAGGTGCCGGACGCCGCCACCTGTCTGGTGACGGCGGGCGAGGGCGTCCCGACGTCCGCGATCCTGCTGCGCGCGTGAGGAGCCGACCGATGACGACCGCGTCCGCCGACGAACTGCTGCTGCCCGTCCCCGACGAGGACGGCGCCCCCTTCTGGGAGTACGCCGCCCGCGGCGAACTCCGCATCCAGGCCTGCACCGCCTGCGGCCGGCTGCGCTTCCCGCCCAGACCCTGCTGCCCGCACTGCCAGTCCTTCGACAGCGAGTGGCGCCCGATGAGCGGCCGGGGCCGGATCTGGTCCTACGTACGGCCGCACCCGCCGCTGCTGCCCGCGTACGCCGCGCAGGCCCCGTACAACGTCATCCTCGTGGAGCTGGCCGACGCGCCGCAGATCCGGCTGGCCGGGAACCTGGTCGCCGCCGCCGACGCCCCGCTGAACTCCGTGGACCCGGCCCGGCTGCGCATCGGCGCCCGGGTGCAGGTGGTCTTCACCGAGACCGGCGGGGTGAGCGTGCCGCGCTGGGTCCTGGAGAAGGCATGACCCTGCGCGTGGAGCGGGACGAGGCCGCCGGGGTCGCGGTCGTCACCCTGGACCGGGAGCACCGGCACAACGCGATCGACCTGGAGACGGCCGCCGCGCTGGCCGGGGTGTGGCGGGAGCTCCGCTTCGACGCGGACGTGCGGGCGGTGGTGCTGACCGGCGCGGGCACGGCCGCCTTCTGCACGGGGATCGACCGGTCGGCCCAGGTGCCGCAGCCGGAGTCCCCGTACTCGGCCGACGACCCGCTCATCGCGATCGGGCCGAAGGCCAACGACCTGTGGAAGCCGGTGGTCGCCGCCGTCAACGGCATGGCCTGCGGCGGGGCGTTCTACCTGCTGGGCGAGGCGGAGTTCATCGTCTCGTCGACCGGCGCGACGTACTTCGACCCGCACACCTCGTACGGGATGGTCAGCGCCTACGAAGCCGTGTACATGGCGCAGCGGATGCCCTTCGGGGAGGCGGCCCGGATGTCCCTGATGGGGACGGCCGAACGGCTCTCCGCGCGGCGGGCGTACGAGATCGGGCTGGTCTCGGAGCTGGCGGAGCCCGGGGAGCTGCTGGAGGCGGCGCTGCGCTCGGCGCGGACCCTGGCCGGGTTCCCGACGGAGGCGGTCCAGGGCACGGTGCGCGCCCTGTGGTCGGCGAAGCGGGCCGCGCTCCAGCAGGCGCTGGACCAGGCGCCGGCGCTGATAGCGCTGGGGAACCTGCCGCCGGAGCGGCAGGCGGAGCTGTTCGCGTCCCGTCCGCCGGGGAAGGAGTTCCGGCTGCGCTGAGCCCGGTTCCGGGCGCCCCCGCGCCGCCCGACGTGTCGGCATTCACCACCCGACACCCGGAACGCACCTCTCCGTTCTCTCCGCCACCAGCGAAGACGCCGCCCGCGCCGCGCTTTGCCGGTGGAAACCGTGGTTGCATCCCGAGCACCGAACCCGGCGGCGAACCGCACCACTCCGCGTCCCTTCGGTGGCATCGAACCACCCAAGAGGAGCACGGCACAGTGCGCACCATCGCCACCGAGATCACCATTGACGCGACCCCCGAGGAGGTCTGGGCGGTCCTCACCGACCTCCCCCGCTACTGCACCTGGAACCCGTTCATCCGCGAGGCCGCCGGGGAGGCGGTGCCCGGGGAGCGGCTCACCCTGAGGACGTACCCGGAGTCCGGGAGGCCCACGGCCTTCCGGCCGACCGTCCGGATCGCGATCCCCGGCAGCGAGCTCCGCTGGACCGGACACTTCCTCGTACGCGGCCTCTTCGACGGCGAGCACTACCTGCGCCTGTCCGAGGGCCCGAACCGCACCACCCGGCTGGAGCACGGGGAGCGCTTCCGCGGCCTGCTGGTCCCCTTCCGCGGAAAGCTCCTCGACGGGACCGCGCGCAACCTCACCGCGATGAACGACGCCCTGCGCACCCGCGTGGAATCGGCCCGCGCCACGTCCTGACGCCCCCGGCGTGCGCCGCACGGAGTCCGGGGGTCGGGGGGCCTCACGGACTCCGTCCGGCGTGCGGGCCCGGGGCCTGCGACGTAGCGTCGGGATCATGACCCCTACCCCGGAGGGCCGGGCATGATCCGCAACGCAATCGGCTCGCTCATGGGCCTGATCGGCGCGACGGCCGCCGTCTGGAGCCCCTTCCGGGCCTGGTACGACGGCCGCCCCGGGCGCGACTACCGGATCGAGGAGCTGTTCTCCGGCTCCGGCATCACCGACGACGGGGCCGCGCTGCTGGGCTCGCTGCTGCTGCCGTCCCTGTGCGCGGCGGTGCTCACGCTGCTCGCGATCGTGCGGCGCTCGCGGCTGCTGATGGCGCTCGCCGGGGTCCTCGTACTGGGCTTCGCGGTGCTGTGGACGGTCCGCCAGGGCCAGGCGTCCGGGGGCCTGTCGGTCGGCGTCGAGGGCACCGGCATCGGCTCCGGCGTCGCCACCGCCTTCGGCGCGGGCGCCCTGCTGCTGCTCGCGGCGGCGGTCATGCGCGGCCGCCCCCGCCGCGCACGGCGCGCACGGCGCGAGCTCCCGCGCGACGCGCTCGACCCGGTGGATCCGGCGCCGTGGGCTCCGGCCCCGTCGAAGGAGCGCTGAGAACGGCGGCGGCCCCGCACCCCGGAGAGGGGGGCGGGGCCGACCGGCACGTGCGGGAGATCAGGCTCAGACGGTGCCGGAAGCGGCGATCTCGATCTTGGCGCGGGTGGCGCCGGACGGGGAGCCCAGGGCCTCGATCTTGTCGACGATGTCCGTGCCCTCGACGACCTTGCCGAAGACGACGTGCTTGCCGTCGAGCCACGGGGTCAGGACCGTGGTGATGAAGAACTGCGAGCCGTTGGTGTTGCGGCCGGCGTTCGCCATCGACAGCAGGTACTTGCTGTCGTGCTTCAGGTCGAAGTTCTCGTCCTCGAACTTCGCACCGTAGATGCTCTTGCCACCGGTGCCGTTGTGGTTGGTGAAGTCACCGCCCTGCAGCATGAACTGCGGGATGACGCGGTGGAAGCCCGAGCCGGCGTAGCCGAAGCCGTGCTGGCCGGTGGCCAGCTCGCGGAAGTTCTGGGCCGTCTTCGGGACGACCTTGTCGAACAGCTCGAAGACGATGCGGCCGGCCGGCGCACCGTCGATGGTGATGTCGAAGAATACGTTGCTCATGGGTCCCATCCTGTCACTCCCGGTACCAACCGCACCCCGGCGGGGCCGCGGACGGGCCCCCTGGCGCGTCGCGGAGCCCCCTTCGGAGGACGGCGAAGGCCCCGCCGGAGGACGGCGAAGGCCCCCGCCGGAGGACGGCGGGGGCCTGCTGCGTACCAGGTCAGGCGCTCGTACGGGTGCCCGTGCCCTTCGCGGCGTCCAGGGCGTACACGCAGCGGTCCTTGCTGCACGCGTACACCACGCCCGCCTCCGCCACCGGGGCGCCGGTGATCTCTCCGCCCGTCGCCAGCTTCCAGCGGAGCTGGCCGCCCGCCGCGTCCAGGGTGTACAGGCAGTGGTCGGCGGAGCCGAAGTGGACGCGGCCGTCCGCGACCACCGGCGGGCCCGTGATCTCGCCGCCCGCCGCGAACCGCCACTTCGGGGTCCCGGTCACCGCGTCCAGCGTGTACAGGGCGCTGCCCGCGCCCAGGTGGACGCTGCCGTTCGCCACCAGCACCGGGTCCGACGCCGGGCGCGGCTCGGTGGCGATGCGCCAGCGGTCCTTGCCGGTGGCCGCGTCCAGGGCGTAGACGGTGCCCAGGTAGTCGGCGAGGTACACCCCGCCGCCCGTGACCGCCGGGCCGGGGGCGAAGGCGGGCGGGGCCAGGAAGACCGCCGGGGCCTCGAAGTGCCAGCGGACCCGGCCCGAGGCCCGGTCGACGGAGAGCACGCGGGTGCCGGCGGCGATGTAGACGTTGCCGTCGGGGGCCGGGGTGACGCGGACCGGGACGTTGCCGCAGGACGCCGCGTCGCCGACCGGGTACGACCAGGCCTCCTGGCCGGAGCGGGCGTCCAGCGCGCGCAGCCGGGCGTCCTGCCACACGTAGACGGTGCCCTCGTGCAGGACGGGCGCCGCCTCCGGGGTCTCGAAGTCGGACTGGGCGCCGCTCAGCTCCCACAGCTTCTGGCCGTTGGACGCCTCCCAGCCCTGGACCCCGCCGCCGCGCGTGGCGGTGATGACGGTGCCCCGCTCGGCGCGCAGCGCGTACACCCAGGCGTCGGCGTTCAGCCGCCACCGCTCGGAGCCGTCCTTCGCGTCGAGGGCGAAGAGCGAGGGGCCGTCCGAGGCGTGGATGCGGCCGTCGGCCACCTCCATCGACCAGGCCACGTCCCGCGTCTTGAACTGGCGCCGGCCGCTGCCGACGTCCAGGGCGTGCACCTCGAAGGAGGTCACGTACAGCAGGTCCCCCGCCACGGTCGGGGTGCCCCACACCTCGTTGGACATGCGGAAGCGCCACGGCCGCCAGCGCCCGCTGTCCGGCGACGGCCCGGGGGCCGGCACGGACGGGGTCGCCGCCGGGGCCACGGCCGACGACGCCGCGCTGCCGGCCGGCGGGCGCACCCAGCCGGTCGCCGAGTCCACCGCGGCGTGCCCCGCCGGGGCGGAGGCCGTCGCGCGCGGCCCGGGCCCGATCGGCACCGGCGAACCGCCGAGCCGTACGGGCATGCCGGGCATCGACGACACAGGCACCGGGGCGGGCCCCTGCACCGGCGGCGGGGTCAGCGGCGGCCGGTCCGGGCGCGGCGGCACGGCCTGCCCGGTACGCGGGTCCACCCACGGGTCGGCGGCGCCGCGCGGGGGCCGGCGGTGCGTGGACGGGCCGACGGGCGGCGCCGGGGAGGCGACGGGGGACGGGGTGGTCCCCGTACGGTTGCCCGCGCGCCGGGTCTCGATCATCGCGACGGCCCGCTCCGGCAGCCACGCCGAGGCCGTCCCGCTGTCGTCGCCGCCGTCGAACAGGTGCGGGGCCAGCTGCGCCTGGAGGTCGGCGGGGGTCGGACGCTGCGTGGCGTCCATCTGCATGCAGGAGTCGATCAGCGGCCGCAGCTCGTCCGGCAGCCCCTCCAGGTTGGGGCCCTCGCGCAGCAGCATGAACACCGTCTCGACCGGGTTCGCCCCGTGGTACGGCGGGTGCCCGGTCGCGGCGAAGACGAGGGTCGAGCCGAGCGAGAAGACGTCGCTCGCGCCCTTGACGCTGCGCGAGTCCTTCGCCTGCTCGGGCGACATGTACGCGGGGGTGCCGACGGCGACGTTCGTCATCGTCAGCCGGGTGTTGGACACCCCGCTCGCGATGCCGAAGTCGATGACGCGAGGACCGTCCTCGACGACCAGCACGTTGGACGGCTTCAGGTCGCGGTGGACCAGCCCCGCACCGTGGATGGACTGGAGCGCCTCGGCGATGCCGGCCGCGAGCCACCGCACGGCCTGGGCGGGCATGGGCCCGCACTCGTTGACGATCTCCTCCAGCGAGGGCGCCGGTACGTACGCGGTCGCCAGCCACGGCACCGCCGCGCGCGGGTCGGCGTCGACGACGGCCGCCGTGTAGAAGCCGGACACGGCGCGCGCCGCCTCCACCTCACGGGTGAAGCGCACCCGGAACAGCTGGTCCTCGGCCAGTTCCGTACGCACCGTCTTGATCGCGACCCGGCGTCCGGACGCCGACCGTGCGAGATAGACCAGCCCCATGCCGCCGGCGCCGAGCCGTCCCAGCACCTCGAAGGGGCCGATCCGTCTCGGGTCGTGCTGCGTCAGCTGCTCCACCACTCGCCTCCACTACCTCCCCGTACGGGCCCCTGCCGGACCCGCTTCCACCCGTGCGCGGCTGCCGAGGGCGCGCGCACCGGTAGACCCGATTCTGTCAGGCCCGCGCCTGGTCCGGCCCCGGCTACGGGTGTGCGTTGGGACGCGGCTCCGACAGCAGCGCGAACACCGCCCCCTGATTGTCCGCGACGACCGCGATCCGCCCGTAGGGCGTGTCGAACGGATCGGCCGTGACGCGCCCGCCGAGCCGCTGCACGGTGGCGACGGCGCGGTCGCAGTCGTGGACGGCGAAGTAGACGAGGAAGTGCGCCGGCATGATCTCCGGGAAGGCGTCGGTGATCAGACTGCGGCCGAGGACGGCCGTGTCGGGGCCGGGTGCGCTGCCGGGCGGGGACCAGACGCGGTACTCGACGCCGGTCTCGGAGTCGTCCTGGTCCTGGGGGACGTAGCCGAAGACGTTGGCGTAGAAGACGTCGACGGCGTCGCGGGCGCGCGTGTAGACCTCCGCCCAGCAGTACGTGTCCGGCTCGTCCTGGGCGTCGAAGCCGTGGTGGGTGCCGGGCTGCCACAGGCCGAACACGGCACCGCCGGGGTCGGCGGCCATCGCGGCGGTGCCGTACGGGCCGACGGGCTGCGGGTCCATCACCATCTGGCCGCCGGCGGCGCGGATGCGGGCCGCGCAGGCGTAGGCGTCGGAGGTGTACAGGTACACGCCCCAGACGGTGGGCATGCGGCCGTCGGGCTTGGGGGCGAGGGCGGCGACGTTGCGGCCCCGGCTGTAGGCCTGGGTGTAGCCGCCGTACTCGGCGCCGGCGGGGGCGGCGAAGGTCCACCCGAAGAGCTCGCCGTAGAAGCGCTTGCCCGCCTCGACGTCCGGGAGGGAGGCGTCTACCCAGCAGGGCGAGCCTTCCGCGAATGCGGCTGCGGCCATGGGGCGGGTTCCTTCCGTCGTGCGGGTGGTGCGGGTGGGGCCGGTGGGGCGGTGGGGCGGGTCGTGCCGGTGGTGCGGGTTCGTTCCGGTGGTGCAGGTCGCGCCGGTGGTGCCGGTGGTGGGGGTTCGTTCCGGGCGCGGGCCGTTGGGTAGCTTGGTGGGCTTGTCCGGACACCGGGCGTTTCATGCCCATGAACCATGGTCCGCCCGAAAACTTGTCCACAGCCTGTTGATAAGACTATTCGGGGGATACGGCCCGGTACGCACCCGGGCTCCCCGCGCGGAAGGGCGGCCGGAATCCGCCCCCGGGCCCCGCCCGAAGGGCCTCCCGGGCAGGTCGGCGGCCGCGTAACCCCATTTGCAGGCGGCCGAATAGCGCGCCGATCGCCCCTCGGTAAGCTGACGGCATGACAGGACAAGTACGCACCGTCGACGGGCGTGTCGCCGGCCGGCGCGGCCAGGCGACGCGGCAGAAGCTGCTCGACTGCCTCAGCGAGATGCTCAGCTCCTCGCCGTACCGCGACGTCAAGGTGATCGACGTCGCGCGCAAGGCCGGTACCTCCCCCGCGACCTTCTACCAGTACTTCCCGGACGTCGAAGGCGCCGTCCTGGAGATCGCCGAGCAAATGGCCACGGAGGGCGCGCAGTTGACGGCGCTCGTCGAGGGCCGGAACTGGGTCGGCAAGGCCGGCTGGGCCGCCGCCGAGGAACTCGTCGAGGGATTCCTGGAGTTCTGGCGCAGCAACGACGCGATCCTGCGGGTCGTCGACCTCGGTGCCGCCGAGGGCGACAAGCGGTTCTACAAGATCCGCATGAAGATCCTGAACTCCGTCACCAACTCCCTTACGGAGTCGATGAAGGAGCTCCAGGCCAAGGGCAAGGCCGACAAGGACCTCAGCCCGGCCGCGATGGCGGGCTCACTCGTCGCGATGCTGGCGGCGGTCGCCTCGCACCAGAAGGGCTTCCAGACCTGGGGCGTCAAGCAGGCCGAGCTCAAGCCGAACCTGGCCCTGCTCGTGCACCTGGGCATCACCGGCAAGAAGCCGACCAGGTGACGGCGGACCCCCTGGAGGGTCCGCCGTCGATTTCCCCGCACCCACCGGTCAGCGCCGCTCCAGGCGGAACAGCCTGATCTCGCGCTCGATGCGCGCCTGGTACGTCGCGTACGGCGGCCAGAACCTCAGTACCGCCTGCCACGCCACCGCCCGCTCGGCCCCCTCCAGCAGCCGGGCACGCACCGCGATGTCCTGCCCCTGCCAGCTCACGTCCGCGTCCGGGTGCTTGAGCAGGTTCCCGGTCCAGGCCGGGTGGCCGGGGCGGCCGAAGTTGGAGCCGATCAGCAGCCAGCTCACGCCTCCGTCCTCCGGCATGCACGCGAGCGGGGTGGTGCGCGGCTCACCCGTCTTCGCACCCCTGGCGGTGAGGATCACGCCGGGCAGCATCCGTGCGCTGAGCAGCACCCTTCCCCGGGTCAGGCGGTGCACGGCCTTGTCCATGGCGGGGATGAAGTGCGGTGCGACCTTGGCGAAGAGGAGGGTGGAGGAGACCTTCTGCATCAGCTTCACGCCTAGAGCGGCGGGGCCGTTGGAACCTTTGGGGCCGGTGGGACCTGTGGGGCCGGTGGGACCTGTGGGGCCTGTGGGCTCTGTAGGGCCTGCGGGACCTGTGGAAGCGGTGGGTGCCATCAGACGGCCGCCCTCTCCGGGGTCGCGGACGGGTCGAAGAGCCCTGCGTGGTGCGCGGCGTGCGCGCGCAGGCGGTGGACGGGGCCGAAGAGCAGCTCGTCGGCGGCCGCCCGCTTGAAGTAGAGGTGGGCGTCGTGCTCCCACGTGAAGCCGATGCCGCCGTGCAGCTGGATCGCCTCCCCGGCGGTGGTGCGCAGGGCCTCCAGGGCCTGGGCGAGGGCGAGGCCGCCCTGGTCCGGGTCCCAGGCGGCGTAGTAGGCCGCGGAGCGGGCCGCCTGGACCTGTACGTAGAGGTCGGCGAGCCGGTGCTTGACCGCCTGGAAGGAGCCGACGGCCCGGCCGAACTGCTCGCGCCGGCGTACGTACTCCACCGTGCGGGCCAGCGCCCGGTCAGCCGCGCCCACGGCCTCGGCGGCCAGGACGGCGGCCGCGCCACGGCCCGTGGCGGCGAGGGCGGGGAGGGCGGGGAGGGGGCTGCGGTCCTCGTCTTCGCCGAGCAACTCGGCGCCGACGTCCCTGAGCTGGATCCGGCCCTGCGGACGGGTCTCGTCGAGGGTGGCCTGCCGGTCCCGTACGAGTCCGGGCGCACCCTCCCGCACCAGGAACAGCAGGGTGCGGCTGCGGGCGAAGCCGCCGGTGTGCGCCGCGACGAGGAGCAGGCCGGCGCTGTGGCCGTCGAGCACCTGGGGCACCTCCCCGTACAGCCGCCACCCGTCGTCGGTACGGCGCGCCTGGACCCCGCCGGCCCGGCCCCCGCCCGCCCAGTCGCCTGGGGCGTTGTCGCCGGTCAGGGCGAGCGCGGCGGCCAGGGCGGGGCCGGGGACGGCGAGGGCGGCGGTCAGCTCCCCGGCGGCGAGCGGCGGCAGCAGGGCGGAGCGCTGCCCGGCGGTGCCGAGGGCGGCGATCAGTGGGGCGGCGAGGACGGCGGTGGCGAGGAGGGGCGAGGGCAGCAGCGCGCGCCCGGTCTCCTCGCAGGCCAGCGCGAGGTCCCCGGGGGCGCAGCCGACGCCGCCGTACTCCTCGGCCACGGCGATGCCCGGCAGGCCGAGCTGCCGGGAGAGCTGCTGCCACAGCTCGCGGTCGTGTCCCGCGGCGGTCCGGACGGCGGCTTTGACCTCGTCCGGCCCGCAGCGTTTGGCCAGGACCTCGCGCAGGGTACGGCGCATCTCGTCCTGCTCCGCGGTGAAGGCGGCATCCATCGTCGGGCTCCTCCCCGTATCTGACGGGGCGTCATGTTAGGGCGGCGGGGGTGAGATGCACAGGGGGCGGGAGCCGCCCTTTGCCCGGCGCGGGCGGGGGGTGGGAGGGGGGTGGGAGGAGGGAGAGGGGGAGGGGGGGGGAGGGGGGGAGGCGGGGGGCGTGGAGGGGGTGCGGCGGGGAGGGGTCGCCGGCGGTCTAGCATCTGACGGTGCGTCAGCTGTACCGTCCCTCCATGCCTGGACCCCTCTCTGCGCCCGTCTCCCCCTCCACACCCCGCCGCCGGGTCGCGGTGGTCGGCGTCGCCCTCTCGGACTGCGGCCGGGTCGACGGCCCGACCCCCTACGCCCTGCACGCACAGGCCGCCCGCCGGGCACTGGCCGACTCCGGCCTCGACCGCTCCGTCATCGACGGCCTCGCTTCGGCGGGGCTCGGCGTCCTCGCCCCGGTGGAGGTGGCCGAGTACCTAGGACTGCGGCCCACCTGGGTCGACTCCACCTCCGTCGGCGGCTCCACCTGGGAGGTCATGGCGGCCCACGCCGCCGACGCCATCGCCGCCGGCCACGCCAACGCCGTCCTGCTGGTCTACGGCTCCACGGCCCGCGCCGACATCAAGGCCCGGCGGCGCACGTCGAACCTGTCGTTCGGGGCCCGGGGGCCGCTCCAGTTCGAGGTCCCGTACGGCCACACGCTCGTGTCCAAGTACGCGATGGCGGCACGACGGCACATGCACGAGTACGGCACGACGCTGGAACAGCTCGCCTCGGTCGCCGTCCAGGCGAGGGCGAACGCCGCGACCAACGTCGATGCGATGTTCCGGGACCCCATCACGGTGGAGGACGTCCTCACATCGGAGCCGATCGCCGAACCCTTCACCAAGCTCCACTGCTGCATCCGCTCGGACGGCGGCTGCGCCGTCCTGCTGGCGGCCGAGGACTACGTACCGGACACGGCGAAGTCCCCGGTGTGGGTGCTGGGCACGGGCACGTCGGTGTCCCACACGGCGATGTCGGAGTGGGAGGACTTCACCGTCTCCCCCGCCGCCGCCTCGGGCCGCCAGGCCTTCGCCCGCGCGGGCCTCACCCCCGCGGACGTGGACCTCGCGGAGATCTACGACGCCTTCACGTACATGACCCTGGTGACGCTGGAGGACCTCGGCTTCTGCGCCAAGGGCGAAGGCGGCGCCTTCGTGGAGAAGGGCCGCCTGCTGCGAGAGGGCGAACTCCCGGTCAACACCGACGGCGGCGGCCTCTCCGCCTGCCACCCGGGCATGCGCGGCCTCTTCCTCCTGGTCGAAGCCGTCCGCCAACTCCGCGGCGAAGCGGGCCCGGGCCAGGTCACGAAGCCGGCCGGCCGCCGTCCGGAGGTGGCCCTCGCCTCGGGCACGGGAGGCTGGTTCTGCTCCTCGGGCACGGTACTGCTGGGGCGGGGGTAGGGGAGGCACAGGCACAGTGCGGGCCGGGGGGGCGGGGGGGGCGGGGGGATCCCCTTGAGCGGTGTCAGGGAGGGTTTGGGGGTTTCCCGGCAGTCCCATCGTCCTTCCGGGGCGGGCCGGTCCCTCAAGGGCGCTCCCTTCGGTCGCGTCGCTACGCGATGGCCTTCGGCCACCCTTGACCGACCGTCCCGCCCCGGAAAGCCGAAAGACTGACGGGAAGCCCCCAAAAGAACGGTCACGGGGCAGGAGGGGAGGGGCAGCCGTGTCAGCGATGAGGCGAGGGGCCGGGCGTCGGCCGGCAGGGCATCCGGGCCCGTGGATGCCGGATTCGGGGCCGGGGACGCGACTATGCGCACGAGAGGTTGATCAGAGCGACCTGCGGCGCCTCCAGGCGCGCCAGATCGCTACGCGCTCCTGTCGTCTTGGCGGCCGACGGCCGTCCGGGGCTGATACCCGCACCAGAGGTTGATCAGAGCAGCCCAGGGAGCTGTTGGGCGCGTGAGATCGCTACGCGCCTCTCCCGTCTCGGCGTCCGGCGACCGCCCGGGGCTGATACCCGCACCGGAGGACGAACAGGGCGGCCGAGGACGCGCATGGGCGCGTCTGATCGCTACGCGCTCCCCTGACCTCGGCGGCCGGCGGCCGTCCGGGGCTGATACCTGCACCACATGCCGATCAGGGCCGGCCGGGGGTGCTGCTCAAGGTCAGCGGGGGGTGAGGAGGCAGAACTCGTTGCCTTCCGGGTCGGCCAGGACCGTCCAGTGGATCGCGGACTGGTCGATGCCGGGGTCGGTGGCGCCCAGGGTGCGCAGGCGGGCTGCTTCTGCTGCCGGGTCGTCACCGCGGTAGGGGGCGACGTCGAGGTGGACGCGGTTCCAGCCGCTCTTGACGTCGGGGGTGCGGATGAACTCCAGGTAGGGGCCGACGCCCTTGGCGGAGCGCAGCGACGCCTGGTCGTCGGTGACCTCGTGCACCGTCCAGTCCGTCGCCTGGCCCCAGAACCGGGCCATCTCCCGCGGGTCGGTGCAGTCGACCACCACTGCGGCGATCGGCCCGGTGTCCCGGTAGATCGGACGGGGGTCCAGGACGCAGAACTCGTTGCCCTCCGGGTCGGCCATGACCGTCCATGGGACGTCGTCGCCCTGACCCACGTCGGCGAGCGTGGCGCCGAGATCCTTCAAGCGTGCGACCAGCTCCGCCTGATGGGCGGTCGAGGTGGTGGCCAGATCGAGGTGCACCCGGTTCTTCACCGTCTTGGGTTCCGGGCGGGCGATGATGTCGACACAGACGGCCGCGGGGTCGGGGTAGGCGAAACCGACCGGTTCGAGGTTGGTGACCCCGGGTCCCTCACTGTCGACGCCCCAGCCGAGCGCCTCCGCCCAGAACCGCCCGAGCGCGGAGTCGTCGTGGGCCTTCATGTTGATCTGTACGAGTCTCGTTGGCATGCCTCAGACCCTCCCGTTCCAGTCCTTGGCGAGGAGGCCGAGGAGCACCTCGTCGAGGAACTCCCCCAGCACCCATGCCGAGGAGCGCAGCACGCCTTCGCGGACGAAGCCGTTGCGCTCGGCGGCGCGCAGCATCGCCTCGTTGTCGGCCAGCGTCTCGATCTGCATGCGGTGGAAGCCGCGTACGACGAAACCGTAGTGGCACAGGGTCGCGACGACATCGGTCCCGTAACCCTTGCCGCGTGCGGCCGGCAGCAGTCCCACCCCGATGTGCGCGGACCGGCTGTGGGTGTCGATGCCCCAGAAGGTGGCCTCGCCGACGAGCGTGCCGCCTTCCAGTTCCACCACGGAGAACTGGACGCTGCTCTCCTTCGTGTCGTCCACGACGAGCCGGGGGTCCTTCGAGCCGGGGGTCATCGGCTTCCACGGCCCGCTGTCGGACCGCGAGCCGTTGACGACGTCGTTGTACAACTCGGTCCGCAGGGTCGGGATGTCGTCCTCGTGCCGGGCCCTGAGCCCGACCTTGCCGCCTGTAAGCATGCGAGCTTCCTACCGGGCCGTGCTGACCGGCGGCAATCGAATAAGCGATGCTGGACGCATGCAGTGGAAGATCCACGGAGAGCGTCCGATCTACGAGAACCAGTGGCTCGACCTCTGGTTCGCGGACGTGGAGACTCCTGACGGAAGCCGCTTCGACCACCACGTGGTCAAGCTGCGGAACCTGGCCGTGGCCGCCGTGGTCAACGAACGGCGCGAGGTCCTGATGATGTGGCGCCACCGCTTCATCACCGACACCTGGGCGTGGGAACTCCCGATGGGCCTCATCGAGGCGGGCGAGACCCCCGCCGAGGCCGCCGCCCGCGAGGTCCTCGAAGAGACGGGCTGGCGTCCCGCACCGATGAAGCCGCTCGTCTACGCCGAGCCTGCGGCCGGCATCACGGACTCCCAGCACCACCTGTTCCGCGCGGACGGCGCCACGTACGTGGGCCCGCCGACCGAGAAGAACGAGTCCGACCGCATCGAGTGGATCCCCCTGACGGACATCCGGGGCATGATCGACCGCCGCGAGATCGTCAGCAGCGGCTGCCTGGTCCCCCTGCTCTACGTCCTCATGGACGAGGGCATCCGCTGACCACTCCGTCGGTCCTCCGGTGCGGGTATCAGCCCCGGACGGTCGCCGGACGCCGAGACGACAGGAGCGCGTAGCGATCTGTCGCGCCCACGCGCTTCCCACAGCGCTCTGATCGACCTCCGGTGCGGGTATCAGCCCCGGACGGTCGCCGGACGCCGAGATAAGAGGAGCGCGTAGCGATTTGCTGCGCCTGGGGGCGCCGCAGGTCGCTCTGATCAGCCTCTCGTGCGCATTGCCGCACCTCGGCCCGGAATCTCGGCTCTTGAGGGGCCGGATGCCCGGCCGGCCGACGCCCGGCCCCGCCGCCTCACTGCTGAGAGGCCCGTCCCTCTCCCTTGGACCGTGACCGTTCTTTTGGGGGCTTCCCGGCAGTCTTTCGGCTTTCCGGGGCGGGCCGGTCGGTCAAGGGTGGCCGAAGGCCATCGCGTAGCGACGCGACCGAAGGGAGCGCCCTTGAGGGACCGGCCCGACACGGAAGGACGATGGGACTGACGGGAAACCCCCAAACCAGCTGTGAGACCGCCCCGGCAGGACCCCGCTCACCCACCCCCGGCCCCGCACCCGCCCCACCCCCAGCCCGGGCGGGCAGCCACCGCATAATCCTTGGACATGGGAAAGACTTACGAACGCATCGACGGACGCCTGCGCACCTTCATAGAGCAGCAGCCGGTCTTCTTCACCGCCACCGCCCCGCTGGCCGGGGACGGCACGGTCAACCTCTCCCCCAAGGGCCTCAAGGGTTCCTTCGCCGTGCTCGACGAACAGCGGGTCGCCTACCTCGACTTCGCCGGGAGCACCGCCGAGACCGTCGCGCACCTGCGGGAGAACGGCCGGATCACGGTGATGTGGTGCGCCTTCCAGGGTCCGCCCAACATCGTCCGGGTGCACGGGCGCGGCGAGCCCGTGTTCCGTGACGACCCGCGCTTCAAGGAGCTGCTCGCGCACTTCCCCGACATCGACCCCGCCCAGCACGGCCTGCGCGCGATCATCGTCGTGACGGCCGAGCTCGTCCGCGACTCCTGCGGGTACGGGGTGCCGTTCATGTCGTACGACGAGGACCGCGACCTGCACGGTCGCCGCTTCGCGCGCGAGGACGACGCCTCGCTGAGCGAGTACTTCGCGAAGAAGGAGCACATCGCGCAGAGCATCGACGGCCTGCCCGGTCTGCCCCTGCCCCTCCCGCCCGGCGGCTTCTGAGGGGCCGCCCCCCACGCGCCCCAGCCGTGCCGGGCGCCCCCTTCCGGGGCGCTCGCGCCGCCCGGGTTCGCGCTCGGCGCGCCCCCGCGCGCGACCGGCGCGCCTGTTGCGCGCCGGGTGTAAGGGTGTCTTGTTATGGATCCTGCGGTCGCCCCGCATGCATCATTGACGCGGGTAGTTCTTCATCTAAGTTTTCATCTGCGACCGAAATCCTTCTGCTTCAACCCACATTCTGGCTGCGGAGGTTCGCGATGGCGGTACGGACACGCGTCCACCTCGTGCTGGTGCACGGCCTGTTCTCCTCCGCCAAGGTGTGGACGGCCTTCCACACGCTCCTCACCACCGACCCCGAGCTGGCCGACTGGGTCAGCGTCCACCTCTTCGAGTACGACTCCCCGCTCGTCCGCCTGCGGCCCGACCGGCGGGTCGCGGAGACCGACGACGTCGCCGACCAGCTCGGCACCTTCCTGGAGACCGAGCTCGCCGAGGCCGACCGGATCGTGCTGGTCACGCACAGCCAGGGCGGGCTGGTCGTACAGCGGTTCCTGGCACGGAAGTTGTGGAACGCAGAGGGCCGGGAGCTGTCCCGCATCAAGCACTTCACGATGTTCGCCTGCCCCAACACCGGGTCCGGGTTCTTCCTCACCGTCCGCAAGTGGCTCAAGATCTGGAGCAACCCCCAGGAGAAGCAGCTGCGCCCCTTCGACCGGGCCGTGACGGAGGCGCAGCGCACCGTCCTCAGCGCCGTCGTGCACGGGCGGGCGTACGGGGACCAGGAGTGCCCCATACCGGTGCGCGCGTACGGGGGTTCCGGCGACGAGATCGTGCCGCCCGTCGTCGCGCGCGGGGTGTTCCCCAAGGGCGGGGTGGTCACCGCCGACCACTTCTCCATCGTGCAGCCCGCCGACCGTGCCGCCGCCCCCTACAAGGCGGTCCGTGCCGCGCTGCTGGAGGCGGCGCACGGGCCCGCGGAGGGGCCGGCGGACGGGGGCGGGATGCTCGCGCCGCGCTCCCCCGCCGAGGCGGCCGGGCGGCCCTCGCTGCCGCCGCCCGCGGCCGGGGAGCTGGATCTGGCGCCGTTCCCGCCGCCGCCGTACGGGCCGCTGGAGGAGGGCAAGCTGAAGGGGCAGGAGCGGCTGAGCCTGGTCGCCTCGCTGCTGTCGGAGCAGGCCCGCCAGCAGGTGCACGTACTGTCCGGGCTGGGCGGGTCGGGCAAGAGCCGGCTGGCGCTGGAGGTCGCCGACCGGGCGCAGCGGGCCGGGCACCGGGTGTGGTGGGTGTCGATGCCGGAGCTGAGCCTGCGCATGCGGATGATCGCCCGGGACCTGGGGGCCCCGTCGATCACGGTGGAGCGGGCCTGGCTGCTGGGCACGGCCATGGACCTGGTGTGGACGCTGCTGAACGCGTGCCCGGACCCCTGGGTGCTGATCTTCGACAACGCGGACGACCCCGAGCGTCTCGGCCCTCCCGAGGGCCCGGTCGCTGACGGCTCCGGCTGGCTGCGGCGCCCGCAGAACGAGAACGGCACGGTGCTGGTCACCAGCCGGGTGCGCCGCCAGCAGACCTGGGGCGAGACGAGCGCCGTCCACCACGTGGTCCCGCTCGGCGAGGAGGACGGGGCGTCCATGCTGCTGGAGCGGACGGGCGGCCTGGGCGGTACGAACGAGCAGGCGCGCCGGCTGTCGCAGGAGCTGGGCGGGCTGCCGCTGGCGCTGCGGCACGCCGCAGACGTGATCAAGGCGGTCAGCGACAGCCGGATCTCCCTGGACAGCGACATCCAGGACTTCGAGACCTTCGGCCGGGCGGTCGCCGCGCGGGTCGACGCCGCCCCGGGCCAGGCGGGCCCGGACCTGAGCGAGCTGCTGGGCCGGGAGATCGTGGAGAAGGTCTGCGGGATCGCCATGGACCTGCTGAGCAGCCAGGAGCGGGCGCAGGCGGCGACCCTGCTGAAGGTGTTCGCCTGCCTGAGCATCGCCCCGGTCCCCTACCGCTGCCTGCTCGGCGATCCGCCGCTCTCGCAGTCCCCGCTCTTCCCGGGGATCACCCCGGCGCGCACCTACGCGGCGCTCGCGGGCCTGGAGGAGTTCGGGCTGGTGGACTTCTACGAGCGCGAGGGCGTCGCCGAGCGCGACCTGGCCCACGTACTGACCCTGCACCCGGTGGTGCACGGGGTGCTGCGCGAGGACCGGGAGGTGCGGGACCGGCCCGCGGACTACTACGGGCTGGCGGTGCGGATGGTGCTCCAGGCCACCCTCCAGCGCAATCCCGACCATCCGGCGAACTGGCCGCTGTGGGCGGCGCTGGCCCCGCACGCGCTGGAGGTGGCCCGGGCCTGCCTGCTGGGGGAGCTGAAGCTGTCGGACCGCACGGTGCGCACGGATGCGCTGGAGCTGGCGCGGCTGACCGCCCGCTACCTGATAGCGACGGGGCTGCTGGGGCCGGCGCACGACCTGGTGATTCCGATGGTGGAGCGCTGCTCCTCCTTCGGCTTCGACGTCGACGACCGGGAGATCCTGGGGCTGCGGCACGAGCAGGGCCGCATCCATCTGGACCGGGAGCAGCTGCCGGAGGCCGAGCAGCTGCTGGCGCGGGTGGTGCTGGCGCGTACCCGGATCCTGGGGGAGAACCACGCCGACACCCTGGCCAGCCGGCACAAGCTGGCCCGCGCGATCAACGAGCAGGAGGGGCGGGCGGCGGAGGCCGAGAAGATGCTGCGCTCCATCGTGGAGGCGGAGAACGAGGTGCGCGGCCCGGAGCACTACGACACCCTGGTGGTGCGCCACACCCTGGCCCGGGCGATGCGGGCGATGGGCCGGGACGCGGAGGCGGAGGCGGAGGCCTGGCAGATCCGGGACATCAGCCGGCGCAACCACTGGCCGCCGTCGACGCCGGAGATCCTGCGGGTGCGCGAGACGCTGGCGCACGCGCTGCTGGGGCAGGGCCGGGCGCAGGAGGCGGAGCAGGTGATCCGGGAGGCACTGCGGGACGCAGCTCAGCCCCCGGACTCGAACATGGTGATGCGCTTCCGGTACACCTTCGTGCTGGTGCTCATGGGGATCGTGGGGCGTACGCCCGAAGCGGTGAACGAGTTGGAGGCCCTGGTGCGCGACCTTGACCGGATGGTGTCTCCGGAGCATCCGCTGTCGGTGCAGGCCAGGGCGCTGCTGGAGAAGACCCTGCGGGAGATGCCGGGCTGAAACCCCCTTCTTTTCATACGAGTTGGACGGAACTCCAACGGCCGGTGCGGGCTTGCGCGTAGCCTGGCGTTGCCTCACCCTGTGTGACGCGTCCCACACCGAAAAGCGCGGAGGTCCGCCGATGACTGCTGTCCCCACCGATACGAACGACGACCAGTCCCTCAGATGGGGCGCTCCGGGGAGTGACCTGGAGCAGATGCAGGCGGAGGTCGGCCGGCGGATCGCGATGGAAGCGCTGGAGGCCGGACGGCAAGCACTGGAGCTCGACGCCAAGACGGCGTTTCGCGCGACCAGCGGGACGCATCCCGGATAGGTGCCATCGGTTTCTGTTGTCTTTCCGACGCCGGGGGGCGATCGAATGACGTCAGGGCAATCCTCAGGGCGAACCACTCAGAGTGCGTTACCGGCCCCACCGCACGATCCCTTCTTCCGCGCCGTGACCGCGCCGGCGTTCACCCACGAGCTGCTCGCCGGGCTGGCCGCCGGGCGGTACGCGGCGGTCCGGGTCCCTTCCTTCCTGCCGCGCGAGCGGTGTGACGAGGTGCTCGGCGCGCTGCGGCAGCAGGTGTTCGACTCGTACGGGAAGGCCCGCGTCGATCCGCCGGTGATGCGGTTCGGGGTGGGCGTCAGCGACCACATGGCGGACGGGGGCGTCGCCGACTCCTACTGGAAGGCGCTGCAGGGGCACCACGAGGCCTGGCAGGGCCTGGGCCTGTCGTTCGATCCGTTCCGTACCTCCCGGGAGGCACTCGCCGCGGCCTGGCCGGGCGGGGTGGCGGTGGGCCGCCGGGGCGGCGTGGAGATGGGCGACGGGGTGGCCCGGGAGCCGAACCAGGGGTTCCAGGTCCATTTCGACGATGCGCTGCGCGAGTACGACGGGGACCTGCTCGACGAGCCGCTGATCGGGCAGTTCGCGTTCAACCTGTACCTCAGCGTGCCGCCCGAGGGCGGTGAGACGGTGCTGTGGAGGCACCGCTGGCGGCCCGAGGACGAGGCGCACCGGCTGTCGGCCCGGTACGGGTTCGACGAGGCGGTGGTGGCGGGTGCCGAGTCGATCGAGCTCGCTCCGGAGGTCGGCGAGGCGCTGCTGATCGATCCGCGGTTCTTCCACGCGGTCCGGCCCAGTCGCGGGGACCGCAGGATCGCGCTGGGGTTCGCGGTGGGGCTCGGTACGTCCGGGCAGCTGCTCACCTGGGCGTGACGGGTACGGGCGCTGCGGGCCCGGCCCGGGAATCGTCAACTTCCGTACGCTGGACGTGTTTTGACGATCCGTGACGGGACCGCTACGTTCGGGCGATGGACCTCTTGCGCTACGTGGCCTTCAGCACCGACCCGCTGGGCGGGAACCCGGCGGGTGTGGTGCTGGACGCCACCGGCATCGACGAGGCGACGATGGCCGCGGTCGCGGCGGACGTCGGCTACTCGGAAACGGCCTTCGCCGTGCCCCGCCAGGACGGGGCGCTGGACATCCGCTACTTCAGCCCGCAGACCGAGGTGCCGTTCTGCGGGCACGCCACCATCGCGACCGCCGTGGCGTACGCCCAGCGGCACGGGGTGGGGGACCTGCTGCTGCACACGCAGGCGGGCCAGGTCCCGGTGACGACCTCGGCCGGCCCGGACGGCGGCGTCGTCGCGACGCTGGTGAGCGTGGAGCCGCGTACGGAGCCCATCGCGGACGCCGATCTGGCGGAGCTGCTGGCGGCACTGCGCTGGTCGGCGGACGACCTCGATCCGGCGCTGCCGCCGCGGACCGCGTACGCGGGGGCCTGGCATCCGGTGATCGCGGCGGCGAGCCGGGAGAGGCTCGCCGACCTGGACTACGACATGCCGGCGCTCAGCGAGCTGATGGCGCGCCGCGGCTGGACCACGATCACCCTGGTCCAGCGGGAGTCGGCGGACGTCTTCCACGCCCGCAACCCGTTCCCGCCGGGCGGGGTGGTCGAGGACCCGGCGACCGGTGCGGCCGCGGCGGCCTTCGGCGGGTACCTGCGGAGCCTGGGCCTGGTCGAGCTGCCGGCCGTACTGACCGTCCACCAGGGCGTCGACATGGGCCGGCCGAGCCTGATCACGGTGGGCGTCCCGGCGGACCCCTCGGCCGGCATCGAGGTGACGGGCACGGCGGTCCCGATCGCCTAGGCCCTGGCCGGGCGGTTTCCGGATACCGGCGCGCCGGGGCCGGAGCGTGCTGCCCTGACGGCCGGGGGTTGCGGTGCCGTCCTGCGGAGCCGACCGGCCCGGTCGGGTCGGCCCGGCGGAGGGCGGACCGGGGGCGGGACACGCCCGGCGTCCGAACCCGGCCCCGAGCGGGCCGGGTTCGGGCAGGGCCGGACGGGCCAGGTTCGGGCAGGGCTGGGCGGCCCGGGTTCAGACAGGCCCGGGCAGACCCGGGTTCAGGCAGGGCCGGACGGGCCGGGGCCCGGATCGGTCTGGTGGCCGGGCGGCTTTCGGCGGCGGCCCGCGGGTTCCGACCGGCCGGTCCGGGCCGGTCGGGGCCCGGACTCGCCCCGCGGCCGGCGAGCCCGGGGTCCCGCTCAGCCCCGACGGCGGGCCGGGGCGCCTTCGGGCCCGACGCCCGCCCCGGCCCGCGGCCCCTGCCGGGGTCGGCGTCAGGGCCGGTCGGAGACCTCCAGGACGATCTCGATCTCCACCGGGGCGTCCAGCGGGAGGATGTCCATCCCCACCGCGCTGCGCGCGTGGCGGCCCGCTTCGCCGAAGACCTCCACCAGCAGCTCGCTCGCCCCGTCGACCACCCCCGCCTGGCGGGTGAAGCCGGGCGCGGAGGAGACGTATCCGACGACCTTCACCACCCGCACCACGGACTCCAGCGGGGCGACCGAGTCGGCGGCGGCCAGTGCCGCCAGTGCGCACTGGCGGCTCAGCTCCCTGGCCCGCTGCGGGGAGACCTCGGCGCCGACCTTGCCGGTCAGGGTCAGCTCCCCGCCCGTCAGCGGGATCTGACCGGCGACGAAGACGTGGATGCCGCTGCGAACGGCGGGTACGTAGGCCCCCTTGGGGGCGCTCACCTCCGGCAGCCGTAATCCGAGCTCGGCTAGCCTTTCGCGGACGTCAACGCTCATGGCACCCCCTGGTGGCCTCGACCTGACTCCCCATCGTCCCACCGCACGGCCCCTCTTGGGGCGGGCTCCGCCCTTGTGGCCCCGGCCCGGGCGGCGGTCTGCTACCAGTCCAGCCGGTCCAGCGGGCGGCCGTCGGGAGCGATGCGCAGGTCGTGGTGGCCGTGGTCGAGGTCGATGATGCGGATGTGGTCCGGATCGGGCCAGTTCGCTTCGAGTACGCCCTTGGTGAAGTCGAACTCCGGGTCGAGCCGGTACTCGGCGACCGGCCAGCGGCGGGCCGTCGGGAAGGTCCCCGCGTCGACGTGGATCCGCCAGACCGGGTCGGTCAGCGCCGAGGTCTGCTCCACGACCAGCCGCCGGGGGAAGCCGTCCGGCGCGGGGACGTCCCACTCCAGCATCGGCATCGGGTCGGTGACCACCGCGTACGCGGGAACGGCGAGCGCCCCGAGGACCACCGCCCCGGCCAGCCCCGCCCCGGCCGCCCTGCGCACCTCCGGCCGGCGCGCACGCAGCAGGGCGGCCCCCGCGAGCGCGAGGACCGCCAGGCCGGCCAGGAGTACGGGGTGGTTCAGTTCGGCCAGCAGGGCCGGGCCGCCGGGGTGTTCGTACAGCGGGGCGGCGACCGCGGTGGCGGCGGCGGCCCCGGCGAGGGCCACCAGCCCCCACCCGGCGGCTCTGAGCGTGTCCATGACCCCGCACCCTAACCGCGGGATCCTCACGCCGGCGCGTTGGCCCAGCTCCAGCCCCGCAGGCCAGGGTCGGCCAGGGTGCCGGCGAAGGTGGCGTGCGCCGCCTCCTCGGTGGTGCCGGGCGGCGGGGTCAGCCGCAGGGACACCGTCCCGCCGGGGAACTCGGGCGCGTAGCCCCAGCCCGCCGGCAGTAACGAGATCAGCCGCACGGCCGCCAGCTCCGGCGCCCCGCCCTCGGGCCCGCGGCCGTCGGGGGCGACGACGAAGTGGTACGTGGCGCTGCGCATCGGGCTCTCCTGACAGGTCATCGGGGGCCCGGCGCGAGGAACGGCAGACCGGAGCCAGCATCGCCCAGCGCGGCCTCCACCGCGAGGAGTACACCGGCCGAACCCGTCGCCAGGTCGGCGGACAGGCGCAGCGTGTGGTCGCCGAAGAAGGCGAGGTGGCCGTCGCAGCGCACCGCGTGCCAGCCGAGGGCGTCCAGGTGGCGCCGGACGGCCCGGTCGGTGGCGGCGGATCCGTCGTGCAGGTGGCGCAGGGCCAGCAGGGCGCCGGCCCGGCCGTGGAAGAGCCCGGCGTTGAGCATGAAGGACGGGCCGGCCTGCTCGCGCAGCGCGTCCCGGGCCCGGGTGAACTCCGGCTCGGGCAGCAGGCGCGCCGCCTCGTGGAGCACCATGGCCAGGCCCGCACCGCCGAAGGCCAGGAACGGCACCTTCCAGGCGGCGTCCTCGGAGCCGGCCGGGTCACCGTCCCCGGACCAGCCCGCCTCCGCGAGGTCGCGGCGCAGCAACTCGCCCGCCACGTGCAGGCACTTGGGCTCGCCGGTGGCTTCGTGCAGCCGGAGCATCAGCAGCGCCCCGCCCGACGCGCCCCGCAGCAGCCCGGGCCGGGGGCGGCCGACCCCGCCCGACGCCTGGTCGGCGATGAGCGCGGCGATCCGGGCGGCCTCGTCGGTGTCACCGAAGTGGAGGTGGGTCAGGCCGATGCCGGCGAGCCCCCCGAAGAGGCTGTGGTCGACGTCCTCCAGCGGGGCCCGGCGGACCCGCTCCAGGACGGCGGCGGCCTCGTCGCTGCGGCCGAGCCGGTCCAGGGCGTAGGCGACGCCGCTGAGCCCGTCGTGGAAACCGGGGCCCATGTCCGCGGCGCGGGCGGTGGCGTCCGTCAGCCAGGACACGTGCTCGTCGGCGGGGGCGTGCCCCAGCTCGGCGAGCGTCCACAGCACGCCGGCGGCGCCGTAGGCGAAGGTGGCTCCGCCGCCCGGTACCGAGAACTGCTCGACGTCGCCGGGGAAGAGCCGGTCCTCGCGCTGCGGGGTGGCACTGGCCAGCAGGTCCTCGGCGAGGGCGGTGCGCAGCGCGGGCCAGCTGCCGGCGGTGGGCGCGGTCCACAGGGGCGCCGGGGCGGGGTCCGGGAGCTGCCCGGGGTGCGGGTCGGGGCCGAGGTCGGCCAGGACCTGCCCGGCGAAGCCGTCGGGGACCGGGAAGTGCTCGGTGACCAGGCCGATCAGCTGGTCGACCTTGGCCCGGGACCAGGTGGCCATGACCGTCAGCGGCAGGAACACGCCGATCCGGATGCAGCCGAGGGCGTACCGGTCGACGGCGGTGCCCTTGTAGCTGGCGGGGGCTCGGAAGCCGGGGGCGCCGATGGCCTGGGCGGATTCCGATGCGGCGGGGGTGGCGGTCTCCAGGTCGATGAAGGAGATCGTGTCGTCGGGCCGGACCAGGATGTTGTTGGGGTGCAGGTCGCCGAAGACGACGCCCTTGGCGTGCATGGCCTCGACGCCCCGCTCCACCTGGTCGACGATCTTCAGCGCCCACTCGGCGTACGCGGCGTACGCGCCTTCGGTGCGGTCGTCGTTGACGAGCGGGTTGCGGCTGAGGAGCTCACGGGCGAGGGGCTTGCCGTCGACGTATTCGCGGGCCAGGAACCAGTGCTCGTTGCCCTTGCGGTGGTCGACGACCGGCGGGATGCAGTCCAGTCCGGCGAGCTTGTCCAGCGCCCAGTGCTCGCGCTGGAGGCGGGCCACCGCGTCGGCGCCCTCCTCGTCGAGGCCGGCCAGCGGGCGGGCCTCCTTCAGCAGGACCGTGCCGCCGTCGCGGGTGTCGGTGGCCTGGTAGACGCCGCCGCCGTTGGAGAAGTGCAGGGCCTTGGTGGCGCGGAACGGGAAGTCCTGGAGGGTGGCCGCGTTGCGGGCGGCGAGGGCCTCGCCGAGGAAGGCGGGCAGTTCCACCCAGGACGGCGGCCGGAAGGACGGGCCGCGCACGTCGGGCACCAGCCGGCCCTCGGGGTCCTCGATGCAGTGCACGAGCTCGCCGGTCTCGGAGCGGCCGAGCCGGGAGACGAAGCCGCCGTAGCGGACGTACAGCGGGCCGGAGCGCCAGCGCAGGTCGCTGAGGATGGTGGGGCCGCTCTCCCCGTCGAGGAGGTCGCCGAGTCCGCGCAGGATCCGCTCCAGCTGGGCCTCGTCGCCGGGGTAGACGGTGAAGAACTTGCCGCTGCTGCCGCGGTCGCCGTACTTGCTGTTGCGCATCTTGAGGATGCCGGCGCTGCGGATGAACTTGAAGGTGACCCGCTCGGCGACGCAGAAGTCCCAGACCAGGCCGAGGACGCGGTCGGCGTTCTCCAGGGTGGCCGACACGTGGATCTTCCAGCCCTGGCCGGGGAGCACGGTGTCGGGCGGGGTCATCAGCAGCCAGTGCGTGTTGTCGTTGCGCGTCCAGCCCTCGGGGAGGGGGCCGGTCACCGCCGGGAAGACGCTGGCGTCGGCGGCGGCGGTGGCCGGTACGTCGTAGAACGGATTGCCGGGCTGGCAGTAGTTCATGTAGCGGAGGTCCATGGTGCACTCCGTTCGTGACAGGAGGGACAGGAGGGATGGGGAGGGACGGCTACCGGCGCCAGAGCGGGGCGACGTACTTCACGTACAGCCACTCGCCCAGCGGGAGTTCGCCGAGGTCGACCTGCGCCGCTCCGACGCGGTCGGCGGGGGCCCGGCCGACGGTCAGCGGGAGGCTGACGACGGGCATGCGCACCGGGGTGGCGGCCACCGGGAAGAAGGCCGACATGGGCGCGGTGGTCTCGGTGCGGGCCGTCGCGGCGACGCACGCGGTGCCGGTCTGCTCGCGGGTCATCAGTCCGGCCCGGTAGAAGCGGACCGCGGAGTCCGGGCGGACGGAGGACAGGTCCGCGGTGTTCGGCAGGACCAGCTCGGTGCGGCCGCCGTCGTGGGCGACGTATCCGGCGGCGACGGTGTACGGCGCCTTGACGAGGACCAGCGCGGCTCCGGCGGCCCCGGTGAGGAGCACGGCCGCGGCGATGACGCGCCACAGCGGGGCGCCGGCGGTGCGGCCCTCGGTGGTGAGCTTGGCGAAGCCGAGGCCGAGGCGGTAGACGAGGTAGCAGACGACCATCAGGACGGTGCTGGTGCCGACGGCGCCGAGCCGCTGGAGCAGGTCGGACCACAGGGTCAGGGCGCCGGCGATGACGTAGAGGGGGAAGGCCATGCAGGCCAGCCCGAAGGCGACCGCCCAGCGGCGGCCGGCCAGTTCGCGTTCGTAGCCGCGGCCGCCGAAGAGGGTCCTGGCGAGGAAGCGGCGGGCGTCGGTCATGGCCCGGTCGCGCAGGTGCGGGACGTCGAGGTGGCTCATCAGGGCGATGTAGCCGTCGAGCTTCACGAAGGGCAGCAGGTTGACGACGCCGCTGGTGTAGGTGGCGACGGCGAAGACGAGGACCGCGTCGCGCAGGTCCGAGGGGCCCAGGAACAGGGCGCTCAGGGCGGCGGCCCCGGCGATCACGGTCTGCGTGGCGATGCCGGCGAGGGCGACCCGGACGCGCTGTTCCTTGCGGGAGAGCCGCCAGCCGTCGGAGACGTCGCAGAAGAACGCGGGCGACATGTAGAAGAGCATGAAGCCCATCCGGCTGGGCCGGCCGCCGTAGTACGTGAGGACCGCGCCGTGGCCGACCTCGTGGACGGCGGTGGTGGCGAGGACGCCGATCATCACGCCGAAGTAGGCGTAGAAGGGGAGCGGCCGGCCGAGGGCGGCGTCGACCTCGGGGGCGAGGAGCGCGAGGGCGAGGACCCCGCCGAGGACGAACAGGGCGGCGACGGCGGCCGCGGTGCGCCCGGCGAGGAGGCGGATCACGGGCGCGAGGCGGGCGAGGAGCCGCTCGGGGTGCAGCACCGTGAACTGGAGGGTCATCGGCGGGACGAAGCGGAACCAGGTGCTTCGGCGTTCGGCGGGCTTGCCGTCGTCGAGGACCTTGGAGTCGGCGAGCTTGTGCACGGCGGTCCCGACGTGCTGCGCGGTCCACGGCGGGCCGAGGACCTCGGCGAGGCCGGTGTGGTCGAGGGAGCCGTCCATGGCCCGAACCAGGCGCGCCATGTCGGGCTGGAGGCGGAAGTGCTGGTGGTTGCCGCGCTGGAGGACCCAGGGGGCGCCGCTCTCGATGGGCTCGTGGATCTCCACGTTCGCGGCGATGCGGGGTCGTTCCAGGAGCGCGGGGTCCCAGTCGTCCGCGGCGGAGGCGGCCGGCTTGGTGGCCGCCTTCCGGATGAGCGTCTTGGTGGACATGTCTGGATCACCCTTGGATGACGTCGCGGGAGAGCAGCAGCTGGCGGGCGGCGGTCCCGGCGGCGGCGAGCCAGCCGGCGAGGACCAGGAGCGCGAGCGGTACGGAGAGCAGCTCGGGCTTGCCGTCGAGGTAGACGGAGCTCATCGCGATGGTGGGCAGGTAGGCGGCGGCCTTCGGGGCGAGTTCCTGGAGGCCAGGCTCGACGAGGAGGGTGAGCGCGATGACGGTGACGACGGTGGCGAGCTGGCTGCGGACGATCCAGCCGAGGAGCGCGCCCCAGGGGGCGGCGATCGCGTTGACGGTGACGACGCCGAGGACGATGCGGGTGGTGTGGCCGGTCCAGTCGCCGTCGTAGCCGAAGTGGCCGGGGAGGGTGTACGCGCACAGTACGGCGAGGGCGGCGGCGAGGACGCCGTTGAGGAGTCCGGCGGCGGTGGCGACGAGGGCCTTGGCGGACAGCAGCCGCAGCCGGCCGCCGCTGAGCAGGACCGAGCGGGCGATGGCGCCGGTGTTGTACTCGCGGGTGACGAGGATGGCGCCGAACACGGCGGACATCAGGAAGGTCATCATCCACGCCTGGGCCATGTCGTCGGTGACGGCGGCGGCGGTGGACTTGCCGAGGGCGATGGCCTCGTCGCCCGTGGAGGCGTACCCGAAGCAGGTGAGCAGGGACATGAAGATCCCTGCGGTGGCGAGGATCAGCCAGGTGCGGCCGGTCCAGGCCTTCATCCACTCGCCTGCGAGGACGTTACGCATGGGTCAGCCTTTCGGTGCGCGCGGCGGTCTCGGCGTCCCCGTCCACCAGCGAGAAGAAGCGGTCTTCGAGGCGCTGGGCGCCGTCGGAGGTGAGCTCGGCGAGGGAGCCGGCGAAGCGCAGGGTGCGCTGGATGACGACGACGTCGTCGACGGTCTGCTCGACCTCGGCGAGGAGGTGGCTGGAGACCAGGACGGTGCGGCCTTCGGCGGCCAGGGCGCGCAGGGTGTCGCGCAGCCAGCGGATGCCGTCCGGGTCGAGGCCGTTGGCGGGCTCGTCCAGGATGAGGAGTTCGGGGTCGGCGAGCAGTGCGGTGGCGAGGGCCAGGCGCTGCTTCATGCCGGTGGAGTAGCCCTTGGCGGCGCGGTCGGCGCTGTCGGTGAGGCCGACGCGGTCGAGGACCTCGTCGACACGGGCGTTGGAGACGCCGAGGGTGCGGGCCCAGATCCGCAGGTCGCGGCGGCCGGAGGCGCCGGGGGTGGGGCCGACCCCGTCCATGCAGACGCCGACGCGGCGGGCGGCGTCGGGGAGCTCGGTGTAGGGGTGGCCGAAGATCGTGGCGGTGCCGGATGTGGGGCGGACCAGGCCGAGGAGCATGCGCAGGGAGGTGGACTTGCCGGCGCCGTTGCGGCCGAGCAGTCCGGTCACCCGGCCGGGGCGGACCTCGAAGGTCACGTCCTGCACGGCGGTGAACGGGCCGAACTCCTTGGTGAGGCCCGAGGCGCGGACGACGCCGGCGGCGCTCATCGCTTGCTCGCGGCGACGTTGGCGCCGACCTTGGCGGCGCAGGCGACGAGACCGAGGCCGATGACCGTCATGACGGCGACGAGCGCGGCTCCGGTCAGCTGCGCGTTGGCGACGGCCAGTGCCAGCGCGAGCAGCGCGGCGGTCGTCCCCAGCTGTCCGTTCGTCCCCTTGCGGGGGTTCTCCTTCGGCATGTTGGCTCCCTCTTCCTTCCGCTCGGTGCGTGTGGTGCGTGTGGTGCGTGGTGGGGTGCAGGGGCCCGCGGCGGTGGCTTTCGCCACCGCCACGGGACCAAGTCACCCTGGGGGACCGGCAGTCCGGTCCGCTGTGATCTCGGCAGCCGCCCGGGCTACCGGTGCGATCAGGTGGCGAGCGTGGCGCTCGCGACGGCGACACCGCTGATGACGATTCCCTGCTTGAAGCCGGACCAGAAGCCCGGGGCCTCCATGGCCTCCAGCTCCTGCATGCCGAGCTCCAGGTTGCTGTCGGTGGCGATGGCGATGTCCTGCTTCACGATGTCCTGCATGGGGTTCTCCTGTATCCGTGTGGTGTGTTGCGGTGGGTGGAAGGCGTACCGCCGTGCGCGGTACGGGCTTCTCAGGTGGCGATGAGGGCCGCGGAGGCCACGTACGAGCCGTAGCCCGCCGCGGAGGTGACGACCACACCGGCGCTGACGCCGATACCGGTCCACCAGCCCGGGGCCTCCATGGCCTCAAGCTCCTGCATGCCCAGCTCCAGGGCGGGGAAGGTCTCGATCGCGTTGTCCTGCATGGGTGGTTCTCCTGTTCCGTGCGGTGTGTTCAGCGGGAGGTGCGGGGTGTACCGCCGTGCGCGGTACGGGCTTCTCAGGTGGCGATGAGGGCCGCGGAGGCCACGTACGAGCCGTAGCCCGCCGCGGAGGTGACGACCACACCGGCGCTGACGCCGATACCGGTCCACCAGCCCGGGGCCTCCATGGCCTCGAGCTCCTGCATGCCCAGCTCCAGGGCGGGGAAGGTCTCGATCGCGTTGTCCTGCATGAGAGGTACTCCTGTTCCGTGTGTGTTGATCAGGGCGTGCTCTGTGCGTGGGATGTGCTCGGTGGGAGCGGTGCTCCCGTCCGCGCCTCGCGGCGGTGCCTGCGGGTGCGGAAGTCCGTGGTGCCGGGCCGGTGTCAGGCCGCGGCGGCGTCGGCCAGCAGGCCGTACACGTCGTCGGTGCGCAGGCCGCCGAGCATCGGCAGTCCGGCGCCCCAGGCGCGGACGGTGCGGTTCGCGATCTCGGCGAGCCGGTCGGGTCCCGCACTGATGCCGCGGTGGATCCCCCAGGAGTCGGTGAGGGCTTCGATGCCCGCCGCCGGGTCCGCGGGGAGGTTGCCGGGGTCGGTGGCCCGCAGCCGGGACCACAGGCGCTGCAGCCTGTCGGCCGAGCCGAGCCGGGCCTCGCCGTCGGAGACGGCCCGCCACAGGTGCGGCAGGATCGCCGCGACCGCGGTCATCTTGCGCACTCCGAGGGCGGAGGACAGCTCGTTGGCGATGAGCCAGCCCTTGACCGCGTACAGGTCGCGGCCGAGGTGGGCCCATTCGGCGTGGCTGAGGCTGCTGAGTTTGGCGATCTCCAGCCGCAGCCGGTCGTCGGTGGGGCGGTCGGCGCGGCGCGCGTCGCGCACCTCGTGCCCCAGCAGCACCAGCCGTTCGGCGATGGTCTCCACCAGCGCGTCCTCGGTGGGCAGGTCCCCGTGGTCGCCGACGTACGGGCTGACCACGCGGTGCAGTGCTTCGAGGACTCCTTCGGCGACGAGTTCGTCGTCGAGGGTGGCGGTGGCGAGCGGGTCCAGGACGGCTGCCCTGGGCCGCAGTGCGGTGCCCATCACCAGCCGCTTGCCGTGGCCGGGGTAGCCGAGGCAGGCGACGCCGCTGGACTCGGTGCCGGTGCCGACCGTGGTGGGTACGGCGACCAGCGGGAGTCCGTGCCGGGTGGTGTGGCCGAGGACCAGCAGTCCGCTGCGCTGCGGCACCGTGAGGCGGGCGTACGCGTCGGGGTTGGTCCGGATCACGGCGGCCAGCTTGACCTGGTCGAGGAGGGAGCCCCCGCCGATCCCGACGAGCAGCTCGGCGTCCGCGAGCCGGCCGGCGAGCGCGGCCACCGATTCCAGGTCGCCGGGGCCGGACAGCTCCAGCACCGTCGTCTCGTACCGGTCCCCGGCGAGCAGGGCCCGGACGCGGGCGGTGACCGGGGCGGCGGCGACCGCCGCGTCCACGAGGACGGTGATCCGCCGCTCGGGGCGTCCGGTGAACCAGGCGCCCAGGCTGTCGCAGCCGATGAGCTGCTGCGCCGGGGCGTGCCAGCCGGCGCTCACGCCAGGGCCTCCGCCGCCGGGGCGGCGGTGCGTGCCAGGTGGAGGTCCAGTCCGGCGGTGACGCGGGCGAGGAGTTCGGTGAGTTCGGCGTCGGTGTAGGTGAGGGCGGGGAAGAGCTGGATCCCGTTCACCCCGGGGTGGACGATGGCGCCGGCGTCCCGGACGGCGCGGACCAGGGCGTGGACCTGGTCCTGCGGGAAGGGGGTACCGTCCGGGTCGCACAGCCGGACGGAGCGGAAGCAGCCGAGGCCGGTGGTGGACGCCACCCGGGGGTGGGTGGCGACGAGCGCGTCGAGTGCGGTGTCGAGCCGCTCCGCGAGGCGCCGGCCGAGGGCGACCGCGTCGAGGCGGCGCATCTCGTCGAGGGTGGCGGTGATGGTGGCGCAGGTGACGGGGGTCCCGGCCTGGGTCTCGCCGTGGGTGAGCATGGCGCCGGCGTCGGTGAAGGCCTGGGCCACCTGGCGGGAGGCGATGACGACGGCGGCGGCGCTGGTGCCGTTGGTGAGTCCCTTGGAGGAGACGAGCAGGTCGGGCTGTTCGGCCCACTGCTGGGAGGCGAAGAGGCTGCCGGTGCGGCCGAAGCCGGTGGCGACCTCGTCGGCGACCAGCAGGAAGCCGTGCTCGCGGCGCAGCCGCAGCAGCTCGGAGAGGTACTCCTCAGTGAGGGGGACGGCGCCGCTGCCGAGGACCGGCTCGACGACGACGGCGGCGATCTGGGCGCCCTGGCGGGCCATGAGCGCGTTCAGCTCGGCGGGGTCGTTGGGGGCGACGTGGCGGACGAACCGCTGGTCGACCCCGTACAGCTGCTGGCCGAGGTCGTCGCCGGTGAGGGCGAAGCTGCCGAAGGTCAGGCCGTGGTAGCTGCCGCGCAGGCCGACGACGACCTTGCGGCGCGGCTCGTCGCGCAGTGCGTGGTAGTGCCGGGCGACCTTCATGACGAGGTCGTTGGCGGCGCCGCCGGAGGTGGAGAACAGCACCCGGCCGTAGTGTGCGGGGCCGGCCGCTTCGACGAGGGCCTCGGCGGCCCGGCGGGCGTAGGTGTTCTCGTAGCGGAAGACGGAGAGGTACGAGGCCTCGCGGAGGGCTTCGGCGGCGGCGCGGGCGATCGCCTCGTTGCCGTAGCCGATGTTGGTGTTCCACAGGCCGCTGGAGCCGTCGAGGAGTTCGCGGCCGTCGGCGAAGCGGACCCGTACGCCGTGTGCGGAGACCGCGCAGGTGTCGTCGCGGCCCTGGTCCTGCGGTGCGGTCAGGGACGGCCACAGCGGGTGGTGGCCGGGGGTCGCGGTCGTCGTGGTGGTGTCGTTCACGGGGTCACCTCCGTTTCGAGCAGTACGTCGTGGTGGCGCTCGCCGACGGCGGGCAGCGGGTGCCGGGACAGGACCGAGAACCCGGCGGCGGCCAGTTCGGCCTCCAGGAGTGCGGCGGGCAGGACGCCGATGGTGGTGGTGCACACCTGCACGGGGCCTTCGCCGCCTTCGCCGCCTTCGTCGCCGAGGCCGGCGGGGAAGAGGGTGACGGTGCGGCTGCCGGAGTCGGGCGTCCAGTGTTCGAAGAGGCGGTAGGCGCGGCCGCTGTCGGTCACGATCTCCATGTCGACCTCGGCGGAGCCCTCCCCGGTGGCGGCCATGTCGACCGTCGAGAGCAGGAACCGGCCGCCGGGCTCCAGGTGTTCACGGACGGCCCGGTAGAGGCCGACGCGGCCTTCGGCGTCGAGCAGGGAGATCGTGGTGGTGCCCAGCACGATCGCGCCGAAGCGGCGGCCGAGGTCGAACGCGCTCATGTCGGCCCGGACGGGCAGGCAGCGTGCGCGCAGTGCGGGCGGGGCGGCGGCGAGCCGCTCGTCGAGCAACTCCAGCATGTAGGAGGAGAGTTCGAGGGCGGTGACCTGGCGTCCCAGCGCGAGCAGGGGCAGCGTGAGGCGTCCGGAGCCGGCCGCCAGGTCGAGGACGTCGCCGGGGATGCGGCGGACCAGGGCGAGCAGCTCGCGCACCTCGTGGGTGCCGGTGCCGGCGAGGTCGTGGTAGACCGAGGCTCCGACCGCGTCGTACAGGTCGCACAGCACGGCCCGGTCGCCGAGGGAGGCGAGGAGTTCGCCGGCGCGTCCGGGGACGTCGGCGGGGGTGGGGACGCGGTGGCCCGCGTCGGACATCGGCTTGGTGGTCGTCATCGTCATCGTCGTCGTCATCGCGGTCATGGCGGTCAGTGCCCCGCCGTCACGAGTTCGCCGGACCGCAGGGTGACCCCGGCGTCCTCGAAGTAGGCGGCGACCTGCTCCAGGCCCGCCCGGTCGGCGTAGGAGGCGCCCACCTCCACCGAACCGGCGACGAGCAGCACCTCGGCGAGGCCGGCGGCGACCGGGTCGAGGCCGAAGGTGCGCCCGCTCGCCGGGTCGTGGACGAAGGCGTGCTCGCCCGACCACAGCAGCAGCGGCAGCAGCGCGTCGGCGGTGTCCGCGGCGGCGTCGGCCGGGAACGAGGCCGCGGCGGCGCTCAGCCGGCCGCCGAACCCGGAGACGCGTACGTCGGCCAGGCCGCGGGCCCGCAGGTCGCGGACGGCGGAGACGGCGGCGAGGTAGCGCCCCAGCCAGGGGCGTTCCGCGGCCGGTCCGCCGTCGGCGGCGGCGTCGAGGAGCCAGCGGCTGTCGAGCTGCTCCAGGGTGTCCTCGCCGAGGACGCCGAGCCGGGTGCCGCCCGGGGTGGTGGACAGGAAGCCGTCCTGGTCGGCGTACAGGCGGCAGCGGGGGCCGTCGCCGGCCGGGCCCGCGCCGAGGGCGGGCAGGTCGGCGAGCTGGATGACGGGGTTGGTGAGGAAGTCGGGGAAGGTGCCCGCCTGCCGGGCCTGGTCGGCGTCGGCGAGGTAGGCGTCGAGGTCCATGTCGTCGGCGACGCGGATCAGCGTGGGGCCGACCACCGACATGTAGGCGCTGACGCCGTAGTTCTGGATCTGGAGGTAGAAGTCCGTGCCGAGGGAGCATTCCAGGCCGGGCTCGCTGAGCGAACCCTCGTAGCCGGCGACGACGGGGCCGTCCGGGATTCCCGCGTCCGGGGTGTGGCCGGGGGCGAACACCACGGACCGCGGGCCTACGAGGTCGGAGCCGAGCAGCGTGGAAAGGTGGTCCGGATTCTCCAGGACGACGGTCGCGGAGCCCGTCGCGGAAAGCTCCGCCCCCGGCTTTCCGGTACCCCAGAGCATCAGATGCCGTTTGATTCCCGCCATGACTCCCCCTTCAAGGAATGCGAAGCAAAGTGAAGCGATGTGAAGCGATGCGAAGTGATGCGTAGCGATGCGAAGTGATTCGGTGGACGCGTGAACGCGTGAACGCGGTGGCGTACCGGACGCGTCAGCCGGACTCCGGCCGGGGCCGGTCCGGGGCACGCCGGATCGGGGCCCGGCCGTGCTGGGGCCGGACCCGGAGGTTCCGGGGTCAGGCCAGGGCGGACAGAATCGTCCGGAGTTCTTCGGAGGCCGCCTGCGGGCCGTAACAATTGGCCACGCCGGTGACGTTCAGGACGACTTCGTCGACGCCCGCCTCCTCGTACTCCTTCAGCTGTGCGACGAGTTCCGCCACGTCGCCGCTGAGGAATCCGCGCCCTTCGACGAGGGCGCGGGCGTCCAGCTCCCGGTCCGTGCCGGTGATGCCGATCCCGGACTTGCGCAGCATGTCGATGTAGTGCGGAAGTCCCAGGTGCGCGGAGTTGCTGGCCAGTGCGATCTCACCGGCCGTGCGGTCCTTCCTGGCGAGCGCCAACGGCACCATCGCCGTCAGCCTGGGCACCGGCCGGCCGGCCTTCGCCGCGCCTTCGCGCAGCGCCGGCAGGACGGTGTCCCGCAGGTAGGCGGCCGGGGTCAGCCAGGTGATCGCCACGTCGGCGACCTCTCCGGCGAGCCGGGCCATGGCGGGCCGCAGCACGCCGAGGCCGATCTCCACCGGGGCGGAGGGGAAGGGCACGAGCTGCGCGTCGCAGGTGACGTAGTCACCCGCGATCCGCACGTGTTCCCCGGCCAGCAGGCCGCGCACGGCCGTCAGGTACTCGCGGGCCGCGGTCAGTGGACTGCGGTACGGGGCCCCGCGCAGGGCCTGCTGGAGGGAGGGCGCCCCGGGCCCGAAGCCGGCGGTCACCGGCTGCCCGGTGGCCAGGGCCAGCGAGCGGGCCTGGAGCGCGGCCTCGTAGGGGTGGCGCAGCGGCATGAGCGTCACGCCCAGCCCGGTGGGGACCCGGAAGCCGGCTCCCGCGGCGTGGACGAACCCGTGGTGGGGTTCGACCATCAGGGACTGTCCCTGCCAGAGCCGCTGCGCCTGGGTCCAGTGGACGAGGCCGGCGTAGGGGAGGATCTGTTCCGGCCGGGTCGGCAGGAACGGTATGAGTACCGAGTGGGTGGTCATGGTGCGGCTCCCCTTCTTCCTTCCTCGTTCTCGGTTGCGTGGCTGTCGCGTTAAACCCAGTCGAAGGTTTCGCGCCGGTCGACGGGCGGCTTCGGCTTGGGCCCGCACTTCGTGAAGTCGGTCTCGTCGAGTTCCACCACGGAGAGGAAGCAGCGGGCCTTTTCGGCCGCGTGGCCGGACGCGGTGAGCTGGTCCTGGGCCGGCGGGTGGATGAAAGGACCGGAGAAGGTCAGTCCGGCCGCGACCGCGAATCCCGCGATGAGCGAGGCGATTCGGGTGCGCCCGCCGAGCTGGTTCTTCTTCATCGTTTCCCCCTGTGTGGATCGCCGTTGTTCCGACATGGATAAGACTGCCGTTCGGTGGACTCGCTTTCGAGCGTTTCCGGACGCAGCTTCCTGCGTCGGTGTGTGCAACAAGCTGCACGGATGCTGGAACCAAGACCGGTGGGAACGCTTCCGTTACCCATGGTCAGCCGGTGCCCGCGTTCGTATGATCAGCCCACCGTGCTGACCACACGGAGCACCACCACAAGGGGGAACCATGCACGCCGGAAGCCTCGTCCACTTGGGGATGTCAGCCGAGGACGAAGACCTGTACAGATGCCTGCTCCGCCTCACGGAGGGCACGCCCCCCGTACTGGCCGAACACCTCGGGGCGCCGGTGGACGAGGTGGAGGAGTGGCTGGCGCGGCTGGAGTCGATGGAGCTGACCTCCCTGGCCGACAACGGCAGCATCCGCCCGGCCCCGCCCGCGATCGCGGTGCAGCGGCTGATCGACCTGCGGCTGCGGGAGCTCCAGGAGGAGCTGCGGCGGGTGGCGGCCGAACAGCGTGTGGTGGAGTCGCTGCTGGCCGAGCGGGACGCGGTACGCCCGGCCGCGCGCGAGGCGTCGGAGCGGCCGGCCATCGAGCGGGTGGAGGGGACGCCCAACGTCCGGGCGGTGATCGACGAGCTGACCTTCTTCACCCGGGAGGAGGGGCTGACCACGCAGCCGCACGGGGCTCTGAGCGCGGCCAGCATCGAGGCGTCCCGGCCGCTGGACGCCCGGATCCTGCGGCGGGGCATCAAGATGCGCACCATCATGCGCCCGGCGGCGGTGGAGGACGCCCCGACGCTGGCCTACCTCCAGGAGATCTCGGCGATGGGGGCGGACATCCGGATCTCGGACAAGCCGCTGGAGCGGATGCTGGTCTTCGACCGGGCGGCGGCGCTGACCCCGATCGACCCGCAGAACCCGCGCCTGGGCGCGCTGGTGATCCGCGAGACGGGGCTGGTGGCGAACCTGGTGTCGCTGTTCGAGCGGATGTGGTCGGACTCGGTGCCGCTGGCGGAGGCGGTCGCGGCCCGGCAGGGGCCGGAGGGCGGGCTGAGCGAGATCGAGCGCAAGGTGCTGGCCACCATGTACCAGGCGGAGAAGGACGAGACCGGGGCCCGCGAGGTGGGCGTCTCCGTCCGCACGTACCGCAAGTACGTGGCGGACCTGATGCAGCGCCTCGGGGCGACGAACCGCTTCCAGGCGGCCCTCCTGGCCCGCGACCACGGCTGGATCTGAGGAGCCCGGCCTATACCGGCGCGGGCCGGCCCCGTCCGTCGACGGGGTCCCCGGCCGGCTCCTCGTCGCCGTCCTCGTCGCCGTCGTCGTCGCAGTACGGGCACCACGGCCCCAGGCGGTTGTGCGTCCGTGTCAGCCAGTTCACGGTCGCGGTGAAGGCGAGCCCGAGGCTGAGGAAGACGTTGGCCCGCGCCGCGGCGCCGTCCATCCCGAGCATGGCGTAGACGGGACCGGCGCCCAGGACCAGGAGCGCGAGGGACACGGCGACGCCCAGGAAGAACCTCGGGAGCGTCGCGGTCCCGGCGTGGAACGCCCGCAACGCCCGGCGCGTCCCGCCGGGCTCCCGGGCCGACTCGGCCGGGTTGAGCGGCATCACCCGGACACACTCCGCACAGGGCGGCCCCCACCGGTGCCGGATCTGCATCACGGTCGGGACGAACATCAGGAACTGCCCGACCAGGGATGCGGCCTGCCCGGCCGGCGTCCCGGAGGTGACCAGCAGGGCGGTGATCACGACGGCGACGGCGGCCCCTTCGACCACGGTCCCGTAGTGACGGTGCCTCAACCTGGTGGCCCGCCTGAACCAGTACGTCATGAAGAGACCACCTCACAGAATCCCCGCCCCCGTGGCATACCCCTGATGGTATGTATACCTCCAGTGGGATACAAGGGTGTGCGGCGATCTTGTACCGCGCCGGCGCCCGACCTCTTAGCCTGGGCCGCATGACGAACGACGGCGACGGCAGCGGCAGCGGCAGCGGCAGCGGCAGCAGCGAGTTCCACGAGGTCCTGCACTCCCTGCGGGTGTGGGACGTCCCGCTCCCCGGCTTCGATCCGGGGGACGCCCCCGGTACGCCGGTGGAACTGTTCCGGGAGTGGTTCCTGCACGCCGCGCGGGCGGGACAGCCGGAGCCGCACACGATGAGCCTGGCGACGGTGGACGCCGAGGGGCGGCCCGACGCGCGCGTGCTGATGCTGCACGACGCCGACGAGCGGGGCTGGCACTTCGCCTCGCACTCCACCAGCGCCAAGGGCCGCCAGCTGGCGGGCCGGGCGGACGCGGCGCTGGTCTTCTACTGGCCGTCCGTGGCGCGGCAGGTGCGCGTCCGGGGCCGGGTCGTGGCGTGTGGGCCCGAGGAGAGCCGGGCGGACCTGGCGGTGCGTTCGCGCGGGGCGCTGGCGGCCGCGCTGACCGGCCGGCAGAGCGAGGTGCTGGGCTCCGCCGAGGAGCTGGCGCGGGCCTCGGCGGCCGCGTGGGAGCGGGCCGCGGCGGAGCCGGACGCGCCGGCGCCGACCTGGACGCGGTACGTACTGGAGCCCGCCGAGGCGGAGTTCTTCCAGGGCGACACCGCGCGCCGGCACGTCCGCCTGCGCTACCGCCGGGCGGACGGCGGCGCGGACGCCTGGGTGCGGGAGCTGCTCTGGCCTTAGGGGGTGTCCGGCGGATCAGGGTCGGACAGGCCCTAGGGGGTGTCGCCGTCCGGGCGGAAGACCGGCACCCACACCCCCTCCGCCGCCTCGCGGAAGGTGGCGCGCAGGGGCATGCCGATGCGGAGGTCCTCGTACGGGCAGTCGACGACCTCGGTCATCATCCGGGGCCCCTCCGCGAGGTCGACGACGGCCGCCGCGTAGGGGACGCGGGTACCGAAGGGCGGGAGGTCGTTGCGGTGGACGACGGACCAGGTGTAGAGGGTGGCGCGGCCGCTCGCCTCCTCCCAGGCGACGCGGTCCTCGCCGGCCCAGCAGGAGGGGCAGAACTCGCGCGGGTAGTGGTGGGCGCGCCCGCAGTCGGCGCAGCGGCGCAGCAGGAGACGGCCCCCGGCCGCCGCGTCCCAGTAGGGGCGGGTGAACTCGTCCGTCTCGGGCAGGTCGTACCGTGCGGCGCTCACAGGAAGAGTCCGGTCGTCGCGTCGAGGGACCAGGTCTGCCAGGACATCGCGCCGAGCGCGACGAGGGAGATGAGGGCCATCATCGAGTTCTGGCCCTGCTCGGCCCAGTCGTGGATCATCAGGACCAGGTAGAGCACGTTCAGCAGCAGGCCGCCGACCAGGGCGACCGGGGTGAGGAAGCCGAGTACGAGGCCCAGCCCGAGGGCGAGTTCGGCGTAGACGACGACGTACGCCATCAGCCGCGGCCGGGGCTGGACGACCTTCTCGAAGCCGCCCTTGACGAAGCCCCAGCGGTGCTTGCCGGCGACGTCGGCGGCCCAGGCGATGCCGGTGCCGCGTTCGAACCAGCCCTTCTTGTCCTTGTGCCGCCAGCTCTCCAGCCACCACAGGCCGAGGCCTATCCGCAGCACGGCGAGCCATTCGGCGCCGGTGAGCCAGACGGTCTGCACGGTCCACCCCTCCACCCACTCGATCTGACGGTACGTCAGTTCAGCGGATCGGCGGCGATCCCGCAAGGGCCCCGGCTCAGGGGATCGAGAACAGCCGCCCGTACCCCCGGACCCCGTCCACCGGCTCGCCCGCCGCGCGCAGGGCGGCCCACAGCAGCACCTGGTTCGCGGTCAGCACCGGCCGCTCCAGCTCCGCCTCCAGGGCCTCGATCACCCCGGCCGCCCGGAAGCCGTTGCCGCCGACCACCACCGCCTGCGCCGCGTCGGGTACCTGCTCCAGCACCCACCCGTACAGGGCCTCCGGCCGGATCAGCGCCTGCCCGCTGGGCAGCCCGCACGGGGCCGCGTACGCGACCTCGAACCCGGTCTCCTCGTAGTAGCCCCGCCCCAGGTCGCTCAGGGTGGCGTCGAACCACGGCGGATCGACCAGCGCGAGCCGCTCGGCCCCGAGGGCGCGCAGCGCCTCGACGGCGGCGGCGCAGGTGGCGACCACGGGCAGGCCGCCGGCGCGCTCGGTCAGCCGCTCCCGCATGTACGCCTCCCCGCGCGCGCCGATCACGTACGCGGAGCTGGTGAAGGCGTACGCGATCGCCGCCACCGGCGCGGCGGCCAGCAGCTCGACGGCGTCGTCCACGTGCGGCGGCTCGGCGAAGGCCCGGACGGGGGCGAGCGGCACGGTGAGGCCCATCGCGCCGCCGGGGCCCATCGCGGCGAACGGGACCCGGGCGGCGTGCAGGCCCACGTCCGCCGGGGCCATGGCGCGCAGCTCCGACTCGGGGCCGACGTCGGCGTGGGGGGTGAGGACTCCGAGGCGGACGCGCACGTCCCACCCGTCGGGCTGCCACATCACGCACGCACTCCTCTCCAGGGCCGGACACGGGGCCGGACACGGGGCCGGATGTCCCACTTTGACACCATCCGCGCCGCCCTGGCGGCGGGCCGCGCCGGTGCGGCCCGCCGCCCGTGATCGATCCGCAATCGATTCCCTCCTCGTCCGAGACCCATCAACACTGGGTGTCGATACGCTCACTGGCCATGCCCGAGCCCGACCTGACCTCCACCGAACCCCGCCCCGTGTACGTGATCGGCGCGGGCCCCGGCGGCCTCGCCGTCGCCGCCGCACTGCGCGCCCGCGGGGTGCGCGCGGTGGTCGTCGAGCGGACCGGCGCGGTCGGCGCCTCGTGGCGCGGCCACTACGAGCGGCTGCGGCTGCACACCACCCGGCGGCTGTCGGGCCTGCCCGGGCTGGCGATCCCGCGCCGCTTCGGACGCTGGGTCGCGCGGGCCGACGTGGTCCGGTACCTGGAGAAGTACGCCGAGTTCCACGAGCTGGAGCTGGTGACCGGTGTCGAGGTGACCCGGATCGAGCGCGCCGCCGACGGGGAGGGCTGGACCCTGCACGCCTCGGGCGGCCGGCTGCTCGCGGCCCGCGCGGTGGTGGTGGCGACCGGCTACAACCACACCCCGGCGGTGCCCGACTGGCCGGGCCGCGAGGCGTACACCGGGCGGCTGCTGCACGCCCGCGACTACCGGAACCCGGCCCCGTACGCCGGGCGGGACGTGCTCGTCGTCGGCGTCGGCAACACCGGCGCGGAGATAGCCGCGGACCTCGCCGAGGGCGGTGCCGCGCGGGTGCGGCTCGCCGTGCGCACCGCCCCGCACATCGTGCGCCGCTCCACCCTGGGCTGGCCGGCGCAGCGCACGGGGATCCTGGTGCGCAGGCTGCCGGTGCGGCTGGTGGACCGGCTGGGGGCGCTCGCCGCCAAGGCCGTCCCGGACCTGTCGGCGTACGGTCTGCCGCGCCCGGCGCCGGGCCTGTACAGCAGGGTCCTGGAGGGGGCGGTGCCGGTGCAGGACGTCGGCCTGATCAAGGCCGTGCGCGGGGGCCGGGTGGAGCCGGTGGCCGCCGTGACCGGCTTCGACGGCGACGAGGTGGTCCTGGCCGACGGTACGCGGATCACCCCGGACGCGGTGGTGGCGGCGACGGGCTACCGGCGCGGGCTGGAGGGGCTGGTGGGCCACCTGGACGTACTGGACGAGCGCGGCCGCCCGATCGCGCACGGCGCCCGCGCGCCGCGCAACGCGCCGGGGCTGTACTTCACCGGGTACACGAACCCGATCAGCGGCATGCTCCGCGAGCTTTCCCTGGACGCCGTGCGCATAGCCAGGGCCCTGTCCTAGAGGGCCGAAATCCCCTCTGTACCGAAGCGAACACCTCTGCCACCGTTCAAGCACACCACCTCCACCACCTTTCCTGCGCATCCCTGTTCCTGACGGCGCGTCAGTTCAGTAATCTGACTACGCGTCAGCTATGGACTCATCGAGCAGGGCGGGCGAAGCGATGCTTGGATCTACTCACGGCACCCTCACCACCGACTTCCGCGCACGCGTCGAGGCCTGCGGGGAGACCCCCAGGACGGCCGTCCACTCCACGGCGACACCCGAGGACTCGGACGCCCTGGACGTCAGCGGACGGCCCCTGCACTCCGACGTGCCCGACCTGGACCGGTTCTTCCGGCCCGAGTCCGTGGCGGTCATCGGCGCCTCCGACGCCGAAGGCAGGCCCAACACCGGCATCACCCGGCAGCTCATCGCCTGGGCCGAACGCGTCGGCGCCCGCGTCCACCCCGTGCACCCGACCCGCACCGCCGTCTTCGGACTGCCCTGCCACGCCTCGGTGGCCGAGCTGCCCGAACAGGTCGACCTCGCGGTGCTCCTCGTCGCCGACCCGATCCCCGTCATCGAGGAACTGGCCGACACCAAGGTCAAGTTCGCCGTCGCCTTCGCCTCCGGCTTCGCCGAGACGGGCGACGCGGGCGCCGCGGCCCAGGCCCGCCTGGCCGCCGCCGTGCGCCGCTCCGGGCTGCGCCTGCTCGGCCCGAACACCAACCTCAACGCCTTCGAGAAGTTCCGCGACGACCTCGACGGCCCCGCCATCGCCCTCATCACCCAGTCCGGGCACCAGGGCCGGCCCGTCTACACCCTCCAGGAGCTCGGCATCCGCCTCTCCCACTGGGCCCCCACGGGCAACGAGGCCGATCTCGAAACCTCCGACTTCATCTCCTACTTCGCCGAGCGGCCCGAGGTCGGGGCCATCGCCTGCTACGTCGAAGGCCTCAAGGACGGCCGCTCCTTCCTCCTGGCGGCCGACCGCGCCGCCCGCAACAAGGTCCCGGTCGTCGCGGTCAAGGTCGGCCGCACCGAGACCGGCGCCCGCATGGCCGCCTCCCACACCGGCAAGCTCACCGGGGCCGACACCGTCGTGGACGCCGCCATGCGGCAGTTCGGGGTCATCCGGGTCGACGGGCTGGACGAACTCCAGGACACCGCCGCCCTCCTGGCCCGGGCCCGGCCGCCGCGGGCCGACGGGGTCGTCGTGTACTCCATCTCCGGCGGCACCGGCGCCCACTTCTCCGACCTGGCCACCGAGGCGGGCCTCACCCTGCCGACCCTCCCGGACTCCAAACAGGCCGAACTCCACCAGTGGATCCCCTCCTACCTCAACGTCGCCAACCCCGTCGACAACGGCGGCCACCCCGTGGGCGACTGGCGCGGCCGCAAGATCATCGACGCGATCCTCGCCGACCCCTCCGTAGGCGTCCTGATCTGCCCGATCACCGGCCCCTTCCCCCCGATGAGCGACAAGCTCGCGCAGGACCTGGTCGACGCCGCCGAAGCCACCGACAAGCTGGTCTGCGTCATCTGGGGCTCCCCCGTCGGCACCGAGGAGGCCTACCGCACCACCCTCCTCGGCTCCTCCCGCGTGGCCACCTTCCGCACCTTCGGCAACTGCATCACCGCCGTCCGCGCCTACCTCGAACACCACCGCTTCACGGCCTCCTACCGCTCCCCCTTCGCCGAGGCCCCCCGCACCCCGTCCCCCTCCCACCGCAAGGCCCAGGCCCTGATGCGGCCCGGGCAGCAGCTCAGCGAACACGCCGCCAAGCAGCTGCTGCGGGCGTACGGGATCCGCGTACCGCGCGAGCAGCTGGTGACCAGCGCGGCGGCGGCGGTCCGCGCGGCGGGGCTCGTCGGCTACCCGGTGGTCATGAAGGCCTCGGGCCCGCAGCTGGCCCACAAGACGGAACTCGGCCTGGTCAAGGTCGGCCTCACCTCGGCCAGCCAGATCCGCGACGCGTACCGCGAGCTGACGGACATAGCCCGCTACGAGAACGTCCCGCTGGACGGGATCCTGGTCTGCCAGATGATCGAACGCGGCGTCGAGATGGTCGTCGGCGTCACCCAGGACCCCCTCTTCGGCCCCACCGTCACCGTCGGCCTCGGCGGCGTCCTGGTGGAGGTCCTGCGCGACGCGGCGGTGCGCGTACCCCCCTTCGGGGAGGACCAGGCCCGCACGATGCTCCGCGAACTGCGCGGGCACGCACTGCTGGAAGGCGTACGGGGCGCACCGCCGGCGGACGTGGACGCGCTGGTGGAGGTCGTCCTGCGGGTCCAGCGGATGGCGCTGGAACTGGGCGACGACCTCTCCGAGCTGGACATCAACCCCCTGATGGTCCTGCCCCGCGGGCAGGGGGCGGTGGCCCTGGACGCACTGGCCATATGCCGCTGACCGGCGCGTCCCGGGGCGGCGTCCGCCCGCCGCCCGCCGCCGCCCGCCCGCCTCGGCCCCCGCCCGCCTCGGCCCCCGCCCCCGAACAGGAGCACGCACCCCGTGGACGAGATCCTGCACCGCACGGACGCCGGCGTCAGCTGGATCACCCTCAACCGGCCCGACGCCATGAACGCCCTCACCTGGGACCAGCGCGAGCGCGTCATCGCGCTGCTCGACGCCGCCTCCGCCGACCCCGGCGTCCGGGCCGTCGTCGTCACCGCCACCGGCAAGGGGTTCTGCGCCGGCGCCGACCTCCGGGGAGGGAACGCCTCCGGCGAGCGCGTCGCCGGCGACGTGGCCCGCATGATCCGCCTCGGCGCCCAGCGCCTGATCACCGCCGTCCTCGACTGCGAGAAACCCGTCATCGCCGCCGTCAACGGCACCGCCGCCGGCATCGGCGCGCACCTCGCCCTCGCCTGCGACCTCGTCATCGCCTCCGACACCGCCCGCTTCATCGAGGTGTTCGTCCGCCGCGGCCTCGTCCCCGACGGGGCAGGCGCCTACCTCCTGCCCCGGCTCCTCGGCCCGCAGAAGGCCAAGGAGCTGATGTTCTTCGGCGACGCCGTCCCCGCCGCCGAGGCGGCCCGGCTCGGCCTGGTCAACAAGGTGGTCCCCGCCGACGGGCTGGAGGCCGCCGCCCGCGACTGGGCCGAGCGGCTCGCGCAGGGCCCCACCCGTGCCCTCGCGCTCACGAAGCAGCTGGTCAACGCCTCCCTCGACAGCGACCGCGCCACCGCGCTGGCCGCCGAGGCCACCGCCCAGGAGCTCAACATGACCACCGCCGACGCGAACGAGGGCGTGGCGAGCTTCGTGGAGCGCCGCACCCCGAAGTACCTGGGGCGCTGAGGCCTGCCCCGGACGACTGAAATCGATCACCCATGAGGCAGCAGTGACCAGCTGAACCGGTCCGGCAGGCGGGGCGCACGCCCCGCCGGCCGGACCCCGGTCACGCACGGCGGCGGGCTACATCCGGGGGGCGGGCTTGAGCAGGGCGAACACCGCTCCGGCCGGGTCGGAGGCCCAGGCGATCCGGCCGACGTCCGGCATGTCGGCGGCCGGCATCAGCACCGCGCCGCCGTTCTCCTCGATGGCCGTGACGGTGGCGTCGACGTCCGCCACCTGGAAGTACGGCACCCAGCGCGGGACCATCGTCGAGGCGCCGCCCGCGCCCTCGCCCTGCGGGGCCACCCCGCCGAAGGACCCCTCCTCCTGGTCCCCGTCGCCGATGCTCAGCACCCGGTACGTCATCCCCGGCGCCTCCATCTCGATGTACCGCCAGCCGAACACCCCGGCGTAGAAGCGGATCGCGGCGACCGGGTCCGGTACGTGGAGCTCCGCCCACACCAGCGTGTTCACCTCGGAGGCGGCCTCCAGCCCGCCGGTCTTCCCGGGCTGCCAGGAGGCGAACTCCGCGCCCTGCGGGTCGGTGAACTGGGCCAGCCAGCCCTCGCCCATGACGTCCATGGGCTCCATCCGCACCCGTCCGCCCCCGGCGCGCACCGCCTCGGCCGTGGCCTGCATGTCGGGGCTCTGGAAGTGCACCATCCACGCCGACCGCGCGCCCTCCTGGGTGAGCGGACCGAGCCCGGCCACGGTCTTCCCGTCCAGCTTGAAGAACCCGTACCCGCCCGCCTCGGGCCCTGCGGAGACGAACTCCCAGCCGAAGACCGACCGGTAGAAGGCGGCGGCCGCGTCGGTGTCGGGGCTCCCGAGGTCGAGCCAGTTGGGCGATCCGGTACGGAAGGCGGTGCCGAGCATGGGTTCCTCCAGCGGGTGGGGCGACACGGTCGCTGGCCACCATGCCCACCCCTCGTGCACGGCACGGCGTACGTCCGCACGGGCCCCGACGGATTCACCCGTTCGGGGGGTGCGGCCGGTCCTCAGCCGCCGAGCAGGAACCCGGCCCCGAAGAGCAGCAGCACCAGCAGGAGGGCCACGGTCACGGCGGCGCCGCGCGCGAGCGTCTGCGCCGGGCCCGTGTCCCGTGCCCGCGCGTACAGCGCCCCCGCCACCGGCAGCACCGCCAGCCCGGCCACCCACGCCCAGGTCGCCCCGAAGGGCAGCCCGCGCCGCCACCCCTCGGCCGCGTAGAGCGCCGCGAGGGCCGCGCCCAGCAGGACGGCCGCCCCGGCGGCGGGCAGGCCGGTGCGCCGGCCGAGGGCCCGGGCCGCGGCCGTGACGGGGAGCGCGAACAGCGCGGTGTGGAGCAGCCCCAGCAGCGGGAACAGCAGGGGGGCCACACAGAGCAGGACCATGATCCCGAAAGCTCCGCCGCTGGCGCCGTCGTACCCCTCCCGGGCGGTGTGGAGCACGGAGGCCACCAGCAGCAGCAGTGGCTGCCCGGCCGCCAGGGCCAGGGCCCCGGGCAGCTCGCGGTTCCACACGCTCGCCGGCTCGCGCACCTGCGGCCCCCGCCCGCGCACCCGTACGGCGTACGCCATCGCGCCCCACCCACCCCACTTGAACACGTTCAATACGCTCGCACCCTACACCCCGACCCCGGCTCCACCCCCGCACCCCTTCCCATCTGACGAACCGTCAGCTTCAATCGGGAAGGTGATGGGACACGCAGGGATGGCGGCCACCGTCGTCCGATACCTCAGGTCAGCCGGCTCCCCCACCTCCGCCGGACACGTCGACGCTCTGCCCCGCCCCGACCTCCGGGCCGTCGGCGAGGACGAGCGCGCCCCCGTCGGCCCCGCCGAGTTCCGGGCCGTACTGGGCAACTTCGCGAGCGGGGTCACGGTCATCACCGCCCCGGCCGCCGAGGGCGAGGAGGGCCCGGCCGGCTTCGCCTGCCAGTCCTTCGCCTCGCTCTCCCTGGACCCGCCCCTGGTCACCTTCATGGTGGCCCGCACGTCGACCACCTGGCCGCGGATCGCCCGCGCCGGGGTGTTCTGCGTCAACATCCTCGGAGCCGGACAGGGCGAGCTGTGCCGGGCCTTCGCGGTCAGCGGCGCCGACAAGTTCGCCGGGGTCTCCCACCGGCCCGCCCCCGCCACCGGATCCCCGCAGCTGGACGACGTACCGGCCTGGATCGACTGCCGGATCCACGCCGTCCACACCGGCGGGGACCACCTCATCGTGGTCGGCCGGGTCGAGGCCATGGGCGCCGCCGGCGAGGGCGGCCCGCTCCTCTTCCACAAGGGCCGCTTCGCCCGCCTGGCCGACTGACCCGCCCTGCCCGACCGGCCGCAGTCCTGCGGTCGGCGTCGGGGCGGGGCCACGGGGAACACGTACGGGCCGGGGCGCACCCGGTGGACGGGCACCAGCGGGTGGCCGATGGCGGGGAGCGCCGGGGCCGCGGTCCGGGCCCGCCGGCGCCGGCCTGGACGGCCCGGCGCGCACAGGACTCCGTACGCACGCCGGGCCACCCGGCCACCCGGATCAGAACGTGAGCACCCCGCGCGCGACCCGCCCGTGGTGGGCGTCGTCCACGGCCTTGGCGAAGTCCTCCACCGGGTAGACCTCGGTCACCAGCTCGTCCAGCAGCAGCTTCCCCTGCCGGTACAGCTCGGCGTAGAGGGCGATGTCGCGCTGCGGGCGCGAGGACCCGTACCGGCAGCCCATGATCGTCTTGTCCAGGTACATGGAGGACACCAGGAAGGACGCCTCCTCCTTGAAGCCCGGCACCCCGAGCAGCACCGCCTGCCCGTGCCGGTCGAGGAGGTCGACCGCCTGCCGGATCAGCCTGACGTTGCCCACGCACTCGAAGGCGTGGTCCGCGCCCGTGGGCAGGACCTCCCGGACCGCCGCCGAGGTGTCGGCCACGGCCGAGGCGTCCACGAAGTGGGTGGCGCCGAACTGCCGGGCCACCGCCTCCTTCGCCGGGTTCGCGTCCACCGCCACGACGACCGACGCGCCCGCGATCCGGGCGCCCTGGATGACGTTGAGCCCGATGCCGCCGGTGCCGATGACCACGACGCTCTCCCCGAGGCCCACCTTCGCCCGGTTCAGCACCGCGCCCACGCCGGTGAGCACCCCGCAGCCGATCAGCGCGGCCGAGGTCAGCGGGATGTCCTCGGGGATCTTCACCGCCTGCACGGCCTTGACGAGGGTCCGCTCCGCGAACGCCGAGTTCGACGCGAACTGGAACAGCGGCTGCCCGGCCCGCGAGAAGGGCCGGTCCGGCATCCCGATCGCCTTGCGGCACATCGTCGGCCGGCCCCGGTCGCAGTCCGCGCACGCCCCGCAGTTCGCGAGGGTCGACAGCGCCACGTGGTCGCCGGGCGCCACGTGCGTCACCCCCGCCCCCACCGCCTCCACCACACCGGCACCCTCGTGCCCGAGCACCACCGGCGGCGGGAACGGGATCGTCCCGTCGATCACCGACAGGTCGCTGTGGCACAGCCCGGCCGCCGCTATCGCGACCAGCACCTCCCCCGGCCCCGGATCCCGGATCTCCAGGTCCCCGACCACCTGGGCCTGCTTGCCGTCGAACACGACGCCTCTCACCTGGGCTCCTTAGGCAGGCCGAGCACCCGCTCGGCGATGATGTTCCGCTGGATCTCGTCCGAGCCGCCGTAGATCGTGTCGGCCCGGGTGAACAGGAAGAGGCGCTGTTCCTCGTCGAGCCCGAGTTCGTACGGGTCCCCCTGCGCCCAGAGCCCCGGCCCGGCCGCCGCGGCCGCGCCCCGCACCTGGACGGCCAGTTCCCCGAGCCGCCGGTGCCACCCTCCCCACAGCAGCTTCGTCACGCTGGGCGCGCCGGGGCCGCCCGCCGCCCCGAGGGTGCGCAGGGCGTTCCAGCGCATGGTGCGCAGCTCCGCCCACTGCCGTACGAGGCGCTCGCGCAGGACCGGGTCCGGGGCGCCCGAGGCCGCGTACGCCTTGACCACGCGCTCCAGTTCGGCGGCGAAGCCGATCTGCTGCACGAGGGTGGAGACGCCGCGTTCCAGGGCGAGCAGGCCCATGGCGACGGCCCAGCCGTTGCCCTCGCCGCCGACGACCTCCTGCGCCACGGCCCCGTCGAAGAAGACCTCGTTGAACTCCGCCGTCCCGGACATCTGCCGGATCGGGCGGACCTCGACGCGGCCGGGCTGGTCCATGCGCACGAGGAGGAAGGACAGCCCCCGGTGGCGGCGGGAGCCGGCTTCGGTGCGGGCCAGGACGAAGCACCAGTCGGCCTCGCGGGCCAGGGAGGTCCAGATCTTCTGCCCGGTGACGCGCAGCAGCCCGTCCGCCGGGTCCCGTACGGCCGCGGTGCGCACCCCGGCGAGGTCGGATCCGGCGCCGGGTTCGCTGTAGCCCTGGCACCACAGCTCCTCGCCGCGGGCGATCGCGGGCAGGAAGCGGTCCTTCTGCTCGCTGCTGCCGTAGGCGATCAGGGTGGGGGCCAGGAGGTTCTCCCCGATGTGGCCGACCCGGGCGGGGGCGCGCAGGGCCGCGTACTCCTCGGCCCACACCACCTGCCCGGTGAGGGAGAGCCGCCGGTTGCCGTAGCCCTCCTCCTCCCAGCCCTGGCCGATCCAGCCGCCGCGGCCCAGCTCCCGTTCCCAGTCGCGGCGGGCCTCCACCCCTTCGTGCTCGCTGCCCGGTCCGCCGAGGCCGACCGCCTGCGCGTACGGGCCGACGAGGTGCCCGGTGAGCCACGCGCGGGCACGGGCCCGCAGTTCCTCGTCCTCCGCGCCGAAGCCGAAGTCCACGCCGCTCCCCTCCCTCTCAGGCGTTGGGCCGGTCCTTGGCGGCGGCGGCCTTGGCCATGGCGTCGAGCTGGGCGAGCATCGGCATCGGGTCGGTGCCGACGGTCCCGGGGAGGAAGTCGGCGATCTTCTCGGGGGTCCAGGCGCCCTCGGCGTAGCCGGCGCGGAGTTCGCGCGGCTGGGCCCAGACGGCGATCTTGGGGCCGGCGATCGTGTAGACCTGCCCGGTGATGTTCTCGGCCTTGGCGCGGTCGCTGAGCAGGTAGGTCACGAGCGCGGCGACGTCCTCGGGGTCGCCGATCTCCTTCAGCTCCATCGGCACGTTGGCGGACATCCGGGTCCGGGCGACGGGCGCGACGGCGTTGGCGGTGACCCCGTACTTGTTGAGGCCGAGGGCGGCGCTGCGAACGAGGGAGATGATCCCGCCTTTGGCGGCGCTGTAGTTGGCCTGGGCGACGGATCCGGTGTGGTTGCCGCTGGTGAAGCCGATGAGCGTGCCGGAGCCCTGCCGGCGCATGACGGCGGAGGCGGCGCGGAAGACGGTGAACGTGCCCTTGAGGTGGGTGGCGACGACGGGGTCCCACTCCTCCTCGGACATGTTGAACAGCATCCGCTCGCGCAGGATCCCCGCCACGCAGACGACGCCGTCGACGCGCCCGTACTCGGCGAGGGCGGTGTCCACGATGCGCTGGCCGCCCGCCATGGTGGAGATGTCGTCCGCGACGGCGACCGCCTCGCCGCCGGCGGCCTGGATCTCCTTGACCACGTTCTCCGCGACCTCGCTGGTGGGCTCGCCGCCCTCGATGCCGACCCCGTAGTCGTTGACGACGACCTTGGCGCCCTCGGCGGCGGCGGCGAGCGCCACCGCCCGGCCGATGCCCCGGCCCGCGCCGGTGACGGCGACCACCTTTCCTGCCAAGAAGTTCCCCACGGCCGACCCCTTCCCGTGTTTTCTGACGGACCGTTAGATTCTATGACCAGTCAGATCCCTTCACACAAGCCCTGCGTCCTAGGAGCTGATGGCCGGTGACCCTCCCTCCCGAGTTCCACGAGATCGCCAAGCGGATCAACAACTGGGGCCGCTGGGGTGCCGACGACGAGACCGGCACCCTGAACCTGATCACCGACGAGGTCGTCCGGGCGGCGGCCGCGGAGATCCGCACGGGCCGCCGGATCCCGCTCGCCCTCCCGCTCAAGGAGGACGGGGTGCAGGCGGGCCTCATCCCGGGCCGGGTCAACCCCCTCCACACCATGGTCCAGATCAACCAGGAGCTCTTCGGCCCGGGCACGGTGGCGTGCAGCGACGACGCCGTGACGATGGGCCTCCAGTCGGCCACCCACTGGGACGCCCTCACGCACGTCTCGCACTCGGGCCGCATCTACAACGGCCGCCCGGCCTCCACGATCACCGCGCACGGGCGCGCGGAGTTCAGCGGCATCGACAAGGCCCGGCACATCGTCTCGCGCGGGGTCCTGCTGGACGTGGCCCGCGCCAAGGGCCTGGACCGCCTCCCGGGGGACCACGCGGTCACCCCCGGGGACCTGGCGGAGGCGGAGGAGTTCGGCCGCGTCACCGTCCGCGCGGGCGACGTCGTCCTCGTCCGCACCGGCCAGATCCAGGCCTACCTGGCGGGCGACAAGCACGGCTACGGGTTCCCCTCGCCCGGCCTCTCCGTCCACACCCCGGAGTGGTTCCACGCGCGGGACGTGGCGGCCGTCGCGAACGACACCCTGACCTTCGAGATCTTCCCGCCGGAGATCGAGAACCTGTGGCTTCCGGTGCACGCGCTCGACCTGGTCGAGATGGGCATGCACCAGGGCCAGAACTGGAACCTGGAGGAACTGTCCACAGCCTGTGCGGAAGCCGGCCGGCACTCCTTCCTCCTGTCGGCGATGCCGGAACCTTTCGTCGGCGGCACCGGCACCCCGGTGGCCCCGGTGGCCGTCCTCTGAGACCGCCCGAAAGATCGATGGATCCGCCGCCACCGTGACCGGGGATCACGGCCCCGGTCACGGGCACGGTGGCCACAGCCGCCGTCTGACCCGTCCGGGTGAAGAAGCCGCCGTCCTTGCGGGCTTCGGGTGAAACGCGTTTCCTGCCACGGCCCGTCCGGTAGAGAGCAGGTGTCCATCGACCCCGGCGTTTGGAGTTCGTCATGGGATTCGCCCAGCTCGCCTCCGGTGACAAAGGAGTCCTCTACAGCGGTCACGAAGACGGCCGTCTGCTGTTCCTCCAGGACCTGAGGCGCGACGGGACGAACTCCCCCGACGGCTCCAGTGGCTGGTCAGGAACATCAGGAAGCCAGATCGGCCAGGGCTGGGACAGCGCCAGACTCCTCGCCGGCGGCGGCAACGGAGCCCTGTACGACGTCCACCAGGACGGCCGTCTCTTGTTCTTCCAGGACCTGAGGCGCGACGGAACGAACGCCCCGGACGGCTCCACCGGCTGGTCAGCGACGTCAGGCAACCAGATCGGCCAAGGCTGGGACAGCGCCAGACTCATCACCAGCGGCGGCAACGGAACCCTCTACGTCGTCCGCCACGACGGCCGCCTCCTGTTCTTCCAGGACCTGAAGCGCGACGGAACCAACGCCCCGGACGGCTCCACCGGCTGGTCAGGAACATCAGGAAGCCAAATCGGCCAAGGCTGGGACAGCGCCAGACTCATCACCAGCGGCGGCAACGGAACCCTCTACGTCGTCCACCAGGACGGCCGCCTCCTGTTCTTCCAGGACCTGAAGCGCGACGGAACCAACGCCCCCGACGGCTCCACCGGCTGGTCAGGAACATCAGGCAACCAGATCGGCCAAGGCTGGGGCGATGTCAAGCGGATCGTCAGCGGCGGGGACGGGATCATCTACGCCGTCCGCGACGACGGGGCGCTGCTGTTCTTCCAGGACTTGAACCGCAACGGCACGCCAGGTTGGTCGCCGACGTCGGGCAGCCAGATCGGCCAGGGCTGGCCGTGACCTGACCGCGACGCCGAACAGGAGCTCGACCCGTGGAAGCCGGGAACGGCCGGTGGACGAGCCGGGGCCTGGTGAAGGGGGCCGCCGTGTGCTCCGTCACCGACAGGGGCAACGTGACGATGGCCCTCTTCGACGACGTCAGCGAAGATCCGCGCCTCCCGGTGGTCAGCGGCAAGCTCATCGTCTGGTCCAAGACCTGAGCCGGGGCGAAGCCTTGAGCACGGCTTCGCCCGGACCGGTGTCTCAATCCCGATGGTCCAGGTATTCCTCCAGGCCCACTCCGTCGATCACATGGAAGACACGAGGGCCGCTCGATGCGGCAAGGGCACCGCCGACCGCGCCGAGAACGGCTGCTGCTTGAAGGTCTTCCCGCGAAACGGCGCTGAACACGGACGTGCCGCCGACGACCGTGTAGGCGCCGAGAAGGGCGCCGACCATCACCCGCTCCCGGGGCACGTCATGGTCGTCGGCCCGCTCGACGATGTCCACGATCGCCAGCGCGAGGACGCTGGCACCGGCCCGCTGCCTGATCCTGGTCGACTGCTCGGCGACGTCCCCGCCCTGGAACACCCGGCGGCCGAGCTCCCGCAGATCCTCCACGTCCTCGTGCGTGAGCCCGGCAAGGGTCAGCCTGAGGAGGTGGTAGTGAAGCCTCCGCTGCCCCGTGTCATCGAAGATCCGCGCTCTCCCGGCGCTGAAGAGTTCGCCTGCGTGACGAGATGGATCCTCTTCATGACTCGTGGACATGTGGCCGTCCCTTCCCAAATTCCCGGGGCCCCGGACCCGGCCGGCTCGCTTCCTGCTGCCATTACACCTGCGGCTGATCCGGCTTTCCCGCCGGCCTGCACCAACCGGGCGATGCGGTCCGGCGAGCACGGACCGCGCTGCCGCCGAAGAGGCGGGCCCGTTCGGGTGAAGAGGCCGTGCGCCGCCTCCCACCGCTCGCTCTCGGTCTCCTGGTCAGGCACATCGGGCAACCGGATCGGCCAGGGCGGGCCGTGATCGGCCGGCGGACACGCACCCCTGCCATTACGCCACATCTGCCGGTCCGGGCCCACGGAGCCGCGTGAACCCGGCCCGGCCAGCGAAAACGATGCATTGACCACACACCTGATCGGATACCCCTGCGCCGCCTGGGGCCGGCGCGCACAGGAGTTATCCACACAAGACCGGCAACCCGGCCGAATCCCCCCTTCATGCCGCGACGCAACTTCGGAACGATGAGTCCCGCGACTCAGCGGCCGCCGCCACGAGCAGCGGTCGCCCGGCTGCCGAAGCAGAAGAGGGGAACACCCATGTCACCGCGCAGGATCCTCGCGACGATGACCGCCACCGCGGCCCTGATAGCGGGCCCGGTACTGACCGCCGAAGCCTCCACCTCCACCGCCTTCTCCCAGCAGACCAGCGCCGCCGGCCTCACGGCCGCGCAGGCGACCGAACTCCAGCAGCAGGTGGACGCGTTCCTCGCGTCGGAGCCGGGGGCCCGCCAGGTCTCCGCGAACAAACTGACCACCGCCGGCGGCAGCGTGGTCCTGCGGGCCCCGGGCCAGACCGAGACCCGCGACCTGGCCGCCCCGGACACGGCGCTGGCCTGCAACAACGGCCACCTGTGCATCACGGACGGGCGCGGCGTGAACTACGACTACTACCGCTGCGGTTACTACGACTTCAACGGCATCGGCGACGGCACGTTCAACAACAACCAGACCTCCGGCACCCGGGCCCGCTTCTACAACAGCGACGGCAGCGAGCGCTGGTCGCACGTGGCCAAGGGCTCCGGCACCGCGTCCTGGAGCCCCGTCTACCACATCCGCCCCTGCTGAGACGCTCCGCTGACGAGGCCGCCCGGAACCCGCCCCGCGGGGCCGGACGGCCTCATTCCCTTGCCGCCGCGAAGCCGAACCACACCACCTTGACCGAGTCCCCCTGAGCCACGGCCGCCCAGTCGTCCGCGGTGGCGGCGACGAGTGCGAGCCCTCCCCTGGACCACACGGCGGCAATCCGCACCGCACACCCTTTCGCCCTCTCCCCCACGGAAGTGCACCGCGCCCTCACCTGGGCCGACGGCGGCGGCCGCGTCCACGCCCTCGCCGCCCTCCACCGCGGCGAAACCGCCGGCTTCAGCATCATCCTGCGCGGCGGCCTGCGCCCCGAATGGCGCGTCCGCCCGGTCGACTACCTCTCCCTCACCCCGACCCCCACGGGAACCATTCGCGTTTGTGTTCGCGTCACTTGATGGGTAGACAGGGATGCTCGCGAACGCAGCTCGACTTCGGGGGACGGGGTAGAAGTGGCCGACCACGTACCGATCAATCCGTGCACGATCCCGCAGTTCACGGGTGACCTGGACGCACTGGAGCAGGACCACGCGGCGATCACCACGGCCGCGGGCACGTTCCGCGACGCGGGGTCGAACGTGGACTCCGAGTTCCAGGGCCTGTCCGCGTTCTACGCGGCCCCTGAGGCGGCGCAGCTGTTCGCGACGACCAAGCCGGTGAAGACGGACAGCGACTTCTTCGCCGACCAGCTCGAATCAGCCGCGAAGGCGCTGGGCGAGTACGTCACCGAGGCCCGCCCCATCGTCGCCCGGCTGAAGGAGCTCCAGGCGAAGGCGACGACCTTCACCAGCAAGATCAGCGGGGATGAGCACTGGAAGGACGACGGGGACAAGATCGATGAGAACAACGATCTGATCCACGACGTCAACGCGGCGGCCGAGGCGTTCTGGGCCGCCGAGCGGACCTGCGCGAACAAGATCCGCGCCCTGTACTGCGCACCCCCTTTGACCGTCAACGACGGTTCCAACGGCGCGAACATGTACGGCTACAAGGCCGATGACCTCAACAAGGTCCAGGACCTGCCGTGGGGTTCGCAGCTGGAGGAGACCCACCGGGCGTGGGAGGTCGGCTACTGGGTCAAGTCCTTCGTGTGGGACGGCATCATCGTCGACGGGATCTGGGGCACCATCCGCGGCCTCGGCACGCTGGTGGGCGTGGACGGCTGGGACGCGGCCGGCCAGGCCTGGACCGGCCTCGCCAAACTCGCCACGGGTCTCGCGATCACCACCATCCCGGGTGTCGGCACGGCGTTCTGGATGGCGGACGACAAGCAGCTCCCGGGCTGGCTGAAGGACTCGCGCACGGCGATGAAGGAGACCGGCAAGGCCCTGGTCGCCTGGGACGAGTGGGGCAAGAACCCGGCCCGCGCCGCCGGCGCCGTCACCTTCAACGTCCTCACCACCGTCTTCACCGGCGGCGCCGGCACCGCCGCGAAGACCGGCGCCGTCGCGAAGGTCCTCTCGGTGGCCGGCAAGACCGGCCGCCTCATCGACCCGATCACCTACATCGGCAAGGCCGGCTCCCTCGCCAAGCTGAAGATCGGCGACCTGTTCGCCAACCTCGGCAAGGTCGACGGCGCCTTCCCGAAGATCGACGACGTGGTGTGGAAGGACCTCCCCAAGGCCGACGCCCCCGGGATCAAGTTCCCGCACCCGGACGACACGGTCCGTCTCCCGGACGACGCCCTGGGCCGTCCGCAGTACTTCGACAAGACCACGAACCAGCTCCTGGACCACAAGGGCCTGCCGAAGCAGGACCTCACCTCCGTCCCCAAGGGCCCCGACCACCCCCTCGCCGAAGTCCCGGTGCGCCAGGAGGTCCCGGCCGGCGTCGGCGCCCACACGGCGGACGTCACCTCCCACACCCCGGGCGGCACGGCCACCCACACCCCGGGCGGCGGCGCGACCCACACGCCGGGCGGCACCGCGGACAACATGCCGCACAACAGCCACACCGAACCCGGCGGCAACACCACCCCCGGCCACGGCGGCACCGACACCACCCCCACCACCGGCGGCGGCGGAGCGACGCACACCGACACCCCGTCCACCGGCGGCGGCCACGGCGGCGGCATCCCCCACCAGGGCGGCGGAATCCCCGACAACCTCGGCCACGGCGGCGACGGGATCCCCGACAACCTGGGCCACGGGCACGGCGACGGCCCCGACCCGGCAGTACCCGGCAACGGCGGACGGCCCGAGCTGCCGCCCCACCGGGAGAACGCGCACAAGTACACGGACGCCGAGAAGCGGCAGATCATGGAGTACCAGGTCCACCGGGCGAACGACCCGACGGACACCTACTTCAAGCAGTACTACAACAAGCTCGGCTACCGCCTGCGGGCCGACGTCCCGGACCACACCGGCCTGGTCCCGCCGCAGCTCGTGGAGACCGCCCCCGACGTCTGGGTACCGAAGTCGGACATTCCGCCGCCGGTGCCGCCGGACTACCTGGGCAAGGCGAAGTCCGTCGACCACAAGGACGTCCTCGTCACCAAGGAAATGCGGGACTCGCTCGACCAGGCAGCGAAGGAGCGTCACGACGCCATCACCGCCGACAAGGGTCCCCACGACGCCTACGGCGAGGCCAAGAAGGCACACAAGCTCCACAGCACGGCGGAAACCCAGGCGGCCCTCGACGCGGCCAAGGCAGAGCACGCGCCGCTCCACGAGGCCCTTTCCAAGAAGAGCGAGGCGTACGGCGAGGCCATAGCCAGGGAACACGCGATACCGAAGGAGTTCCCCGGCGCCAAGGAAGAAACCCTGCACGGCCCGGCCAACGGGAACGACCAGTTCGACCAGGTCTACAAGCACGGTGACCGGTACGTCGTGGTCGAGGCGAAGAGCCACGTCACCACGGACTTGGGCGAACGCCGGATCGGCGGTAAGCGTGTCTCGCAGGGAACCCGCGAGTACTTCGAGGACATCCTCAAGCAAATGAAGAGGCGCGGAAGAGATATCCAAAGCGAAATGGACCTGTATGAAGCCCTCGAGGCAGCGTTGAAGGCGGATCCCCCGCGGATCGACTACGTCGTCGTCAAGGGAGCTGATAACACCGGAACTTACGCCGGATACACTATGCGCCGTTTCGACCTCACCAAATGACAGGAGAAGCGATGACCGTCTTCGTTGCCGGCCATGCGGAGCCGAGGCCGGACAGCGCCGCCTGGGTCGCTAGGATCACCGAGAACCTGATCAAGGACCTTGACGCCCTTTCTTCATCGCCCCGGCGCCTCAGGTCGGCATGGAAGGACGGCACCTTCAACGTCCACGCCCGGTTCGGGGTGGACCCGCAGGCCGCCGAGCTGGGCACGTGGGAGGCCGTGGTCGATGCTGCGCAGCTGGGCTGCGCGCTGTTCCGCACGGCGGGTATGGCCGAAGGAACCACCGAAGTGCGCATCCATCACGAGATGCGCACCCTGCCGGCGGCGGGGCCCTCGTGGGACGCGAATGCCGAGGACTGGATCCAGGCGTTCTGGTACGCGATCATCACCCGCGACCAGCCGAAGATGACCGAGCTCTGCGAGCTCCCGATCGACGTGCTGCGCGCTTCGGGCGCCGACCACGACGACTACCTCTACCACTGGGTCGCCACCCTCCAGGCGTACTGGCTGAAGCGCCCCGAGCTGGTCCCGGAACTGACGCTGACCTTCCAGCGCTCCCACCCCGACGTCGCCGTCATCGCAGGGCGCGACTACATCCAGCACGTGGCCTACCCCCCGATCAACCTGTTCTACAAGTTCCTCCAGAAGGACGAGGAAGGCTTCCACACCACGCTCCTGGAATCCCTCGAACTCCACAAGCGGTACTGGACGGCCACCCCCGAACGCGCCGACGACATCGACGGCCTCGTACCGATCGGCATCCTCGCCGTGACCTGCCTCGCCTACGACGGCGGCATCCCCGTCAACGTCGAGTCCCCGTACCTGCCCGAGCACCTCCTCAAGCGTTCGTGGGTAGGCGAGTTCGAGGTCTGATGCCCACGGACGACAACGACCCCCGCATCCGGGAATGGCACGACGGCAACCACCAGAACGCCTGCCTCCTCGCGGACACGCTCGGAGTGCCCCTCGAGGCGTACGCGGCCGACCCCTCCACCCTCATCCCCGCCCTCCAGAACTACGCGGACCGGGCCCCGCTCGACGAGTTCGAGGAGTCGGACTGGATCACGTTCCGCTGCGACCTGGTCGCGTACCTCGCGGACGTGATGATCCGGCGCCACGGCGCCGCCTGGCGCATCGCCGACGATCCCAGGTCACCGCGTGGGTACTGCTACGTACTCGAAGCCCAGGGCCAGGACGGCAACACCCACCACCTGGACCCCTTCGACGTGATCGACATCGAGCTCCGCGAGCCTCCCATCGAAATCGTCAGGATGCTCGCCACCGCCGAATACAATCTGCACCTCTGCCCTGAATCCATACGCGATGAATGGGAGGCGGACGGGTGACCGGGACTCCACCGACGACGACGCTCACTGCCGTCATGGCCGAGCTGGCAGGCCTCGAAGACCCGAAGATCCTTGCCGTGAACGAGCGCCACGGAGACGACCACGGCGTGAACCTCACCAAGCTGCGCGCCCTCGCCAAACGCCTCAAGACGCAGCAGGACCTCGCCCGCGAGCTCTGGGCCACGGGCAACAGCGCCGCCCGCCTCCTCGCCCTCCTGATCTGCCGCCCCAAGGCGTACGACCGCGCCGAGCTCGACACCATGCTCCGCGAGGCCCGCACGCCCAAGGTGCACGACTGGCTCGTCGGCTACGTCGTCAAGAAGAGCCCGCACGCCGAGGAACTGCGCCAGACCTGGTTCACCGACCCGGACCCGGTCGTCGCGAGCGCCGGCTGGGCGCTGACCACCGACCGGGTGGCGAAGAAGCCCGAGGGACTCGACCTCCCCGGCCTCCTCGACCTCATCGAAACGAACATGAAGGACGCCCCGGACCGCCTCCAGTGGGCGATGAACCACTGCCTCGCCCAGATCGGCATCGAGCACCCTGCCCTCCGCGCCCGCGCGATCGAGATCGGCGAGCGCCTGGAGGTCCTGAAGGACTACCCGACCTCCCCGGGCTGCACCTCCCCCTTCGCCCCGGTCTGGATCAACGAAATGGTCCGCCGGGCCTCAGCGAGCTGACGGGTCGAGTCCATCCAGGGCCCGTACGAGCGGCCACCACCGAGCCCGTGAACGCCGCACCCGTAGGACGTCTGCCCGCACGGCTTCGGCGTGGGCCTCCACGAGCGCGAGGTCGTCGCGCGCAGCACCCGACTCCCGCCCGGCCCGGCGGCGGTAATTCGGTCAACCAGCAGCGCTTTCCAGCCCTGCCCCTCACGCACCACATTTCGAGTTCATGTTCGCACCAGCTCGCCAGTAGACAGGACCCAACACGTAGATCGATCTGCCGGGGGGCGGGACAGCAGTGGCAGACCACATACCGATCAACCCCTGCGCGACCTTCCAGTTCACCGGTGATCTGGACGCGCTGGAACAGGACCGCACGGCCATCGCAGCGGCGGCGTCCACCCTCCGCGACACTGGCGCGAACGTCGACAACACGTTCCAGCACCTGGCCTTCTTCTACTCCGCACCCGAAGCAGCCCAGCTCTTCGCCACCACCCACCGGGTGCAGACGGAAAGCGACTACTTCGCCGACCAGCTCGAATTAGCCGCCCAGGCCCTCGGCGAGTTCGCCACCGAAGCCCGCCCGATCGTGGCCCGCCTCAAACAACTCCAGGCACAGGCAACGGCCTTCACCCCGAAAATCCAGGGCGACGCGCACTGGAAGGACGACGGGAAGAAGACCGACGAGAACAACGACCTGATCCACGACGTCAACGCCGCAGCCGAAGCCTTCTGGGCCGCCGAACGCACCTGCGCCAGCAAGATCCGCGCACTGTGCGGACTGCCCGCGCTCACCGTCGACGACGGCACCCACGCCGACGGCATGTACGGCTACCGGGCCGCCGACCTCAACAAGGTCCAGGACCTCCCCTGGGGCTCCCAACTCCAGCAGTCCCACCGCTGGTACGACGTCGGCCACTGGGCGAAGTCCTTCATCTGGGACGGCGTGGTCATGGACGGCATCGTCGGCACCGTCCACGGCCTGGGCACCCTCGTCGGATGGGACGGCTCCGCCGCCGCCGGCCAGGCCTGGACCGGCCTCGCCAAACTCGCCACCGGCATAGCCCTCACCACCAACCCCGGCACCGCCTTCGTCTTCTGGAACACCGACGACAAGGCCATGCCCGCCTGGTTCCGCGACTCCCGCAACACCATGAAGGAGACCGGCAAGGCCCTCGTCGCCTGGGACGAGTGGGGCAAGAACCCGGCCCGCGCCGCAGGCGCCGTCACCTTCAACGTCCTCACCACCGTCTTCACCGGCGGCGCCGGCACCGGAGTCAAAACCGGCGGCCTCGCCAAGACCATCAGCGTCGCGGGCAAAGCCGGACGCCTCATCGACCCCATGACCTACGTCGGCCAAGCAGCCGGCAAAGCCGGATCCCTCGCCTTCAACCACCTCAAGATCGGCGAACTCCTCGCCAACATCGGCAAAGCCGACGGAGCCTTCCCCAAAGTCGACGACGTCGCCTGGAACGACCTCCCCAAAGCCGACGCCCCCGGCGTCACCTTCCCCCACCCCAACGACACGGCCCGCCTCCCCGACGACGCCCTCGGCCGCCCCCAATACCTCGACAAGGTCACCGGCGAACTCCTCAACCACAACGGCCTCCCCAAACAAGACCTCACCGCCATCCCCAAGGACCCCGACCACCCCCTCACCGAAGTCCCCACCCGCCAGGAAGCCACAGTCGGCGCCCCGGCGGCGGCAGGCCCCACACCCCAGGCGGCACTGCGGACCACATGCCGCACAACAGCCACACCGAACCCAGCGGCGGCGGCACAGGTAGCCACGGCAACACCGACACCAGCCCCACCGGAGGCGGCCACACCGACACCCCCTCCACGGGCGGCCATGGCGACGGCCCGGGCGGCGCGCACGCCGACAGCCCGACTGTCCCGCGCCAGGGCGACGGGCCGGGGGGCGGACAGGGTCACGCCTCGGGTGCTGCAGGTGACAACGCGGATGGCCCCGCCGGGTGGGAGCGGGCTCAAGGGTCGGGCCCCCTCGAACTCGGAGGGAAGCTGGAGCAGCAATTTCGGGAACAGGTGCGCGGCCTCTCGACCAAGCAGGGCGATGTCCCTGCAATCCTTGAGACACTGGCTAATAACGCCGCGGGGCGAGAGGTTGCAGAGACCGTCGCCTCGGGAAGGTTCAGAGATTCCGAAGGATTCGGACGCGTTGTCTCGAACCTCTCCAAGCCAAAGGACGCATCGGGGTGCATCGAACAGATCCGCCTCGCCAACCGGTTGTACGATGATGGATTCACTAACATATCATTCGAAATCAAGGATGGATATCCGATCAAGCCCGGTGTATACACCGGTTCGGCTACAGATCTCGACGTGATGGTGCGAGAGGCCGACGGCAGGGTTCACGGTTGGCAGTTCAAGGACATGACGGGCGTCGACTCACCTGTCGAACCATTTAAAATCAGACGCAACATCGTGAAAAGCATGGGTCAGCTACTGGATTCCAATGCGGATATCCAGACACTCGTGGCCGAAGTAAAGGCACCGAAGGCCGAGATGCTCGAACAGCTCGACGAGTTCAAGCAGCGCTTCGAGTCAAAGAGAGTCCAGTTCGTCATCCGCACGCCGGACGGTATTATTTTCGTTCCGCATGACGGTCACTTCACACCGGAGGTGAGGCCTTGATCGCCAGCACGCCCGTTGCCCGCTGGACCTGGGGGCGCGATACAGAATCCACCGACCTCGTCCTGAACTGCCTTACTGATCTCGTGGCCGCACACTCGGTCCTCAGGGATCACCTGATGACCCCGGCTCGAACTACGGTCCACATTTCCATTCCGGAGTGGGGAAAGCCGCAGAACTATCTACTTGAGGTCGACTTCAGCCTACCGATAGAGCAAAACTCATCCCAATCGATCGAATTCCTCTATCGCGAGACACTGAAGATTCTTCACCCCGGACGCATCGGATCTGTCGACGCTCGCGTATCCTATTCGGAAATTCGCGATTCCGCAGCCAGCAATCCGGATGATCATGCGCTTCTTCTGCGAGCCTCCGCGGAAGAAGGCTTCGTCACCGTCGAACTGATCACGTATTCGGACATCTGGATGAGGCATGACCTCAGGGGAAATGCCCAACCGGACTCTTACGCCGCTAACGCACCCAGACTGTCCACGGTCCTGCAATGTCTCGCCGAAACGCTCGACTCGGATACAGATCCGGAAGATCCAACCTATTTCGGCAAAGCAACCGAGACAGGTGTGGAGAATTTCTTTGACAGAGACGGACACGCTTCCGACGTCTGGTCCAGCTTCGAAATGCCCTACCGAAAGCGACACTTCCACCACGCCTCTGCTTTCGATGCCGCATACAAGCGCACTTCCGACGGCGAAGTCCAGTACGTAGCCGTCTCGAATTCACGCGGCGTGGTACTCGGATACGTCTGGGCTTCTGACACCGGAGCGGCCGCGAGCTTCGAGCCCAGGGACTTGGCCGGCGAAGAAGGCTTCAAGGTTGGACACATCTGGCTGGAGCGATTGAACGCCGCATATGCACGCGGCCTGTCACCCTCCCAAGCGCTCACCGAGCTTACCGGGCAACCGGGATTTGATAAGCCCCGTAGCCTGGATCTGGCTTCACTTCGGGAAATCGCCAGCGAGGGCCTACCAGCGTAGCGCCGCCACAGCGGCCTCCGGGCCGAGCAGAGATTGAAATCCATACACCTCCAGCACTAGGTCTGGTACGCCTGAGTCCAAGGAGGACAGCCTTGATTGCCAGCACACCCGTCGCGCGGTGGTCCTGGGGAGAGCCCAGGCATGAGACCGATCTGGTCCGCGAGGCCGTCCGCCGCTTCCTGTTGGCGCTCAGGGTCCTCGACCTGTACAGACTGGCAACCCCGCACCTCGGGCGCGTGGCCGTAGAGGTCACAGAGATGGGCAACCGGAGCATCCTGCTCCGGGCGGATTACGCCGTCGGTCCTGCGGATGTCATGGAGGGGACGGCGCTCGCCGAAGTGCTGGTGGCGCAGATCAAAAAAGGTATCGCGCCCGGTGAGATGGGTGGCGTGGATCTGTACGCGCCGTGCGACGGCGTCGTGGAGACCGGTACCGGCGCCGCCGAGGTGGTGGAAGGACTCTTCGCACTCACTGCCAAGGTGTCCGAGGGGTACTTCAACGTGGGCCTGACCGCATACTCCGACGCGTGGATGCCGTTCGATCTGCGGGGACGGGCACAGGAGGCCATCTTCACGGCGAACCGGCCCCGCCTGGCCTCCGCCCTCGCAAAGATCGCCGAAGAGCTCGACGTGGAGATCGACCCCGAGGACGCCACCTGGTTCGGCATTCCGACGGAATCGGGCGTCGAGAACCACTACCAGGACGACGGCTCCCCGTCCGACGTGTGGGGAAGCTTCGAGATCCCCTACCGGAATCGAATCTTCAACCAGACCCCGAGGTTCAAGGCCGGGTACGGCCGTCAGGTGTCGGGCCCCGTGCGGTACGTCCCCGTCGCGGGCTCCCAGGAGGTCCTGGGCTACCTCTGGGCGTCCGACGCCGAGAGTGCGGCCAGCTTCGAGCCGCGTGACGCCGCCGACCTCGACGCCTACCGGGCCGGGCTGGTCTGGCTGGAGCGGCTGCAGGCCGCGTACGACCGGGGGCTGTCCCCGAGCGCGGCCCTCGCAGAGCTGAGCGGGAGTCCCGGTGACCCCGTGGCGGGGCGGCCCGAGCCGGATGCCGCCGTCGAGGTCGGCGAGTTCGGGGAGCTGGCGCTACTCGCCCTGGAGTGAGACCCCCACCCCCGCCGCGTACTCCGCCAGGCCCTCCGTCGAGCCCGCCGCCCCCGCCCAGGCCACGTAGCCGTCCGGGCGGATGAGGAACACGCCGTCGCCGTACGCCTCGTACGCCGGGATGCGGACCGTACGGGCGCCCGGGAGCGAGGCGGACTCGGCGGTGCCGACCGTCAGCAGGGTCCAGTGCGGGCCGCGGAAGGCGTCGAAGAGGCGGGTGCCGCCGCGTATGCCGTCCGGGGCGCGGTCGCCGGCGTGGAGGGCGTCCGCCGGAAGGGCGGGGCGGGTTTCCACCGCGAGGGAGGAGTCCCGGTAGGCCAGGCCGAGCTGGCGGGTGGCCGCGCCGCGGCTCGCCTCGCCGCGGTGGATGCGGGTCGACAGGCCGAGCATCTCGGCGGCGACCGGGAGGCGTTCCTCCTCGTACGTGGCGAGGAGGGTGTCCGGGGCCGCCCCGCGCAGCACGGCCGCCAGCTTCCAGCCCAGGTTGTACGCGTCCTGCACGCTGGTGTTGAGCCCCTGCCCGCCCGCCGGCGAGTGGACGTGCGCCGCGTCGCCGACGAGGAAGATCCGCCCCTCCCGGAACCGGTCGGCCATCGCCGCGCGCGGCCGGAAGTCCGACGCCCAGCGGACTTCGGTGACGGCGTCCGCGGCGATGTGCGTACGGGCGGCGATCAGGGTGCGGATCGCGGACGGGGAGAGGTCCACGGGGGCGTCGGACTGCGGGAGTCCGGCCGTCACCTGGAAGTCCTCCGTGCCCGCCAGCGGGCAGACCGCGAGGAAGCCGCCCGCGCCCTCGGCCGGCGGGAAGACGTGCCAGTTGTCCCGGTCCAGGCCGGTGATGCGTACGTCGGCCACCAGCATCGGCGTCGGGGCGACGGTCTCCCCCGTCATGCCGATGCCGAGCGCCCGCCGCACCGTGGAGCGCCCGCCGTCGGCGGCGACCGCGTACCGCGCCCGGACCGGCGGGCCCGAGGCGAACTCGGCCGTCACCCCCTCCGCGTCCTGCGCGATGCCGGCCAGCTCCCGGCCGAAGGCGACCTCGCCGCCCAGTTCCACCAGCCGGGCCAGCAGGATCTCCTGGGTGCGCCACTGCGGGACCATCCACGGCTCGGCGTAGGGGGTGCCCTCGTCGGCCGTCCCGGTCTCGTCGGGGTCGAGGATCGCGTGCTCACCGATCCGCTTCCCGTCCTGCCAGATCATCCCGACCGGGTACGGCCCGCCCGCCGCGCGGACCGCGTCGTACACGCCGAGGTCGTCGAAGACCTCCAGCGTGCGCGGCTGGATGCCCTTGCCACGTGACCCGGGGAAGAGGCCTGCGGAGCGTTCGACGACGAGGGCGCGTACGCCGCGCCGGGCGAGGTCCACGGCGAGGGCGAGCCCGGCCGGGCCCGCGCCGACGATCAGTACGTCCGTGTTCATCCCACTTCTCCTTAACGCTGTTAAGTAGCTGGCCCCACGAGAGTGCCCTTAACGCTGTTAAGCTGTCAAGCGTGGCTACCCGCAGAACCCCCAAGCTGGACAAGAAGCAGGCCGTCGAGACCTCCCTCCGCCTGCTGAACGACCTCGGCCTCGACGGGCTCAGCCTGCGCGCCATCGCCAAGGAGCTCGACGTCCAGGCACCCGCCCTGTACTGGCACTTCAAGAACAAGCAGGAGCTCCTCGACGAGATGGCGACGGAGATGTACCGCCGGATGGCCGCCGACGCCGCCCTCCCCCCGGACCTCCCCTGGCAGGACCGGCTCCTCGCCGCCAACCGCGCCCTGCGCGCCGCCCTGCTCCGCTACCGCGACGGCGCCAAGGTCTTCAGCGGCTCCCGCTTCACCGGCGCCGAGCACGCCACCCAGATGGAGGAGCACCTGCGCGCCCTCACCGGCGCCGGCTTCACGCTCCCCCAGGCCGTCCGCGCCACCACCACCGCGTACTTCTTCACCCTCGGCTTCGTCACCGAGGAACAGGGCGTCGAACCGCTCCCCGGCGAGCGCCGCGAGGGCTACGACGTCGCCGAACGCGCCGAGCGCCTCGCCGACTTCCCCCTGTCCGCCGAGGCCGGAGCCGACCTCTTCCAGGACTACGACCAGGGCTTCGAGGAAGGCCTGCGGCTCGTGATCGCCGGCATCGAAGCCCGGTACACCGGCCACGGAGCCGCCTGATGACCGGACGCTGCTACGGCTTCCTCGTCGCCGCCCGACCCGACCCGGCCGCCCTCGGCCCGATACTCGACGCCGTCTTCGCCATGGGCGAGGGCGCCGTCGAGGTCGGGCTCGACGGGGAGTACGACGGCTGGCGGTGGGACACCCCGGTCCAGTGCGCGATCCTGTGGTTCGAGCCGTTGAACATCTCCTGCCAGCTCAACGTGTACGCCGGCCCGGCCGTCCCCGATCCGCCGTCCGCCGAGACCGTCGCGCGGGCCCTGGCCCGGGGCTTGGGCACGGCCGTACTGATCGACCACGCGACCCTGCCGTGGATCTACCACGCCTTCACCCCCGGCGGCGGGTCCACCTACGCCAGCGTCGACGACCTGGACGGCGACGACCTCCCCGCACTCCGCGTCACCGCCACCCAGGCCGGAGTCGCGGCCTTCCCCGACGCCGCCGTAGGCGGGCTGCCCGAGGTGGTCCGGACCGTGCCCTTCGCACCCCCGGGCACCGACCCGCGCATGTGGGCCTGGACCGACCTGATCGGCCGCATGGAGGCCGGGTGGGCGCCGCTGCGCTGGTACGGGGCCGACATGTACGCGGAGGACCTCGACGCCCGGGACGCCCTGAGCGGCAGCGACCTGGAGGGCGATCCCCGTCTCGACGCCCTCGACGCCCGCTTCCGGGCCGTCACCGTCGACGACGGCGGCCACGAGCTCGGCGCCGACCCGGCGACCGCGCCCTGGTACCGGCTGCGGCGGCCGGCCGTACTGCCGTGGCGGGTGCTGCTGCCCGCCGACCCGGAGGCGGCGGGCTGGCTGTGGAAGTGGGTCGAGGACGGTGCCGAGGGCAAGCCCGGCGGGACCGACATGACCGACCTCGACCTCAGCGGCGCCGACCTGACCCGGGCCGACTTCTCCTCGTCCCTGTTCTGCGGCACGAAGCTGGCCGGCGCCCGCCTGGTCGGCACCTGCTTCTACCGCACCCACCTCCAGGGCGCCGACCTGTCCGGGGCCGACGCCGCCGGCGCCTGCTTCGTACGGGCCGAACTGGACGGCGCCGACCTGCGCGGCACCCTCCTCGACGGCGCCGACCTCGTACGGGCCGAGCTGTACGGGGCCGACGCGCGCGGCGCGAGCCTGCGCGGCGCCCGCATCCTGGGGGCGGGCCTGCACGGCGCCGACCTGCGCGGGGCCGACCTCAGCGGGGCGGTGCTCCAGGAGAACGGCTTCAAGGTGATGCTGGACGACGACACCCGCGTGGCGGGCCTGACCGGCACCGTGTTCGGCCCCGCGGAACACGTGGCGGCCGACGGCACCCGCACCGCCCTCGCCGGGGCCGGCCTGGACGACTGGATCCGGGCGCGCGGAGGTGACGTACGCGTACTGGAACCCGGAACCCCGGCTTAGCGCAGCAGCACCGGCAGGGTGCGCAGGCCCCGGTGGCGCGGGTTGCGCCACCACAGCGGGCGGGCGCCGGGCGCGGCCGGGCGCAGCGCCGGATAGCGGGCGAGCAGCGCCCCGAAGGCGATCTCGGCCTGCAGCCGGGCCAGGGGTGCTCCGATGCAGTGGTGGATGCCGTGCCCGAAGGCGAGGTGTCCGGCGGTGGGGCGGGAGGAGTCGAAGCGGTCCGGGTCGGCGAAGACGGCGGGGTCCCGGTTGGCCGACAGCATGGAGATCTGCACGAACTCCCCGGCGGGGACGGTGGTGCCGCCGATGGTCACGGGCTGCGTGGTGTAGCGCATGGTGGCGATGGAGAACGGGCTCTCGTGGCGCAGCACCTCCTCGATGAACGGGCCCGTCCGGGCGGCCGGGTCGGCGCGCAGCGCGGCCAGTTCGCGGGGGTGGGTGAGGAGGACGTGGACGCCGTTGGAGATGAGGTTGGCGGTGGTCTGGTGACCGGCCGCCACCAGCAGGAACCCCATCGAGGTGATCTCCTGCTCGCTGAGCCGGTCGCCCTCGTCGCGGGCCGCGATCAGCGCGGTCAGCAGGTCGTCGCCGGGGTGGGCGCGCTTGTGGTCGATGAGGGCGCGGATGTGCCCCACCAGCGCCTCGGCGGTGCCGACGGAGACCTCCCCGTCGCCCTCCTCGCCGCTGAGGGTGGCGGCCCAGGCCTTGAGGATCCCCTCGGCGCCCTCGGTGGCGCCGAGCAGGTCGAAGACCACGGCGAGCGGCAGCGGCACGGCGAAGTCCCGCACCAGATCGACGGCAGGTCCCCCTCCATCCAATCGGTCCAGCAGCCGGCTCACGTGCCCCTCGATCACCGGCCGCAGGGCGGTCACCCGCCGTGCCGTGAACGCCTGCTGGACCAGGCGGCGCAGCCGGGTGTGGGCGGGCGGGTCGGAGTTGAGCATGTGCGCGGTCAGCGCCCGGCCCGGCCCGGGCCCCTCCTCGGAGCCGTCGCGGCGGTCGAAGGCCTCGGTGGCGGCGTTCTTGCTGAGTATGGGGTCGGCGAGCGCGGCCCGGCACTCGGCGTGCCCGGTGACCACCCACCCCTCCAGCGGCGCCTCCCCGAGGATCCGCACCCGGTGCGCACCGCCCGCCAGCTCCCGCCAGCGCCGGTAGTCGGGGTGGGGGTCGTCGAAGAAGGAGACGGGCACCTCCTCAACGCCCACGCCGCACCGCCCCCTTGACCACCCGTACGTCCTCCACCCCGAGCAGCCCGACCAGCGGCACCTTCGCCCTGCGCTGCGCGGGGTCGACCTCCAGCCCTGCGCCCCTGAGCAGGTCCAGCAGCAGTTCGGCGAGCGGCATCACCATGTGCCGGCCCCAGCAGCGCTCGGAGGAGTGCCCGAAGGGGAGGTAGCCGGGGGCGGTGTCGGGGTCGAGGTGCTCCCACCGTTCGGGCCGGAACGCGTCGGGGTCCTCCCACAGCGCGGGGTCCCGGTGGGACAGCAGGGGCAGCACGAGTACGTCGTCCAGGTCGCCGATGCGCGCGTCCAGGGCCCGGTACTCGGGGGAGGCGTAGCGCAGGATGTTCCAGGAGGGCGGCAGCAGCCGGGCGGCCTCGTGGAGGATGTCGCGGTTGGAGGTGCCCCCGTCGAAGGGGGAGCCGAGCCAGAGGGCGTTGGCGACGAGCGTGGACACGGTGAAGCAGACGGGCGCGGCGGCCCTGCGGTAGATCCCCATCGCGTAGCGCCGGTCGTGGTAACCGCCGGCTTCGGCGAACAGCCGCGCAATTCCGCTGGACTCCGCCCCCGCCTTCTTCCTCCGGGGAATGGCGGCTCCGGCGGCTATGACCGACCAGGTGAGTTTCGGGGTGAGCTCCAGATTCCGGCTCATGAGAATGCGCAGCCGGCGCGGGTCGCTGCCGAGAATGAGGTCGCGCAAGAACAAGTGCCCGGTGAGCGGCCAGCTCCCGGCGAGATCGACGCTCCTCACCAGCGGCCTCTCCAGCGCCTCCCGTACGTCCTTCCCGATGACGCGCATGACCGCCGCGGCCTCGTTGCGCTCGATGGAGCGGCCGTGCAGCGGCTTGAAGGTGGGCCGCTCGGTCTCGGTGGCGCGGCGCGCGGCGAGGATCCGGTCGGCCAGCTCGTGGCCTGCGACGCCGATGGTGTCGGGCTCCAGCCGGAAGGCGTCCTTGCCGGTGTGCTCGCGCAGCAGGGCGGCCAGCCGGGGCGCGAACTCCGTGGTCCGCGTGGCCGGAAGGGAGGCGATGGACATGCGGGACTCCGATGCAGCCGTCTATCCGTCGAGTCGGGGCCGTCGGTACCGCCCCCGGCCGCCAGGCGGCCGGGGGCGGGCCTGCCGGTCTAGTACCAGAAGTACCAGGCGCTCTTCTTGAGGCTCTTCTGACCGGAAACAGCGTTACGAATGGCAAAAAGCATCTTCATCGCCGTACCCCCTCTCCCAATCCATGGCTTGTGGCCGAATGAAAGGATCACGAACCCCCGCCGGAGGCGTACCGGCGAGGGCCCGTTGAGAATGCGCCGCCACCGTAGGCACTCCGCCGACCCCAAAACAACGCCCCCCTGGCCTTTATGTACGCTCCTACCAACCCCACCCCCCAATTCCAGCCGCCCACCCCCGAGTTCCCGCCGATCTCCCGCCCGAACGAAACCAGCCCGCCCCCTTCCTCCTCCGCGTCCGTCCCTTGGCGGGTGATCTGGACGCGCTGGAACAGGACCGCACGGCCATCGCAGCGACCCCGCCCTGCACGGTTCCGGCCTCGTCGCGCTCGATGGAGCGGCCGCGCAGCGGCTTGAAGGTGGGTCGCTCGGTCTCGGTGGCGCGGCGCGCGGCGAGGATCCGGTCGGCCAGCTCGTGGCCTGCGACGCCGATGGTGTCGGGCTCCAGCCTGAAGGCGTCCTTGCCGGTGTGCTCGCGCAGCAGGGCGGCCAGCCGGGGCACGAACTCCGTGGTCTGCGCAGCCTGAACGGAGGCGATGGACATACGGGAAAGCTTCGATGCAGCCGTCGGTCGGGGCCTCGGTACCGCCCCGGCCGCCGGGCGGCCGGGGCGGGTCTGCCGGTCTGCTGAACTTGAACTCGTGATGTCGGTCAACTCGTGGTGGCGCCTGGCCGTCGTCCGCAGAGGAGAGTGTCAATGGAGGAGCGCTTCAAGGGCTTCCTGAGGACCTACTTGAGCCTTGAGATGGGATACGACACCACCGGATACCTGAGGCCCACCCTTACGGCCTCCAGTGAATCCTATGTCGAATGCGTTCGTGAGGGATTCGAACAGCTTGTGGCGGACGGCTCGTTCGGTCCGGATGAATACGAACAGCTCACCGATATCGAATTCCCCAATCGCGAATCCCTTCACGCCTATCTACGGGACATGTACGACTACCTGTTCAATGCCGCCCCGCAGCAGCCGATTCCGCCTGGCTGAGGCGCCACGTTTGTGATCACGCCTGAGCCCTTGGGGAAATGGTTCTGGGAGCCTTCCCCCTGCTCGACCCCGCGCAGGCCGGCGAGCTCGCCACACCTTCCAGTCGGGTACCTGCCGAAGCACCTGCTGGAACGCAGCTGCGTCGGCGAGTCCGACACCATCAGTACAGGGGGCAGCAGACCGCACCAACGCCTCGTTCGAACCGCGCTTCAACGACGGTTCCATCACTGTCTACCCCACCAATGCCACCAAGCCGCAAGGAAACCCCATGTCGATTCTGATGCGCGCGCCGAAGGAGAGCGGCTCGTGGTTCTGGGATCTCTACGACGTGAGCGAGTCCGGGCTGGAGCCGGCTCTCGCGACCGCCGCACGGATGTCCGCTCTGCTGTCCGCGCACGGTCTGCTCGAACCCCAGGCGCTGGAATGGAGCTGGTTCGAGGTCGGCAAGGGCGGGCTCGGCATCGACAGCGGGCTGAGTCTCATCAGCAGGTCTCTGGACGACGAGAGAACTCGCGGACGAGATCCGCGGTTGCCGACCGGTGGGTCATCCGGGTGCGGAGATGACGGGCTTCGTCGTAGTCGGTCCGGGGACCTGGTACGACGCGGAAGGGACCGCTCGCAACGAAAACCGTCTGGTCGAGCTCCGGGTGTCGCCGGACTCGATCGGGCCCTCCGCAACGCTGTCCGTCCACCACGACGTATGGTCCACCTGCGACTTCCGCGGCAACCCGCACCCCCAGGTGCACCCCGGAACGCGCCCCGCCTTGCTGCGGCACTGCGGGAACTCGATGCGCTCCTGGGGGTCGAGGCCGAGCCGGGGGAACCCACCTATTTCGGCATGCCCAGGGCCTACGGGTTGGAGGATGCTGAACTCATCGACGGCCGTGGGCCGGATCTCACCGATCTAATGTGATCACGTCCGTGCCGGTGACCCACGGCCAAGCTTTCCACGAAGGGCATGAACCTGATTGATCAATATGACTGTGCTCGTCCCCCGGCATGAGCTGCCCCACGGGCTGGAAGGTCGTGCTGAGGAGCTTGACGAGAGCACTGCGGAGGACGTTGAGTGGTTGGAGTCATCGCCCGCAGGCTTCAGGCTGGCCTTCGGCACGGCGATGCTGGCGGCGTTCACGCACTGCGGTGAGGACCCTCGTGCGGCCAACCTGCTTACCTGGGAAGCGTGGGTGACGGCCACGCAGGTCGGTTCTGCCCTCTTCGCTACCTCGACCGCGGCGACCGGCACGGTGAAGTGCCGTATCGCGGACGAGGTTCGGACCATCCAGGCGACCGGGCCCCAGTACCACAGCAATCCGGAGAACTGGATCAACGCCTTCTGGCTGGCGATCGCCTGCGGCGAGCCGGAGCGGATGACGGCTCTGGCCCAAGTGCCCCTGGATCTCCTCCGGGCCTCAGGTGCCGACTGCGACGAGTACGTCTACTCGTGGATCTCGACGCTGCAGACATGGTGGCTTCGTGGCGGCGATCTGGGCAGTCTACTGAGCGCCGCGTTCGACGGTACCGACCCGGAAGGGCTTGAGGAAGGCGATCGGGATCTCGTGCTGCGGATCGTCTACCCCCCGATGAACCTCTTCCTGCGCTACATCACCGGAGACCACGTGCGCTTCAACGAAGCCCTCGCCGATGCGCTCCGGTGGCACAAGGAGTACTGGACGCATGTGGACGGAGGTACGAACACCGGCCACTGCAGCAGCTTCGTCGCCCTCGGCCCCCTCGCCATGGCCTGCCTGGCCCGCGATGCGGGATTCCCCCTGACCGTCGAGTCCGAATACTTGCCAAAGCACCTCATCGCGCGCAGCTGGGTCGGTGAATTCGACACCATCAGTACGTAGTCCAGCCCCCGGGAGGCAGACGCACGACCCCCGACGCGTCCGGGGTGATCGGCTCCGGGTCGGTGTTCTCGTAGAAGCGGAGGGTGCCGAGCGGGGTGTCGGGGGTGGTGAGGTGCGGGGTCAGGGTCTCCAGGAACTGCTCCGCGTCCGGGAGGTTCTCGGTGTGGATCTCCTGGCGGGCCGTGAGGGTCCAGCCGGCGGGGGTACGGGTGAGGTCCGCCGTGCAGGTGCCGCCCACCCGGTACGCCGGGCCGCGTTCCGCCAGCACCTTGAAGGGCGGGGGTACGTACGCGTCCAGGTCCTCGTCGTAGCGGCCGGCGTCCTCGGCGTACGTCTCCATGTGGTCCCGGATCACCGCGAGTACCGGCTCCGGGGTGGAGGCGTCGAGGTCCAGCGCGAGTTCGAGGGCGTAGAGGTCGGCCATGGGGCGGAGCCTACGCAACGGTGAAACCTGCGGGTGGCGGCGTGCTTTCGTGCACGCCCCGAGCGCGGCACGGCAGCCGCCACCCCACGACCCGCACTCGTCAAGGCACAGGACCCTTGGCGTCCCCTCGCGACGAATCGCTCACCACCAGAGTGATCAACAGGTGACGAACCGTCAACACCTCGTTAGAGGTACACGCGCGGTTCCCTCATAAGCCCACAATTTTTCGGAGCCTGCTCTGGAGCCTCCGGCACGCCGCCCGCCGCGCGGTCGATCTCGCACCAGATGCGTTTGCCCGCGCCCTCGCGCTGCCAGCCCCAGCGGTCCGCGAGCCCGTCCACCAGCTCCAGGCCGCGCCCGCCGGTGTCCTCTCCGCAGGCCTGCCGCCTGGCCGGGGCGCGGTCGCTGGTGTCGGCCACCTCGACCCGTACCCCCGGGCCGCCGAACAGCATCCGCAGCACGGCCGGACAGCCCGTGTGCACGACCGCGTTCGTGACCAGCTCGGAGATCAGCAGGATCAGCGTCTCTGCGAGCGGTTCGTCGTCCCCCATCCCCGAGCCCGCCAGCCGGGACCGCGCCCACCGGCGCGCCCGGCCGACCTCGGCGGGGTCGGGTCCTACCTCAAGCTGTACCTGAAGCACCTGCACCGCTCACACCATCCGAACCGGCGGACACTTCGCCTCGCGACAGGATGGGATCACCGACTGTGATCCCCGTGCCGAGCAGCATGGTTGACATACAGTCACCAAAACAAGCGCTTCGGGCATATTCCAGCGCGAAGGAGTAGGCGTGGTGCATACTGTGCGACGCTCACGCCGCTCAACCGCTCGCATCGTGGGAGCGTATCGCGGCACGCCCCCGCGTCCGGGCCGCATCGAGCTGGGCGAAGGACACAAACCGATATCAACTCTCTGTAATCGGACATGCGTCCCGCGCCGTCCCCACCGTGCCCCCGCCGTGCCCCTCCCGTACCCCTCCCCCACCCTCCCGTAACACCCCGCTACGGCGCCGACGACTCCGCCAGCAGCGCCTCCGCGAGCAGTTCCTCCGCCCGCTCCGCCGTGCGCCACTGCTCCGCCCGCACCCAGGCCCGCTTCAGGTGCAGGTGGACGTCCGCCTCCCACGTGAAGCCCATCCCGCCGTGCACCTGGAGGCAGTCCCGGGCCCCCCGCACCGCCGCCCCGTCCGCGAGCAGCTTGGCGGCGGCGATCTCGGCGGGGTCACCGGTGACCGCCGCCGCGTAGACCGCGGTACGGGCCACCTCGGCCCGCACCAGCATCCGCGAGCACAGGTGCTTGACGGCCTGGAAGGCCCCGATGGGCTGTCCGAACTGCTCGCGCTCCCCCGCGTACCGCACCGCCAGCTCCACCGTCCGCCGCGCGCTCCCGACCTGGAGCGCCGCCGTCAGCAGCGCCCCCTCGTCCCGGTATCCGGGAGGGGCCGGCTCCCCGGAGGCCCGCCACAGCGGGGTCAGCGGGTCCGCCGAGCGCACCGGCACCCCGGCCGGGACCTCCGGCATCCCGAGCACGGCGTCCGCCTCCCCCAGGTGGGCCACCAGCGGCCCGTCCAGGTCGAAGGCCGTCACCACCGCCGAGCCCGACGCCGCCCCCGGGACCACTCCGGCGGCCAGGTGGGTGGCCACCAGCGGCCCGGGCAGCAGCACCCGCCCGGCCTCCTCGAAGACGAGCACCGCCTCCGGCAGGCCGAGGCCCACCCCGCCCTCGGACTCCGGGAGCCGGAGGGAGAAGAAGCCCGCCCCGCCCAGCTCCCGCCAGAGCCCCCGGTCCACGGCCCGGCCGCGGGACACCGACTCCCGCAGCGCCTCGCGCCCGTACCGCCCGGCGAGGAGGTCCCGGATGCCCGCCCGCACGTCCCGCTGGTCCTGCGTCAGCCGGAAGTCCACGACCGCTCACCGCCCCTTCGGGAGGCCGAGGATCCGCTCGGCCACGATGTTGTGCTGGATCTGGGAGGTGCCCGCCGCGATGGTGTACGACAGCGAGGAGAGCCGCTCCGCCGTCCACTCCTCCTCCAGGGACAGGGACTCCGCGCCCAGGACCGCCGCGGCCGCCTCGTACAGCTCCTGCCGCGCGTGCGAGTACGCCAGCTTGAAGACGCTGCCGCCCGTGCCCGGGACGCCGCCCGAGCCCTGCGACTCGCTGACGTTCCACTGCGTCAGCCTCCACAGGGCCCCGAACTCCCCGTAGAGCCGGCCCAGCCGGCGGCGCAGCGCCGGGTCGTCCCAGCGGCCGTTCGCCTTCGCGGCCCGGGCCAGCGCGCCCAGCGTCCGCCGGCAGGCGACGACCTCGCCGACGAAGGCGGTGCCGCGCTCGAAGGACAGGGTCACCATCGTGACCCGCCAGCCGTCGTTCTCGGCGCCGACCCGGTCGGCGACCGGCACCCGGACCTCGTCCAGGAACACCTCCGCGAACTCCGCCGACCCGGCCAGGGTGCGCAGCGGCCGGACCGTGACGCCGGGCGCGTCCATCGGCATCGCCAGCCAGGTGATCCCCCGGTGCTTGGGCGCCGCCGGGTCGGTGCGGACCAGCAGCTCGCACCAGTCGGCGACCTCGGCGTGGGAGGTCCAGATCTTGGAGCCGGTGACCACGTACGCGTCCCCGTCGCGCACCGCCCGCGTGCGCAGGGAGGCCAGGTCGGAGCCGGCGCCGGGCTCGCTGAAGCCCTGGCACCACACCTCCTCCCCGCGCAGCACGGGCGGCAGCCAGCGCGCCCGCTGCTCGGCGGTGCCCTCGGCGGCGATGGTCGGGCCGGCGTGCAGCAGGCCGACGAAGTTCGCGCCGACGTACGGGGCACCCGCGCGCTCGGTCTCCTCCAGGAAGATCAGGTGCTGGGTCGGGGTGGCGCCGCGCCCGCCGGCGTCGACGGGCCAGTGCAGGCCCGCGTACCCGGCGTCGTACAGCCTGCGCTGCCAGCCCAGGTCGTACGCGCGCCGGCCGGGCCAGTCGTCGGGCGAGGGCCTGGCGGGCAGCTCGGGCAGCACCTTGGCGAGCCATTCGCGCAGCCGGGCGCGGAAGTCCTGCTCCTCCTCGGTGTGGGAGAGGTCCATGTCAGACCAGGTCCAGGCCGAGCATGCGGATGGCGTTGCCGCGCATCAGCTTGTGGACGGTCTCCTCGTCGAGGCCCTTGACGTGGTCGAGGGCGACCTCCTTGGTGTGCGGGAAGGTCGAGTCGACGTGCGGGTAGTCGGTCTCGAAGGTGGCGTTGTCGCGGCCGACGACGTCCAGCGAGGCGATGCCGTGCTTGTCGCGGAAGAAGCAGCAGAAGATCTGCCGGTAGTAGTACGTGGACGGCGGCTCGGGGATGAGGCCGCGGACCCCGCCCCAGGCGCGGTGCTCCTGCCAGACGTCGTCGGCGCGTTCCAGGGCGTACGGGATCCAGCCCATCTGGCCCTCGCTGTAGGCGAGTTTGAGCGTCGGGAACTTCACCAAGACCCCGCTGAAGAGGAAGTCCATCATCGAGGCCATGGCGTTGTTGAAGCTCAGCGAGGCCTGGACGGCGGGCGGCGCGTCGGGGGAGGCGGCGGGCATCTGGGAGGAGGACCCGATGTGCATGTTGACGACCGTGCCGGTCTCCTGGCAGACGGCGAAGAAGGGGTCCCAGTACCCGGAGTGGATGGACGGCAGCCCGAGGTGGGTCGGGATCTCGGAGAAGGTGACGGCCCTGACCCCGCGGGCGGCGTTGCGGCGGATCTCGGCGACGGCGAGGCCGATGTCCCAGAGCGGGATGATGCACAGCGGGATCAGCCGGCCGCCGCTGTCGCCGCACCACTCCTCGACCATCCAGTCGTTGTACGCGCGCACGCAGGCCAGGGCCACTTCCTTGTCGTGCGCCTCGGCGAAGGTCTGCCCGCAGAAGCGCGGGAAGGTCGGGAAGCACAGGGAGGCCTCGACGTGGTTGAGGTCCATGTCGAGGAGCCGCGCCTTGGGGTCCCAGCAGCCGCGGCGCATCTCCTCGCGGGTGATGCCCTCCAGGGTCATGTCGTCGCGGTCGAAGCCCACGGCGGCGATGTTGCGCTTGTACGGGAACTTCAGGTCCTCGTAGATCCACCAGTCGGTCGGCGGGCCGTCGGGGTCCATGGAGATCACGTACTTGCCGCCGGTGTACTCCAGCTCCCCGATCCCGGCGGTGAGGGCCTTCGGGCCGCGGTCGCGGTACTTCGCGGGCAGCCACACGTCGAAGAGGTGGGCGGGCTCGATCACGTGGTCGTCGACGCTGATGATCCGAGGCAGTTCCAGTGCCATGCGCTCGCGCTCCTTCTCCCCAATCTGATGCATCGTCAGAAACAAGCTAGCCCCGCCACCCCTGGACCGACAAGCGCCGGAGCCCTACGCTCTGCCCTTGATCTGACTCACCGTCAGCTGGCACCCGGCCGGCACGCCCAGGGGAGGTCCGCGATGACGACCACGGAAACGGCGGCGACGGACGACGTGACGGCCCTCGCCACGGAGCTCGGCCGGTCCGCGACCCTGTGGGAGCTCATCGCCCGCCGCGCGGCCCTCACCCCCGGCACCACGGTCCTCATCGAGGCCGCCGAGCAGCCCGCCACCGAGCAGGGCGCCGCCGAGCAGGGTGCCGCCGAGCAGGGTGCCGCCGACCGCACGCTCACCTTCGGCGCCCTGCGCGACCGCGCCGAACGCGTCGCGGCGGGCCTGTACGCCATGGGCGTACGCCCCGGCACCGTCGTCGCCTGGCAGCTCCCGACCCGCATCGAGACCGTCCTGCTCTCGGCCGCCCTCGCCCGGCTCGGCGCCGTCCAGTCCCCCGTGATCCCCTTCTACCGCGACCGCGAGGTCGGCTTCGCGCTGCGCGAGTCCAAGGCGGAGTTCTTCGCCGTACCCGGCTTCTGGCGCGGCTTCGACCACACCGCGATGGCCCACCGGCTCGGCGCCCGCGGGGTCTTCGAGGCGTACGCGAACCTCCCCGACGGCGACCCGGCCGTACTGCCCCCGCCGCCCGCCGACGGCACCTCCGTGCGCTGGATCTACTGGACCTCCGGCACCACCTCCGACCCCAAGGGCGTCCTGCACACCGACCGCTCCCTCATCGCCGGCGGCTCCTGCCTCGCCCACGCCCTGCGCCTGACCCCGGCCGACGTCGGCTCGATGGCCTTCCCGTACGCGCACATAGCTGGGCCGGACTACACGGTGATGCTGCTGCTGTACGGGTTCCCGGCGGTGCTCTTCGAGAAGTTCGCGATGCCGGACGCGCTCGCGGCCTACCGCCGCCACGGCGTCACCGTCGCCGGCGGCTCCACCGCCTTCTACTCCATGTTCCTCGCCGAGCAGCGCAAGGACCCCTCGGTGAAGCTCCTCCCGAGCCTGCGGCTGCTGGCGGGCGGCGGCGCCCCCAAGCCCCCGGAGATCTACCACGCGGTGGTGCGCGAGCTGGGCTGCCAGCTCACCCACGGCTACGGCATGACCGAGGTCCCGATGATCACCATGGGGTCCCCCGACGACACCCCGGAGAACCTCGCCACCACCGAGGGACGCCCCCCGCGCGGCATGTCCATCCGCATCACCACCCCCGACGGCACCCCCCTGCCCGCCGGCACCGACGGCGAGGTCCGGCTGCGCGGCGAGGCCGTCTGCCAGGGCTACCTGAACCGGCCGGACACGGGCGACGAGACCTTCGACGCCGACGGCTACCTGATCACCGGCGACCTCGGCCACCTCACCGGATCCGGCCACCTGGTCCTCACCGGACGCAGCAAGGACGTGATCATCCGCAAGGGCGAGAACATCTCGGCGAAGGAGGTCGAGGACCTCCTCCACCAGCTCCCCGGCGTCGCCGACGCCGCCGTCATAGGCCTGCCGGACGAGGAGCGCGGCGAGCGCGTCTGCGCCGTCGTCGAGCAGCCCCCCGGCGCCGCCCCCCTCACCCTGCCCCAGGTCACCGCGTACCTGCGCGCACAGGGACTCTCCCCGCACAAGCTCCCCGAGCAGCTGGAACTGGTCGACGCGCTGCCCCGCAACGACGCCCTGCGCAAGGTGCTGAAGTACCGGCTGCGCGAGCGCTACAGCTGAACCCGAGCCGGCCCCGAGCGGAGGCTGACACCAAGGTGTCAGGCCGCTTGGTGCCGGTCCGGAAACCTTCCCCGGCCCCTGGCGGCCCAGCAGGATGGTGCTCACCGGAACGGCGGCGGGAACGAAACCCGAAGCCGGGGCCACCGGGGCGAACCGCCCCCGGAAGCCCGGTCAACGCCTTCCGGATCCACCGGAACCAGTAGTCGGCCAGGGGGCACCGCCATGTCGAGAACCACTCAGCTCACCGAACTCCGCACCCTCGCGATCCGCAACGCCGCGGACCGCCCCATCGGGTGGGACTGAGCGGCATGCTCCTCGTCCGACTGCCCCTGATCAGCCACACCGGGGCACCGGGTACGGAGAGCGGGGCGAGCCTCCTCCAGGACGCCCTCTGGGCCCACGCCGGCCCTCAGCACGCCCTCGAACACGTACGGGTACGTCCCCTCCCGGAGGGGATGAGCGTGGCCCTCTTCGTCCGGGCCGAGAACGACGCCCAGGCCCGTGGGAAGGCCCGCGCACTGCTCGCCACCGTCCTCGGGACGGGCGCGGCCCGCCACTACTCGATGGCCCCCCTGATCCCCAACTGACGCACCGCACCACCTCTTGCGCCACCGTCGCCCGGTGCAACCGACCGCTGTTCCTGCAGGGCAGCCGTCCCACGGGCACCACGGTGCGCCCCACGTCTTCCGGCCTCGACCAGGCCTGCCCGCGGCACACGCCCGCGGGCCACCACACCCGAAACTTCCCGGCCCTGACGCCTCGGGCCGCCATGTCCTCTTGGAGACACCACCATGACCGCGCGCCGCTCCTCCCGCATGCTCACCATCGCCCTCACCTCCTTCGTCGCCGCCCCGATGCTGGCCCTCGCCCTGCCCGCGGCCTCGGCGCAGGCCGAGTCCCAGGCGGTCGCCACGATCGCCCGTGCCCAGGTCGGCAACACCTGCGGCGACTACAACTGCCAGTACCCCGGTGCCTGGTGCGCGGAGTTCACCAAGTGGGTGTGGAACAAGGCCGGCGCGAACACCTCCGGCATCAGCGCGGCGGCCGTCAGCATCTACCAGTACGGCAAGAACAAGGGGACGCTGCACAGCACCCCGCAGGTCGGTGACGCGGTCCTCTACGACAGGGACGGCAACCTCAACGACGGCGAGGCCGACCACGTCAACATCGTCGTCGCGGTCGACGGGGACGACATCCAGACGGTCGGCGGCAACGAGAGCGGCGGCGTCCGCTTCCGCTCCTGGTTCAACTGGAAGACCAACTCCAGCCCGGTGGGCGCCGGCCGGGCGCTGGCCTTCATCGGCCCGGCGGGCCTCGCCGAGACCCCCTCGGCCCCGGTCAGCAAGGCCGGTGACCTCTTCCACGCCACCCGCCTCGTCGACGGCAGCTGGGAGGGCTTCGCACCCCTGAACGGCTTCGGCGGCGCGGCCTTCTTCAACGCCTCCCAGGAGTCCATCGCCGCCACCCCGGACGGCTCCACGCAGACCCTCGCCACCGGCAACGACGGCAAGCTCTACCACACCGCCCGTTACGCGGACCGCACCTGGACGGGCTGGTCCCCGCTCTCCGGCTACGACGGCGCCGCCGACTTCGCGGCCAGGGACCAGTCCATGACGGGCATGGGCAACGGCGACGCCAACGTCATGGCGATCGGCAACGACGGGAAGATCTACCAGAACACCCGCTTCAAGAGCGGTACGTGGGCGGGCTGGTCCCCGGTCGGTTCGTGGCAGGCGAAGAAGATCGCGGTCGCCGGCCTTCCCGACGGCTCCACCCAGACGCTGATCATCGGCAATGACGGCAACGTCTACCACGCCGTCCGCTCCGTCGACGGCACCTGGACCGGCTGGAACGCCCTCCCCGGCACCGGCACCGCCACCACCTTCCAGGCCGGCAACATCGCCATCGCGGGCCTCCCCAACGGCGACACCCAGATGCTCGCCACCGGCAACGACGGCCTCGTCTACCACAACATCCGCACCGCAACCGGCACTTGGCAGGGCTGGGCCAAGGTCGACGGATACGGCGGCGCCCCCGGCTTCGCCGCCTCCAGCCTCGCCATCACCGGAATGCCCAGCGGCGACACCCAGATGCTCGCCGTCGGCAACGACGGCAAGACCTACCACGCCGCCCGCTACGCAGCCGGCAACTGGCAGGGCTGGTGGGCCACCGGAATGGGCGCCCAGAAGGTCGCCATCGCCGGCCTCGCCGACGGCAGCGCCCAGATGCTCGCCACCCGCAGCTGAGCACCCGGGCCGGCCCACCACGCCCGGTGGGCCGGCCCCGCCCCGCGCCGCCCTTCCCGCCAAGCCAGAGAGAGACCCCAGCGATGTCCCGTACCGCCGCCCGCCGCCCCCGCCTCGCCGTCATCACCGCCACCGCGCTCGCAGCCGTCGCCCTCTCCACGGCCGGAGCCGGCTCCGCCCAGGCAGCCTCGGTCACCACCTGGGACAAGGTGGCGCAGTGCGAGAGCACCAACAACTGGAGCATCAACACCGGAAACGGCTACTACGGCGGTCTCCAGATCCTGAAGAGCACCTGGGACGCCTTCGGCGGCAGGGCCTACGCCGCCTACCCCCACCAGGCCAGCAAGATGCAGCAGATCCTGATAGCCGAGAAGATCCTCGCCGGCCAGGGTGCCGGCGCCTGGGGCAGCTGCGGTGCGGCCGCCGGGCTGGCCTACGACCACGCGGACCCGTACCCGGGCGACACCGCCCCGCCCGCCCCGGTGAGCAAGGCCGGCGACCTCTACCACGCCACCCGTCTGGTCGACGGCAGCTGGCAGAGCTTCCAGGCGCTGAACGGCTTCGGCGGCGCGGCGTTCTTCAACGCCTCCCAGGAGTCCATCGCCGCGACCCCGGACGGCTCCACCCAGACCCTGGCCACCGGCAACGACGGGAACCTGTACCACACCGCCCGTTACGGCAACGGCCAGTGGACCGGCTGGGCGGCCCTGCCCGGCGTCGGCGGTGCGGCGAACTTCGCCGCGAAGGACCAGGCCATGGCGGGCATGGGCAACGGCGACGCCCAGCTGATGGCGATCGGCAACGACGGGAAGATCTACCAGAACACCCGCTTCAAGAGCGGCTCCTGGGCCGGCTGGACGGGCGTCGGCTCCTGGCAGGCCAAGAAGATCGCGGTCGCCGGTCTCCCCGACGGCTCGACGCAGACCCTGATCGTCGGCAACGACGGGAACCTCTACCACGCCGTCCGTGCCGTCGACGGCACCTGGACCGGCTGGAACGCCGTCGCCGGCACCGGCACCGCCACCACCTTCCAGGCCGGCAGCATCGCCATCGCGGGCCTGCCCAACGGCGACACCCAGATGCTCGCCACCGGCAACGACGGCCTCGTCTACCACAACATCCGCACCGCAACCGGCACTTGGCAGGGCTGGGCCAAGGTCGACGGATACGGCGGCGCCCCCGGCTTCGCCGCCTCCAGCCTCGCCATCACCGGAATGCCCAGCGGCGACACCCAGATGCTCGCCGTCGGCAACGACGGCAAGACCTACCACGCCGCCCGCTACGCAGCCGGCAACTGGCAGGGCTGGTGGGCCACCGGAATGGGCGCCCAGAAGGTCGCCATCGCCGGCCTCGCCGACGGCAGCGCCCAGATGCTCGCCACCCGCAACTGATCCCCACCACCCCGTACGCGGCTCCGGACCACCGGAGCCGCGTACGCGTGCTTCCCCGCCTCCGCTACAGCCGGCTCAGCGACGCCGCCGCGAAGAGCACGTCGCGGATCGCCTCCCGGTCGCCGGTCTGGCCGACCGCGGCCTCCTCCGGGGAGATGTGCCCGGCGGCCAGCTGGCAGAACTCCAGGCCGTCCAGCGCGACTTCGGCCACGGTGTGCTCCCGCGAGGGCTTCGCCGCCGGGGAGTCCAGGGCGATGTCCCAGCCGCCCCCGCCCGCACCCTCGATCTCCAGGTGCAGGGTCCGCCCCGGAGCGCCCGCCGCGACCAGGCCGCGCGCCGGCGCCGCCAGTCCCGAGCGGCGCCGGCCGGCCAGGGCGCCGGGCAGCAGCCGGGCCGCGAGGTCGATCATCCGGTGCAGGTGCGGCCCCGAGGGCGGCTCGTACGGGTAGTCCACCGCCTCCGCGATGTCCCAGGCGTGCACCCAGCACTCGAAGGCCCGCTCCAGGAAGGCGTCCCCCAGCGGCAGCGCGAACCCCCCGTAGTCCACGGCCAGTTCGGCCACGCCCCGGCCCGCGAAGGACACCGTACGGACCAGCGTGTGCCCCTGGGCCCGCCAGGGCTCGCGGACCTGGCGGGTGACGGGGGAGTGGGAGGAGTTCCAGAAGTGCTCGGTGCGGTCGGCCGGGCCGCCCGGCGGCGCCTTGGGGCCCAGCGGGTCGTCCAGTCCCAGCGCGGTCGCGATCAGCCCGTCCACCGTGAGCAGGTGCCCGATCACCCCCGCGACCGTGGTGCGGTGCGAGCGCCGGCGTTCCTCCTCGAACCACTTCAGCCGCACCGGGGTGTGCCACTCCGAGTCGCCGAAGTCCCGCAGCAGCGCGTCGAGCCGGGCCGTCTCGGTGTCGTACGGGTTCGCCCACACCGGCACGGGGATGCGGGCGGGCCGCTTGCCCAGGCAGTCCTCCAGCACCCGCGAGCGCAGCAGCGGCTTGAGGTCGAGGCTCTCCTCCGGGTGCAGCAGGCCCACCGCGTCACGCAGCCGCAGCGCCTCCTCGGCGCAGGGCGCGCACTCGGTGAGGTGGTCCTCGACGGCCTGGGTCTCCTCCGCGGAACAGGCGGCGAGCGCCCACGCGCCGAGCAGGGACTTCAGTACGGCGTGCGAAGGCGGTGCGGGCGGGAGGGTCTCCGGGGCTTCCAGGTCGTCACCGGCCGTGCGGGGACCCGGTATCCGTGCGCGACCGGCCGCCCGCTGCTCGTACGCGTCGTCGGGGGTGTCTTCGGAGGGTCCGGTCATCGGGGCGTTCCGTATCCGCGTGGGCCGTATCCGGGCGGGGCGGTGTCCTCCCGGGGGAGGACGTTGGCGGTCGACAGCAGCTGGAGGCCGAGCCGCAGCCGGCGCCGTGCCTCGTCCTCGCTGATCTGGAGGTCGGCGGCGGCCTGGCGGTAGTCGCGGCGCTTGAAGTACGCCAGCTCCAGGGCGGCCCGCAGCGGCGCGGGCATGGAGGTGACGATGTAGTCCGCGCGGGCGGCCGCGTTGGCGCTGCGCACCTTCTGTTCCAGTTCCTCGCGCGAGCCGCGGCCCAGTTCGGCCTGGCGCAGCCGGGCGACGGCCTGGCCCTGGGTGATCCGGGCGACCCAGGAGCGCATGGAGCCCTGCTTGGGGTCGTAGGCGTCCGGGTTCTCCCAGATGTAGCCGAAGACCTCGCGGGTGATGCGGTCCGCGGCCTTCTCGTCCCCGAGGACCCGGTGGGCCAGGCTGTGGACCAGCGAGGCGAAGCGGTCGTAGAGCTCCCCCAGCGCCGCGGCCTCACCGCGGGCGAGGCGCTGCTGCATGCGACGGTCCCAGCGCGGTGGAACGTCCTTCGCCATCGTGCCTCCAGCCGTGTGTCGACCCGTCAAATGTAGTGGGCAACGGATGGAACGCGCCGGTTTTGCGAGAACCTCCCCCCGGAAGCGGGACCCCCGTGCTACGCGGTCGCGTTGGTACACCTGTACGCGCCCCGGCGCGCTCCCCGTGCGCGGGTTCGATGCGGCCACCTCCTTGACCGCTTCGCTTAACCCGCAGGCCCCGTAGGCCTTACGCTCCTGCCTGTCTTGATCTCAACCCCGACCACAGCCCCAACGCACACGTGAAGGCGGAAGCCGAACATGGACAGCGCAGAGTACGAGCGCAAGATCGCCGCCCGATTCGCCACCTTCGACCAGGACGGGTCCGGCTATATCGACCGGGAGGACTTCAGCACGGCGGCGAGGGCCGTGCTGGCCGAATTCGGTACGGCCGCGCGCTCGGAGAAGGGCCAGGCCGTCTTCTACGGGGCCGAGGCGTTCTGGCAGGGAATGGCCGGGATCGCCGACGTGAACGGCAACCAGCGCGTCTCGCGCGAGGAGTTCGTCACGGGGGCGGCGAAGCGGCTGCGGGACAACCCGGAGCGGTTCGCGGAGATCGCCCGGCCGTTCCTGGCGGCGGTGATCGCCGTGGCGGCCGGGGACGGCGCGGGCGCGAGCCCCGCGGCGGCGGCCCGCGTGCTGCGCGTCCTCGGCACCGAGCCCGCCCTGGCCGCCCAGGTGGCGGCGGCCCTGGACGCGGACGGCGACGGCCGCATCTCGGAGGACGAGATCCTCAAGGCCTTCGCCGGCTACTGCGGCGTCGACCCCGACGCCTGAGGCCCGAAGCCCGCTCGGCAACAGCCCGGGGCCGTCCCCCCGGGCACTGTCCGAGCGCGCTGATAGCGTGCCGCCACCAGCCGGAACGATCATGGGAGGCGGCTCGGCATGCAGGACGTACGGGAAGTGGCACGGCACTCGGTGGGCGAAGAGCGGACGGCCCAGGCCCTCCACGACATCGTGCTGCGGACCTGGATGCGCCACGGCCGCCTGGAAGCCGACCCGTCCCCCGAGCGGCTGCGGAGCCTGTCCGAGGAGATCCTCGACCACGTCGCCGCCCGCACCACGGAAGGCGGGCGGCTCGGCGAGGAGGCCCGTACCGCGCTGCACACCGCCGCGGAGTGCGCCATGGGCGGCCTCGGCATCGGCTGTTTCCCGGACGGCGACCAGGAGGTACCGCTCCCGCTGATCGGCGAGGAGCTCAGCAGCGAGGACCTCGACTTCGGGAGCGCCGTCACCGCCGCCCCCACCGCCCGGACCTGGCTCGACGCCTTCGAGACCACGGTGGCCAGCGGCCTGGTGTGGGACTGGCGGAAGGTCATCGGCCTGCTGCTGCGCAACGACTACGCGCCCGCCGTCCGCGACGGGGTGCCGTACTCGCCCCACACCTCGCACTCGGAGCCCAGGGACCTCGCCGCGATGGACGCCCTGTGCGGCTACCTCACCGAGAGCACCAGCCACCTGCCCAGCGGGTGGCCGACCGTGCCCCTGTGCAAGCCGGACGCCGCCGCGCGCGCCGCCGCGGCCGCCGGGCTGGACGCCGCCGGGCCGCTGACCGCGGACCAGCGGCTGCTGCGCGTACTCCTCGACGACGACCAGCCGGCCTTCGAGGCGGCCCTCGCGGAGCGGCTCACCGCCCACCGCGAGAGCGCGGCGGCCGAGGCCGACCCCGCGCCCCGGACCCTGCTGCCGCTGGGCCCGCTGGCCCTGGCCGCCCTCGCGGTCCAGACGCACCAGTGGGAGCTCGGCGTCCGCTCCGGCTACCTGCCGCCGGAACTGCTGGGCTTCACCGACGCGATGCGCCTGGCCGGGCAGACCCAGAAGAACGGGCTGGGCGGCTGGGTCGCCGCCCAGTAGGGCACCGGGGGCACGCCGCCCGGGGGCGTGCCCCGTCCCCGGCTACGCGAAGACGACGGTCCGGGAGCCGTTCAGCAGTACGCGGTGCTCGCTGTGCCACTTCACGGCGCGCGCCAGCGCCTGGCACTCCACGTCGCGGCCGATGGCGACCAGCTGGTCCGGGGTGACCTCGTGGCCGACCCGCTCGACCTCCTGCTCGATGATCGGGCCCTCGTCGAGGTCGGCCGTCACGTAGTGGGCGGTGGCGCCGATCAGCTTCACGCCGCGCGCGTGGGCCTGGTGGTACGGCTTCGCGCCCTTGAAGCTCGGCAGGAAGGAGTGGTGGATGTTGATGATCCGCCCGCTCAGCTCCTTGCACAGGGTGTCCGACAGCACCTGCATGTAGCGCGCGAGCACCACCAGCTCGACGTTCTGCTCGCGCACCAGCTCCAGGAGCCGTGCCTCCGCGTCCGCCTTGGTGTCCTTGGTGACCGGGATGTGCACGAAGGGGACGTCGTACGAGCCGACCAGCTCGGCGAAGTCGGTGTGGTTCGAGACCACCGCCGCGATCTCCACCGGCAGCGCGCCGATCCGGGAGCGGAACAGCAGGTCGTTCAGGCAGTGCCCGAACTTCGACACCATCAGCACAATCCGCATCCGCTCGTCCGAGCGGTGGATCTGCCAGTCCATCCGGAAGGAGTCACCGATCGCGGCGAAGCTGGCGCGCAGCTTCTCCACCGTCACAGCGGGCTCGGCCTCGAAGTGCACCCGCATGAAGAAGAGCCCGGTCTCCCGGTCTCCGAACTGCTGACTGTCCACGATGTTGCAGCCGGTCATGAAGAGGTAGCTCGACACGGCGTGGACGATGCCCTGCTTGTCGGGGCAGGAGACGGTCAGGACGTACTGGGCCTGGGCCTGGGCCTGTGGGTGTGCGCTCATGACGGCACAGCCTTTCACACCACTCGGGTCAGCATTTTCAGCACGTCGACGGAGCTCGGCCGGTCGTCCGGGTCCTCCCCGTCCGCCGTCGACATCCGTACGTGCGCCTCGCGCGCCGCCCGGACCGCCTCGGGCCAGTCCTGGTGGCCGATGTACGCGGAAACGGGGGCGTCGGGGCCGATCTGGTGCAGGATCCGCAGCACCCGCAGCACGGCGTGGTCGACCAGGGCCGCCTCCTGCGCGTCCCGGAAGATCGTGCCGACGTACTTGTCGGCGGACCAGCTGTCGAGCCAGGTGTCCTCGACGAGCCGGTACACGGCGTCGGTGACGTCGCCGTACCCTTCGACGCCCGCCGCCCAGACCTCGTCCTGGAACACCGGGTCGGAGAGCATGTGCAGCGCCGAGCGCACATTGCTGCGCCAGCGCCACCACGGCATGTCGTTGAGGGGCATGCCGCCCATGGTGGAGGAGCGGCCGCCGCGGCGGGAAGAGTTCTTCGAACCTTGGGCGAATGTCACGCTTTCGATCGTACGTTCCCGACCGGTGCGATCTTGAAGCACCTGTACGTGACCGCTCCCCTGCAATTCACCTCGACGTCACCGTTTGTTGTGTCCATCTCATCGCCGAGTTACCCACGGGGCGGAAGGGTCGGTGGACATGACCAATCACCGACGCGCAACTCCCCTGTCCCGCCTGCTTATTGCCACGGTGACGGGCGCGTGTCTCACCACGGCGTGCGGGGTGGTCCCCGGTGGGCCGGGGGGCTCCGGGGACTCCCTCACGGTCATGACCTTCGCACCCATCGGAACCAAAGCGACCAATATGGCCGGAATGCCGGGCATGGCCAAGGCCTACGAACGCTGGGTGAACGCCAACGGCGGCATAAAGGGCCGCAAACTGCGCGTGCTCACCTGCAACGAGAAGAACACCCCCACGGGCGCCGCCGACTGCGCCCGCAAGGCCATCACCGAGAAGGCCGTCGCCGTCGTCGGCTCCTACAGCCAGCACGGGCGCGCCTTCATGGCCCCGCTGGAGGCCGAGGGCATCCCCTTCATCGGCGGCTACGGGGTGTCCCCCGAGGAGTTCCAGAGCACCCTGTCCTACCCGGTCAACGGCGGGCAGCCCGCGCTGCTCGCCGGGGCCGGCCACCAGCTCGGCAAGGCCTGCTCCCAGGTCTCCCTGGTCCGCCCGGACACCCTCGCGGGTGACACCATGCCGGTCCTGCTGAACGCGGGGCTCAAGGCCAACGGCATGCCCGAGGCCGACGACATCCGGGCGGCCGAGGACTCCGCCGACTTCAAGCCGCAGGCCCGCGAGGCGCTGACCGGCACCTCGACGGCCCCGGCGGCCCCGGCCGCCACACCCGCCACGACCACGACCCCCGCGACGACCCCGGCCACGCCTTCCACGCCCTCCCCCTCCCCGGCCAAGGACCCCAAGGACTCCAAGCCCGCGAAGGCCCCGGCCGCCGACACCGCCAAGGACAAGAGCTGCGTGACGGCCGTCCTCGGCGAGCGCACCGAGATCTTCTTCGACGCCTTCCGCCGCGTCGACACCCAGCACAAGACGCAGATCTCCTCCGTCCTCGGCAGCATCAGCCAGGCCCTGGTGGACCGCACCGGCGGCAAGGACAGCCCCTTCGAGGGCGCCTACGTCACCAGCTGGTACCCCGTGTCCACCGACCCCCTGTGGGCGCCGATGCGCAAGGTGATCGCCGAGCAGGCCTTCGGCGACGACACCGTGGACCCCGACGACAGCGGGGCCCAGACCACCTGGATCGCGTACAGCGTCCTCAACCAGATCGTCCAGCGGTTCAAGAGCGACGAGGAGATCACCGCCCGCAAACTGACCCGGGCCCTCAACCAGTCCCCGGGCGTCCAGACCGGCAACCTCACCCCCGAGCTGAGCTGGCGCTACCAGGACATGCGCGCCGTCGCCGGGTTCCCGCGCCTGGTCAACGGCCGGGTCAGCTTCCAGACCGTCCTGTCGGGCCGCCTGGTCGCCCAGCTCGGCGAGCAGAACCTGGACATGACCCCGACCCTGGAACAGGCCCCCCGCTCGGCCTGACCCGGGCGGGGCGGCCGCCCGTCACAGCTGGGACTTGTCCCGCTTCGTGAGGCCGTACTTGGCGGCGATCGTGTTCCACATGGTCGCCGCCGACTCCTTTGACCTGGTGGCCTCGGCGCTGGACTTGTTGCCGTCCTGCGCGTCGTCCGTCACCTTGGCCTTGCCGTCCTTGCAGCCGCCCTTGTCGTGGCCGGCGTCCTCCGCCCAGTCCGCGTAGCTGTTGTCGGCGTCCGCCGAGGCCTTCCACGCCTTGGTCAGGCTCGCCGAGAGCCGGGCGTTGTTCGGGAGCAGGTCGATCTTGAGCTCCTGGAGCCGGGTGACCAGCCCCTCGCGCTGCTGGGCGGCCTCGCGCAGGTCCTGGGCCGCCTGCCCCAGGTTCTTGCAGTCCTTGATGTCGTCCACGGCCTTGATCACCGAGGTCCGGCTGTCGCTGGCGTCCGCGAGCAGCTTGTCGAGCTGGACGGCCTGCGGGCGGGCCGGGTCCACCGCCTCCTCACCCGGGGCCGCGCCCGAGTTCGCGGAGCCGCTCGCGGCGGGGGCCACCGCGCCCGGGTCGGTGTTCTGGGCCTTGCCGTCGCTGAGCAGGGCGCCCACCCCGAGCCCGGCCACGACCAGCCCGAACACCGACGCCGCGATGACGACCGGCGGGATCCGGCGCGCGGGCGCGGGTTCGGGCGGCGGGGGCGGCGGCGCGTACTGCTGCTGGTGCTGGGGCTGGGGCTGCTGGGGAGGCTGCGGCTGCTGCGCCCGGCGCGACCCGTACCGCTGCGGCGGTGCGGGCGGCGGGGTCCGGCGGGGTCCCGGGTCGGGGACCGGCGGCAGCTGCTGGGTGTGCCCGGCGGCATCGGCGTCGCCGTCGGCCCGGAACAGCGCGTCGAAGCCCTCGGCGGCGTTCGCCGCGGGGGCCGCGCCGCCGGGGACGGGCGGGATGTACTGCGTCGCCTGCTCGTGCGGATCCGCCGGGACCGGCGGGATGTACTGCGTCGCCGCGTCGGCCGCGGCGGCGGGGACCTGGGCCATGTGCTGCGTGGCCTGCTCGTGCAGACCGGCGGCCGGGACGGGCGGGATGTACTGGGTCGCCTGCTCGTGGGGCGCCCCCGGACCCGCCGGGACCGGGGCGATGTACTGCGTCGCCTGCTCGTGCGGGGCCGCCGGGACGGGCGGGATGTACTGCGTCGCCTGCTCGTGGGGCGCCGACGGCACCGGCGGGATGTACTGCGTCGCCTGCTCGTGCTCCGCCGACGGCACCGGCGGGATGTACTGCGTCGCCGCGTCCGGCAGCGGCGGGTAGCCGTAGCCGTGCGGGTCCCCCGGCCCCTCGAAGCCCGGGCCGACGACGTGGCCGGCCGGCGGCGGGTAGCCGTACGCGGGCTGCCCGGGCTGCGGCGGCGGCTCGTACGCGGACTCGTACGGCCCCGAGTACTGCTGCGGGGCCGGCGCCGCCTGCGGGTCCTGCCCGGGCGGGTACCCGTACGCCGGGGGCGTGCCCCACGCCTCGCCGGGCTGCGGCCCCGGCTGCTGCGGGTAGCCGGGAGCAGGCACCGGCTGTGCCTGATGCGGCGTCCCGGGCTGGGGGACGCCCCCTTGTCCGTTCTCCGTCACCGGGACTCCTTCTGCCTTCTCCGACCGGTCCGAACCCACGGAACCGTCGGATCACGCTACCCGGTAACGCCGTGATCACGTCAGGCCGCCTGAACCTCCAGCCTCGCCCCGAACTCCCGGACGGCCGGTTCCTCCCGGTACGGCTCCAGCCGCGCCCGGAAGCCGTCCAGGTACTCCGCACCCCGGCGCGAGCGCAGCGAGCCCAGCAGTTCGGCGGCCTTCGTCGCCGTCTGGCAGGCCTGCTCCACCTCCCGCTGCTGCACCTGCGAGGCCGCCAGCAGCAGCAGCCCGATCGCCCGGCGGCGCGCCTTCGCCGCGGGCAGGTGGCGCAGGGCCTCCTCGGCGCGGCGGCCCGCAGCGTCGGCCTGCCCGAGGTCCCGGTGGCAGTGCGCCAGCTCGTCCGCCAGGTAGGCCTGGTCGAAGTGGCGGATCCACACCGGGTCGTCGCCGGACTCCGGCTCGGCCCGCTCCAGCGCCGTCACCGCCCGCCCCGACAGCACCGCCGTGGCCCGGGCGTCGCCCAGCAGCGCGTGCCCGCGCGCCTCGGCGGCGTAGAACATCGCCTCCGCCCGCGGGGTGACCTGCCCCCGCGTGCCCTCCTGCGCGGCCCGCGCCAGCTGCGCGATCTCCCGCGGGTTGCCCAGCTCGGCCGCGAGGTGGCTCATCGACGCGGCCAGTACGTAGCCCCCGTACGCGCGGTCGCCCGCCGCCTGGGCCATCCGCAGGGCCTGGATGTAGTAGCGCTGGGCCAGACCCGGCTGCCCGGTGTCCACCGCCATGTAGCCGGCCAGCTCGGTCAGCCGGGCCACCGCCGCGAACAGGGCCCGCCCGACCGGCTCCCGGTACGAGCCCGAGATCAGCCCCGACACCACGGAGTTGAGGTAGTGCACCACCACGGGCCGCACGTGCCCGCTGCCGAAGCGGTGGTCGAGGTCGGTCAGGGCCTCGGTGGTCGCCCGTACCGCCTCCACGTCCGGCATCCCCACCCGTGCCCCGCCGCTGCGCGCCACCTGCGGGTCGGCGCCGGTGATCAGCCAGTCGCGGCTCGGCTCGACCAGGGCGGAGGCCGCCACGCTCGACCCGGAGAGGAAGTCACGGCGCCCCACGTCGCTGCGCCACAGCTCGCTGACCTGCTCGATGGCGCCGATGACGGTCGGCGAGAACTGCAGGCCCACCCCGGAGGCGAGGTTCTTCCCGTTGGCCATGCCGATCTCGTCGATGGTGACGGTCCGGCCCAGCTTGCGGCCGAGGGCCTCGGCGATGATGCCGGGAGCCCGGCCGCGCGGCTGCTGGCCGCGGAGCCAGCGGGCGACCGAGGTCTTGTCGTAGCGGAGGTCGAGGCCGTGCTCGGCCCCGCACATGTTGACGCGCCGTGCGAGCCCGGCGTTGGAGCACCCGGCTTCCTGGATGAGCGCCTGCAGCCGTTCGTTCGGCTGGCGCGCTACGAGAGGCCTGGCTGCCATGAAAACCCCCTGAGGCCGCGGGTGATCGTTCGAATGATCACTTCCCGCCTGAAGTGCCGAGAATCTTCCGCTCTGCGACGTGTCGTTACCCATCGACCGCGCCCCGGCCTCCCACGCGCCCCCGCAAGTGCACCCGTGCGCCCCGTATGCAGGATCGATGCAGCGCCCACCGGCTGGTTTACGCCCGTAACCCGCCGTGACCCGGGGAGTTGTGATGGGCGTGGAAGAGACCATCACAGTCACGGAGACCGCGCCCATCCCCCAGCAGCGCGGGGATCAGCTGCTGGACCATGCCGTGCGGTACGTGGAAGAACGCCACTGGGACGTCTTCGCCGGCACGTGGCTGGAGCCCGGCGACGGCCGTGAGGTGTGCTCGTGCGGGGTGGCCGACTGCCCGGCCCCCGGCGCCCACCCGTCGGTCAAGGACTGGCAGTCGCTGGCCTCGGGCAGCGCGGTGGGCGTGCGGCGGATCTGGGGCAAGAACCCCGGCGCCTCCATCCTGATGCCGACGGGCCGCACCTTCGACGCGCTCGACGTACCGGACTCCGCCGGGTTCCTGGCACTGGCCCGGCTGGAGCGCAACGAGCGGACCCTGGGGCCGGTCGCGCTGACCCCCGACCACCGGATGCTGTTCTTCGTCCTGCCGGGCGCCGGGGCGAAGGTGCCGGACCTGGTGCGCAAGCTGGGCTGGCTGCCGCACGCCATCGACCTGGTCACGCGGGGCGAGGGCCAGTACGTGGCCGCGCCGCCGACCCGCTTCGGCGGCAAGGGCCCCGTGCAGTGGGCCCGCAAGCCCACGCCGGCGAACCGGTGGCTGCCGGACACCGAGGAGCTGATCGACGCGCTCGCGTACGCCTGCGGCAGCGAGGCGGCCGCGGCCCGCAACCGCCGCAAGGCCTAGCCGCGTCGCCCGGAGCTGCTGACATACGTGTCCGCCAGTTCATGACATTCGTAACTGCCGGTGCCTCTCCCCCTCCTCCTATGGTGAGGAAAGTACGACCACGGGGAACGGAACGAGAGGCAGGCGCATGCCGGACCAGGGTTATGCGGCAGGCGGTACGGACGGCGGGACGGGTGGTGGCGCGCGATCCGCGCAGCCCGCGGCCGCCGTGCGGGTCGAGGGGCTGTGGAAGCGCTTCGGCGAGCAGGTGGCCGTCGGGGGCATCGACCTGGAGCTGCCGGCCGGCCGCTTCATCGGGCTCGTCGGCCCGAACGGCGCCGGGAAGACGACCACGCTGTCCATGGTGACCGGGCTGCTGCGCCCGGACATGGGCCGGGTGGTCGTCGCCGGACACGACGTGTGGGCCGACCCGGTCGAGGTCAAGACCCGCATCGGCGTCCTGCCCGAGGGACTGCGGATGTTCGAACGCCTCTCCGGCCGTGAACTCCTCGGCTACATGGGCCGGCTGCGCGGACTGCCGGGCGAGGAGACCGACAAGCGGGCCACGCAGCTGCTGGACGTGCTCGACCTCGCGGGCTCCCAGCACAAGCTGGTCGTCGACTACTCGACGGGCATGCGCAAGAAGATCGGCCTCGCCGCCGCGCTGCTGCACAACCCCGAAGTCCTCTTCCTGGACGAGCCGTTCGAGGGCGTTGACCCGGTGTCGGCGCAGACCATCCGCGGGGTGCTGGAACGTTACACCGCGTCCGGTGCGACCGTCGTCTTCTCCTCCCACGTGATGGAGCTCGTCGAATCGCTCTGCGACTGGGTGGCCGTCATGGCGGGCGGCCAGATCCGCGCCGCCGGCCCGCTGGCCGACGTACGGGGCTCCGCGCCCTCCCTCCAGGCCGCCTTCCTCGAACTCGTCGGCGCCCGCGACCACGCCGCCGGCGACTCCCTCGACTGGCTCGGCGGCGCACGATGAGCGGCACCGCCACGGCCCACTCCACGGCCTCCACTGCCTCCTCGGCCTCCTCGGCCTCCGTCACCTCGCTGTTCGTCCGCCTGAAGCTCTCCCTGATACGCAACGGCCTCAAGGGGTCGTCGAAGCGCAAGGCCGTCTGGATCGCCAGCCTGGTGATCTCGCTGCTGTTCTCGCTGTTCGTCACCCTGTGCCTGGCCATGCTGCACGGCCACGTCCACGCCGGCACCGTCGTCGTCCTGCTGGCCGCGATCCTCGCGCTCAGCTGGACCGTGATGCCGCTCTTCTTCCCGACCGGGGACGAGACCCTGGACCCGAGCCGGCTGGTGATGCTGCCGCTGCGCCCGCGTCCGCTCGTACGGGCCCTGCTGGCCTCCTCGCTCATCGGCCTGGGCCCGCTGTTCACCCTGTGCATCGCCGCCGGCTCGGTCGCCGCGGTGGCGCACGGCCCGGCGGGCATCGCCGCGGCCGTACTCGGCGCCCCGCTGCTCCTCCTGGGCTGCGTGGCCCTCGCCCGCGCCGTGGCCACCGCGAACGTACGGCTGCTGTCCAGCCGCAAGGGACGCGACCTCGCGGTGCTGAGCGGCCTGCTGATCGCGATCGGCGCCCAGTTCGTCAACTTCGCCGGCCAGAGCCTGTTCAAGCAGGGCGGCCTGACCGCGCTGGAGCCGGTCGAGGAGATCGTGCGCTGGCTGCCGCCGGCGACGGCCGTCGGCATGGTGGACTCCGTCAGCGACGGCGCGTACGGCGTGGCCGCCGCCCAGCTGGCCCTGACCCTGGCGGCCCTGGCGGCCCTCCTGTGGTTCTGGGAGCGCAGCCTGACCAGCCTGATGGTCACCCCGGACGGTTCGACCCTCGCGGCCGCGAAGCCCGAGAAGGACCGGGGCGGCGCAGGCGGCTTCTGGTCCCTGCTGCCCGGCGGGCGCACCGGCGCGGTCATGCAGCGCACGCTGCGGTACGCCGTGCGCGACCCGAAGACGAAGTCGGCCTGGGTGTCCTCGCTGGCGGTCGGCGCGATCGTCCCCGTCTTCAACGCCCTCCAGGGCACCGGCTCGGTCTACCTGGCCTGCTTCGGCGCGGGGATGCTCGGCGTACAGATGTACAACCAGTTCGGGCAGGACACCTCCGCCTTCTGGATGGTCGCCCAGACCATCGCCTCCCCGCGCGACGCGTACGCCGAACTGCGGGCCCGCGCCGCCGCGCTGGCGCTGGTCACCGTCCCGTACACGGTCCTGGTCACGGTGGCCACCGCCGCCCTGGTGGGCGACTGGCCGGGCTTCCCGGCCGCCCTGGGCCTGGCGCTGGCCCTGCTGGGCTCGATGCTGTGCACGGGCGCGCTGGCCTCGGCGCACTTCGCGTACTCCATCCCGACGGAGGGCGCGTTCAAGAACGTCGCCCCGGGCCAGGCGGGCCTGGCCTGGCTGGGCATCGTCGGCGGCATGGTCTCGTCGGCGGTGATCTGCTCGCCGGTGATCGCCCTGACCATCTACATCAGCCTGTCGGACGACCCCGGCACCCTGGCCCTGCTCGCCCTCCCGATCGGCATCGCCTGGGGCTGCCTGGCCACCTGGGCGGGCCTCCGCCTGGCGGCCCCGGCGGTCTCCCGCAAGCTCCCGGAGATCCTGACGGCGGTCAGCAAGGGCTGACCCACCCCGAGTGCATGGCCGAAGGGGGCGACGGGCCGAGACCCGCCGCCCCCTTCGGCCATGCTGCCGCTACCCCGCGTGAGCGCACCTGTCGCACTCCGACCGGTACGCCTACGGTGCGAGTGAAGGGCCGCTCCACGAGATGCGGAAGCGCCGGTGCCACCGCTGGGCGGGCTCGACCCCCAGCCGGGCGGGGCGAGTTCGTCGAGCGTGCGGTCGGGGTGGAGGAGACGGTTCATGGCCGCTCCCGGTAACGGCCTGGGTGGTCGGGGCTTTCAGGGCGTCGTGGCCCTGAAGGCGCGGCGGTAGGCCGTCGGGGACGTGCCCAGGGTGGCCGACAGGTGTTGGCGGAGGGACGCCGAGGTGCCGAAGCCCGATTCGGCGGCGATCTGGTCCACCGGGAGGGCGGTGGTTTCCAGGAGGCGGCGGGCGTGGTCGACGCGGCGCTGGGCCAGCCACTGGCCCGGGGGCATGCCGACCTCCTCGGCGAAGCGTCGGCAGAACGTGCGCACGCTCATGCGGGCGTGCTCCGCCAACTGCGCCAGGGACAACGGCTCGTCCAGGTGCCGCAGGGCCCACGCGCGGGTCCCTGCCGTGGTCGCGGCTTCCGGTTCCGGCATGGGGCGTTCGATGTACTGGGCCTGGCCACCCTCCCGCCACGGCGGGACCACGCACAGCCTGGCCACCCGGTTGGCGACCTCGCTGCCGTGGTCGCGGCGCAGGAGGTGCAGGCACAGGTCGACCCCGGCGGCGACGCCGGCTGCGGTGAGGACCTGGCCGTCGTCGACGAAGAGGACGTTCTCGTCGACCTTGACCTGCGGGAAGGCCTCCTGGAAGTTCCTCGCCTCGTTCCAGTGGGTGGTGGCGCGCCGGCCGTCGAGCAGGCCCGCGGCGGCGAGTACGTACGAGGCCGTGCAGATCGAGACGATGCGGGCGTGGGGCGGGAGGAGGGCGAGGGCTGCGGCCAGTTCGGCGGGCAGCCACTCGCGGGAGCCGTCGACGCCGCAGGTGAACGGGGGGATGACCAGGGTGTCGGCGGTGCTCAGGGCTTCGCTGCCGTGGGCGACGGTGATGGTGAAGTCGGCGCTCGTGGTCACCGGGGCGCCGTCCAGGCTGCAGGTGACGACCTCGTAGAGCGGTGCGCCGTCCGGGCCTTCGGCGGTGCCGAAGATGCGTACCGGGATCGTCAGTTCGAAGGGGTAGACGCCCTCCAGGGCCAGGACTACGACTCGGTGTGCGGAAGGAGCGGGCATGGCAAGATTCTTTCAGATGGTGGCAGTCTTGCCACTCGTTCGAGTGGGTGCGGTGCGGAAACCTTGATCTCGGGACGGGGCCGAACGGGCCCCGCGGAGAACGGGGATGACGGCATGCGCGCAGTGGCTCAGGACGGTTTCGGCGGACCCGAGGTGCTTGAGGTCGTCGAGGTGGAGCGGCCGGAGCCCGGGCCGGCCGAGGTCCTCGTCCGGGTCCACGCGGCCGGGGTGAACCCGACGGACTCGTGGCACCGCGCCACCGGCGGGCTGGCCGGGGAGCCGATCCGGCTCGGCTGGGACGTGTCCGGGGTCGTCGAGGCGGTCGGCATCGGGGTCACCACCCTCGCCCCGGGCGACGAGGTGTTCGGCATGCCGCGCCACCCGGTCCCGGCGGGCACGTACGCGGAGTACGTCACCTCCCCCGCCCGGCACCTGGTCCGCAAGCCCGCCGCGCTGAGCCACGTACAGGCCGCCGCGCTGCCGCTGGCCGCGCTCACCGCGTGGCAGGCGCTGGTGGACACCGCCGACGTGCGCCCCGGGCAGCGGGTGCTCGTCCACGCCGCGGCGGGCGGGGTCGGCCACCTCGCCGTGCAGATCGCGAAGGCGCGCGGCGCGTACGTGATCGGCACCGCCCGCGCGGCCAACCACGCGTTCCTGCGCGGCCTGGGCGCGGACGAGGTCGTCGACTACACCGCCGTCGACTTCGAGACGGCCGTCGAGCCCGTCGACGTCGTGGTCGACGCCGTCGGCGGGGAGTACGGGCCGCGCTCGCTGCGCGTCCTGCGCCCCGGCGGGATCGTGGTGTCCCTGGCCTCTCCGGCCGAGGCCCGGCTCGCGGAGGCGGCGCACCCGCTGGGGGTGCGCGCCGTGTTCATGGCCGTGGAGGCCGACCAGGCGGGGATGCGGGAGATCGCCGCGCTGGTGGAGGCCGGCCGGCTGCGGTCCGAGGTCGACACGGTGCTGCCGCTGGAGCTGGCCGGCAAGGCGCACGAGCTGAGCGACAGCCGCCGGACCCGCGGCAAGATCGTCCTCACCGTCGACACCGCCGACACCGCCGGCACCGTCAACGACTGATCCCGCGGCCGGGGGTCCGCTACGACACGGCCACCCCCTCCAGGAAGGGCTCCAGAGCGGCGCGCAGGGCGGCCGGCTGGTCGTAGTGGACGTAGTGGCCTGCGTCCGGGATCTCGGCGTACTGGCCGGCCGGGAGGACGCGGACCATCTCCTGGGCCTCCGCGCGGCCCAGCTCGCCGTCCAGGCCGCGTACGACGAGGGTGGGGCAGCGGACCTGGGCCAGCTCCTCCCAGTGCGCGTCGTGCACCCAGGTCTCGCGGACGGTCAGCATCTGGCTGCGGGAGAAGAGCGGGCGCCAGCCGTCCGGCGCCTCGTGCATCACCTCGGCGAAGAAGGCCCCGCGGCCGGGGTCGGGGCGCTCCACCCGGGGGTCGTCCTCGCCGAACCAGCGGCGGGCGGCGTCCTGCGTGGGGAAGGGCAGCGGCCAGCGGCGGAACCAATCCTGCCAGTCCTGCTGCGAGGCCTCGCCGAGCGCGGAGGCCCGCATGTCGCAGATGACCAGGGCCTGGACCAGGTCGGGGCGCCGGGCGGCGAGCTGCCAGCCGGTGAGGGCGCCCATGGAGTGGCCGATGAGGATCACGGGGCCGATCCCGAGCTGTTCGATGACGGCCTCGGCGTCGGCGACGAATGCCTCGCGGCCCAGGCGCGCGAGCCGGTCGGGGCCGGGCACGGGGTGGCCGCTGTGTCCGTGGCCGCGCTGGTCGAGGGCGATGACGCGGCGGTCCTCGCCCAGCCAGCGCGCGGTGCCCGCCCAGTGGAGGGCGCGGCCCATCAGGCCGTGGAGTAACAGGACCGCCGGTTTCCGGGGCTCCGCGGGCGGGTCCCGGAACTCCCAGGCGGCCAGGCGTACGCCGTCGGCACCTGTCACATCGATGCGCTGTACCACCGGAGATGCACCCCCTTCGCTCCCGGCCAGACTATCGAACCCGCATTCGAAAACGGGCGTCTCGCCGACAACACCGCTCTTTCGAGTGACCTTGCTCAAGGATTGGCCGCCGCTGCCGATGGAGATCCTTTCAACAGGGAGGCGGGCCGCTCGGGGAAGACGGTCCGAAGGGGATGACCTTGAGAGCTCGGGGCTCCAGGTCAGCAAGGGGAGGATCGGTCCCGGCGCCGAAAGGCGCCGGGACCGCCTTGCTTCCGGCCGGCCGGCGGCACCCGGCCGCCGGCCGTCAACACCCTCGGGGCGTCAGCCCGACCGCTTCAGCGCTTGGCGACGAACACGTGCGAAGCGATGTCCGCGTCCAGCTCCGCCGCCTCGCCGCCACTGCCGACCAGCACCCCGCCCGGCGACTCCGTCACGCTCACGACCGACCCGGGCTGCACGCCCGCCCGGCGCAGCGTGTACATCAGCTGGGCGTCGGTCTGGATCGGCTCCCCGATCCGGCGGACCACCACCGTCTTGCCCTCGGTACCCGGGTCCAGGTCGGACAGGCTGAGCATGCCGTCCTCCAGGAACGGGTCCGCCTCGGCCTTCTCCCCCAGCTCCTCCAGGCCCGGGATCGGGTTCCCGTACGGGGACTCCGTCGGGTGGCGCAGCAGCTCCAGCACGCGCCGCTCCACCGCCTCGCTCATCACGTGCTCCCAGCGGCAGGCCTCCGCATGCACCTGCTCCCACTCCAGGCCGATGACGTCGACGAGCAGGCACTCCGCGAGGCGGTGCTTGCGCATCACGCGCGTCGCGAGCTTGCGCCCCTCGTCCGTCAGCTCCAGGTGCCGGTCGCTGGCCACCGCGACCAGCCCGTCACGCTCCATGCGGGCCACGGTCTGGCTCACCGTCGGGCCGCTCTGGTCCAGCCGCTCGGCGATCCGGGCGCGCATGGGGACCACACCTTCCTCTTCCAGCTCCAGGATGGTGCGGAGATACATCTCCGTGGTGTCGATCAGTCCGGACATTCGTGCCCCTCGGATTGCGTGCGCTGGCCCTGTCCCCAATTCTGACGCATCGGGCCGACAACCGTCCCGCGTCGAGCGTCAAGGCATGTACGGGACATCCGGCCGGAGCGGGTCCACGCCCGGATTGACGGCCGTATTGACACGCCCTTGGTCCAGACCGCACGGTGAGCGGCGGACAACGGCGGCACAGCCGCCGCACACCCGACACCCCACACCTGGAAGGGCCTACGGCGTATGAGCGAGAGCAAGCTGGCCGGGCAGTTCTTCGACGCCGCCATCGGCCTGCTGGAGCGGGTGCGCGACGAGGAGGGCTCACGGATCACCGAGGCCGGGACCGTGATCGCCGAGGCCGTCGCCTCCGGGAACCGGCTCTTCGCCTTCGGCGCCGGACACTCCTCGCTGCCCGCGCAGGACGTGGTCTACCGGGCCGGCGGGCTCGCGCTGATGAACTTCCTCGCCGTCCCGGGCACGGCCGGCGTCGACGTCATGCCGGCGACGCTGGGCAGCGCACTCGAACGGGTCGAGGGGCTCGCCGGAGCGGTCCTGGACAGCAGCCCCGCCTCGGCGGGGGACGTCCTGGTCGTCATCTCGCTGTCCGGGCGCAACGCCCTGCCCGTCGAGATGGCGATGAACGCGCGCGCGATCGGCCTGAAGGTGATCGGCGTGACGTCGGTGGCGTACGCGACGGAGACGAGGTCCCGGCACGTCTCGGGCACCTTCCTGAAGGACCACTGCGACATCGTGCTCGACAGCAAGATCTCGGTCGGCGACGCCGAGCTGTCGCTGGACGGCATCGACGCGCCGTTCGCTCCCGCGTCGACGGTGGTGACCAGCGCGATCATGCAGGCGGTGATGGCGTCCGCCGCCGGGGAACTGGTGGCGCGTGGGGTCGAGCCGCCGCTGCTGCGGTCCGGGAACGTGGACGGCGGGCACGAGTGGAACGGGCGGGTCATGCAGGAGTACGGGGACCGGATCTTCTTCCGGCACTAGACCGGACCTTCTCCCGGCACTGGACCGGACCTCCGGCCCGGCCGGGCCGGGAGTCAAGCGGGACGGCGGGCCAGGTCCAGGTCCGCCGCCACACGGGCCGCCACCTCCTCCGCGTACAGGGCGTCCGCGCGTTCGAACGCGGGGCGCGACGGGCCCCGCAGGAAGGTCAGCGCGCCCAGGGTGCGGCCGCGACTGCGGAGGACCGCGCACAGGGCGTGTGTGGCGCCCGGGGGCCACTGGCGGGCTCGGGCCCACCCGTCGGCCGCCTCCCCGGCCGGGGCGCTGGCCCGGACCGGGCCGATCCGGTCCAGGGCCTGGAGCGCCGGGTGCGCGGCCTCGTACCGGACCGGGACCGCACCCGGCCCCGGGAGCAGCAGCGCCAGCCCCGACGGGGACACCGCCGAGCGGACCAGACGCCGGCCCGCCGCCGGTTCCAGTACGTCGAGCAGCGCGTGGTCCGCGAACCCGGCCAGTGCGAAGTCCAGCCGGACGGCGGCCGCCTCCGCCGGGTCCTCGCACTCGGCGGCCGCCCGCCCCGCCCGGTACAGCTGGCTGGCCCGGAACCGCAGCTGCCCGGTGTCCAGCTCGGCCTGCCGGGCCTCGGTGACGTCCTGGAACAGCCAGCCCACCCCCAGCGGCACCGGCTCCTCCGCGAGCGGCGACCCCAGCCGCAGGAACCCGCACCGCCAGCAGCGCCGCCGCACCCCCTCCGGCGTCCGCACCGAGACCCACAGCTCCAGCGGCGACGGCGGCGCCCCCTCGGCCAGCACGTGCTGGAGCGCGCCCTCCAGCTCCTCGACGCCCTGCTCCAGCAGGTCCCCGAGCGGCCGCCCGAGCAGCGCGCTGCGCCCGGTTCCGAAGGCGCGGGCGGCGTGCGCGTTGACCACCGCCGGGCGCAGGTCCACGTCGACGAGGACGACCCCCCAGGAGGCGTCGTCCATCAGCGCCTCGCTGAGGGCGATGGACCGTTCCAGGTCGATCTGGGCGTGGACCTCGCTGAAGGCGCAGTAGACGCCGGCCGGCTTCCCGTCGGCGCCGGGCACCCCGGCGGACTGGGTCCGTACGAGGATCCGCCCGCCGTCCTTGGTCAGCAGGGCGAACTCGTGGACCTGCCGGCCCGGCGCGTCCTGCGCGGACATCAGCCGGTCCCGCACGTCACCCGCGTCGGCGGCGCGCGCCGCCCACCCCGCGAACCCGCGCCGCCCCACCGCCTCGGCGGCGCTCCAGCCGAGGATCCGCTCGGCCTCGCGGTTCCAGTGGGTGATCACGCCGTCGGAGTCGAACGCGCACAGGGCGGCGTCCATCCCGTCGAGCAGCGCTGCGAGCAGATCGTCGGCGGTGTCACTACGCCCGGAAGCACTCACCTGGCACCCCCTGCAGGTGTTCGCGTGTGCGGCACGTCAGATCATTGAACTGGAACGTGACCCATGCCACATCCGCTTCCCGGAATCCTCCCGGAATGTCCGCCCGGAAATCCGTGCCTTAAATCGCTTGAGGGCTCCGGGACGCCGATCTAGGCTCTGCCGTACACGAGAAGGGAGGTGGTTCCCGAAATGTACGGAAACCGGACGCGTGAGGTGGCTGCGGGCTAGGGCCCGTCGTCAGCAGCGCACCCAGTGCGGTGCCCGGCGGAAGCCGCCCGGCGCCAATCCCAAGCAGTCACCCGACCCGCGGTCTCGCCGGCACGTCCGGCCGGCTCCTCTCACTGCAGGAGAGGAACCCGAGACCGCGGGTCGTCTGCGTTCGCGTTCGCGCTACGGGCACAGGCGCTCGATGCGCCACTTGTCCCCGTCCAGGACGTACCGCAGCCGGTCGTGCAGCCGGTTCTCGTGCCCCTGCCAGAACTCCAGCGCGTCGGGCAGCACCCGCAGCCCGCCCCACTCCGGCGGCACCGGCACCTGCTCCCCCTCCGGATACCGCGCCGCCAGCTCCGCGTAACGGCGGTCCAGCTCCGCGCGCGAGCCGATCACCGTGGACTGCGCGCTCGCCCACGCGCCCAGCTGCGAGCCGTGCGGACGTGACCGGAAGTAGGCGGCCGTCTCTTCCCGGCCGACCCGCTCGGCCCGGCCCGTCACGATGACCTGCCGGGCGATCGGGTGCCAGGGGAAGAGCAGCGAGACGTACGGGTTCTCGTCGATCTCCCGCACCTTGCGGGAGCCGTAGTTGGTGAAGAAGACGAAGCCCCGCGAGTCGAACTGCTTCAGCAGCACGGTGCGCGAGCTCGGCCGGCCCTCGGCGGTGGCGGTCGAGACGACCATCGCGTTGGGCTCGAAGAGGTGCGAGTCCGCCGCCTGCTGGAACCACATGGCGAACTGCGCCATCGGGTCGCCGGCGAGGCCCGCCTCCTCGATGATCTCGGAGCGGTACTGCTCGCGCATGACGGCGGGGTCAATGTCCTGATCGGTCACACGGTCATCCTGCCGCAGTACGCCGGGTGCCGGTGTGCCGTATGTCACGCTTCCGCAGGCCCACCGGAACGGACAAAATCTTGGGGCCGGTCCGAGGGTCCCCGCACGGATGACCTTCGGCCGAGCCGGGCATCAACGGGGATGACCGCGTCGGACCGCGAATCACGCCGGGAACCGCGCGTGTTCGCACTACCTGAGGAGCCGCCTGATGTCCGATTTCGTACCCGGACTCGAAGGGGTCGTCGCGTTCGAGACGGAGATCGCCGAGCCTGACAAGGAAGGCGGATCGCTCCGCTACCGGGGGGTGGACATCGAAGACCTGGTCGGCCACGTCTCCTTCGGGAACGTCTGGGGCCTGCTGGTCGACGGTGCGTTCAACCCCGGCCTGCCCGCCGCGGAACCCTTCCCCATCCCGGTGCACTCCGGCGACATCCGCGTCGACGTGCAGTCCGCGCTCGCCATGCTCGCCCCCGTGTGGGGTCTGAAACCGCTCCTCGACATCGACGAGCAGACCGCCCGCGACGACCTCGCCCGGGCCGCCGTCATGGCGCTGTCGTACGTCGCCCAGTCCGCCCGCGGCCAGGGCCTGCCCATGGTGCCGCAGCGCGAGATCGACAAGGCCGAGTCCGTCGTCGAGCGGTTCATGATCCGCTGGCGGGGCGAGCCCGACCCCAAGCACGTCAAGGCCGTCGACGCGTACTGGACCTCCGCCGCCGAGCACGGCATGAACGCCTCCACCTTCACGGCGCGCGTCATCGCCTCGACCGGTGCCGATGTCGCGGCCGCCCTGTCCGGTGCGGTCGGCGCCATGTCCGGGCCGCTGCACGGCGGCGCGCCCTCACGCGTCCTCGGCATGATCGAGGAGATCGAGCGCACCGGCGACGCCGTGGCCTACGTGAAGAAGGCGCTCGACAAGGGCGAGCGGCTGATGGGCTTCGGCCACCGCGTGTACCGCGCCGAGGACCCCCGCGCCCGCGTGCTGCGGCGCACCGCCAAGGAGCTGGACGCCCCGCGCTACGAGGTCGCCGCCGCCCTGGAGAAGGCCGCGCTGGAGGAGCTGCACGCACGCCGCCCCGACCGGGTGCTCGCCACCAACGTGGAGTTCTGGGCCGCGATCATGCTGGACTTCGCGGAGGTCCCGGCGCACATGTTCACCTCCATGTTCAGCTGCGCCCGCACCGCCGGCTGGTCGGCGCACATCCTGGAGCAGAAGCGCACGGGCCGCCTGGTGCGGCCGTCGGCGCGGTACGTGGGCCCGGGCCGGCGGGACCCCCGTGACATCGGGGGCTTCGCGGACATCACCGCCACCGCCTGAGGCTCCGGCCGTCGTCCCCCTCCGGGCGCCGCATCCCGTACGGGGTGCGGCGCCCTCGCGCATCCGGGGGGCCGGGTGGTGTTGCGGTCAGCCGAGGGCCGCGTCGATGAGCTTCGACCACTGGGCGACCACGCGGGCCCGGCGGGCCGTGTCGTCGGTCAGGACGTTGGCCAGGCCCAGGCCCCGTGCCATGTCCAGCAGGCCCTGCACGGTCTCCCGTACGCCGGGCTGCGACTCGTCCGCGCCCAGCAGCTCGACGGCGATCCGGTGGGTCTCGCGGCCGACCCGGGCCTCCAGTTCGATGACCTGCGGGCGCAGCTGCTCCTCGTTGGAGGCGGCCACCCACAGCTGGAGCGCGGCGCGGAACAGGGCGCCGGTGTACAGGTCGACCAGGGCCTCGACGACCGCCGGGCGCGGGCGCGGGGCGGGAGTGGTCTGGAAGAGCTCGCGCAGGGCGGTGGAGCGTTCCTCGGAGACGTACTCGACCGCGGCGGTGAAGAGGGCCTCGCGGGTCGGGAAGTGGTGCTGGGCCGCACCGCGCGAGACGCCGGCGCGTTCGGCGACGACGGCGACGGTGGAGCCCGCCCAGCCGTGTTCGGCGAGGCAGGACACGGCCGCCTCCAGCAGGTGGCGCCGGGTGACGCGGCTGCGGGCCTGCTTGGGGACGGCGCCGGTCACCGTACCCATGACGGGTCCCGGCGCTCGAAACGGGCGGTGATGCCCTCGCGGGCCTCGGCGGAGGCGAAGAGGCGCCCGGAGAGTTCCGACAGGCGGGCGCCGTCCCGGTCCAGGGCCTCGCGCACGCCGGCGGCGACCATCGCCTTCGTCTCGGCGAGGGCCTGCGGGGACGCCCTGCGGAGTCCGTCGAGGACGGGGGCCAGGGCGGTGTCGACGTCGTCGGTGGTGTGGAGGGTGAGGAGCCCTATGCGGGCGGCCTCGGCGGCGTCGAAGGGTTCGGCGGTCAGGAGGTAGCGGGAGGCGGCGCGGGGGTCGAGGCGCGGCAGCACGGTCATGGAGATGACGGCGGGGGCGAGGCCGAGGTGGGTCTCGGTGAAGGCGTACGAGGACTGCGGCCCGGCGGCGGCGATGTCGCACGCTCCGAGCAGGCCGAGGCCGCCGGCGCGGACGTGGCCGGTGACGCGGGCAACGACCGGCTTGGGCAGTGCGGTGACCTCGCGGAGCAGGGCGAGGAAGTCGGCGGGGTCGCAGGGGGACTTGAGGTCGGCGCCCGCGCAGAAGGTGTTGCCGGTGTGGGTGAGCAGCACGGCCCGGGTGTCGGGGTCGGCGGCCGCCTCGGCGAGGGCCCCGCGGAGCTCGGCGACCAGCCGGGCGGAGAGCGCGTTGCGGTTGGCCGGGGAGTCGAGGGTGAGGGTGGTGATGCCGGTCGCCGCCCGGGCGGCGTGCACGAGTGGGGCCATGTCTCCTCCGGAGGGGGTGAGCGGGTGGGCCCGGCCGGCCCCCCTCGGGGGCAGGGTACGTGGTGGCTGAGCCCTTGCCGTTGCCCTGGCCGGGCGGGTGCGGGTGGGGCCTTTGCCCTGGCCCTGGCCGGGCGGGTGCGGGGTGGGTGGTCCCCCTGCCCTGCCGGGCGGGGTGGGGTCGGCGCCGTTGCCCTGGCCGGGCGGGGTGGGGTCGGCGCCGTTGCCCTGGCCGGGCGGGTGCGGGTGGAGCCGTTGCCCTGGCCGGGCGGGTGCGGGTGGAGCCGTTGCCCTGGCCGGGCGGGGGCCGGTGGGTGGTACCCCCCGCCCTGTCGGGCGGGGGTGGGGTGGCTGCGGGGCCGGGGGCGGGGGCGGGGTGGGGTGTCGTCCGGGACGGGCTTCGATGTTCGGCGCCTGATCCGGATTGCATTCGTACGGGGTACCGCGCGCCGAATTCATCTCGTTTTAGTCCCGGACGACACCCCACCCCGTCCCCGCCCCCGGCCAGTACCTTCCCGGCTGGGCAGAGCCAGCCCCGGCCTGCACTCCCCGCCCCCAGCCGGGGGAATTCAGCCCCGCCTGGGGGCACCTCCCAGCGGTAGCTGGGGGAGTTTGAGGCGCGGGTCCGGGCGGAGCCCGGGGAACGGGCGAAGGGCGGGTAGGGGACCTTGCCCGCGCAGCGGCCCACACGCGCCCACCGGCCCCGGCCACGGGAACCCGGGGCTGGAGGCTCGATCAGTACGACTTGGGGAGGCCCAGGGTCTGGTGGGAGACGAAGTTGAGGATCATCTCCCGGCTGACCGGGGCGATGCGCGAGACGCGGGCCGCCGTGATCAGGGAGGCGAGCCCGTACTCGCGGGTGAGCCCGTTGCCCCCCAGGGTGTGCACCGCCTGGTCCACCGCCCGGACGCACGCCTCCCCCGCCGCGTACTTCGCCATGTTCGCCGCCTCACCGGCCCCCGCGTCGTCGCCCGCGTCGTAGAGTGCGGCGGCCTTCCGCATCATCAGGCGGGCGAGTTCCAGGTCGATGTGCGCCGCCGCCAGGGGGTGGGCGATGGCCTGGTGGGCGCCGATCGGCTCCTTCCAGACCTGGCGGGTCTTCGCGTACTCCACCGCACGGCCGAGGGCGTAGCGGCCCATGCCGATGGCGAAGGCCGCCGTCATGATGCGCTCCGGGTTGAGGCCGGCGAAGAGCTGGAGGAGGCCCGCGTCCTCGTCGCCGACCAGGGCGGAGGAGGGCAGGCGCACGTCGTCGAGGACCAGCTCGAACTGCTTCTCCGCCGCCTGGAGTTCCATGTCGATGACCGACCGGGAGAAGCCCGGCGCGTCCCTCGGGACGATGAACAGGCACGGCTTGAGGCGGCCCGTGCGGGCGTCTTCCGTGCGGCCGACGATGAGGGTGGCGTCGGCGATGTCCACGCCGGAGATGAAGACCTTGCGGCCGGTGAGGATCCAGTCGTCGCCGTCGCGCCGGGCGGTGGTGGTGATGCGGTGGGAGTTGGATCCGGCGTCGGGTTCGGTGATCCCGAAGGCCATGGTGCGGCTGCCGTCGGCGAGGCCGGGGAGCCAGGCGTTCTTCTGATCGTCGGTGCCGAAGCGGGCGATGACCGTGCCGCAGATGGCGGGCGAGACCACCATCATGAGGAGGGGGCAGCCCGCGGCACCCAGCTCTTCGAGGACGATGGAGAGTTCGGCGATGCCGCTGCCCCCGCCGCCGTACTCCTCGGGGAGGTTGACGCCGAGGTAGCCGAGCTTGGCGGCGTCGGCCCACAGCTCGTCGGGGTGGCGGCCCTCACGGGCGACGCGGGCGAGGTAGTCGCGGCCGTAGCGCTGCCCGAGGGCGGATACGGCGGCGCGCAGGGCCTGGTGCTCTTCGGTCTCGATCACTGCTGGTCCTCCTGGACTACGGCGAGCAGGGCACCGAACTCGACCTGGTGGCCGGTGACGGCGTGGAGTGCGGTGAGCGTGCCGGAGGCGGGGGCGAGGATGCGGTGCTCCATCTTCATGGCCTCCAGCCACAGCAGGGGCTGCCCGGCGGTGACGGTGGCGCCGGGGGCGAGGCCCTCGGCGATGCGGACGACGGTGCCGGGCATGGGGGCGAGCAGGGACCCCGGTTCGGTGCGGTCCTGGGGATCGGGGAACCGGGGGACGGGGACGAGGGTGTGGGAGCCGAGCACGGAGTCCACGTAGACGGTGTTCGATTTGTGTTTCACGTGGAACATCCGCCGGACGCCGCCGACTTCGAGGGTGACGGCCTCGCGGGTGGCGGCCAGGACGCGGACGTCCGGGTGCTCCACCGGGGCGTAGCGGGCCTCGTGCTCGGTGCCGGCGACGGTGTAGCGGCGGGTCCGGGGCTGGGAGCGGAGGTTGCGCCAGCCGCCGAGGCGGGCGGCGAGGGGGGCGTCGGGGGCCGGGGCCGCTTCGGCGAGGGCCGCGGCCAGGCAGGCGAGTGCGGGGTCCGGGGCGGCTGCGGCAAGGGTGTCGAGGTGGCGTTCGTAGAAGCCGGTGTCGAGCCGGGCGGCGGCGAAGTCCGGGTGGCGCAGGGAGCGTACGAGGAGGTCGCGGTTGGTGGTGAGCCCGTGGATCCGGGCCCGGGACAGGGCGTCCGCGAGGGTCCGGACCGCCTCGGCGCGGGTCGGGGCGTGGGCGACGACCTTGGCGAGCATGGGGTCGTAGTGGACGCCGACCGTGTCCCCGGCGGTGAAGCCGGTGTCGACGCGGACGTGGCCGGGGAGGTCGAGGGTGTGCAGCACCCCGGTCTGCGGGCGCCAGTCCTGGGCCGGGTCCTCCGCGTAGAGGCGGGCCTCGACGGCGTGGCCGGAGGGCCGGGGCGGGGTGAGGGGCAGGGGCCGGCCCTCGGCGATGCGCAGTTGGAGGGCGACCAGGTCGAGGCCGAAGACCGCTTCGGTGACGGGGTGTTCCACCTGGAGGCGGGTGTTCATCTCCAGGAAGTACGGGCGGCCGTCGGCGCCGACGAGGAACTCGACGGTGCCCGCGCCGCGGTAGGAGACCGCGCGGGCGGCGGCGACGGCGGCGGCGTGGAGACTCTCACGCAGGGATTCCGGCAGGCCGGGGGCGGGGGCCTCCTCGATGACCTTCTGGTGGCGGCGCTGGAGGGAGCAGTCGCGGGTGCCGAGCGCCCAGACGGTGCCGTGGGCGTCGGCCAGGACCTGCACCTCGACGTGCCGGCCGCGCTCCACGTACGGCTCGGCGAAGACCTCGTCGTCCCCGAAGGCCGAGAGGGCCTCGGCGCGGGCGGCTTCCAGGGATTCCTTGAGGGAGTCGAGGTGCCGTACGACGCGCATGCCGCGGCCGCCGCCGCCCGCCGCGGCCTTGAGCAGGAGCGGCAGGTCGGCGGCCGTGGCGGTGGCCGGGTCGACGGGGTCGAGGAGGGGGACGCCGGCGGCGCGCACGAGGTCCTTGGCCCGGGTCTTGGAGGCCATGGCCTCGATGGCCTCGGGCGGCGGGCCGACCCAGGCCAGGCCGGCGGCCAGGACCTGCCGGGCGAAGCCGGCGTTCTCGGAGAGGAAGCCGTACCCGGGGTGCACGGCGTCCGCACCCGCGGTGCGCGCCGCCGCGATCAGCAGGTCGCCGCGCAGGTAGGTGTCGGCGGGGGCGGCTCCGGGCAGCCGGACGGCCGCGTCGGCCTGGCGGACGTGCAGGGCGTCGGCGTCGGGGTCGGAGTGGACGGCGACCGTGGACAGGCCCAGGTCGCGGGCCGTACGGAAGATCCGGACGGCGATCTCGCCCCGGTTGGCGACGAGGAGGGAGGTGATCGGTGCGGTCATCTGGGGGCTCACATCCGGAAGACGCCGAAGCCGCCGCGGGCGCCCTCGACGGGGGCATTGTGGACGGCCGACAGGCACAGGCCGAGGACGGTACGGGTGTCGCGGGGGTCGATGACGCCGTCGTCGTACAGCCGCCCGGAGAGGAAGAGGGGCAGGGACTCGGACTCGATCTGGGCCTCGACGAAGGCGCGCATCCCGGCGTCCTGTTCCTCGTCGTACGGCAGTCCCCGGGCGGCGGCGGACTGGCGGGAGACGATCGACAGCACCCCGGCGAGCTGCTGGGGGCCCATGACGGCGGACTTGGCGCTGGGCCAGGCGAAGAGGAAGCGGGGTTCGTAGGCGCGTCCGCACATGCCGTAGTGGCCGGCGCCGTAGCTCGCGCCGATGAGTACGGACAGGTGCGGGACGCGGGAGTTGGACACCGCGTTGATCATCATCGAGCCGTGTTTGACGATGCCGCCCTGCTCGTACTCCTTGCCCACCATGTAGCCGGTGGTGTTGTGGAGGAAGAGGAGGGGGATGTCGCGCTGGTTGGCGAGCTGGATGAACTGGGCGGCCTTCTGTGACTCGGCGCTGAACAGCACGCCCTGCGCGTTGGCGAGGATGCCGACCGGGTAGCCGTGCAGGGTGGCCCAGCCGGTGACCAGGCTGGTGCCGTAGAGGGGCTTGAACTCGTCGAAGTCGGAGGCGTCGACGATGCGGGCGATGACCTCGCGCGGGTCGAAGGGGGTCTTCAGGTCCGGCGGGACGATCCCGAGAAGTTCCTCGGGGTCGTACAGCGGCTCCTCGGCCCGGGGCGGATCGGCGTACGGCTTGCGGTGGTTGAGGCGGGCCACGATGCGGCGGGCCTGGCGGATGGCGTCGTACTCGTCGAGGGCGTAGTGGTCGGCGAGGCCGGACACGCGGGCGTGCATGTCGGCGCCGCCGAGGGACTCGTCGTCGCTCTCCTCGCCGGTGGCCATCTTGACCAGGGGGGGACCGCCGAGGAAGACCTTGGAACGGTCTTTGATCATGACGGTGTGGTCGGACATCCCGGGGATGTACGCGCCGCCTGCGGTGGAGTTGCCGAAGACGACGGCGACGGTCGGGATGCCTGCGGCGGAGAGCCGGGTCAGGTCACGGAAGATCGCCCCGCCGGGGATGAAGATCTCCTTCTGGGAGGGCAGGTCCGCGCCGCCCGACTCGACGAGGCTGATGCACGGGAGCCGGTTCTGGAGGGCGATCTCGTTGGCCCGCAGCGCCTTCTTCAGCGTCCACGGGTTGCTGGCGCCGCCGCGGACGGTGGGGTCGTTGGCGGTGATCAGGCATTCGACGCCCTCGACGGTGCCGATGCCGGTGACCATCGAGGCGCCGACCGGGTAGTCGCTGCCCCAGGCGGCGAGCGGGGACAGCTCCAGGAACGGGGTATCGGGGTCGAGGAGCAGCTCGATCCGCTCGCGCGGCAGCAGCTTGCCGCGGTCTCGGTGGCGGGCGGTGTACTTCTCCCCGCCGCCGGCGAGGGCCTTGGCGTGCTCGGCGTCGAGCTCCGCGAGCCGTTCCAGGGCGGCGGTACGGGCCTTCGCGTGCTCGGCGGCGTACGGGTCGACGGTGGTTCCGAGGCGGGTCATCGGGTCCCCTCAGGAGCGGGTGTCGGGGTGGCGGGGAGGAGGTGGGCCGGGATGTCGAGGTGGCGGGCGCGCAGCCATTCGCCGAGGGCCTTGGCCTGCGGGTCGAAGCGGTGCCCGGAGGCGACGCCGTCGCCGAGGAGGCCGGGGACGGTGAAGTTCAGGGCGCGCAGGTTCGGCAGTTCGTGGCGGGTGACGGCCAGCGCCCGCGTCTCGGGCAGCAGGTCCTGGAAGGCCGCCACGGTGAGGGTGCGGCGCAGCCACCGCCAGGCCTCCTCGCCCTCCGCCCACACGCCGACGTTGGCGTCGCCGCCCTTGTCGCCGCTCCGCGCCCCGGCCACGGCCCCGAGGGGGGCCCGGACGGTGCGGTCGGGGGCCGGTGCCGGGGGTGGCGGTGCCACGGAATCCGGGGCAGGGGGCCGGGACGGGTCCGACGCGGGGTCCGGCGCGGGGTCCGACGCGGGGAACGGCGCGGGGTCCGACGCGGGGTCCGACGTGGGGAACGGCGCGGGGTCCGGCGGGGGCGGGACCGGCAGGCGGGTGCCGTCCGCCAGGACCGCCGTGTGCGGGACGGAGCCGGCCGGGACCAGCGCCGAGGCGAACACCCCGTAGGGCTGGGCCGGTCCCGGCGGGGCCGTCACGTGGAAGCCCGGATAGCTGCCGAGGGCCAGCTCGACCGCGGCCGAGGTCAGCGCCCGCCCCACCCGGTCCGGGGAGGGATCGCGGACCACCAGCCGCAGCAGGGCGCTCGCCTCCTCCTCCGTGTCCGCGTCGGTGTGGTCCGTGCGGGCGAGGGTCCAGCGGACGGACTCCACCTCGCGCAGCGCCCCCGCCAGTTGTGCCCGCACCAGGGCGGCCTTCGCATCGATGTCGAGGCCCGTCAGGACGAACACCACCTCGTTGCGCCAGCCGCCGACGCGGCTGACGCCGACCTTCAGGGTGGTGGGCGGGGGCTCCCCCCGGACCCCGCTGATCCGGACCCGGTCGTCACCGTCCGGGGCCAGGCGGACCGTGTCCAGGCGGGCGGTGACGTCGGGGCCGAGGTACCGGACGCCCTGGGTCTCGTACAGGAGCTGGGCGGTGACCGTACCCGGGGTGACGGCCCCGCCCGTGCCCGGGTGCTTGGTGATGACCGCCGAGCCGTCCTCGGAGACCTCCGCGAGCGGGAAGCCGGGCCGCCGGACGTCGTGGGCGGTGAAGAAGGAGTAGTTGCCGCCGGTGGCCTGCGTTCCGCACTCCAGCACGTGGCCCGCGACCACCGCCCCCGCGAGCCGGTCGTACTCCTGCGGGCCCCAGTCGAACCACCAGGCGGCCGCCCCGCTGACCAGCGCCGCGTCCGTGACCCGGCCGGTCACCACCACGTCCGCGCCGGCCCGCAGGCAGGCGGTGATGCCGGCGCCGCCCAGGTAGGCGTTGGCGGTGAGCGCGTCCTGCCCGTACGGCATCAGGTCGTCGCCCTCGACGTGCGCGACGGAGACGGGCACCCCCACCTTCGCCGCCAGCGCCCGCACCGCCGCCGCCAGCCCGGCCGGGTTCAGCCCGCCGGCGTTCGCCACGATCCGCACGCCCCGGTCGTGCGCGAGCCCGAGGCCCTCCTCCAGCTGCTTCAGGAAGGTCTTCGCGTAGCCGAGGTCCGGGTTCTTCAGGCGGTCCCGGCCGAGGATCAGCATGGTGAGCTCGGCGAGGTAGTCGCCGGTCAGCACGTCCAGCGGGCCGCCGGTCAGCATCTCGCGCACCGCGTCGGACCGGTCCCCGTAGAAGCCGGACGCGTTGCCGACGCGCAGCGCCCGGCGCGTCACCGCCCGGCGCGTCACCGCCCGGCGCGTCACCGCCCGCTCGCCCGCGGCTCGCGGCCCTGGCCGGCCGGGCCCGCGAAGGCCTGGGCGATGTCGAGCCAGCGGTCGGCGTCGGCGCCCGTCGCGCTGAGGGCGAGGTCGGCGCGGTGGGCGCGCTGGGTGACCAGCAGGCAGAAGTCCAGCGCCGGCCCGGTGATCCGCTGCGCGGCGTCCGCCGGACCGTACGCCCACACCCCGCCCCCGTCCGGAGCCGTCAGCTCCACCCGGAACTCCCCCTCCGGCGCCGGCAGGCCCCGGACCGCGTACGCGTAGTCGCGCGCCCGCACCCCGATCCGCGCGACGTGCCGCAGCCGGGCCGTGGGGGTGCGCGGTACCCCGAGCGCGTCGGCGACGTCCTGGCCGTGCGCCCAGGTCTCCATGAGCCGGGCGCTCGCCATGGACGCGGCCTTCATCGGCGGCCCGTACCAGGGGAACCGGGCGTCGGGCGAGGCCGCAGCGAGCGCCGCGTCGAGCGCGGCCCGGCCCTCGCGCCACCGGGCGAGCAGCTCGGCGGGCTGCAGCGCGGCCCCCTCCGCCGCGCCTTCGTCGACGAACGACTCGGGGGCCTTCAACGCCTCCTCCACCATCCGCGCGAAGCCCTCGGCATCGGTGAGGGCGAGCAGCGCGGCCCGGTCGGTCCAGTGCAGGTGGGCGATCTGGTGGGCCACGCTCCACCCGGGCGCGGGCGTCGGCCGCGCCCAGGCCTGAGCCGCCGACTCCCCGACGAGCGAGTCGAGTTCCCGCCCCTCCTCGCGGAGGTCGGCGAGGAGGTCGGCGAGGACGGTGGCGGTGGACGCGGTGGACGCGGTGGCGGTGGTGGCGGACCGGCCTTCGGCGGACGGATCGGGCACGGCGTGCTCCCCTCTCGGCGTGGGGGGAAGCCTGGCAGCCTCCGCTAAAACAATCAAGCATGCTTGCATTATTTTTGCGGCCTGCGTCCGGTTCCCGCCACGCCCGTCAATTCCGTTCCCCTGCGGGCGACTTGATCCTTACCGGCCATCACACAAGGCCCGGCCGAGGACACCGCCGAAACGCGCCACGGCACACCGGGAACGATCAGGGGCGGTTCCGGCCGTACGCCGGGAATGCGCCCTGGCTGCGCCCGTCGCGCGCCGATACTGGAGGCTCCCCGCCCGCGCAGCCGCCGCACCGGGCCCCGCAACCCCCTCCCTCCACGCGCCCCTCCACGCCACTCGACGACGAGGACGGTCCGCCGTGAATCCCGCTGCCCCAGCCGCGTTCCACTCCCTCTATCCCGAGCTCGACGCCACCGCCCTCACCGCCTTCGCCACCGCCCTGGAGAGCGGCGACCCCGCGGGCCTGCCGCCCGCGCGCGCCGCGGAAGTACGGGCCGCACGCGCCGCGGCCGCCTTCAGCCGGGGCAAGGTGACCGGCGCCTGCGGAGACCTGCTCGACGCCGCGCTCTGGCGGCACACCGGCCCCGCGCCGCGGGCGGTGGTCGTGATGCCCTCGCCGTGGACGGGCCTGGGCTGGACCACGTACGCCGTCCAGGCCGCCGCCCTCGCGGCGCGCGGCTACGACGTACTCGCCTACACCGTCCGCGGGTTCGGCCGCTCCGACGGCCAGGCCGACCTCGCCGGGCCACTGGACGTCGCCGACGGCAGACGGGCCCTGGACCACCTACTGGAACGCGCCGCCGGCCCGGTCACCAGGATCGGCTTCCTCGGCGTCTCGTACGGCGCCGGCATCGGCCTGCTCGTCGCCGCGCACGACCCCCGGGTCGACGCGGTGGCGGCGCTCAGCGCCTGGGGCGACTTCGGCGAGGTCCTGTACGAGAACTCCACCCGCCGCACCGCCGCCGTACAGGCCCTGCTCACGTCGGCCGGACGGGCCCGGCTGAGCCCCGAGACGGAGCGGACCCTGGAGGACGTCCTCGCCGACCGGGGCGCAGAGGGCGCCCTGCGGTGGGCGCAGCAGCGCTCGCCGTCCGTCCACGTCAAGGAGTTCAACCGCAGGCAGGTGGCGGTCTTCCTCTCGCACGCCTGGCACGAGACGGTCTTTCCGGCCAACCAGACGCTGAGGCTGTTCGGTGAACTCACCGGCCCCAAGCGGCTCGACCTGTCCCTCGGCGACCACTGCGGCCCCGAGAGCGCGGGACTGCTGGGGCTGCCGAGCCCCGTGTGGACGGACGCGCACCGCTGGCTCGACCACCACCTGTGCGGCGCCGCCAACGGCGTGGAGGGGGAGGCCGAGGTGCTGTCCGAGGTGATGTGGAGCCGCACCCTGGAACCCACCGCCGCCCTGCCCGCACCGGGCGGCAACGTCCGCCGGCTGTACCTCACGGGGGCCGGGGCGTCCGCCGGGAGCGGGGCTCCGGCCGGGGGCAGGGCGCCGACCGGTGTCGGGGGGCTCGCCGGTGTCGGGGGGCTCGCCGGGGAGCCCGAGCACGGCTGGACGGCGGGCGTGCTGTGCGGGGTGGACACGCCGGCCGCCGTGGCCGACGCGGTGGTCCGGTCCGGGTACGCGGAGATGGCGGGCCGCCCGAAGCCGTACCCGGGCGGCGAGATCGGCGCCACCGCGGCCGCGTCCATCACCGCCGCCTGGTGCGGCGACCCCGCCGAGGAGACCCTCCGCGTACGGGGCGTCCCCCGCCTGCGCGTGACGTACCGCGCCGCGAACTCCGGCTCCACCTTCGTCGCTTACCTCCTGGACCTGGCCCCGGACGGCTCGGCCCGGCTGATCACACACGCCCCGTTCAGCGACCTGCAATCCCCGCCGGACAGCCTGATCGGCGCGGACATCGACCTCCAGGCCGCGGCGTACGACGTCCCGCGCGGGCACCGGCTCCTGCTGGTGGCGGCCGCCCGGGACCCCTTCTACGGGGACGCCAACCTGCCGCGCGCGACGCTGGCGTTCACCTCCCCGGAGCCGACGCCGTCGTACCTGGAGGTGCCGGTGGGGTGAGGGGTCCGGGATTCCGCACGATTCCATACGCTCGCGCACGCTCCCGTACGACTGTTTTAGACGAACGTATTGAACAAGCGTATGGATCCTGGGTATGGTTCTTCACGTCAAGGCGAGAACGAACCGCGAAGGGGGCCGAACCACCATGGCCGCGAACGACACCACCACCGCCACCCGCTCCGAACTCACCATCGACGGCCGCCGGTTGTCGTACCTCGACTTCGGCGGCACCGGCCGCCCGCTGGTCGCGCTGCACGGGCACCTGTCCGAGGGCGCCACGTTCGCCGGCCTCGCCCGCGCCCTCAACCCCGAGTGGCGGGTGATCGCCCCGGACCAGCGCGGCCAGGGCGAGTCCGACAGCGCCGCCGACTACACGCGGGAGGGCTACCTCTCCGACGTCGGCGCCCTGCTGGACCACCTGGGGCTGGAGCGCGTCGTCCTGCTCGGTCACTCCCTCGGAGCCGTCAACGCCTACCAGTTCGCCGCGCGCCACCCCGAGCGCGTGAGCGCCCTCGTCAATGCCGAGGGCCCTGCGGCGCTCGGGCTGGACGGCTCGAACCCGCTGGGCTTCCTGCTGGAGCTGCCCTACGAGGCCCCGACCCGCGAGGCGCTGATCGCGGGCCTCGGGCCGGCCGCGCCGTACTTCTCCGACCGGCTCCGGGAGAACACCGGCGGCAGCTGGCGACTGCCCTTCCGCCCCCGGGAGATGTACGACTCCGAGCACCACGTCCACGGCGACCACTGGGCCGACTGGACGGCCTCCACCTGCCCGGCCCTGCTGGTACGCGGCACCAAGGGGGTCATCCCGGCCGACCAGGCCCGGGCCATGACGGAACGCCGCCCCGGCACCGACGTGACGGAACTCGACACCGACCACTTCGTGTACACCGCCGAGCCGGAGGCCTTCGCGGCGGCGGTGGCGCGGTTCCTTGAGGGGGTGTGAGGGGGCGGGGTTCCGCCGGGCGGTGTCAGGGAGGCTTGGGGGCTTCCCGTCAGTCCCATCGTCCTTCCGGTTCGGGCCGGTCCCTCAAGAGCGCTCCCTTCGGTCGCGTCGCTACGCGATGTCGCTTCGCTCCACTCTTGACCGACCGACCCGCCCCGGAAAGCCGAAAGACTGCCGGGAAACCCCCAAAAGAACGGTCACGGGGCAGGAGAGGAGGGGCGGGTCCGTCAGCGATGAGGCGACGGGGCCGGGCCTCGGCCCGCCGGGCATCCGGGCCCTCAAATAGTCGCGATTCCGGTCCGGGGACGCGACTGTGCGCACGAGAGGTTGATCAGAGCGGCCTGCGGAGCCCCCGGGCGCACCAGATCGCTACGCGCTCCTGTCGTCTCAGCGTCCGGCGACCGCCCGTGGCTGATACCCGCACCAAATGACGACCAGAGCAGCGCGGGAAACGCATGGGCGCGCCAGATCGCTACGCGCTCCTGTCGTCTCAGCGTCCGACGACCGTCCGTGGCTGATACCCGCACCACATGCTGATCAGAGCGCTGTGGGAAGCGGACGGGTGCGGCAGATCGCTACGCGCTCCTCGTGCACTTGTGACGGACGTTCGCGGAGCCGTTCGACCAGGAGCGGCTGACGAGGTGGGGACTCTGGGCACGGGACGAGGCGGGGTGCGGGCCGCGCACCGGTTCCTCGCAACCCTTCCGGCTAGGGTGGACGGCACATCGTGAACCGGAACAAGGAGCAGACGTGAGCGGCATCGCCCTGCAGCAGGAGATCGCCCGGGAACTCCAGGTCGCCGAGACCTTCGAGGCCGAGCGGGAGATCGAGCGCCGGGTGGCCTTCCTCACCGAGCGGCTGACCTCCACGGGTCTGCGGTCCCTCGTCCTGGGCATCAGCGGCGGTGTCGACTCGACCACCTCGGGCCGGCTCTGCCAGCTCGCCGTGGAGCGGGCCCGCGAGGCGGGGCACGAGGCGCAGTTCTACGCGATGCGGCTGCCCTACGGCGTCCAGGCCGACGAGCACGACGCCCAGCTCGCGCTGTCCTTCATCCAGGCCGACCACGTCCTGACCGTGGACATCAAGCCCGCCAGCGACGCGGCGCTCGACGCCTCGGTGGCCGCCGGCGTGGCCTTCCGCGACGCCCACCACCAGGACTTCGTGCACGGCAACATCAAGGCCCGCCAGCGCATGATCGCCCAGTACGCCGTGGCCGGCGCGCACGCGGGTCTCGTGGTCGGCACCGACCACGCCGCCGAGGCCATCTCCGGGTTCTTCACCAAGTTCGGTGACGGCGCGGCGGACCTGGTCCCGCTGACCGGCCTGACCAAGCGCCGGGTGCGCGCCATCGCCGACGCCCTGGGCGCTCCCGCCGAACTGGTGTGGAAGACCCCGACGGCCGACCTGGAGACCCTCGACCCGGGCAAGGCCGACGAGGACGCCCTCGGCGTCACGTACGACGACATCGACGACTTCCTCGAGGGCAAGCCGGTGGACGCGCGCGCCTTCGACACGATCGTCAACCGCTACCGCCTCACGGAGCACAAGCGCCAGCTCCCCATCGCCCCCTGAGCTGCGACTATCAGCCCGGACGGTCGTCAGCCGCCGAGAGATGGGCAGCGCGTAGCGATCTGTCGCGCCTGCCCTCTCCTCAGAGCTCTCTGATCGACCTCTGGTGCGGGTATCAGCCACGGACGGTCGTCGGACGCCGAGACGACAGGAGCGCGTAGCGATCTGGCGCGCCCATGCGCTTCCCGCGCTGCTCTGGTCGTCATTTGGTGCGGGTATCAGCCCCGGGCGGTCGTCGGACGCTGAGACGACAGGAGCGCGTAGCGATCTGGTGCGCCCGGGGGCTCCGCAGGCCGCTCTGGTCGACCTCTCGTGCGCACAGTCGCGTCCCCGGACCGGAATCGCGACTATTTGAGGGCCCGGATGCCCGGCGGGCCGAGGCCCGGCCCCGTCGCCTCATCGCTGACGGACCCGCCCCTCCTCTCCTGCCCCGTGACCGTTCTTTTGGGGGTTTCCCGGCAGTCTTTCGGCTTTCCGGGGCGGGTCGGTCGGTCAAGAGTGGAGCGAAGCGACATCGCGTAGCGACGCGACCGAAGGGAGCGCTCTTGAGGGACCGGCCCGAACCGGAAGGACGATGGGACTGACGGGAAACCCCCGAACCGGCTATGAGGCCGCCCGAGGGGCTACCGCCACCCCTCAGCCGGCTTCCCTCTGCTCGTTCCGCTCCCGCTGCGACCGGACCGCACCCATGCTGGCCGCGATCACCAGGGCGATCGCGAGCGCGTCGAGCGCCGACATCCCCTGGCTCAGGATCAGGAAGCCCGCGGTCGCCGCGATGGCCGGCTCCAGGCTCATCAGGATCGCGAAGGTCGGGGCCGGGAGGCGGCGCAGGGCGAGGAGCTCCAGGGTGTACGGGAGCACCGACGACAGCACCGCGACGCCGAGGCCCAGTGCCAGCGTGCTCGGCGTGAGGAGGTCGGAGCCGGCCTCCGCCACGCCCAGCGGGAGCGAGATGACCGCGGCCACTGCCATCGCCAGGGCCAAGCCGTCCGCCTGCGGGAACCGGCGGCCGGTACGGGCGCTGAAGACGATGTACGCCGCCCACATCGCGCCCGCCCCCACCGCGAAGCCCGCGCCGAGCAGGTCGAGGCCGCCGAGGCCTCCTCCGCCGTGGCCGGCCAGCAGGGCTACACCGGCCAGGGCGAGGGCGGCCCACAGCACGTTCACCAGGCGGCGGGAGACGACCACGGACAGGGCCAGCGGGCCGAGCACCTCCAGGGTGACGGCGGGACCGAGCGGGATGCGGTCGATGGCCTGGTAGAAGAGGCCGTTCATGCCGGCCATGGCCACGCCGAAGGCGACGACCGTTCCCCAGTCGGAACGCCCGTACCCGCGCACCTTGGGCCGGCACAGCACCAGCAGCACCAGCGCGGCGGCCGCGAGCCGCAGCGTGACCACGCCCGCCGCGCCCACCCTGGGCATGACCATCACCGCGAGGGCGGCCCCGAACTGCACCGACACCCCGGCCGAGACCACCAGCGCGACCGGCCCGAACCGGGAGGCCCGGGCGGGGGCGGAAACCGGACCGGAAACCGGGGCGGAAACCGGGGCGGAAGCCGGACCGGCAACCGGGGCGGCGGTCGTCGGGGCGGTCGTCGGGGACGAAGAGGATGGTGCGGGCATGAATCCAGACTAAGGGGTGCGTAAGGCCCATCACTGAGTGTTCTGCCTTACATGCCCTGCTCCACCCCCTCCTCCACCCCCTCCGCCAGCAGTTCCGCCAGGTGCCGTGCCCGGTGACCGGACAGCTGCGTGATCTGGGTGCGGCACGAGAAGCCGTCCGCCAGCACGGCCGCGCCCGGTGCCGCCGTGCGCAGCGACGGCAGCAGCTGTTCCTCGGCGCACGCCACCGAGACGGCGTGGTGGCCGGGCTCGAAGCCGAAGTTGCCCGCGAGGCCGCAGCAGCCGCCGCTGAGCTCCCCCGTCAGCCCGGCGCGTGCGCGCAGGCGCCGGTCGGCGGCGTCGCCGAGGACGGCGTGCTGGTGGCAGTGGGTCTGCCCGGCGACGGGCCGGTCCAGGCGGGGCGGGGTCCAGTGGGGTGCGTACTCCTCCAGGGTCTCCGCGAAGGTGCGGACGGCTGCGGCGAGGCGGTGGGCGCGGGGGTCGTCGGGGAGGAGGGCCGGGAGGTCGGTGCGCAGGGCCGCCGCGCAGCTGGGTTCGAGGACCAGCACGGGTCCTCGTACGCCGTCCAGGTCGCCCAGAGCATCCAGAGCATCCAGAGCATCCAGGGTGCGCCGAAGCACCCCGCGGGCGCGGTCCAGCCGGCCGGTTGAGACGTAGGTCAGCCCGCAGCACACCCGGCCCCGGGTGGGAACGGTGACGCCGAGTCCGGCCGCCGTGAGCACCCGGACGGCGGCCCGGCCCACCTCGGGGGCCAGGTACTCCGTGAAGGTGTCGGGCCACAAGGTCACGGCCGGCACCGTCGCCACGGCCGGCACCGTCGGCGCGGCCTCCCCGCCCCCGGACCCCCGCGCACCCCACCACCGTGTGAACGGCACCCCCGCCACCGCCGGCAGTCCCCGCTCCCGGGCCAGCCCGGGCACCCGCAGCACGCGCCCCGCCGCGTTGACGGCCCCGGCCGCGCGCAGCGCGGCGATCAGGCGGAGCCACGTGGGAAGGCCGCCCAGGGTGTAGTGCGAGAGGGGCCGGAGGCGGCCGGACCAGTGTCGGTGCAGGAACTCCGACTTGTAGGCGGCCATGTCCACGCCCACCGGGCAGTCGCTGCGGCAGCCCTTGCAGCCGAGGCAGAGGTCGAGGGCCTCGGCGACCTCCGCCGAGCGCCACCCGTCGGTGATGACCTCCCCGGCCAGCATCTCGTGCAGCAGCCGGGCCCGGCCGCGCGTGGAGTGCCGCTCCTCCCCCGTGACCCGGTACGACGGGCACATCACCCCGGCTCCGCCCGGTTCGGCGGACCGGCACTTGGCGACGCCGACGCAGCGGGCCACCTCCTCCCCCAGCGGCGCGCCGGCCGGGACCACCGCGAACCGGAGGTTCTCGTCCAGCCGGGCCGGGCGGACCAGGATTCCGGGGTTCATGCCGCCCGCCGGGTCCCACACGTCCTTGTACGCCCCGAAGAGCTCCATGACCCGCGGCCCGTACATCCGCGGCAGCAGCTCCGCGCGGGCCTGTCCGTCGCCGTGTTCCCCCGACAGGGAGCCGCCGTGGGCGACGACCAGGTCGGCGAGGTCGCCGGAGAAGGCCCGGAAGCGGGCCACGCCCGGCGCCGAGGCCAGGTCGAAGTCGATCCGGACGTGGACGCAGCCCTCGCCGAAGTGCCCGTACGGGGTCCCGTGCAGCCCGTGCTGCGCCAGCAGCGCCCGGAACTCCCGCAGGTACGCCCCGAGCCGCGCGGGCGGGACCGCGCAGTCCTCCCACCCCGGCCAGGCCATGCCGCCTCCCCCAGACTCCGTCCGGGAGGGGCCCCCAGGGGTCCGGGTGGCGGTGCCCGCCGCGTCCTCCCTGATCCGCCACAGGGCGCGCTGCGCGGCCGGGTCCGTCACCAGTGCCGCATCGAGCGCGTCGGCGTCCCGCAGCAGGCGCCGGCCCGCGGCCTCGTCCGGCATCTCCACGAACAGCCAGGCCCCGCCCCTGGGGAGTCCGGTGGCGCCGCGCACCAGGTCCTCGGCCATGCCCTCGACCGTGAGCGGCCCGTGTCCGAGGAGCCCGGCGGCGGCGTCCGCGGCCGCGCTCTCGTCGGGGTAGCCGAGCACCGCGAGGACGGGCGCGGGCGGCAGCTCCACCAGGCGCACCACCGCCTCCGTGACCACGCCGAGGGTGCCTTCGCTGCCGCAGAAGGCCCGTGCGACCTGCACCCCGCGTTCGGGGAGCAGGGCGTCGAGCCCGCCGTAGCCGGAGATGCGGCGGGAGAAGGAGCCGGCGTCGAGGCCGGTGCGGAGTACCGCGAGGTTGCCCTCGGTCAGTTCCCGCAGTCCGGCCGGCGCCCCCGTCCAGCCCGTGCCGATCCTGTGGGCGGCGCCCCCGTAGCGGACGACCTCCAGCTCCGTGATGTTGTCGGCGGTGGTGCCCCAGGCCACGGAGTGGGCGCCGCACGCGTTGTTGCCGATCATCCCGCCGAGGGTGCAGCGGGAGTGCGTGGACGGGTCGGGCCCGAAGGTCAGCCCGTACGGGCGCACGGCGTCGCGCAGCCGGTCGAGCACCAGGCCGGGCTGGACGACGGCCGTCCGGGCCGCCGGGTCCACGGACACCAGGGCGTTCATGTGCCGGGTGAGGTCGAGCACCACCCCGGTCCCCGTCGCCTGCCCGGCGACGGAGGTGCCGCCGCCGCGCGGTACGACGGGCACCCCGGCATCGGCGCAGATCCGCAGCGCGGCCGCGACCTCCTCGGCGTCGCGCGGGGCGACGACCCCGACGGGCACCCGCCGGTAGTTCGAGGCGTCCATGGTCGCGAGCGCCCGCGCGGCGGCGCCGAAGTCCACCTCGCCGCGCAGCCGGTCCCGCAAGGTCCGTTCGAGTTCCCCGGGTGTCGTCACGGCGCCCACCTTGCCACCGGCGCGCCGCCGTCCCGTCCCGGCACAGCGGCGGTTCCGTAGAGTGGCCTGCCCGGCCGGCCCGCCCGGCCCGGCCGGCCTGACGAGGGGGACCCGACGTGACCAGCAGTACCAGCGGCAATGCCGGCGGCAGTACCGCCGGCGCCGAGCAGATACCCGATCCGGCGGTGCGCCCGGCGGCGGTGGCCCGCAACACACCCGCCCGGATCAGCTTCTGGTCCGCCGCCTGCGGCATCGGCCTGATCGTCGGCATTTTCGTGACGCCGTTGCTGTGGGTCGGCTTCGGCGACCTCTACACCGTCGCCATGGCGGTGTTCGGGCTCGTCGCGATCCCGGCGGGGCACCTGGGCCGGCGCCGCGCCAAACGCCTCGGCGGCCGCGACCGGGGCGCGGCCCTGTTCGGCATCCTGGCCGGCTGGCTGGCGCTCCTGGTCAGCCTGCTGATCATGCTCGCGTACGCCGGACTGATCGCGGGGGTCGCGCTCCTCGTCGACGCCGCGGCCTGAACCACCAGGTACGGAAGGGGCCCGTCCGTCTCACCGGGTGGACGCGGCTCCAACGCCCGGTCCGGGACCCGATACGCTCCGCTCGTGGCTGAGATCCAGATTCCCGCTGACATCAAGCCCGCCGACGGACGCTTCGGCGCGGGCCCCTCCAAGGTGCGGACCGAGGCGCTGGACGCCCTCGCCGCCACCGGTACCTCCCTGCTCGGCACCTCGCACCGCCAGGCCCCGGTCAAGAACCTGGTCGGCTCGGTGCGTCAGGGCCTCCGGGACCTCTTCTCCCTGCCCGAGGGTTACGAGGTGATCCTGGGCAACGGCGGCTCCACCGCCTTCTGGGACGTCGCGACCGCCGGTCTGATCGAGCGGAAGTCCCAGCACCTGACCTTCGGCGAGTTCTCGTCGAAGTTCGCCAAGGCCGCGAAGCTCGCGCCGTGGCTGGACGAGCCGTCCGTGATCTCCTCCGAGCCGGGCACGCACCCCGAGCCGGTCGCCGAGGCGGGCGTGGACGTGTACGCGTACACGCACAACGAGACCTCGACGGGTGTCGCGGCGCCGGTCAAGCGTGTCGCGGGCGCGGACGCCGGGTCCCTGGTCCTGGTGGACGCGACCTCGGGCGCGGGTGGCCTCCCGGTGGACATCACCGAGTCCGACGTCTACTACTTCGCCCCGCAGAAGTCCTTCGCCTCGGACGGCGGCCTGTGGCTGGCGGTGTTCTCCCCGGCGGCCCTGGAGCGCGCCGCGCGCGTGCACGCCTCGGGCCGGCACATCCCGGAGTTCTTCTCGCTGCCGACGGCGATCGACAACTCGCTGAAGAACCAGACGTACAACACCCCCGCGCTGTCCACCCTCTTCCTGCTGGACCAGCAGCTGCGGTGGATGAACTCGCAGGGCGGTCTGGAGTTCACGACGGGCCGTACGGCGGCCAGCGCGCGGAACCTGTACGGCTGGGCGGAGGCGTCGAAGTACGCGAACCCGTTCGTCCAGGACGCCGACAAGCGTTCCGCGGTCATCGGCACGATCGACTTCTCCGACGACATCGACGCGGCGGCCGTGGCGAAGGTGCTGCGCGCCAACGGCATCGTGGACACCGAGCCGTACCGCAAGCTGGGCCGCAACCAGCTGCGCGTCGCGATGTTCCCGGCGATCGACCCGGCGGACGTGCAGGCCCTGACGGCGTGCATCGACTACGTGATCGAGCAGCTCTGACCTGACGGGCCCTGCCCGCCCCGCCCGTACGCGTGGAGCCCCCGGCGCCTTCCCGGCGCCGGGGGCTCCCGTCGTTCCGGGGGCTCCCGTCCCGCCCGGGGCCCCGGGAGCGACGGGACCTTGGTCCCAAAATTCCGGGCAAAAACCCCGCAAACGGACCTCCATCACCCCGCCCCCACCTGCGGATCCATCCCCCGGGACCTTCGGCCCACCCCTCCGGCCACCGCCCGGCCACCGAAACCGAACACCCCGAATGCCCCTCTTGTCCGGTGTGCCGGGAACGATCCCCGGCCGGCCCGTTCCGTTCAGGAGGAACTCATGCGCAAGGCACTCACCCTCACCGCCACGGCCCTCACCACGTCGCTGGCCCTCGGCGGCACCACCGCTTTCGCCGTCGGCACCCCCGCCCCCTCCCCCACCGCCAGTGCGAGCACGCACCCCGCCGCCTCCGCCCGCGTGGAGGTGCCCTCCTCGCCCGTGAAGCCCGGCGACGCCATCAGCGTCACCGTGACCGCCCCGGCCGGCTCCGGGAACCTCGCCGTGTCCTCCGCCGCCCTCGGCGGCGTCCCGCTCACCCCGGGCAAGGGCGGCAGCTGGAGCGGCACCGCCGAGGTCGCCGACGTCAAGGACGGCTCCTACGGCGTCTCCCTCACCGGCAGCGCCCCCGACGGCACCATGCTCCGGGCCACCGCGCAGCTCACCGTGAAGAAGGGGGACGCCCCGAAGCCGCCCACCCCCGTGTCCTCCACGCTCCGGCTCTCCACGGACTTCGGCCGGCCCGGCGACAAGGTCACCGTCACCGTGAAGACCACCGCCAAGGACGCCTACGTGAAGTCCGGCGCCTTCGCCGGCGGCCGCGTCGACTTGAAGAACGACGGCCACGGCACCTTCACCGGCACCGCGACCGTCGCCAAGGACGTCCGGACCGGGTACTACGGGGTCGACGCCTTCGCGGGCGGCAAGAAGTTCGACACCGCCAAGTTCTCCACCGAGGCCAAGGGCAGCCCGGGCGTGAAGCCGGTGACCCCGCTGAAGCCCTCCGAGCACAAGACGCCCAAGGGGTCCGTCAACACCGGGCAGGCCCCCGCCGATGCCTGAGCCCGCCCCCTCCCGCCGCCGGGGAGGCCGCGCCCGCCGCGCCGCCGCCCTGGCGGGGGCCCCGGCCCTCGCCGTGGTCCTGGCCACCGGCTGCTCGGCCGGCGCCGAAGCCCACGGGACCACCCCCCGGACGGCCTCCTCCGCCCTGCCCGCGTCCGTCCTCCCCGCCTCCGTCCTCCCCGCCTCCGTCCCCGACCGGATCGAGATCCCCGGCATCAAGGTCGACGCCCCGCTCGACTCCGTGGGACTCGACGCCCAGGGCGTCATGCGCGAACCCGACTTCGGCAAACCCGAGGACGCCGCCTGGTACGAGGACGGCCCCACCCCCGGCGAGGCCGGCGCGGCCGCGATCGTCGGGCACATGGACACCCCACAGGTCCCCGAGGCCGTCTTCCACAACCTCAAGACGCTGAAGGAGGGCCAGGAGATCCAGGTCCACCGCACCGACGGCACCACCGCCGTCTTCGCCGTCGACTCGGTCGACACCTTCAAGAAGGACGCCTTCCCCACCGACAAGGTCTACGGCGACACCCACGGCAGGGCCGAGCTGCGCCTGATCACCTGCGGCGGCAACCTCACCGCCGACCGCCACTGGGACTCCAACGTCGTCGTGTTCGCCCACCTCACGGGCAAGGCGTAGCTCCCCACGCGATACCTTCAGCACTCCAGAAGCGGCACATGGAGGCAACGGCGTGAACGTGCGAGTGACGGCGGCCCAGAGCGGCGTTGACCCCTTCAGTACGGCCCGGCTGCGGCGCGGGGTGCTCGACGCGTGGGGTGCGGGCCCGGCCCGGTTCCGCGAGGACGCCAACGCCGAGGAGGACCTCGCGCTCGGCGGCTACCGGGACCGGCTCGTCGTCGAGCTGGCCCAGAACGCCGCCGACGCGGCCGCCCGCGCCAAGGTCCCCGGCCGGCTGCGCCTGACCCTGCACCCCGCGGGACCCGAAGGCCCCGCCGTGCTGGCCGCCGCCAACACCGGGGCCCCGCTCGACGCGACGGGCGTGGAGTCGCTGAGCACCCTGCGCGCCTCCGCCAAGCGGGAGAACGACCAGGGCTCCGTGGGCCGCTTCGGCGTCGGCTTCGCCGCCGTACTGGCCGTCTCCGACGAGCCGGCGGTGCTCGGCCGCCACGGCGGCGTCCGCTGGTCCCTCGCCGAGGCCCGCGAGCTGGCCCGGGACGCCGCCAACGGCAGCCCCGGCCTCGGCGACGAACTCCGCCGCCGCGACGGCCACGTACCGCTGCTGCGGCTGCCGCTGCCCGCCGAGGGCACCGCCCCCGAGGGCTACGACACCGTCGTCGTCCTCCCGCTGCGCGACGCCGCCGCCGAGGACCTCGCCGAACGCCTGCTGGCCGGCATCGACGACGCCCTGCTGCTGACCCTGCCCGGGCTGCGCGAGGTCGTCGTCGAAACCCCCTCCGCCGGGCACCGCGTGCTCTTCCGGCGCATGGACGGCCCGTACACCGTCATCGAGGACTCCGCCTCCGGCACCCACCGCTGGCGCACCGTCCGCCACACCGGCCCCATCGACCCCGCCCTCCTCGCCGACCGGCCCGTCGAGGAGCGGCTGCGGCCCGACTGGACGGTCACCTGGGCCGCCCCCGTCGACCCGGACGGCGCCCCCGTGCGCCCCCGTACCGCGCCCGTCGTGCACGCCCCGACCCCCACCGACGAGCCCCTCGGCGTCCCCGCCCTGCTGATCGCCTCGCTGCCGCTGGACACCACCCGCCGCCACCCCGCGCCCGGGCCGCTGACCGACTTCCTCGTGGAGCGCGCCGCCGACGCGTACGCCGAACTCCTGGACTCCTGGGAGCCGGTGAGCACCGGCCTGGTCGACCTCGTGCCCGGCCCGCTCGGCGGGAGCCCCCTCGACGGCGCCCTGCGCGCCGCCGTCCTGCGGCGGCTGCCCCGCACCGCGTTCCTCGCCCCGGCCGCCCCCACCGAGGAACTGCCGTCGCTGCGGCCCTTCGAGGCCGAGGTCGTGGAGGGCGCCGGCGCCGACACCGTACGGGTCCTCGCGGAGGTCCTCCCGACGCTGCTGCCCGCCGGGCTGGAGCGGCGCCCCGAGCTGCGCACCCTGGGTGTGGGCCGGCTGCCGCTCGGCGACGCCATCGAGCGGATCGCGGGCATCGAGCGCACCCCGGACTGGTGGCACCGCCTGTACGACACCCTGGCCGGCGTGGACCCCGACCGGCTGTCGGGCCTGCCCGTGCCGCTCGCCGACGGCCGCACCACCATCGGCCCGCGCCACGTCCTGCTGCCCGGCCCGGACACCCCCGCCGACCTGGCCCGCCTCGGCCTGAAGGTGGCCCACCCGGACGCCGCGCACCCGCTGCTGGAGAAGCTGGGCGCGCTCCCCGCCACCGCGCGCGCCGTCCTGACGACCCCCCAGGTCCGCGCCGCCGTGGCCGCCTCCCTGGACGCGGGCGAGATCTGGGACGAGGACGCGCCGGACCCGGAGGAGCTCGCCGACACCGTCCTGACCCTGGTCCGCGCGGCCGGCCTGGCGCCCGGCGAGGAGCCCTGGCTGGGCGCGCTGGCCCTGCCCGACGAGGACGGGGAACTCACCCCGGCCGGGGAGCTGCTGCTCGCCGGGAGCCCGCTGGCGTCGGTGCTGCGCGAGGACGAGGTCCCGTGCCTGGACGCCGAGTTCGCCGCCCGCTGGGACGCGGACACGCTGGCCGCGTGCGGGGTGCTGACCGCGTTCCAGCTGGTCCGCGCCACCGACGTGGTCCTCGACCCGGACGAACTGGAGCCCCGCGAGGGCGACTTCGCCGAGCCCGACGACGCCGGCCTGCTGGACGCGGTCGACGTGTGGTGCGAGGACCTGCTCGACCAGTTCCCCGACACCCCGGTGCCGCCGGTGGCGACCGAGCTGATCGCCGTCCGGGACCTGGACCTCGTCGACGACGACCGCTGGCCGCAGGCCCTGGCGATGCTGGCGCAGCCGCCGCTGCGCGACGCCCTGACCCAGCCGGTGCGGATCCTGCTCCCGGACGGCACCACGCAGTCGGTGCGCTCGTACACCGCCTGGTGGCTGCGCGACCACCCGGTGCTGGACGGCCGCCGCCCGGCCGGGCTGCGGGCGGCGGGCGGCGACCCGCTGCTCGCGGGCCTGTACACCCCGGCGGACGCGACGGGCTTCGAGGACGAGCAGGTGCTGCGGGCCCTGGGCGTACGCACCTCCGTCGCCGCCCTCCTGGAGGAGCCCGGCGGCGCGGCCGAGCTCCTGTCCCGGCTCGCCGACCCGGACCGCGAGGTCACCGGGCACCAGCTGCACGGCCTGTACGGGGCGCTGGCCGATCTGGACCCGGAGCAGGTGACGCTGCCGGACGAGCTGCGTGCGGTGGTGGACGGCGAGGTGGTCGTGGTGGACGCGGCCGACGCGGTCGTCGCCGACGCCCCCGACCTGCTCCCGCTGACGGCGGGCCTGCCCCTCCTGCCGGTCTCCCCGTCCCGCGCGGCGGACCTGGCCGACCTGTTCCAGGTGCGCCGCCTGTCGGAGACGGTCCCGGCGGAGGTGAGCACGCCGGGCGAGGAGCACGAGGTCCCGGAGTCGGTACGGGTCCTGCTGGGCCCGGCCACCCCGGCGACGTACGTGGAGCACGAGGAGCTGGTCGCGGGCGGCACGGAGCTGGACTGGCGGCTCACCCCGGACGGGGTGCTGCACGCGGCGACCCTGGAGGGCGTGGCGGCGGGCCTGGCCTGGTCGGCGTCCCAGTGGCCGCGCCGCTTCGAGGTGGCGGCCCTGCTGGAGGACCCGTCGCGGACGGCGGAGCTGGCCCGGGACAGGTGGTTCGACTAACCGGACCCGCCGGGCCGGCCTGATCCAGAGGACACGGCCTACGCCTGGAAGCGCCGGTCCACCCAGCGGAAGGTGAACTCGATCGCGGCGGCGGCCGCCGCCGCGATCGCGACCGCGATCCACGGCATGGTGACGCCCTCCAGTTTGAGCTGGAAGAAGTCCTGGAGCCAAGGGACGACGAGGACGACCAGAAAGGCGCCGCCCATCGCGCCGACCAGGGCCACCCGCCACCACGTGTAGGGGCGGGCGATGATCGCCAGCACCCACATCGAGGTCAGGAACAGGGCGAGCGTCGCCGCGCTGGTCTCGGCCTTGAGGGAGTCGGGGCCGCTGTAGTGGGCGCGGGCGATCAGGTAGGTCACGAAGGTGGCCACGGCCGCGATGGCGCCGCCGGGGATCGCGTAGCGCATCACGCGTTTCACGAAGTGCGGCTTGGCGCGCTCCTTGTTCGGGGCGAGTGCCAGGAAGAAGGCCGGGATGCCGATGGTGAGGGTGGACAGCAGGGTGAGGTGGCGGGGCAGGAAGGGGTACTCGACCTGCGAGCACACCACGAGGATGGCCAGCAGCACCGAGTAGACCGTCTTGGTGAGGAAGAGGGTCGCGACGCGGGTGATGTTGCCGATGACCCGGCGCCCTTCGGCGACGACCGAGGGGAGGGTGGCGAAGCTGTTGTTGAGCAGCACGATCTGCGCGACGGCCCGGGTGGCTTCGGAGCCGGAGCCCATGCTCACGCCGATGTCGGCGTCCTTGAGGGCGAGCACGTCGTTGACGCCGTCGCCGGTCATGGCGACGGTGTGGCCGTTGGACTGGAGGGCGCCGACCATGTCCCGCTTCTGCTGCGGGGTGACGCGGCCGAAGACGGAGTTCCCATCGAGGACCTCGGCCATGTCGGCGCGCTCGGCGGGCAGCTCGCGGGCGTCGACCGTGTGGTGCGCGCCGGGCAGCCCGAGCTTGCCGGCGACGGCGCCGACGGAGACGGCGTTGTCCCCGGAGATGACCTTCGCCTTGACGTTCTGGTCCTCGAAGTAGCGCAGGGTGTCGGCGGCGTCGGGGCGCAGGCGCTGCTCCAGGACGACGAGGGCGGTGGGCCGGACCCCGGTGGCGACGGCGGGGTCGTCGAGCTCGCGGGCGGAGCGGGCCAGCAGCAGGACCCGCAGGCCCTGCTCGTTGAGGCCGTTGATCTCGTCGAGTGCCGGGTCCCCGGCGGGCAGGAGCACGTCGGGGGCGCCGAGCAGCCAGGTGTTGTTCTCGCCGTCGCCCTCGCTGAAGCTGGCGCCGCTGTACTTGCGGGCGGAGGAGAAGGGCAGGGACTCGGTGCAGCGCCACTCGGCGCTGTCGGGGTAGGCGTCGATGATGGCCTGGAGGCTCGCGTTGGGGCGGGGGTCGGATTCGCCCAGGGCGCCGAGCACCTTTTTCACGTACGCGGCTTCCGCGCCGCCGAGCGGGCGGAGCTCGGTGACGTCCATGCCGCCTTCGGTGAGGGTGCCGGTCTTGTCGAGGCAGACGACGTCGACGCGGGCGAGGCCCTCGATGGCGGGGAGCTCCTGGACGAGGCACTGTTTGCGGCCGAGCCGGATGACGCCGATGGCGAAGGCGACGGAGGTGAGGAGGACGAGCCCCTCGGGGATCATCGGGACGATGCCGCCGACGGTGCGGGCGATGGAGTCCTTGAGGTTGGAGTCCTTGACGACGAGCTGGCTGATGATCAGGCCGATGGAGGTCGGGACCATCATCCAGGTGACGTACTTGAGGATGGTGGAGATGCCGGAGCGCAGCTCGGAGTGGACGAGGGTGAAGCGGGAGGCCTCTTCGGCGAGCTGGGCGGCGTAGGCCTCGCGGCCGACCTTGGTGGCGGTGAAGGCGCCGCCGCCGGCGACGACGAAGGAGCCGGACATGACCTGGTCGCCGGGCTTCTTCAGGACGGGGTCCGCCTCGCCGGTGAGGAGGGACTCGTCGATCTCCAGTCCGTCGGCCTCGCCGACGACGCCGTCGACGACGACCTTGTCGCCGGGTCCGAGTTCGATGACGTCGTCGAGGACGATCTCGGAGGTGGAGACCTCGGCGGTGGTGCCGTCGCGGCGGACGCCGGGTTTGGCCTCGCCGATGACGGCGAGGCCGTCGAGGGTCTTCTTGGCGCGCAGTTCCTGGATGATGCCGATGCCGGTGTTCGCGATGATCACGAAGCCGAAGAGGCTGTCCTGGATGGGCGCGACGATCAGCATGATCACCCACAGGACGCCGATGATGGCGTTGAAGCGGGTGAAGACGTTGGCCCGGACGATGTCGGCGGTGGAGCGGGAGGAGCGGACGGGGACGTCGTTGACGTCGCCGCGCGCGACGCGTTCGGCGACCTCGGCGGTGCTGAGGCCGGCCGGCTTGAACCGGGGGGCGGGGGGTTTCACCGGGTGTACGGGGTCGAGCTCGGCTCCCGCGTCGATGGCGGCGCCGGCCCGTTCCGGCCCGTCATGGTCGATCCTCGCCCGCTGCGTCATGCTTTCGACGGTAAAGGCGCTTCGAACGCTTCACCCGCCGAGCGGTCGGAAGATCCGACTTCAGGATGACCCGAATCGTCCCGAGGTCGCCCGGGAGCTACGCTCCGCCGCCCGCCTGCGGGGCCGGTCCGGCTTCCCCGTCCCCGGCGGCCCCGGCGGCCCGTTCCGCCGCGTGGCGCTTGAGCGCCGCGTCACGGCCTCGGACGTACCAGATGCCGATCAGGCCGAGCCCGCCGCCGGCGGCGCAGGTCCACACCCACCACAGCAGGTCGCGGTCGGCGAACCACCCGTAGAAGGGCAGCTGGACGAGGAACATGGCGAACCAGATGATCGTGCCGCCGGTGATGGTGGCGACAACCGGGCCCTCCAGGGGCTCGGGCGCCTCGTGCTTCGCAGTCCACTTCGCCATGCGGTCAAGTCTAGGTGGCGCGTTTTGGGGTCTACGCGCGGAGATGGACGGCCCTTCGTTCATGTGTTCATACTGAAACGGTTTGTCTACGACCGGATTCGTTCGTATGAACCGCCCAATAGACCCGTTTGAGGACCGCATGAGCACCTCGGCACCCGCCGCGGCCCCCACCACCGGCCTGGACCGGTACTTCAAGATCTCCGAGCGCGGCTCGACCGTCGCCCGCGAGGTCCGGGGCGGCTTCGCCACCTTCTTCGCGATGGCCTACATCATCGTGCTGAACCCGATCATCCTGGGCAGCGCGAAGGACATGTACGGGCACCAGCTCGACGGCGGCCAGCTCGTCACCGCGACCGTCCTGACGGCCGCCTTCTCCACCCTCCTCATGGGCGTCATCGGCAACGTCCCGATCGCCCTGGCCGCCGGCCTCGGGGTCAACACCGTCGTGGCCCTCCAGCTCGCCCCGCGCATGAGCTGGCCCGACGCCATGGGCATGGTCGTCCTCGCGGGCCTCGTCGTGATGCTGCTGGTCGCCACCGGCCTGCGCGAGCGCGTCATGAACGCCGTCCCGCAGGGCCTGCGCAAGGGCATCGCGATCGGCATCGGCCTGTTCATCATGCTGATCGGCCTGGTCGACTCCGGCTTCGTCACCCGCATCCCCGACGCCGCCCACACCACGGTCCCGCTCCAGCTCGGCGGCAACGGCCACCTGCACGGCTGGCCCGTCCTGGTCTTCGTCGTCGGCGTGCTGCTCACGCTCGCGCTGCTGATCCGCAAGACGCCCGGCGCGATCCTGATCTCCATCGTGGCCATGACCGTCGTCGCGGTCGCCGTGCAGCTGATCGCCGACCTGCCCGAGCCGGCCTGGGGCCTGACCGTGCCGCAGTGGCCGGGCAACCCCGTGGCCGCGCCCGACTTCGGGCTCGTCGGCCAGGTCAGCCTCTTCGGCGGCTTCGGGAAGGTCGGCCTGCTCACGGGCATCCTGTTCGTCTTCACCGTGCTGCTGTCCTGCTTCTTCGACGCGATGGGCACCATCCTCGGCGTCGGCGACGAGGCCAAGCTGACGAAGCCGGACGGCACCTTCCCCGGCATCAACCGGGTCCTGCTGATCGACGGCCTGGCCGTCGCCTCGGGCGGCGCGACCTCCTCGTCCGCCACCACCTGCTTCGTGGAGTCCACGGCAGGCGTCGGCGAGGGCGCCCGCACGGGCCTGGCCAACGTGGTGACCGGCGCCCTCTTCACCGTCTCGCTGTTCCTGACCCCGCTCGCCACGATGGTCCCCTCGCAGGCCGCCACCCCCGCCCTCGTCGCGGTCGGCTTCCTGATCCTGGCGGGCTCGGTCCGGGACATCGACTGGAGCGACTTCACCATCGCCGTCCCGGCCTTCATGGCCATGGTGATGATGCCCTTCACCTACTCGATCACCAACGGCATCGGCATCGGCTTCGTCAGCTTCGCCGTGCTGCGACTGGCGACGGGCCGGGGCCGCGAGGTCCCGGCCGCCATGTACGCCGTCTCCGCGGTGTTCGTCTTCTACTACGCGATGCCCGCCCTCGGCCTCACGTAAGCCCGTAGAACTTCTCCGTCTCGTCGACGGCGGCCTTGAACCGCTCGTCGAAGTCATCGCGAATGAGCGTCCGGACCACATAGTCCTGGACGCTCATTCCGCGTTTGGCGGCATGGTGCCGGAGCCGTTCCAGCAGCTCCCCGTCTATGCGCATGCTCAGCACATGTGTCCCCATGCCCGAAAGGGTCGGGCCAGAGGGTGCGTACGCGTGTCACTTTCCGCCGCCCACTCACCCGTACGAGTGAGGCGGCGGGGTTCCCCGAGATCCCCTTAACCCATTTTTCATTAGACAGAGTAATGAGTTATTCTAAAGACATGCATGACCTCTCCCATGGCGACGACGCCGCCGCCGTGAACGATCTGCGCTCCGCCGTGATGCGGCTGGGCCGGCGCCTGAAGCACCAGCGCGTCGACGAATCGCTCAGCCCGACCGAGATGTCGGTGCTCGGCACCCTCGCCCGCTGCGGCCACGCCACCCCCGGTGAGCTGGCCCGGCGCGAGCACGTCCAGCCCCCGTCGATGACACGCATCGTCGCACTGCTGGAGGCCAAGGGACTGGTCACGCTGGAGCCGCACCCCGAAGACCGCCGCCAGAAGGTGGTCCGCCAGACCGAGGAGGCCGAGACGATGCTCGAAGAGAGCCGTCGCAAGCGCAACGCCTTCCTGGCCGGGCTCGCGGCCGAGCTCACCGAGGACGAATGGGCCAAGCTCCGCGCGGCCGCACCCGTCCTGGAGAAGCTCGCCCACCTATAGGTAACGACGCCAGGAGGCGAACGCTTTTGAGTACGGGAACCGGAGCAGACTCCGCACCCGGCCATACATCCACCACTACCGCCACCGCGAGCAGGAACTCCATGTTCAGCTCGCTGAAGATCCGGAACTACCGGCTCTTCGCCACCGGCCAGGTCGTCTCGAACACGGGCACCTGGATGCAGCGCATCGCCCAGGACTGGCTGGTCCTCTCCCTGACCGGCTCCGCGTCCGCCGTCGGCATCACCATCGCCCTGCAGTTCCTGCCGATGCTGCTCTTCGGGCTCTACGGAGGCGTACTCGCGGACCGGCTGCCCAAGCGGCCGCTGCTGATCGCCACCCAGAGCGCGATGGGCCTCACCGGCGTCGCACTCGCCGCACTGACCCTGGCCGGGAACGTCCAGGTCTGGCACGTCTACCTCGCCGCCTTCGCGATCGGCCTCGTCACCGTCGTGGACAACCCGGCCCGGCAGACGTTCGTCTCCGAGATGGTCGGCCCCGCGCAGCTCGCCAACGCCGTCAGCCTGAACTCCGCGAACTTCCAGTCCGCGCGGCTGGTCGGCCCGGCGATCGCCGGCGTGCTCATCACCGCCGTCGGCTCCGGCTGGGCCTTCCTGCTGAACGGCCTGTCCTTCGCCGCGCCCATCGCGGGCCTGCTGCTGATGCGCACGCACGAACTGCACCCCGTCACCCCGCAGCCGCGCGCCAAGGGACAGCTGCGCGAAGGCCTGCGGTACGTCGCGGGCCGGCCCGAGCTGGTCTGGCCGATCGTGCTGGTCGGCTTCATCGGCACCTTCGGGTTCAACTTCCCGATCTGGCTGTCGGCCTTCACCGAAGACGTCTTCCACGGCGACGCGGGCACCTACGGGCTGTTCAACACCCTCATCGCGGCCGGCTCCCTGGCCGGCGCCCTCCTGGCGGCCCGCCGCGGACACCCCCGCCTGCGGCTGCTGGTCACGGCGGCGGTGCTCTTCTCGGTCCTGCTGCTGGTCACCGCGTTCGCGCCGGGCTTCTGGCTGTTCGCGGCGCTGCTGGTGCCGATCGGGATGTTCGGCCTGACCGTCAACGTCGTGGCGAACTCCAGCGTCCAGATGGCGACCGACCCCGAGATGCGGGGGCGGGTGATGGCCCTGTTCATGATGGTCTTCACCGGCGGCACCCCGGTCGGTGCCCCGCTGGTCGGCTGGATCACGGACACCTACGGAGCCCGCCTCGGCATGGTGTCCGGCGGCCTGATCTCCCTGGCGGCGGCGGTGGCCGTGGGCCTGGTCCTGTCCCGCGTGGGCAACCTCCGGCTCCGCCTGAACCGCCACGGCGTCGTCTTCGTCCCGGCGACCGCCCGCGACCTCGCCCGGGCCGCCTGAGCCCGCCCTTCTTCACGCGCCGCTCGCGCGGCTCGGCCGCAGGCGGCCTCCCCGGCTTCGCGCCGCTGCGCCGGACTCCGTCCGGCGGGGCCGGGGCGGGGCCGGTGCCGGTGGGTCGCCTGCGGGTGGGTGGGCCGCTGCGCGGGGCCTGCCCCTCCCCACCCTTCGCCCGTTCCCAGGGGCCCCGCCCCCAGACCCCCGCGCCTCAAACGCCGGCGGGGCTGGAATTCGCTGCGCGAATCCGGCCCGCGCGGCGATTGAGCGCACTCGGGGTCCGGGGCGCAGCCCCGGGGAACGGTGGAAGGGCGGGTAGGGGACAGCCCCGCGCAGCGGCATACCCCCCGCACCCGGCACCCGGTACCGTCGGAGACATGAGGCTGTTCGCCGCCGTGCTGCCAGGGGCCGACGCCGTCGCCGAGCTGCGCGACGCCGTCGCGACGGCACCGCGGCCCGACGGACTGCGGTGGACCGCGGAAGCGGCCTGGCACTTCACGCTCGCCTTCATGGGCGAGGTCCCCGACCCCCTCCTCCCCGACCTGCACGCCCGCCTCGCCCGCGCAGCACACCGCAGCGCCCCCTTCCCGCTCCGCCTCCACGGCATCGGCCACTTCGGCGACCGCGCCCTGTGGACCGGCGCCGCCGGCGGGCTCGACGCGATGCGGCTGCTCGCCGGACGGGCCGACGCCGCCGCCCGCCGGGCCGGGGTGCCCATGGAGCACCACCGCCACTACACCCCGCACCTCACCCTCGCCCGCGGCCGCCACGGCACCGACCTGCGGCCCTGCCTCGACGCCCTCGCGGACTTCGAGGGCACGCCCTGGCAGGTCGACACCCTCAGCCTGGTCCGCAGCGACCTCCCCACCTCCGGCGTCCCCGGCGAACAGCCCCGCTACGAGGTCGTCGAGGCCTGGCCCCTCTCCGGCTGAGGCCCAGGGTTCGGGGACGGTTCATCCCCCGGTGGCCCGTACTTCGGGGCACGGAATCCGGATTCCGGTGAAACAGAAGCAGTAGAGGCGGTCCCGCCATGCTCCGGACCAGTACCTGGCAAGCCGCCCGCTGACACCGCACCGACGGCCGCCCCGCCACCACCCCGCGGGGCGTCCCGGAGTCCCTCCGGCCACCCTCGAAGGAGTCCCCGTGCCGCTCACCGAGCCGACGACCACCCCGACCCCGACCCCGGCACCGGCACCGGCACCGCCGGCGACCGCGCGCGTCGCCACCCGCCGCAGGCTGCTGATGTGCCGACCCCGGCACTACGACGTCACGTACTCGATCAACCCCTGGATGCACCCGGAGAACAGCACCGACCCCGCCCTCGCCGTCCGCCAGTGGGAGCGGCTGCGCGACCTGTACCGCGAACTCGGCCACTTCGTCGAGGAGATCGACCCCGTCGAGGGCCTGCCCGACATGGTGTTCGCCGCGAACGGCGCCACCGTCGTCGACGGCAAGGTCTACGGCGCGCGGTTCCGGCACGCCCAGCGCACCGCCGAGGGGCCGGCGTACCTGCGCTGGTTCGAGCGCCGCGGCTACCGCGACGTGCTGTGGCCCGAGTTCATCAACGAGGGCGAGGGCGACTTCCTCACCGTCGGCCGCCGGCTGCTCGCCGGCACCGGCTTCCGCACCGACCCGCGTTCGCACGCCGAGGCCCAGGAGTTCTTCGGCCTGCCGGTGACGAGCCTGACCCTCGTCGACCCGGAGTACTACCACCTGGACACGGCCCTGGCCGTGCTCCGCGACGACGAGGTCATGTACTACCCGGCCGCCTTCTCCGAGGGCAGCCGGGCCGTGCTCCGCACCATGTTCCCCCACGCGATCCTCGCCACCGCCGAGGACGCCGCGGTCTTCGGGCTGAACGCCTTCTCCGACGGCCGCCACGTGCTGCTGCCGGAGGCGGCGACCGGCCTGATGGCCCAGCTCAGCGCGCGCGGCTTCGAGCCCGTCGGGGTCGGGCTCTCCGAACTCCTCAAGGCGGGCGGCAGCGTGAAGTGCTGCACCCTGGAGCTGCGCGACCGCTGAGTCACCACCGACGTAGTTTCCGGAAAGGACAGTTGTGACCTCTGCGACCGCGATCGCGGACAGCCACGCCCGCCTGCTCGACCTCCTGGCGGACGCGGGAGCCGACTACAGGCTGCTGCGCCACGCCCCGGAGGGGCGTACCGAACTCGCCAGCCTGATCCGCGGCCACAGCCTCGAACAGGCCGCCAAATGCCTGGTGATCAGAGTCGCGCTGGGACGCAAACAGCGCCGCTACGTGATCGCCGTGGTGCCGGGCCACTGCCGCGTGGACCTGGAGGCGGTACGGGCCGAGTACGGCGGCACGAACGCCTCCTTCGCCGTCCGCGAGGTCGCCGAGGAGCTGACGGGCTGCGTCAGCGGTTCGATCATGCCGGTGAGCTTCGACCCGGCGGTGGAGGTGGTCGTCGACCCGGCGCTCCTGGAGCACGAGGAGATCTGGTTCAACGCGGGCCGTCTCGACGTGTCGGTGGCGCTGCGCACCGCCGGCTACCTGGCGCTGGTGCGGCCGCGGAGGGCATCGGTCAGTGCGGAGCCGGCGCTGGTGCCGGCGGCCGGGGTGAGTGGCTGAGCGTGACGTAGAGGTATTCGTCGAGCACCTTGGCCAGCGGCAGCCCGGGCCGTCCCAGCTCGGCGGTGAGCGCGTCCTCGTCGAGGCCGCTCTCCGCCAGCGCGGCCCGGGCCCAGGCCCGGCCGGTACGCAGGTGCCGGCCGAAGGCGGCCTCGTCGCGGGCGCCGTGCAGCCGGGTGGCGATGGCCGCGTCCCAGGGCATGACGGTACGCGGCCGCAGCGCGAACAGGGCCTTGGCGGCCGCCGTCGGGCCGAGGGTGCGCCGGCCGAGCGGCAGCGCGGCCAGGTCCGCGTAGGCGGCGGCGAGCGCGCCGATCTCCCGGTCGGTGAGGGCCGCGATCGGGGACCCGGGCAGGGTGTGCCGGGCCCACCAGGTGCCGAGCCCGGCGCCCAGCGGGTCGGGCTCGCCCTCGCGCGGGTAGCGGATGCGGCAGCCCCAGGCGTTGAGCCAGCGGTGCAGGGCGGTGCGGTGCGCGGCCTCGGAGAGGTCGATGCCGGGTGCGGTTCCGGCGACGAGCGCGTGCCAGCTGCGGTCCACCCCGGGGAAGTCCCCGAACACCCCGGCGGCGGCCCGCAGCCCGTCGAGGCCGGGCGCGGGCGGCAGGCCGCCGCCCTCCAGGTGCGCGCGGGCGACCTTGGCCGGTACGCACATCCGCCAGGCGTCGGTGACCAGTTCCGCGAGCTCCTCGGTGCCGAGGGCGGCCATGCGGGCGTGCACCCAGTGGTAGCGCATGTCCCCCGCGCCCGGCAGGGAGAACTTCTCCGGCTCGGAGGCGACGAGCGCGGCCCGCTCCTCCTTGGGGAAGGCGAAGCCGAGCTCGGTCTCGTCCCGGGAGAGGGCGAGGTAGACGATCCGGCCGATGCGGAACTTCACCCGGTCGCGGACGAGGTGCTCCTCGGTACGCGGCAGCGCGAGCGCGAGCTGCCGTACGTCTTCGACGGTGACCATGACGCAAGTCTCGCAGCCCGCGGCGAGGGGCGCGGGTGGGAGCGCGTTAGTCTCGACGGGTGGACCCGAAGACCAGAAACCGTGTCATGGCCGGTGTGCTCGTGCTGATGTTCGTCGTCGTGGCGGTGGCGGCCGCGGTGGGCCAGTAGCCCCCGCCGTCCGTCCCCCGTACGCCCGTACCCGCCCGCCCCGGCCGCGCTCGAAGCGCGGCCGGGGCGGTGCGCGTGGGCGGCACCGACTACCAGGCGAAGGCCTCCGGCGACGGACCCGGGCCGGGACTGTGCCCGCCCGGGGGACGACCCCCGGACCCCCGGCATCCGGCACCCGGCCTACCAGGCGAAGGCCTCCGGCGACGGACCCGGGCCGGGGAAGATCTCGTCGAGGGAACCCAGCAGTTCCTCGGAGAGTTCCAGCTCGACCGCTCGCAGCGCGCTCTCCAGCTGCTCGGCGGTGCGCGGGCCGACGATCGGGCCGGTGACGCCGGGGCGGGTCAGCAGCCAGGCCAGGGCGGTCTCGCCGGGTTCCAGGCCGTGCTTGTCGAGGAGGTCCTCGTACGCCTGGATCTGCGCCCGTACGGCGGTGTTGGCGAGGGCGTCCGCCGAGCGGCCGGAGGCGCGCCGGCCGGCGGTGGCCTCCTTCTTGAGGACGCCGCCCAGCAGGCCGCCGTGCAGCGGGGACCAGGGGATGACTCCGAGCCCGTACGCCTCGGCGGCCGGGATGACCTCCATCTCGGCGCGCCGCTCGGAGAGGTTGTAGAGGCACTGCTCGCTGACCAGGCCGACCATGCCGCGCCGGGCGGCCGTCTCGTTGGCCTGGGCGATCTTCCAGCCGGGGAAGTTGGAGGAGCCCGCGTAGAGGATCTTGCCCTGCTGGATCAGGACCTCGATGGCCTGCCAGATCTCCTCGAAGGGGGTCCGCCGGTCGATGTGGTGGAACTGGTAGACGTCGATGTGGTCGGTCCGCAGCCGCTTGAGGCTGTCGTCCACGGCCCTGCGGATGTTCAGGGCGGAGAGGCGGTCGTAGTTGGGCCAGGTCTCGCCCTCGCGGGACATGGAGCCGTAGACCTTGGTGGCGAGGACCGTCTTCTCGCGGCGGCCGCCGCCCTGCGCGAACCAGGTGCCGATGATCTCCTCGGTGCGGCCCTTGTTCTCACCCCACCCGTACACGTTCGCCGTGTCGAAGAAGTTGATCCCCGCGTCGAGGGCCGAGTCCATGATCGCGTGGCTCTCCGGCTCGCCCGTCTGGGGGCCGAAGTTCATGGTGCCGAGTACGAGGCGGCTGACTTTGAGACCGGTGCGTCCGAGCTGCGTGTACTTCATGGGGCACTAGCCAACTGCTTGGAGTGCCCTCCAGGCAAGACCCTTTCGCTGGACGGGACTTACCGGTCCGACGCGGGACGGTAGGGGCCGCCGATGCCCCACGCCTGGTGCAGGACGGCCGCGAACTCGCCCGCGAGGCGGTGCTCGCCGGAGGCGTTGGGGTGCGTGCCGTCGTAGGTGTCGTGCCGGATGTCGTACGCGTCCGGGCGGGCGGCCAGCAGGATCGGCGAGGCGTCCGTGGTCAGGTCGGCGACCGCCTTGGCGAGCAGCTCGTTGAAGCGGGCGACCTCGGCGGCGAAGGGGGGTTCGTCCTCGGCCCGCACGTTGGGGATCACGGGGAGGAACACCATCCGGACCGCCGGGCGGGCCTCGCGGGCGGCCGTGACGAAGGCGCGGACGTTGCCGGCGGTCTGCTCGGCGTTGGTGTAGAAGCCGAGGTCGATCAGGCCGAGGGAGACGAGCAGTACGTCGGCCCGGGCCTCGGCGGCCGCGGGCCCGATGAGGGGGGCCATGTGCTGCCAGCCCTCGCCCCAGCCGGCGAGGTGCCGGCGGGCGTGTCCGGGGAAGTCCGGGGCCGCGTAGTCCTGGCCGACGGGGCCGTCGGCACCGGTGTCGTCGTACAGCGCGGTGCGCGGTCCGACGATCTCGAAGGAGCCGTCGCCCAGGGTGGCGCCGAGGTGCTGCCACATCCGGTAGCGCCAGGTGTAGTCGCCGGCGCGTCCGATGGTCATGGAGTCGCCGACGAACATGAAACGCATCCGGTCATCATCGCGGATCACGCGCCGGGAGCCCCTGTGATGCCGGACACGCCCTGCCTGGTGGCAGGCTTGTGGGATGCGCCTGCTGCCCCGGTCGACCGCCGTTCCCGCCGCTCTCGTGCTCGCCCTGCTGCCGGGGGCCGCCCTCGCGGCGGAGACCCCCGCCGCGTCCGGGGCCGCGTCCGGGTTCACCATCACCGATCCGCGGATCAAGGAGTCGAGCGGGCTCGCGGCCAGCCGGATCCACCCGGGCGTGTACTGGACGCACAACGACAGCGACGACGGCCCGTACGTGTACGCGGTGGACTCGGCGACGGGCAGGACGGTGGCGCGGCTGAAGCTGACGGGGATCGGGACCCCGCGCGACGTGGAGGCGATCTCGCTCGGACCGGACGGGCAGCTGTACGTCGGGGACATCGGCGACAACAAGGACGGCACCTGGGAGCACGTGTGGATCTACCGCTTCCAGGAGCCGAAGGAGCTCGGCGACCGGACCGTGCAGGCCGAGCAGTTCACGGTCGCGTACGCGGACGGGCCGCGCAACGCCGAGGCGCTGATGGTGCATCCGGTGACCGGCCGGGTGTACATCGCGAGCAAGAACGAGCAGGGCGGCGGCCTTTACGAGGGCCCCGAGCGGCTGTCGGCGGACGGGCGCAACGTCTTCCGGCGGGTCGCGGAGGTGCCGTGGGTGACGGACGGGGCGTTCTCGCCGGACGGGACCCGGCTGACGCTGCGCGGGTACCTCACGGCCCGTACGTACCCCTGGAAGGACGGCCGCCCGGAGGGCGCCGGCGAGCGGGTGGACGCGCCGTGGCAGGGGCAGGCGGAGTCGGTGACGTACACGCCGGACGGCAGGACGCTGATGTTCGGGGCGGAGGGCGCCAACAGCAGGGTGGTGGCCGTACCGGTGGCCCCGGCGGCGGGCCCGTCCGGCCCTGCCCGCACCGGTGCCCCGCAGCAGCCGGGCGGCAGCCCGACGGGCTCCTCCGGGGCGCAGGGCGCGCCCGCCGGGCAGGACTCCGGCGGCTACACCAAGGGGGCGCTGGTCCTCGCGGCGGGCACGGCCCTGGTCCTGGCGGGCAAGCGGCTGTTCCGCCGCCGCCCGAAGGGCTAGAGGGGCACTTGTCGTTCACGGGGGTGACGGCAGGGGGCCGTTCCAACCCGCCCCGAGTGATCTGGCTCACAGCCTGTCACAGGTTGCCGCCGTCCGGTGTCTTGTGTCCGAACCCCAACGGAGGAGGACACGATGAGCGAGAACAACACCCACGTGGTCGTGATCGGCGGCGGTTACGCGG
>NZ_JBVIRQ010000011.1:0-279278 GCF_055575955.1 Streptomyces sp. NPDC033966 | reverse complement strand
CCGGCCCACCCCAACGCCGTCGGCCACCTCCGGATGGCCGAGCACACGCTCCGGGTCCTGGGCCTGGGCACCCTGGAACCGCGCACCTGACGGCGCAGGGGGCGGGCTGGGCGGGCGGTCGGGTTCTCACAGCCTTCTCAGGAACGGGGTCCCGCAGTCCGAGCACTCCAGCGCCCCGCTCTCACGCCAGCTCCTGCATCAGGCCTGCTCCTCCTCTGGCAGGTCCTTCGTCGCGGCCCTTGGGTCGGGGACCTCCACGAGGCGGGCGATGCCCGCGGCGACGGCCTCCTGGACGATCGGGGGAAAGCCGAAGGCGTTGACGAAGCCCCGGCACATCGCCTGCCGGGTACCGGGCGGGACCTCATCTCCGAAGGTGCTGTGGCAGACGACATAGCCGTCTTCGTCAGCGCGCGTCGTCTCGATGAACCCCTGGCGGCGGCCGGCCGGGAACGGGATAGCAGTGGCCGCCGGGTGCGATCTGCCGGTTTCGTGTCAGTGCACGACGTGGGCATCTACCGCCCCATGCCAGCACCCCCACCCCAAAGCACCGTCCCATGTCAGTGAGCCGAATCCGAATACCGCCTCCACCAGCACAAACGGCAGTATCTGACGCAACGTCACTGACACCACCCACTGGCATGGAAGCGGCTCATCGCACCTGACACCGAGCAGGGATCCGCCCCGGCCACGGCCGGGCTTGGGAGCAGGTCGGCGGCCGCCCGGCGCGCTTCCGCGGGCTGTTGCTCCGGCGGCCCCGCGAGCGTCGCCGCCTCCCGTCCGACGGCAGCACAGGCGGGAGCGTGCCCCCGCCTCCCGAGGGCCGCCTGCGGACTACGCGCAGGCCTTGGGCGGGTAGATCATCACGCCGCCGACGGCGGGCACGCAGCGCGTGCCCACCGGCAGCTGCTCCGCGACGCCGAGGCCGTCGACCGGCCCGCCGAGCAGGACGCGGTGGAGGTGGTCGCGCCCGTACAGCACCATGCCGGGGTCGGCCCGTGTACCGGTCAGGCAGACGACGGGGTCGGCGGCGAACCGCCCACCGGCCTCCTTCCCGACCGTCACCGCGGCCGCACTGAGTTCCGCCTCGGCGGTCTCCACCGCGGGGTGGCACGGCGGACACACGATGAGCACCAGGCGGCCGCCCTCGTAACGGCCGCTCCAGTCCACAGCCTCCGCCGACATCCAATCCCTCGGCGCCCGCGCACCGCAGCGCCCGCACCCCAGCCTCGCCCGGCGCGTACGCCCCGGCTTCATCCGTCCCATACCCCGCACGACGCCCCGAAGGCGGGCCCAGTAGCGGCCCGGAACCCAGCACGCTTCAATGCCTGTTTGTGATTCCCCATACCCGCGGGTCTTCATCGATGCCAAGAACGGGCGGGTGAGGATCGGCGTTCGCGGAACGATCGCGGTAGCCGTTCCGCGAACGCAACTCCTGGGATGCTTGGTGAGCCGGTGCCGGGAGGGGCGGACCAAAGCGATGTCGTCTAGGAGGCGGCCTGTCGCCTATTCCCAGCCCGGACGTGCGGACCGTCTCGACCAGCAGCGCCGCCCCGGCCTGCGTGACCACCCCGCGGCCGTTGCCCTCGACACGGACAGACGGATAGCACCCGCAACTCTTCTTCACCTGGAGCGCGCCTGCTTCCTGCTGCGGACAGAGCCTTCGACACGTTCCATCCTCCCAGGCCAGGAGTACACTCACTGAATTTGATCAGCTATCGGACGCCGCACTCGACGAAGTACCACGTCCTCGACCAGCCGCAGGAGCCACCACCGAAATGATCTCCCTCCGCGAAGTACTCGATAGTGATCTGCCCACCTTCTGGGAGCACCTCTCTGATCCCGAGGCGCAGCACGTGGCCGCGGTCACCAGGGGGTACCACTACGACAGGGCGCTCTTCGACAGCTACTGGGCCAGCATCCGTTCCAACCCCGATGTCCTGATGCGCACTGTGCTCGCCGACGATGAGGTGGTCGGCCATGCTGCGGTGTACGGGCCGCCGAACGAACGCGAGGTCACCTACTGGATCGGCCGAAATCACTGGGGCCGCGGCATCGCCACAGCGGCGCTCACGGAGCTGGTCGATCTCGTCGGAACCCGGCCGTTGCACGCCCACGCAGCAGCCGATAACGCAGGCTCGATCCGCGTACTGGAAAAGTGTGGCTTTGTGATCACCGGGCATGGCAGGGGCTTCGGCCAAGCACGCGGCGGCGAGATCGACGAAGTGCTCCTCGCTCTCACCTGAGATCCACGGGCCGTTCCGCCCAGCCTGGGAGGATCGCGGAGACACCCCGGGATCCATCACCTGACAAGTGCCCCCAGCTTGAGGCAAGAAGATTCATCGGAATACCCGCTCCTCCCAGGCCGGCAGTACGGGGTGGTGCCGGGGTAGCGAATGTGCTGGGGAAGACGGGGTGAGCTACGCGACGCGGCCCGACGCACGAGGCTGGCCACCGACGGCCCAGGGTGCGGCGGTGCAGCGGCGGCTCGGGATAGCGGCGCTGTGCAGGTCTACGGCACCTGCTCGTAGGCGACGGTGGTGGGGCAGTCTTCGGCGAGACCCAGGAGCGCCTGTACCTCGGCGTCGTCGGCGGCCAGGTCCCGGCGCAGCTTCGTGCCGACCCAGGTCGCGGCGTAGGTGCAGTGGTAGGAGCCGTCGGAGGGCAGCCACTCGGCCGGGTCCTTGTCGGCCTTGGACCTGTTCGAGGCCGCGGAGACCGCGATCAGCGTGTCCGGGCTGTTCTGGTCGTTCGCGTACGCCTCACGCCGCGTGGCCGGCCACGGCGCCCGTTCAGCTGGCGGGGAGCGTCATTCGAATCGTGCGGTATCCCTGTCTGGCCCCGGTGCATGAGGGGTTCGGGCCGGCCTGTCTGTTGGTGCGGTCGTGGCCCGGCAGGAGCGCGAGTGCCCCGGTGTCGATAGGTGTCAGGAGCGGGCGCCGGCCTCGCTCCGCTTCATGCAGCCGTCAGGAGGACACCCCGCGTCCGGGTCCTCTGTAGGGCACATGCTGGGGTCCTCTGTATCTCCGAAGTCCCCGTAGAGGTAGACCCACACCGTGCACGTCGGATCCTCGGCAAAGGACAGCTGGAGGTATTGCCACGTGTGGCGGTCTCGTCGGGGACGATGAGGCCGTCGCCTTTGGGACTGGCGTAGAAGGCCCAGCGGCCATTGACAGCGGACCATCCCCGCAGGCGCGGGGTCGACACTTTCTGAGCTGGGAGTTTATCGGCCCAGGCAGCTGTTTTCGCTTAGTTGGTTATGGGAGCGGGCGGACAGGACTAGCCAGCGGTTGAAGTCTTTGGTTTCTCTGTTGGTGCGGAGTCTGTCGAGGGCGCGGTACCAGGGGTAGGCGTCGACGTTGCCGTGCTCGGGCTGGTGGGGGTGGAATCCGGGCCCGTTGCCGTGGGCCCGGAGGTGGTGGGCTCCGGCCGTGCGGAGGGTGGCGTCTGCTGCTCTTGCGCCGTTGTCCGGCACCTGGTCATGTGATGCAGGCGGTCGGTGAGGAAGGTGAGGATCGCGTCGCGCGCTTGGACCGTGGGGTGGCCCGCCTCGTCGACGAGGTGGGCGGTGACGACGCTGTGCGGCGTGCCGACCAGGTCGGCGAAGAAGGGCGGCGGCGTCGGGTTGGCGGCGGTGTCCGGGAGGACGCGGCCGTCGAAGGCTTCGCCCAGCAGGGCTCGGTAGGCGGCGAAGCGCTGACCCGTGCACCAGCGGTCGCCCTCGAAGCGGTAGGCGAGGACGGTGAGTCCGTCGCGGTCGAGGCGGTCGCGCACCGCTCGGGCGTCCGCCGGGTCGAGTTCGATTCCGCCGGGGTCGTCCAGCGGCAGCGACGGGTGGTTGACCACCGGGGCGATCACGGCGGGCTCCAGGGCCATGGTGAGGGCGAAGTTCCCCGTGAAGCACAGGCCGATCGCCCCCACCCCCGGCCCGCCGCACTCCGAGTGGGCCTGCCGTGCCAGGCCGCGCAGCCACAGCGTCACCGGGCTGGTGCCACCCCCGGCGAAGGCGCGGAACTCCGCGCTGACGCATGCGCGGCGGACGACCTCCCGGCCGCCCTCGACCGTGGGGAAGGCGCCGTCCGTCCCGAAGAGGGAGGGCACGTGGACGGTGAAGCCGGCGTCCCGCACCCAGCGCGCGAGCCGCAGGACGTCGGGGCTGATGCCCGGCATCTCGGGCAGCACCACGACCGCAGGACCGGCCCCGGCCACGTACACCGTCTTCTCCACCCCCTCCACGGACACGGTCCGGCGGATGAAGTCGGTGAGGGGATCGTCTTCGGTCATGGGGCCAGCCTGACGCGGAACCCGCTGCCGGGTGAGGGGCGGGATCGCCGGGATCGGAGGTGATCTCGCCATACCCTGGGAGGAGGCGGGACCGGGCGCGGGGCAGCAGGGGGTACGGGTGAGGGCGGAAGACGGGCAGCCGGCGGCGGGCGGCGACGGGCCGGGGGATCTGCGGGTCGGGGTCCTGGCGTACCCGGGCTGCTTCGCGTCCGAAGTGTTCGGCGTGCCGGACCTGTTGACGATGGCCGGGCACGTCGCCGGACCGGACGCACCCGGCTACCGGGTGTCGGTCGTCTCGCCCCGCCGCCGGGTCACGGCCTCGGGCGGCGCGAGCCTGGACGTACGGCCCCTGCGCGAGGTCGACGTCCTCGTGGTCCCCGGCTTCGAGCTGCCTGCGGGCACGGATCTCGACGCCCTGCTCGGCCGGCTCGCCCCGGAGACCGCGGTGATCCGGGCGCAGGCCGCCGCCGGCACCGCGGTCGTCTCCCTGTGCGTCGGCGCGTTCCTGCTCGCCGAGGCGGGCCTCCTCGACGGGCGCCGGGCCACCACCTCCTGGCTGCACGCCGGGGAACTGGCCCGGCGCTGTCCCGCAGCGGAAGTGCAGCCCCAGCACCTGGTCGTCACCGACACGGGCGTGACGACCACGGCCGCCTTCAGCGCGATGTACGACTTCGCGCTGGACCTGATCCGCCGGCACCACGGCGCCCGCGTGGCCCGGACCACCGCCCGTGTCGCGCTCCTCGACGACGCGCGGACCTCCCAGACCCCGTACGTCGATCCCCGGCTCCTGCCGCAGCCCGGCCGGGAGTTCTCGCAGCAGGTCATGCGGCGGCTCGACCAGAACCTCGACGAGCGCTACGACCTCGCCGCCCTCGCGGACGCCTTCCAGGTAAGCACCCGCACGCTGCTGCGCCGCTTCGCCGAGGAGACCGGGCACAGCCCGCTGGTCCATCTCCAGGCCGCCCGGGTCCGCCGGGCCCGCCATCTGCTGGAATCCACCGACCGCACCGTCGCCGCGGTCGCGGCGGCCGTCGGATACCAGGACCCCGGCACCTTCGCCGCGCTCTTCGCCCGCCACACCGGCCACCGCCCGGGCGCCTACCGAACCGCGTTCCGCCGGCGCCGCACCGGTACGGTGTGCGCCCGTTAGACGGTGTGCGTGTTGTATGCGCCCTCGCCCCCCCGGGGGGACTTTTGATTCTCTGCCGCATCGGCAAGGGGGTGGCATGACGACGGGAGGACGGACCGCGTGACCGGGGGCCGATCGCGTCCGAGAGAGCGCGTCGGAGGCCGCCGCGCACGCCCCCGGGACCACCGAGCACACCATCGTCCTCACCGGTCACGCCCGGGTCGGCCCGGGCCCACCCCCGACCCGGTTGTGGAGCCTGGGCGCGCACGCTTCGTCGACCGGCTCCTGGCTCCGCTCGTGCACCTCCGCCACGCCGTCCAGTACTACGTGCCGCCCTGGCAGTTGGCGTGGACCGCTCGGCAGTCACCGGGGCCGTCGGTGAAATCCGGACCCGGCCTGCCGAGCGGGACCGCCTGTCCGCCCTCGGAAAGGTGAGCCCACGAGCGGGTCAGACCTTGCCGATCCCCAACGTACTGGTCATGGGCAGCAGCCCCGAGCCGATCACCGCGACCCAGAAGTCGCCGAGCAGGGCCGCGAGCCGCATGGCCAATTGGGACGAACAGGGTGCCACGGCCCGTCAACGCCGGCCACCTCGATCACGGCGCGGTCGGGCGGTCGGGCGGTTGGGCGGTCGACCGCGCTACGGCACGCCCCTCAGGGGCGGGCGGCTCGTGCCGGCCCGCCCCTGGGTGATGCGTCCCGCGGACCGGTCAGACCTTGTTGTAGGTGCCGGTGTGCCAGAGGGCGCCGCCCTTGGTGGGGCCGCCGTCCTTCTTGTAGACGACGAAGTTGCCGTCGTCCTGGAGCAGGGCGTAGGCACCGGGGTTGTTCGCCGTGCCCGTCCGCCAGCGGGCCGTGGTGCGGCCTTCCTCGACGAGCGTCAGGTCCCCGCGGTCCTTGGGAGCCATCTGCAGGGTCACCCGGCGGCTGCCGCCGTACGTGGCGCTGCTCCAGATGGCCTTGCCGTCCCGCTTGCGGTAGATGACGAGGTTGTTGTCCTGCTGGAGGACCAGCCACACGGTCGCGGACTGGGCCCAGTTGCCCGTCCACCAGCCTTCGGCGGCCGTCGCGAACTCGGAGCAGAACCAGCCCTGCCGCTCCGTGCTGCGGGTGGACCACCGGGGGTTGGCGCTACGGCCCTCGACGAGGAACTCGCCCCCGAGGAGGGAGGCCCTGACGCTGCCCGTGCCCGGGCCGCTGCCGTACGTGTTCGAGTGCCAGAGGGCGCCGCCCTTGCCGTGGCCGCCGTCCTTCTTGTAGACGACGAAGTTGCCGTCCGCCTGCATGGTGGCGTACGCGCCGGGGTTCCCGTGCGTGTTGCTGGCCCACAGCGGCAACTTGTAACCGCCCGGGGTGCCGAGTGCGTAGAGCACCAGGTTGCCGTCGGGCTGCATGACCAGTTCGGTCGTGCTCACCTTGTCCACGAGGCGGGCCCCGGGGTCCAGGCGCTGGCCCGGGTTGAGCGTCGCGAGGACGCCGCTCTGCGGTCCGCGGCACTGGGCCGGGGCAGCCGCGGCGGGGGCGGCCGCGGCCGGGACCATGGCCGCCGCCGAGGCGGAGACGACGAGCAGGGACACGAAGGTTCTTCGGAGCGCGTGCGTGCGCATGGTGGTTCCCCCCTGGGAAGTGTGGGTCCGACCGGGCGGTCGTCGCCGGTCGTGCGAGGTCCCTTTCTACACCGTCCCTCAGCCCGTCGGCCGGGCGGCTGCCGGCAGCACGGTGTTGGGCCCGGGTGGTTGATTCAGGGCGTCGAGGCCGTCCGTGTCCACCTGGCCATCGGCGTGCTGATGGGACTCACCAGCTTCGCGCTGACCATGATGGCGTGCGACCTCGTCTTCCTGAGCGGAGCACTGGCCACCGCCCAGGTCAGCCCCACAAGCGGTGGGTTCGGAACGGCGTCAGGCGGCCGGGTTCGATCGGCCGCGCGTGTCCCGACTCCGGCCATGAGGGCGGACCGGCCGGGGCCCTCGGCCCCGGACACATCCGTCCAGGACTCCCCGCCACTCCCGCGCGTTGGGGTTGATCGTCGCGGACGTGGCCGGAGCACCGGTCATGGCGGATGGAACCGCTCCGCGGGCGGTGGCATCTGGTGGGGTATGGGTTTCGTGATCTTGTTCTTCGGGCTGCTCTTCCTGGTCGGCTGGGCCACGGCTCTCGCCGGGCTCGGGTACGCCGCCTCAGTGCTGTGGCGAAACCGAAGGCAGCGGTGGGCACGGGACGGCGGGCATCCCCTCGTTCGCCTGCTGCTCCCCGCCCCCGCGTACCTGCGCTTCGACAGGGCACTCGCCATGACGGCATTGCTGGCCGACCTGTGGCTGCTGTCGGGGGTCATAGTGCTCGGCGCGGACGGCATCTTCACCGAGGAGTGGATGGGATACCCCGGCATGATGGATCCCGGCGGACAGGGCTACCAGGCGGGCGCGGTGGATCTGCTGCGCACGACGGCCTGGTGGAGCGCCTCCGCCGCGGTCCTCACGCGATGCTGGACCACCACGGTCGTCCAGCTGTCCGTCCTGCCGTTGTCGGCGCTCTGGATCGCCTCGTTCGACACCTACTACAAGTGACCCCGCTCGACGTTCGACCACGACCACGACCACGACCACGACCACGACCACGGCGAAACGAGCCTCCGTACCCGTCGTACGGACAGCCCTCAGGATCGCCCGAGTAGCGTCACGACTGGACGACCTGTGGTTCTGCAGCACGATTCGGATGTGCCGGACCCTGACCCGGTCACCCAGTCGGTGCAGTCAACCGATCCCCGGCGTCGCCCTGGACCGCGTGCCCACGCACTGTCGTTCCTCCGCCGCTTCGGCCCGGAACAGATCCGCCTGCTCAAGCAGAACCTCGCCAAAAGAGCCTTGATCCCGGCGAAGTCCGTGCCCGCCGGCACGGTGAAGGCCACCATGGGGAAGTCCTCGCTGAAGACCTCGCCTCCGAGCCCGAACGCCGAAAGTCGCTGATGGACCGCCTGAGGGCTTCTGCCGAGGGGACCGGTGGGCACGGGCACGACACGGATCGTGCAGTTGCCGGAGGAACTGACCTGCCCGACAGCCCAGTGGAGCCCGTCGGAGCCGGTCTGGTACCGCCTGGGTGTCGACCAGCACGAGCCCCTCCAGCCCCGTGCCCCGAATGGCGGTCCCGGGAGTGCCCTGACCACGGAGTGGGAAGTCAGGAAGAGCGTCGAGGCACGGGGCGCGCAACCCGCGCGCCCCAGCCCCGAGGCACCTTGCCGACAGGAGCACGACCATGGCCATCATCGTCACCTTCTTCGTCCCCGGCGTCGGGCCGGAGCTCTACGACAGCTGCATCGAACGCCTCACCGACGGGAAGGGCTTCACCGACGTCTCGGACCTGCCCGTCCCCGGCCTCCTCTCGCACAGCTCGGGCCCGGCCGACGGCGGCTGGCGGGTCACCGACGTCTGGGAGTCCGCCGAGGCCTTCGAGGAGTTCGGCAAGGTGCTCGGCCCGATCCTCGCCGACCTCGGGTACGGCGACCTCCAACCCGAGATCAGCCCGGCCCACAACGTCGTCATCCGCTGAGTACCTGCCCCTCAGACCACGGTCGAGGCGGCGCATCCCCGGAGGAGAGCCCTCCGGGCCCCGTTCGCCACCGTGAACGGGGAAGACCTGCCACAACAGGCTCACCGACAGCATGACTTCCGTTCGGGGAACGGTCACCGTGACCGCTCCCCGAACGCATCCACGCGGCAGGCCCGTTCCCGGTATGCGCGCCCCCGGCCGCCGCCCCATGGACACCGGCTGTGCCGAACCGGACCCCTCACGGCTCAGGGGGCAAGGTCCCCTCGCCGTGCTGGAGGGCGAACACCGCCTCGGTGGTCCGGCACAGGCCCTCCACCGCGCGCCGCAGGCTTTGCCGGAAGGCCAGCCAGAGGATGACTCCCAGCAGGGCCGCGGGCCACCACCAGGCGCCGAGGAACGTGACCGCGATGCTCCAGGCGAGGCCCTCGCACGCCGTGTCGTAGCCCTCCCGGGCCTCGCTCAGCTCGGTGCGGCAGGTGTCGGGCACGGTGAGCAGCAGTCCGGTCCACGCGTCGCCCACCTCCCGTCCCGTCCGTGTCCTGATCTCCGCCTCGGCAGCCCGGAACCGGTCGCCGGACCAGGTGGGACAGCAGGGTCTGGCCGGCGCACCGCGGACCCGGCGCGCGTCCAGCCGGTCGGCGCGCAAGCCCCGTCCGGCGGCACGTGCCCGGACGGCCTCCCGCGCGATGTCCCCGGGGGGCGCCCAGCGCCGTACCCGCCACGCGGTCAGCCGTCGCCCCAGCGGCGCCAGCCACCAGGGCCAGGAACCGGATGCCAGCGCTCCGATCGCGCCCGCCGCGAAGGGCACCGCGAAGGCGGCTGCAAGCGCCGCCACGGCGACGAGGACGAGCACTGCGGCGCCGTCGGCCGTCGTACCCCGGCCCGACCGCAGCAGATCGGCGATCCGCTCCCGGGCGAGCCCGAGGTCGTTCCAGTCGCGGTGGCCGAGCTGACCGCAGCCCACGAGGGCGAGGGCAACGAACAGCCCGGCGGGCAGGAGGCGCCGCAGGAACCAGCGGTCGGGTATGCGCTTCTGCAGTTCTACGAGCAGTCCCACCGGCCTCAGTCACCCACCAGGCGCATCGGCTGCCCGGCCAGCACGCACGTCGGCGTCTGCGGCGGGGTCCGGTCCTGCGCCTGCGCCTGCGTCTGCTGCGGCGGCGTCTGCGGCGTCGGGGCCTCGCGCAGGTCCACCCGGGCGCAGCGGCCCGTGGGGCAGACCCACCCCACCGACCGCGGCGTCGGCCCGGACGGCCAGACGCCCACGCCCATCGTGGCCGACAACCCGAGCCCGCCGGGTATCCCGGCCGCCTCGGCGGCCTCGTGCAGTGCGCGGACGGCGGCGCGCCAGTCGTCGGCGGCGGGATCGCCGTCCCGGACGGCCGAGAACGGCGCCTCCCAGAGCTCCGGGCCGATCAGCTCGCGCAGCGCGTCCGTGTTGCGGCAAAGGTATTCGACGGCTTGCTCGTACACCCTGCGCGCCTTCGCCCCATCGCCCACCTGCGTCTCCCCAACTCCCCTGTGATCATTGTGCACTGACGGAAAATCAAACTACTGTAGTACGTGATGAACGCGCTCCGGGAACGAGTCGTCGCACGTCTGCTGGCAGCCCAGAACGCCCGTGATCCCGCGCTGCTGCGGGCGCCGGACGCAACGGACGACGCCGTCGCTCTGCTGCGCCTGTGCACTCCGTCGCCGGCTGAGGCCGTCGACCTCGACTCGGTCGCTGCCGTCTTCTGGACCTTCTGGTTTCGCCACGAGGGCGCCGAGGACCCCGACGCGCAGTGGAACATGCTGGTCGTGGGCGCCACCTTCGGCTTCCTGGAGCCGCGCGTCCCCGAACACGTCCGGCTGCCCGAGCCCCTGCGGGAGTCCTTCGACCCCGCAGACCCGGTCCACGACGCACGCTTCTCGTTTCTGGCGAGCGCGGCCCACAGCGAGCTGCTCAAGGCACCCGACGTGGCCGAGGCCGACCGGCGGGCCGCCCTGGACCGAGCGCTCGCCTGGTCCGGCACGGCTCGCGAGCTGCTCCCCCAGGACCACGAGGGCTACGTCGAGTTGCTCTTCCAGGCTCTCGATATCGAAGCGCTGCGGTTCCGGCTGACGGCGGATCCCGAGGCGCTCCTCACAGCGGCACGGCACGGCCGGGAGGTGTGCCTGAGGCTGCCCTCCGTCGCGCCCGGCCCCGCCGGCGCGGTGGGGGCCGAGGCGGCCGGACTCGCCTTCGGGGTCGTCCTGGAGGCGGCCCAGCTGCTCGGTGAGCCCCCGCTCGCCGAGGTCGAGGCGCTGGTGGCGGCGGCACCGGCCGGGGCGCTCACCCCGGAAGCGGCGGAGGGGCTGCGCTTCCTGCGCGAACTGGACGCCGAGCCCACCGCGTGGCCGGGTGAGCGGGACCTGCGCCTCGGAGCGGCCCTCGCCGACGCCGGGATACGGGAGCACGACGCGGGGCGCATCGCCTGCGCGGTACGCCGCCTGCGCGCGGCCCTCGCGGCCACACCGGCCGGCCATCCGGCGCACGTCGCGGCCATCACCTCCCTGGGGCGGGCACTCGAAGCCCTGGGCCGGGAGCGCGGCGACGGCGAGGCGGCGCGCGAGGCGGCCGAGCTGCTCGCCTCCGTCGGCGGGGCGGGCGCCCCCGGCGACGCCGACGCCGAGGTCCTCGCCCTGTACGGGCAACTGCGGGAGCTGGCGGACGGCGACGATCCGCAGAACGCCGGACGGGTGATCGCCGAGGTCGTCGACCGGCTGCGCGAGAGGGCCGTGCGCCGCGGCGCGCCATCGGACATCCAGCTGGAGACGCTCGCCGTCGTGGCTTCGATCGCCACCGGCGCCGGCGCCGTGTCCGACCAGCAGATCGCCCGGTACCGCGTCGCCCTGGCAGGAACGCCCTCCGACGGCCCGGACCGCTACGGCCACGTCGCCCTGCTGGCAGCCCTGGCGGGAGCCCGGGGCAGCGAGTTGCGGGAAACGGAGCCCTCCAGGGCGGCCCGGCTCGAAGCGGAGGCCCGCGCCCTGACCGAGGAGGTGGCGCAGACGGCCCCGGCCGGCCTTCCGGTGCTCGGCCTGCTGCTCAAGGGCAGGTACGAGATGGCGCTGCCGGTCGCCGCGGTGACGGTCGTCGGCGGCGGACCGGACGGCGCGACGGATCCGGAGACGGCCTTGCTGGTCTCGCGCCTGACCCGGGCGGCCGATGTCCGCCTCGACGACCCCGAGGACCTCGACTCGGACATCGCGCTGATCCGGGAACTGCTGGCGGACAGCGCCCAGGACGAGGACCCCACCTTCCGGGCACAACTGTCCGCGGTGCTCGGGACCGCGATCTACGCCCGTATCAGCTCGTCCGGAGACCCCGCCTCCCTCGACGAGGTCGTCGGGCTGCTGCGGGACGCCCGCTCGCACACGTCCGAGCTCCCCCCGGGGATGGACGAGATCCTCGCCCGTGCGCTCACGGCCCAGGCTTCCCTGACCCTCGACCCGGAAGCGGCTCGCGAGGGGGCGGTCCTGCTGGCCTCGTCGGCAGCCGAAGAGGAGCCGGGGGACGTCCTCCGGGCGGTCGTCTCGGCCGACACCCGCTTGCACAACGCGCTGCAGATCTTCCTCTCGGGCCACGAGCCGGCCCGGATCGGCCAGGCCCGTGAGATCGCGCAGGAGTTCAAGGAGCTCGCCCGGGCGGCGGCCGCGTCCGAGGCGGGGGCGCAGCTGCCGGACCTCGACGTGATGGGCGACGCCTACGAGGATCTGCTGGCCACCGTGGGGCCGGGCGGCGGTCCGAGGACCGGAATCACCGAGGAGCAGGTCGAAGGGTGCCGCCTGCGGTTCGCGGCGTGTCCGCCCGGCCACGGAATGCGGGTCTTCACCGGGATGACGCTCATGCGGGTACTGGCCCTGCGCGCCCTGCAGATCCGCGCCGCCGACCCGGAGGGGGCGGGGCTGCTCTTGGACGAGGCCGGTCGTGTGCTCGACGGGTTCGGGGCCGACGCACCCGCCGGATTGACCGAGCAGATACGCACCCTCGTCGCCCTGGTCGACGTCGTCGTCAAGGGGCGGCGCCTGCCTCCGGTCACGTCGGAGCAGGCATCCGCGCCCGCATCCGCGCCCGCGCCCGCAGCGACGAGTCCGGAGCCGGTGAAGCCTGGGCGCTTGTTCGACAGCCTGATGAAGGAGATCCAGGACCGCCTGGCGGGAATCGGTGACGCCACCGCGCCTCCCGACCCCGGGCTCCCGGCGTGGATCCGGGCGAGTTCGGAGATCGGGTCCGCGGCCGGCGCGCTGAGGCGGCCGCGGCCGCGGATCGACCTGGCCCTGTCCCATCTGGAGGCGGCCGTCGAGACCATGCCCGGCATCACCGACCGGGGCAGCGACCAGCAGTCGGCCGAGTTCGGGCTGGCATCGTTCGAAGGATCGATACGCAGGGTCGTGCAGTTGATCCTCATGGCGATCGAGCTCCGCGACGGACCAGCCCTGCTGAAGGGCCGGGTGAAGGCCCTGCGAGAGCTCCTCGCCGCGGCGGCGGAGCAGCGCCCACCGGAGGCACTGCCCGACATCGGCCCCGCCCTGCGCACGGTGGCCGGGCCCGACGTCGAGCGCGCCGCCGAACTGCTGGAGCGCGGCCGCGGCATCCTGCTGTCCCGGCGGATCGAGGCCCGCGCCGACCTCGGCGAACTCCGCTCCGCGCACCCGGGTCTGGCACGCGAGTTCGAGCGGCTGACCGACCTGCTCACCGCCGGAGCAGCCGACCCGGCCGCACCCACCGCGGGCCCGCCCGGCGACGCCGAGCGGGCCCGGCTCGCCGGGCTCCGGGCGTCACGCGCCCTGGACGAACTGGTCGTACGCATCCGCACCGAGCCGGGTTTCGAAGGCTTCCTGCGCCCGCCGACCGCCGGGCAACTGCGCGCCCTCGCGGCCGACGGCCCGATCATCGTGCTCAACCACGCGGCGGACGCATGCCACGCGCTCGTCGTGACAGCCCGGTCGATCACCGCACGGCACCTGGAAGCCGGGGCGGACGAGGTCGCCGAAGCGGCCCGGCAGCTGCGCGAGGCCGTCGACGCGATCAACGCGCAGGGCCCGTCCAGGCGTACCCCGGCGGAGCTCGTCGCCGCCGGGGCAGCGGTCCGGCGGACGTTCTCCTGGACCTGGCACAAGATCGTGCGCCCCGTACTCGACCTCGCGGGGGCCGGTGCGCCCGGGGCCGACGGGGCCTCGTTGCCGCGCGTCTGGTGGGTACCCACGGGCCCCTTCAACGCTCTGCCGCTGCACGCGGCGCAGTGCACGCAACCCGACTGCGAGGACGACGGCTGCGGCGCCGCGCTGGACACCGTGGTCTCCTCGTACGCGCCCGGGTTCCAGACCCTCGCGTACGCCCGTGCCCGGGCCGCGCAGCGCGACACCACCGGCGTCGGCGGCGCCCTGCTGGTCGCCTCCCCGGAAGACGATCTGCCCGGGGTCGCTGCGGCGGCCCGCTACGCGGCGGGGCTGCTCGGCGCGTCCGAGCCGCTGGTCGGCGCCGCCGCGACGCGCGAGACCGTACTGGCCGCGCTCGGCACCACGCCCTGGGCCCACTTCGGCTGCCACGCGGCGACCGACCCCGCGGAGCCGTCCGGTGCCCTGCTCCACCTGCCGAACGGCGAACCGCTGTCCGTCCTCGACATCTGCCGTGCACGGCCGCGTGCGGCGCGCCTCGCCTTCCTCACGGCATGCAGCACCGCACGCGCCTCCGAGCGGCTCGCCGACGAGGCCATCCACATCACCAGCGCCTTCCTGCTCGCCGGCTTCCCCACCGCGGTCGGCACGCTCTGGGAGATCGACAGCACGCACGCGGACCAGGTCACCCGGGGCTTCTACCGCCGCGCGGTGGCGGAGGGCGCCGACTCCCCCGCGCTGGCCCTGCACCACACCGTACGGGAGCTGCGGGAGCGGATTCCCGACCGGCCGCACGTCTGGGCGGCCTACGTCCACGCGGGTGCCTGAGTACCCGTGTCCGAGCCGCCGCGGGGCCCGCACGGCCGTCCTGCCGGGCGCGGCGCGCTGGGTCGCGTCACGTCCGCCACCGTCTGTCGACCTCCTCCGGCCGTTGGTGGCCGCATTCCACAGCGTTGCCCGCCCCATCCGTGACCTTGGCGAAGCAGTCCCCGTTCTCGACCCAGACATTGACGTTCTGAACCGAACGGTCCTTGTCATCCACCCAGTACACGACCGAGTAGGCCACATCATCGCCGCTGTAGTCGGAGCGGACCCGGAAGGTCTCACCCGGCTTCAGCCACCGGTCCTCCCCCAGCGGCTCCAGCCACATCGTCAGCCAGCCCTCGGAGTCGTTGTGTATGTCGATGACAGCCATGCGGCTCCCCCTCGTCGTTCTTCCTTCTCCGGCCAGGGAATTCTGATCGAGGGCGCGGCCCGGCACCAGCCCGTTCGGGCGGAGGGCCGCAGGCCGGCCCCGTCCGGCAGGTCCCGCGTCTGCCGCGGGCGCGGCGAGGCGTCTCCAGCGAGGCCGGGGTGCTCACATCGACGACGATCACGTTCGAGGCTCGCTCACGCCGGAGCGGACAGGTCCGGGACGGTGGCGAGTTCGCCCAGGACGCGGGCCGCCGGTGCCGGGGCGACCAGCCACTTCAGGTGGCTGCCCTCCAGGGTGCGGACGTCGTACGGGTTGTCCGGCGTCAGCTCGTCGCCCTCGCGGATCAGCCGGTCCTGGAGGGCGAGGGGCAGGCTCGTGTCGTCGGCCAGGCGGATGTACGTCTTGGGGATGCGGCCCCAGGTCGCGGCCTGTGCCCGGTCGGCGGGGCCGCCGGCGTCGAGGTTCTCGTCGGGCTGGAAGGTGTTCAGGAAGGTGAGGAACTGCTCTTCGGTGCCGTCGGCGAGGAAGGCCGCCTTGAGCGCCGCGAGCGCGTCCGGGTCCGCGGTGCGGAAGTTGACGCGGAGCAGGCCGAGTTCGCCGGGGTTTCCGGCCAGTGCCGAGGCGAAGGCGGCGGGGTCGACCGTGGCCATCTCCGGCTCGGCGTAGTAGGCACCCACGTCGAGGTGGACCGGGGCCCAGGCCGAGACGTAGACGAGGCGGTCGATCAGGTCCGGGCGGGCGTTGGCGGCGGCCGTGACCGTGATACCGCCGCGGCTGTGGGCGACGAGGATCACGGGGCCGTTCCGCTTGGCCCGTTCCAGGATCCCGATCAGGTGCGCGGTGTTGTCGGCGAGCGTGACGCCCTTGATCACACCGGGCGCGGTGGCGAGCCCGGCGGGGTCCTGCGGTGCCTGGTAGGCGGGGGTGAAGGTGGCCTGGAAGCCGTGGCCGGGCAGGTCGACGGCGACCGAGCGGTGTCCGAGGAGGCCGAGTTCCGCCTGGAGCGGCGCGAAGGAAAAGGAGTTGGCGAAGGCTCCGTGGACCAGGACGAACGTCGGTTGCATCTGTGTGCTCATTTTTCAGGTATTTCCTTTCCGGTTTTCATGGGGGTCTGGCGCAGGACGAGGCAGAGGAAGCCGAAGCTGTCCCGGTACCCGTGCAGCCACTGCGACCGCTGGGCGTCGGCCGCCTCCAGGACCTGGGCGGCGGCCGGATCGGCCGGATGGTCGATGGCCCATGCCGCCAGCGAGCCCCAGCAGGCCCACTCGTAGGCGTCCAGCTCACCTCGGGTGCTGACATGGCCGTGGACAGGGGTCCATCCGTCGGCGACGACGCGGTCCACCGTGGTCGCCAGGTCGTCGAGGTCCCCGAACAGCTCGACGGCCGTCGGCGAAGGGGCGCGGTCCCAGAACGACTCGCCGATCAGGACGCGGCCGCCGGGGGCCAGGTGCGTGCGGGCCGCCGCGAGGGTGGGGAGGAGGCCGCCGAAGGCGTGCGTGGCGCCGACGCTGATCACCAGGTCGAACGGCTGCGCGGAGAGGAAGTCCGCGGCTTCCTTCCGGTGGAGGACCAGGCGCTCGCCGACCCCTCGTTCGCTCGCGGCCCGGCGGGCCTGCGCCAGGGCGACTTCGGAGACGTCGACGCCCTCGGCGTGCAGGTGCGGGCGCGTAGCCAGGGCGCGCAGCAGCCATTCCGCCGTGCCGCAGCCGAGGTCGAGCACGCGCTCGTCTCCCCGGGGGAGGCCGTGTCCGAGCAGCCGGCTGACCGAGTCGTCGTCGAGCGGGGACTTTATCGGGTGGCCGGCGTGCGCGATGCCGGAGATCTGTTCGCGGTTCACAGGCTCACCGGCTCGGTCCGCGCCGTGTCGAGCAGCAGCTTCGCGGCCACTGACGTCCCGTCGGTGGCGACGGTGTCGGCGACGGCCTTCGCCCGTGCTGCGGTCTCCGGGGTCAGGGCGGTCCTGAGTGCGGCCGACAGGGACTCGAACGTCGGGACCGGGCCGTCGTGGGCCGCGCCGATGCCCAGTTCGGCGACCTGCGCGGCCCAGTGCGGCTGGTCCACGAACTGCGGTACCACGACCTGCGGTGCGCCGGCGCGGGCGGCCGTCGTCGTGGTGCCCGCGCCGCCGTGGTGGATGACCGCGGCCACCCGGGGGAACAGCGCCTGGTGGTTGACGTCGCCGACGGCGAAGCAGTCGTCCGCGTCGTCGACCAGGCCGAGGCCGGCCCAGCCCTGCGAGACGAGGACGCGCCGGCCCTGCGCGCGGACCGCCTCGACCGTGACCTTGGCGACGTCCGTCGCGGTGCGCATGGGCATGCTGCCGAAGCCCACGTACACCGGCGGCGTCCCGGCGTCCAGGAACTCCTCCAGGTCGGCCGGGAGCGGGCGCTCGTCGGGCAGGATCCACGCGCCGGTCTGGACGAGGTCGAGGTCGGTCAGCTCCTGCCACGGCCCCAGGACCGGGTCCGCCGCCAGCCACGGCCGGTCGCCGAAGACGTGGTCGCGGACGTTGTCCAGCGGCGGCAGCCCGATCTCCGCCCGGTGGGCGTTGAGCGGCGCGAGGTACAGGGCGTTGACCTTCTGGACGTCCAGGTCCCACAGGGCCCGGTTGTCGGTCGGGTCGATCCCGTCGGCGGGGATCCCCGGGCCCGGCCGGGGTGACGGGAGGTAGTTCGTCGACGGCATCTCGAACGGGTGGAAGCAGGCGTACACGTAGCGGATGCCCAGCTTCTCGGCCACCGACCGGGCGCCGGCCGGCATCAGTCCGGTCGCCACCAGCACGTCGCATCCCTCGGCCGCCTTGGCGACCGTGTCGAAGTGCCCTGCGACCAGCTCGGCCGCGAACCCGGTGGCGAAGCCGGGCGACGGCGGCGCGCCGGTCACCAGCGGGCGCACCGCGCGGCCGAACGGCACGTGCTCCACACCGACACCGGCCAGCAGCCGGGCGAACTCCTCGTCCGGGGGTGCGCACACCCGTACTTCCGCGCCGAGCTTCCGCAGCTGTGCCGCGAGGGCCGTCGGCGGCATGATGTCACCGCGTGACCCGTAGGCCATGATCAGCACGCGCATGTCGTCCTTCTCGTTCCTGTGCGTTCCGGCCTTGGCCGGCGATGGTGCGGGGCGGCTCCGGCTCGGGGCCGGACGTCGCCGGGAGTACGGGTGCGGGGATCAGGCTGAGGGCACGTCGAGCTGGAACTCGCGGGTGCGCCGGTAGGAGCGGAACCCGAGCCGGTGGTTGACGGCCAGCATGTGGACGTTGTCCTCGGCGTTGTCGGTTTCGATCTCGACGACGCCGGGGTACTCGGCCCGCAGCCGGCGCACCATGGCGGCCTTGAGCCACAGCCCGAGGCCGTGGCCGCGGTGCGCGGGCACGACGGCGGTGTCGTACTGCTGTGCCCGGGGCGGCACGCCCTGCGGCAGGAGGATCTCGGTGTATCCGGCCATGGCGCCGTCGTCGTGGACGGCGGCGAGGGTCAGCAGGGTGTCGCCGCGGTCGGCGACCACCTGGGCCATGGTCCGTACACGGTCGGCGTCCCAGTCCTCGGCGCCGTAGTCCATGTCCCCGACGGGCATGTCGTTCATGGCGTTCTTGGCGGCGGCGAAGGCGGCGGCGAGGTCGTCGGGCACCGTGCCGGTCCAGCCCGTCAGCCGGTAGCCGGGGTGCTCGGCCTCGGCGGTGTGGCGTACGACGTCCTCGTCCAACTCCTCCAGGCGCAGCAGGAGATGGTCGAGGGCCAGCACCTGGCGGAACTCCCGCTGTTCGCAGAAGGCCTGCCCCGGGCTGCCGGCCGCCGCTTCGACGATCAGGCTGCGCCGGTTCTCGGCGCGGCAGGCCGCCACGACCGCCGACAGCAGGAGGGAGCCGGTGCCCGTGCGCCGGTGCGCGGGATCGACGTGGAGTTCCAGTTCGGCCAGGTGGTCCCGCCCCGGGGAGGTGAAGAGCCGCAGGCCCGCGACTCCGGCCGGGCCGGCGTCCGGCCCGGTGGCCAGCCAGGTCAGGCGGTGGCTGTTCCGGGTGGGATGGGTGAGCTGGGCGTGGATCTGCCCGGGGCTGGGCGGCGGTACGTCCGGCAGGTCGTGGGCCATGGAAGCGGCGACGACCTGGTGCCAGGCGGCGGCGTCGTCGGCCGAGATGTCGTGGAGCGGGGTGAGGTGGATGTGCTTGGACAAGGGGATGACTACTCCAGGTTCTTCCGGGGGAACGTACGTCATGGTCGCGGACGTCGCGTGCGCGTGCCGTACGCACGGCTTCGGGGCGCGGCGGCGGGTGTGTCAGTGGGTCGGAGCAGTGCCAGGACTCCAGCGGTCCAGAGCGTCGTACGCCGGGGCCCACTCGGCGGCATGGGCGGCGCGAGCGGATGCCGGCAGGGGAGCGAGCAGCTTCTCCACCGTCGGCTCGTCGGCGCCGTCCAGGAGCCACGGCAGCAAGAGCGGCACGTCCGGGCCGAGCAACTGGAGCTGGACCCGGCCGAAGTGGCTCCCCTGCTCGGCCGTCAACACCCGCCGGATCAGCGGCAGGGCCTCGTCCTCTTCGTGCTTGAGGTGCCCGGCCAGGCCGGTGACCAGCGCGTCGGCCAGAACGCCCAACCGCAGCCGGTCGGCCTCGGGCTCGGCGAGCGCCGCGTCGATGGCCGCGACCAGCGGCTCGATGGCGGCGTGCTCGGCCTCGATCGCCTCCAGGAGAACCAGGTCCTTCGGGCGGCCGGCCAGCTGCCGGCGCAACGCCGGCCACAGCACCTCGTCCTCCGCCGTGTGGTGGGCGCGGAGAGCCTTCTTGAGCAGTGCCCATCCGGCAGTGGCCGGCAACTGCCGGGGGTCACGGTCCGCGCTGGTGGTCATCCGGTCCAGATGGGCCAGCTCCCGGCGCAGCGCGTCGTGCATCGCGTACGTCGCGGTGAGGTCGATGTCATCGCTCATGGCCGGTGTCGGCTCCAGGTCGTTGCGGCCGACTCGAGATCCGCAGTGGTGGGGCGGCAGTCTGCATGCCCTCAACCTTCGCGGGGGCCGCAATCGTGATCAAGGTAAACTTCCGCGCGGTTCGTTAACCACTGGGTTATCGGCTGAGGGAGGCTGGGGAGCCGGTGGAGCTGCGGGACATCGAGATATTCCTGGTGCTGGCGGAGGAGCTGCACTTCGGCCGGACGGCACGGCGGCTGCACGTCTCGCAGGCGCGCGTCAGCCAGGCCGTCAAGAAGCAGGAGCGGCGCATCGGCGCCGACCTGTTCACCCGCACCAGCCGCACGGTGTTCCTGACCGAGGTCGGCCGGCAGCTCCGCGACGACCTGCAGCCGGTCTACGCGGGCCTGCACGAATCGTTGGAGCGTGCCCGGCTGGCGGCCCGCGGCATCACGGCACAGCTCCGCGTCAGCCTCATGCCCTTCAACATGGGCGATCTGCACCCCTACTGGAAGGCGTTCCGAGCGCGCCACCCGCAGTGGGGACTTCAGGTCCGCCAGGCGACCTACACCGATGTGTTCGGACAGCTCCGCAGCGGCGCCATGGACGTCGTGGTCGTCTGGCTGCCGGTGGAAGAGCCGGACTTCACCGTCGGCCCGAGCCTGTGCACCGACTCCCGGATCCTCGCCGTGGCCGCCGACCACCGGCTCGCGTCACGGGACTCCGTGCCGCTGGAGCTGCTCGCCGAATTCCCGCACGGCACCGCCCTCGGCCTGCCGGCCTACTGGGAGGACAGCTACCTCCCCTTCTACACCCCGCGAGGCCGGACGATCGAGCGCATCGAGGCCGCGGCCTCGGACAACGCCGATGAGCTGATCAGCCACGTCGGCATGGGAGAGATCATCCACACCTTCCCGGGCCATGTCACCAGGTACTGGGGCATGTCCCACATCCGGTGGCTGCCCGTTCCCGAGATGGGGACCCTGACCTTCGCCCTGGTCTGGCGGACCGAAGCCGAGAACGACCTCATCCGCGCCCTGGCCGACACGGTGCGCGACCTCGGCGTCCACCACTTCTGACGCAACCCGCGGCGCGGGGAAGGGCGGTGACGAGCCCTGCCCGACACCGGCGTCGAGGTGAGCTGGGATCCCCCCTCAGGAGCCCTGGGCACGGACCGCTCAAGTGGCCCTCGCCGCCGCCACGATCCGCTCCAGCGCCGAGGCGTGCCGCTGGAACGCCTGCCGCCCGTGGGGGGTGAGGCGGAGGTGGGTGTGCCGGCCCGTGCGGCTGCGTGTCTTGCGGACCTCGACGTACCCGGTGTCCGTGAGCGCGGTGATCTGCTTGGACAGGGCCGAGTCGCTGGTGCCCACGGTGTCCCGGACGAAGCCGAACTCCACCCAGTCGGCCGGGGCCAGCAGCGCGACGATCGAGAGCCGTGCCGGAACGTGCAGGAACTCGTCGAAGTCGGGGTCCATCAGCCCTGGCCGTTCCTGCGGATCAGGTTCTCGACGGCCGGGCGGAGCGCGTACGAGGCGGCCACGGCCGTCAGCGCGGTGACAGCGGCGGCGAACGTGTGCCGTGCCGGCAGGCCGGTGAAGTACGCGGCGATCGCCACCGCCCAGAAGAACACGAGGAGCAGGACGCCGAAGGCCGCGTAGAACAAGGTCTCCGGGCCCGAGATCTTGCGGCGGACGGGAGCCCGGCGCCGGTGCACGAACCCCCCGCCCAGGGTCAGGGCGTTGCCCGTCAGGACCGCGGCGGTGCTCCAGGGGCCCGGCAGGTCGAATGACGAGCACACGGCGAACAGGCCCAGCACCGAAATGATCAGGTAGGGGCGGGAGTAGGCGTGACGCAGGTACTCGTCGAACGTCTGCTGCCGACGGTGGTGGATGGCGTTGAGGGCGGTCTGGGCATCGTAGGCAGTCATGTGCGGCATCCGTGATCGTGTGTTCGGTGAGTGCTTTCCCATTAGGAAAGTACCACCTGTTTTCCTGTAGGGAAAGAACATGGGCAGTGGGGCCCACGGCACTGAGCCCAAGTGAGCCGGTGAGCCGCTGGTCGAGATCCCCGCACCCCCCGCTCGCGCTCCGAACTGCGCCGGGCCCGTAAGCGGGATATCAAGGAGCGTGACGGTGAGCGTGAAAGCCGACGGTCGCCCCCTCACGGCTGAGGAGTACGTCTCGTGGAGTTCGAGGTCAATGGCGCCCGGCGCGTGGTGGACGTGGACGACGACCCGGCCGCCGTGGAGGTGGTGCGCGACCAGCTCGGGATGACCGGTACCAAGCTGGTCTGCGGGGGCGGGGTGTGCGGGGCGTGCACGATCCAGGTCGACGGTGATCCCCGGGTGTCCTGCGTGACGCCGGCCGTCCTGCTGGCCGGTCGGCGGGTGACGACGGTGGAGGGCCTGTCCGGCCACCCGGTGGCCCGTGCCTTCGCCGGCGGGGACGCCCTCCAGTGCGGCTACTGCACCCCGGGGTTCGTCGTCGAGGCGGCGGCGTTCTTCGAACGGTGGCGGGCGGCGCACGGACGCCTCCGCCCGGGGCGGGAGCGGATCTCCGAGGCGCTGGCGGGCCACCTGTGCCGGTGCGGCGCGTACGAGGCGATCATCGGCGCGGTGGCCGCCGCCTGCGCGGGCGACTACGACACGGCGCCGGCCGCCGGGCCGGAGCCCGCGGTCCCGCGCGTCGAGGCCCCGGAGAAGGTCGACGGGTCGGCCCGCTACACCACGGACCAGCGCCCCGGGGGACTGCTGCACGGGATGATCATCCGTTCCCCGCACGCGCACGCGCACGTGCGCTCCCTGGAGGCCGGAGACGTGCCGCTGGTGTCGCTGCTGCCTCCCGACGGTGTCGTGCGCTACGTCGGGCAGCCGGTGGCCGCGGTCGCCGCGCCGGACCGGGCCGGCGCGCTGGCGGCGGCCGCGCGGGTCCGGGTGGACTACGAGGTGCTGCCCGCGGCCCTGGACGCCCGGCAGGCCCGGGCGGGCGGGGGACCGCTCGTCTACGAGGACAAGGCGGCGCGCGATCGGGCTCCGGGATCGGGTGAGACCCCCCAGCTGGTGCCCCCGCGCTGGCGGGGCAACCTGCGGGGCCCGTCCGCCATGAGCAGGCGTCCCGCCACGGCCGTACGCCGCATCCTGGAGGCCCGCACCCGCAGCCCCGAGCGGCTGGTGGAGGCCGTGTTCACGACCGCCGCGCAGACGCACACCCCGCTGGAACCGCACGCCTGCCTGGCCCGGTGGGTGGACGGGACCCTCCATCTGGAGGTCTCCACGCAGTCGGTGAAGCAGGTGGCCGCGCTCGCCGCCGAGCGGTTCGGCGTGCCCGCCGACCGGGTGGTGGCGAAGGCCGTCCACGTGGGTGGTGGCTTCGGCTGCAAGATGGGTCTGACGTCCGACGTCGTCGCCGCCGCCGAGTTGGCCCGGCTGCACGACGCGCCCGTCCGGGTGGTGCTGGACAGGGACGAGGAGCTGGTCGACGGCGGGTACCGGCCCGGCACCCGGATCCGGCTGGCGATGGCCGCGGACGCCGACGGCGGGCTGAGCGCGCTGGCCATGGACGTCGACACCGACGGCGGGATCGCGGTCGGCGGCACCGTCGCCGCCCTGGCCCGGTTCGTGTACGGCAAGGCCCCGCGCCGGCTGCGCGACTTCGACACGGTCACCCACCGGCCCCCGGGCGCCCCGTTCCGCGGCCCGGGCGGACCCACGATGTGCTGGGCCCTGGAACAGGCCGTCGACGAGATGGCCCACCGGCTCGGGCAGGACCCGATCGCCCTGCGCCGGCGCTGGGACGGCAACCCCAGACGGCACGCCCTGTACGACTGGGCCGCCGCCCTGCCCGTCTGGTCGGGAACCCGCGGCGGCACCGGACGCTTCCGCAGGGGGGTCGGCGTCGCGGCGGCCAACTGGCTCTACTTCGTCGATCCCGTCACCGAGGTCGAACTCACCGTCGAGGACGGGGTCGTCGTCGCCCGTTGCGCGGTGCAGGACATGGGCACGGGATCGCGGACCGTGCTGCACCGGGCCGTCGCCGAGGGCCTCGGCGTTCCGGAGGCCCGGGTACGCGCGGAGGTCGGCCACAGCGACACCGTCCACGGCCCGACCTCCGGCGGCAGCCGTACGACGCCTTCCCTCGTGCCGGCCGCCGCGGACGCCGCCCGGCGACTGCGCGAGGCGCTCGGCGGCGGTGACGTCACCGCCCGCCTGGACACGGCGCACGGTCTACGGGTGACCGGCCGCCGCCCCCGCGACCGCCGGGGCTTCGTGACCCCCTTCGGCCTCACCATGGGCGGCGTGGCGATCGGCCGTGGCTTCACCGGATCGGTGCAGGTCGCCGAGGTCGAGGTGGACACGCGCCTCGGCCGGATCCGTCCGCTGCGGGTGTGGAGCGGCATCGCCGCGGGACGTATCCACGAAGAGCGGTTGGCCCGCAGCCAGTGCGAGGGCGCCGTCGTCCAGGGCATCGGTTACGCCCTGTACGAGGAACGGCGCACCGACCCGGTCACCGGCCGGGTGCTGACGGAGAACCTGGAGGACTACCGCATTCCCGGTATCGGCGACACCCCCGAGATCACCGTCCACTTCCACCAGGAGGGCTTCGACCACGTCCCCGGCGGCGGTGTCGGTCTCGGCGAGATCGCGACCCTGCCCACCGCGGCGTGCCTGGCCAACGCGGTCCACGACGCGACGGGCCGGCGCCCGTACGACATGCCCATCCGGCCCGACCGGATCCTGGAAGGACCGGTCGCATGAGCAACGAGTCCGTCCTGGCCGACCTTTCGGCCGCCGTCCTGGCGCGTGGCGGGGAGCTGCGCGCCGGCGGGACCGACACCACCGCCCGGCAGCGCACCGGCATCTCCCCCGGACCGTTCACCGACCTCGGCGGTGCCGGTGAGATGCACGGCATCACGCCGCTGCCCGGGGGCGGGCTGCGGATCGGCGCCCTGACCACCCTCGCCGCGCTGGCCGCCGACCCGCGCGTGCGCGCCGGCTGGCCGGCGCTGGCGCCGGCGGCCGGGACCGCGGCCACCCCGCAGATCCGCGCCGCCGGAACGCTGGGGGGCAACCTCCTCCAGCGCAACCGCTGCTGGTACTACCGCAATCCGCACGTCGGCTGCTTCCAGAAGGGCGGGACCGACTGCCCCGCGCGCCAGGGCGACCACCATTTCGGGGTGGTGTGCGGCGACGGCCCCTGCGTCACCCCGCACCCGTCCACCCTGGCGGTGGCCCTGCTCACCTATGACGCGCAGGCCGAGGTCCACGGCGAATCCCCGCGCGACGTGGCCGCGCTGTACGGGGACGGCGACGGCCTCTTCCGCACCGACCACCTGCTCGCCCCGGGGCAGATCCTCACGGCGGTCCGCCTGCCCGCCCCGTGGCCCGGCGAACGCGCCGGCTACCACCGGGCCATCAGCCGGGCCCATGCCGAGTGGCCCCTGATCGAGGCCTCGGTACGACTGGTGCTCGACGGCACCACGGTCACGCACGCCGCCGTCGCGGCGGGCGGGGTGGCGCGCGTACCGCTGCGGCTGCCGGAGGTGGAGACCTCCCTGATCGGCCGGGACGCCCGGCCCGAGGTCCTCGCCGCGGCTGCCGCGACGGTGCTCGCCCGTTGCAGGCCCCTGCCGCAGACCGGCTACAAGACCACGCTGTTCCGGGACACGGTCCTCGAAGCCCTGGAACGGGCCGCCGCGCCCGCGGGCGACTGACGGTTACTCCCCCGCGTACATCCCCGTGAGTTCGGCGCCGATCCGGGCCAGCCACTGCCGTACCTCCGGCGGCTCCAGCACCTCGACCCGCGCACCCAGCCCGGCCAGATGCCCCGCCAGGGCCTTGGCGGCCGGGCCGTCGACCCACACCTCGGTCCAGCCGTCGGGCAGCGGACCGCCGACGCGCACGCGGCCGCCCAGGAAGCGTTGCAGCAGGGCCAGCGTGTCGGGGCGGACGCGGGCCCGGGCGGTCACCGCGTGCATGCCGTCCTGGAAGGCTCCGGAGAGCGCCCGCCACGCCGTGGCGAGGTCGAAGTCGGGCGGCCGTACCACCGGTTCGCCGGTCGGCTCGACGGAGGTGACCCGGCTGAGCCGGAAGGTGCGCAGGCCCTTCTCCGTACCGGCGACGAGGTAGTCCACCCCGGCCTTGGCCACGAGCCCGAGGGGGTCGACGGTACGCTCGCCGGCCGGTTTGCCGACGCCCGCGTACCCGAGGCGGACCCGGATCCCGTCAACGACCGCTGCCTGGAGCGCGGAGCGGTGGGCGGCATCGGCGGTGACGGCGTTGCGGGACCAGTCCGTGGCGTCGACGACCCCTGCGCGGGTCGCGGCCTCGGCCTGCGCGCGCAGGGGCGGCGGCAGGGCCCGGACCAGCTTGCGCAGGGTGGTGCGCAGCTCGGGGGTGGCCGACAGGGGGCCGGTGACGAGGAACAACGCCCGGATCTCGTCGGCGGTCAGCCCGGTGAGGTTCGTACGGGCCCCGCCGACGAGGGACCAGCCGCCGCCGCGGCCGCGCTGCGAGTAGACGGGGATGCCGGAGGCGGCCAGGGCCTCCAGGTCCCGGCGCGCGGTGCGCTCGGACACCTCCAGTTCGGCGGCCACTTCGGGGACGGTGACGCGTCCGCGCTCCTGGAGGAAGAGCAGGGTCGCCACCAACCGGTCGGCTCTCACGTGCCTCGTTCCTCCTGCGTGGTCGGCGTCTCGTCGTCCCTTCCATTCTCCTCGGAAAACTGGCCAGAAGGTGGCCACTTCTGCTTCCAGGATGAATGCATGAACAAGACCGAGCAGCTCATCGAGACCCCGTTCGACTCCACCGGTGCCGGTGCCGGTGCCGGTGCCGTCGCCTCCTCCCCCTCCTCCCCCTCCTCCTCCCCCTCGTCCACTTCCTCCTTCGATCCGCGGGCCGACCTCGCCGCCGCCGTCGAGCTGGCGGGCCGTACGCTGGCCGCCGTCCGGCCCGAGCAGTACGACGCCCCGACCCCTTGCGAGGAGTTCGACGTCCGGCGGCTGTCGAGCCACCTCGTCGCCGTCGTGCGCCGGATCTCGGTGATCGGGCGCGGTGAGGATCCGTTCAGCGTCCCGTCCTTCGCCGACGAGATCGCCGACGGCGCGTGGGCGGCGGCCTGGGAGCCGGGCGCCCGCGAGGTCGCGGAGGTGTGGGCGGATCCGGCGATCCTCGGCCGGCAGCTGCACCTGCCGATGGGCGTCCTGCCGGGCGCGGCCGCCGCAGCCGTCTACACCCACGAACTCACGGTGCACACGTGGGACCTGGCGAAGGCGACCGGACAGGACCCGGACTGGGACCCGGCCCTCATCGAACGGGTGATCGGCGTCGTCCGTCGGGCGCTGCCGGCCGAGAACCGCGGCGGGCGGATCCCCTTCGCCGAAGTGGTGGCCGTGGACCCCGGAGCCCGGGCCATCGACCGTCTGGTGGCCTGGGCCGGACGCCGACCCTGAGAAACCCGGTGCGGGGGGATGACGAGGGGGACCGGCGGCCGGGGGCGGCGTCCGCCGCGGTCGCCGCCCCCGCGCGCCGCCCGGAACAGGACGAGGTGCATCCCGATGAAGGCGCGGCCCGTTGACCGGCACGGCCGCCCTCCGGGAGTTCCGCCCCGGCCGGGCCCCCGCGCCGGCCCAGCCGCCGGCCCTGCCGGTCAGGGGGCGTCGATGAGGACCCGGCCGTCGGTCGGTACGGTTGCCGCGAGCCCGTTCGCGTACGCGTTCTGCACGCGGGAGCGCTCGGTCGCGTCGGGAACGGCGTTGGTGCAGGCCGTCCCCGCGCTGGACCCTGACATCAGCTGGGAGCACGGCCCCGGCTTGGTGTCCGGGAGGCCCAGGCTGTGGCCCAGCTCGTGCGCGGCGATGCGCGTCTTGTCGTACCCCTGGCTCACGGCCTGCGCGCCGAGTTCGACCCGCACCTGGCGCCCGGGACGGACCGGGCCGAGGGTGGCCTGCGGCCAGCCGGTGGTGGCCACGATGACTATCTCGGCCCGCACTCCGGGCGCGGCCTCCACCAGCCGTACGTTACCGACGTTCGCGTTCCAGGAAGCGACCCCGGCCGCGACGGCCGCTTCCCAGCCGCCGGCCCGGCTGTCGTCGTAACGGAGCGTCACTATCGCTGCGCCGGCGTCCGGTAGGGGCGCGGGTGCCGCAGTCGCGGCGGTTGCCGCCACGAGGACCAGCGCGGCGGCGGAGGTGCCGGCTTTCAGCCAGGTGCCCAGAGACATGGTCGTCTGCCTTCATGTGTGGGGGACCCGGCCCCTCGGCGGAGCCGGGGCGCTGGAGACGCCGCCACCGCCCGCCTGTGGCCCAGACGTTCGGACAGCCGCGCCTCCCGAGCCCCAAGAAGGTAGCCCCGCAGCCGCCAATTTGCCATGCACCTGCCATGATCCGAAAGAGACGGCCTAGGCGGCGGCCGGCAGGACGTGGGCGCCGGTCCTGTCGGTGCTCAGGCACAGCGAGCAGACGACCGCGTCGTGCGCGACACAGGCCGTGACGTCGGGGCGCTCGTACGACTGCCGGCAGACGTGGCACTCGAAGGTGACCGCGCTCGGGTTGCCGTCGGCGTCCAGCAGGGGCTCGGCGATGCCGTCGTCGGTGCGGCGCAGGTAGTGGCGACCCTTGGTGACCACCGCCATCAGCGGGGTGAGCACGAACGCGATGACGGCCGCCGCCACGGGCGAGTACGGCTGGAGGCCGCCGCCGAGGAGGCCGAAGTACATGGCGATCGACAGGCCGGAGGCGGCGGCGAAGGACACGACACCGACCGGATTGACCGCGTGGAGCATGCCCCGGCGGAATTCCGGCTGGAGCGGGGACAGCTTCAGCACGTACTTGTTGATGCCGATGTCGGTGGCCACGGTGACCACCCAGGCGATCGCGCAGTTCGAGTAGAAGCCCAGGACGCCGCCCAGGAAGCTGAACATGTCGGCCTCCATCAGGGCGAGTGCGAAGGCCAGGTTGACCAGGACGAAGACCATGCGGCCGGGATAGTGCCCGGTGACGCGGGTGAAGGAGTTCGTCCAGGCCAGCGAGCCGGAGTACGCGTTCGTCACGTTGATCTTGATCTGGCTGATGACCACCAGGACCACGGCCAGCGGGATGACCATCCAGGAGGGCATCATCGCCTCGAAGGCCCCCCGGAACTGCCGGATGGGCTCGGGCGCTGCGGCCGGTCCGACCCGGGCGATGACGTGGACGGCGAGGAAGACGCCGATGGCCTGCTTGAGCGCGCCGAGCACCACCCAGCCGGGGCCGGCCATGACCACGGCGGTCCACCAGGCGCGCTTGTTCGCCTCGGTCTTGGGCGGCATGAAGCGCAGGTAGTCGATCTGCTCGCCGATCTGTGCGATCAGGGACAGGCACACACCCGCCCCGAGCATGACGGAGGCGGTGTTGACGGCGCCGTCTCCGTCCGTGCCGGCGTAGGCGAGGAAGCGGTCGACGGAGCCGGGGTCGTCGGCGATCAGGTAGACCAGCGGAGCGACCATGAGCAGCAGCCAGAGCGGGGTGGTCCACACCTGGAGCTTGCTGAGCGCCTTCATGCCGTAGACGACCAGCGGGATCACCATGAGGGTGGAGACGGCGTAGCCCAGCCACAGGGGCAGTCCGAGGCCGAGACGGAGGCCCTGGGCCATGATCGCGCCTTCGAGGGCGAAGAAGATGAAGGTGAAGCTGGCGAAGATGACGCCGGTGAGGACCGAGCCGTAGTAGCCGAAGCCGGAGCCGCGGGTGATGAGGTCGAGGTCGAGGTTGTAGCGCGCCCCGTAGTAGGCCAGGGGGAAGCCGGTGACGAAGATGACGACCGCGGCGACGGCGATGGCGATGAGGGCGTTGCCCGTGCCGTGGGCCAGGCCGATGCCGGCGCCGATGGAGAAGTCGGCCATGTAGGCGATTCCGCCGAGGGCCGTGGTGGCCACGACCATGGGGGTCCAGCGGCGGTAGCCGCGTGGTGCGAAACGGAGGGTGTAGTCCTCCAGCGTCTCCTTGACCGCCTGACCCGGGGCCGCGGCCGCCTCCGTCGTGCCGGCGGTGGTCCGTCGTGACTCGGTGGTGCTCATGCGACGCCTCCCGGTGGGGCTGGGTGCAGGTGCTGCGGTGGAGTGCGGTGCCCCATGTGGCGCCTTTGCCCGAACGGGGTGACGTACCGTCATCGATGAGTGCCGACCGCCCTGTTCGCGGCCGTGACCCTCGGCCGGTCACGCTAGGAAGCGGTTGTTACCCCGAGTGCCCGCGCTGGTGAACACCATGTTGCCGCGACCGGGCCTGACCCGCGTCCCGCGCCACGGCGCGCCCGGACCGCCGTCCGGGGCGCACGGCCCCGGGCGGGGGCGCTGACCTTGAAGGGCCGGGGAGGGGGACGGCGGGACGGCCGGGGCGGGGCTACCAGGACGACCGAGACACCCCCTAGTCGTCCACGGCCCCCGGAGCCAGGGCCGGAGCCGGAAACGCGAAGCGGGCCTCGGCGCCCGACCACCAGACGCCGACGGCGAAGACCGCGGTGGCCTCCAGCAGGGCAGCGCGATCGAGCCCGCCGCAGGGCAGAGGCGAGCAGCCCATGGAGGCGATGATCTCCGTCACCCGGTCGGCGGCGCCCGCCTGGTCGGTGCAGAACGGCACCGCCAGCGGGGCCCCTTCGAAGGCCGGCCGGTCCAGGGTCCAGATGCTCTCGTGGCACACGCCGAACGCCTTCACCACCTGGGCGCCGGGGGCGGCGTCCGCGATGAGCCGTGCGACGGAGGTGGTGCCGCCCGTGGTCAGGGCCGGGCCGTCCGCGCCCGGTGCCATCGGAACGGTGCAGTCGATCACCGTCCGCCCGGCCAGCAGGTGGGCCAGTTCCCCGGCCAACTGCGGCGCGACGCCGGCCGGTACGGCGGCCAGTACCACTTCCCCGTGGGCCGCGGCCTCGGCGAGGCTGCCGTGCCCGGAGGCGCCGGCGAGCAGGGCGGTGCGGGCGGCCGCCGCGGTGTCCCGGCCCCCCACCCGAACGTCGTGGCCGGCGCGTACCCAGGCCGCGCCGAGGGCCGTGGCCATCGCCCCTGTACCCAGAATGCCGATGCGCATGTGCTTGCTCCTGTCGTCCGTGTCGCGAGACGTGCGAGGTGTGAGGTGTGAGGTGTGACGGAAAGGACGCTAGGCGGCCCGATGCACACCACATGGTGTGCGTCGGGCCGGGCAGGATGGGCGCATGGTCGACGCGGTGGTAGAGGCAGACGGACAAGGCCTGGACGAGGACCTGGACGAGGACCTGGGCGAGGACCTGGGCGGCGGCGAGTACGCCGCGGACTGCCAGGCGAGGGTTGCCTTCGAGGTCCTGTCGAACCGCTGGGACAGCGTGATCGTGTACGTCCTCGGCGAGAGCGGGCCCATGCGGCCGCGCGCGCTGATCAACCGCATCGGCGGGATCAGCCCCAAGGTCCTCAACGAAGCCCTGCGCCGCCTCGAGTACAACGGCCTGGTCGTACGCCAGGCGTACGCCGAGGCCCCGCCACGCGTCGACTACTCCCTCACCGAGGCGGGTCTCGCGCTGCTGGGCCCGATCCGTGCGATGGGCGCGTGGGCGGGGCGCTATACCGAAGCCGTCCTGACGGCCCAGGCCCGGTTCGCACTCCGGGAAGACCGCGCGGACAGCACCTAGCCCGTACGGTTCACGACCCGGGCTTGATCCTCACGTAGCGGGAGGTCCTACCGTCCCGTGTCATGAAGATCATCGTTCATGACACGGCGTCCGCCATGCTCGATCTCCTGCAGCGCCCGCTGGAGGAACGGCCCGACGCCCTGCGCGAGATGCTCAGCCCCCTGCAGAGCGCCATGTCCGCAATCGGTGACCTGGACATGGTCCAGATGCACCAGGCGGGCAGCGGCTTCCGGATCGACGTGGAGGACGCGCGCTACCTGACAGCCCTGCGGCGGATGCAGGACGCGCAGGTGTGGAACCGGATGGAGGACTGCCTCGCCGCGGCGTGGAGCCGGCTGAGCGCGGCGGTGCCCGGGATCAAGGCCGCCGAGACCGTGCACGTCGTCCTCGCGCTGGGTGACCCGGACGACGAGCTGCTGACGGTCCGCAACGGCGGCTACTTCGGGATGGGCGGCATTCCGGGGGCGATCCAGCTGACGATGTGGCCCACCGGGACCAGCCTCGCCAAGATCGGATACGCCGCCGCGCACGAGCTCCACCACAACGTGCGCTATGCCAACGTGGTCTGGGACCCGGCCACCGTCACGGTCGGCGAGCAGGTGGTGGCCGAGGGGCTGGCCGAGGCGTTCGTGCGCGAGCTGGCCGGTGATGACGCGATGGGGCCCTGGGCGACGACGCTGTCCGGCCGGGAACTGGAGCAGGCACAGGCCAAGGTCACAGCGGCGATCGACGTGGCCGGGATGTGGAACCTGCCCCCGTACGTGTACGGCGACGCCACCGCCCGACGCATGGGCTGCGAACCCGTGGGGCTGCCCGACGCCGCCGGGTACGCAGCCGGCCTGCGCATCGTCGACGCGCACCTCACGGTCTCCGGGCTCACCGCAGCGCAGAGCACCGCCCTGCCCGCCCGCGGCATCCTCGCGAACGCGGGCGTACCGACCAGCGCGTGAAAGTCCCGAACGGCTCGTATTCTGTACCTACTAGTATGTACAGTAGTCGTATGAGCACTCAGGACCGACTGATCGAGTCCACCCGCGAACTGCTGTGGGAACGCGGTTACGTGGGCACCAGCCCCAAGGCGATCCTGGAGCGCGCGGGCGCGGGCCAGGGCAGCATGTACCACCACTTCCAGGGCAAACCAGACCTCGCGCTGGCCGCGATCCGCCGCACCGCCGAGGAGCTGCGCGCCTCCGCGCAGAGAGCGCTGGACGGGCCCGGGACGCCGTACGAGCGGATCCGGGCCTACCTGGAGCGCGAACGCGACGTGTTGCGCGGCTGCCCCGTGGGCCGCCTGACGATGGACCCGGACGTGGTCGCGAACGAGGATCTGCGGGCCCCGGTGGACGAGACGATCGCCTGGCTGCGTGAGCAGCTCGCCCGCATCGTCGAAGAGGGTCAGGAACAGGGCCAGTTCGCCCGCTCCCTCGACGCGCGGGAGATCGCCGCGACGGTCCTCGCCACGGTGCAAGGGGGCTACGTCCTGGCCCGCGCGTCGGGCTCGCCCGCGGCCTTCGACTCGGGGGTCCGCGGTCTGCTCTCCCTTCTTCGACCGGCATCCTGAGGAGTTCCCGTATGCACATCACGACAAAGCGGCCCGACACCCTGCGGGGCCCGGCGGAGCACTTCGCGGGCACGGTGTGGCTGGACGAGATGGCCGCCCCGGAGTCACCGTCCCGGTTGCGGATGTTCAGCGTGCACTTCGCCCCCGGCGCGCACACCGCTTGGCACCGCCATCCGCACGGCCAGGTCCTGCACGTCCTGGAGGGCGAGGGACTGGTCCAGCGCGAGGGCGGTGACGTCGAGGCGATCCGGGCGGGCGACACCGTGTGGATCGAGCCCGGCGAACGGCACTGGCACGGCGCCGCTCCCGGCACCTTCATGACGCATCTCGCCGTCGTGGAGGCGGCCGAGGACGGCTCGACCGTCGAGTGGCACGAACACGTCGGCCACTACCCCGCTTGAGACAGGAGCTCCCATGCACGCCATGCAGTACGAGATGACCCTGCCCGCCGACTACGACATGGACATCATCCGCGACCGCGTTTCCCGCCTCGGGCACGCCCTCGACGACTGGGACGGCCTCGGCTTCAAGACGTACCTGATGCGCGAGCGCGGGGTGCACGGTTCGCCGGTCAACCAGTACGCGCCGTTCTACCTCTGGAACACCATGGAGGGGATGAACACCTTCCTGTGGGGAGGCGCCTTCCAGGGGCCCGTCAACGACTTCGGGCGGCCCGACGTACGGCAGTGGACGGGCCTGGCCTACGAGGAGGGCGCCGCGGCCGGCGCTCCCGCCGTCGCCGCGGTGCGCCGGCGGCAGCGGGTCCCGGAAGGCGTGCCGCTGTCCGATTTCATGGAGGACGCCGTGCGCGAAGCGGGGCGGCTGGCCTCGCGGGAAGGCGCCGTACTCGCCGCAGCGGCCGTCGACTCGCACCGCTGGGAGCTGGTCCACTTCTCGCTCTGGGACCACCACGCGCCCGAAGCCCCGGGCGACGTCTTCGAGGTGCTGCACGTGTCGGCGCCCGGGAGGCACGTAGTGCCGCGCGGACGGCAGTGGTAGACCGCGTCCGCACGGTCCTCGGGGACGTGCGCCCCGAGGACCTCGGCGTGTGCGACGCCCATGACCACCTCTTCCTCCGCAGCCCGAAGCTCCCGGGCCGGGAACTGGACGACGTCCCGGCCGCACGCTCGGAACTGGCCGCGTTCCGCGCCGCGGGCGGTGCGAGCGTCATCCAGTGGACGCCGTACGGCATGGGACGGCGGACCGCGGAGCTGCCGCCGCTGTCCCGCGCGGCCGGGGTGCACGTGGTGTGCGCGACCGGGCTGCATCAGGCCGCCCACTACGACCCGGAGTTCCTCGACGCGCTGCGCGGCGGACTCGCCGGCGTCTTCGTCTCCGAACTGACCACGGGCATCGGCGCATCGGGCGTCCGCGCCGGGCTCATCAAGGTCGCGGGCGGCTTCCACGCCCTCGACGCGCACGCACGCTGGACGATGGCCGCCGCGGCCGAGGCCCACCACGAGACCGGCGCGCCCATAGCCGTCCACCTGGAGCACGGCACGGGCGCGCTCGACGTACTCGACCTGCTCTGTGACGAGCTGGAGGTCCCACCCCACCGGGTGGTCCTCGGGCACCTCAACCGCTCCCCCGACGGCGTGGTGCAGCGCCAGGCCGCGGAGGCGGGCTGCTATCTGGCGTTCGACGGGCCCTCACTCGCCCATCACGCCACGGACTGGCGGATGCCCGACGCGGTGAAGGCGCTGGCCGAGGCGGGCTTCGGGCACCGGCTGCTGCTCGGCGGGGACACCGTCGTCTCCGGGGCGCGGTCGGTCGACGGCGGCCCCGGCATGCCGTACCTGCTGCGCCGGGTGCGACCCCGGCTGGTGGCCGCCCTGGGTGCGGAGCTGGTGGATCACATCCTCACGCGGAACCCCGGGCGGGCCTTCGCCGTCGACTGGCCCTGAGCCGGCCGGTCCGGCTCGACCGGACGGGCGGGAGGCCGACGTACGGGTCGGCGTCCGTCACCGGGGCTCCACGCACCCCACCCTCGACAGCCAGCTTCCTTGACCTTGCCGGGTCGTTGTCCTGGTCATCCGGCCAATGGAGGCACCCCGTGCTCAGGACAACCCCCATCCGGCGGCTCTCGGCCGTACTGGTGGCAGCCACCGTCATCGCCGCTGCCGCCGGAACCAGCCCCGCGTACGCGGTGGAGCGCTGCAAGGTGTCGTCGAAGACCGTCGACAACCCCGCCTACAGCGGGCCCTGGCCCGACAACTGGGACTTCACCGTCAAGGCCTGCGTGACCGAATCCGGCGCGAACATCCGTCACTGGGCGACGATCGCGTGGGACCTGCCGGCATCCCCCACGCACCCGGGCCCCGTCTTCAACGCCACCGGTACGAACGTCGAAGTGACCGCGATGATCACCGGAGGCGGTCTGGCCGTCACGAGGCGCACCGATCTGGCACGGCGTCTGAACAGGGCGAAGGACGGGTCGATCACCCCCGCGTCCTACTCCTCGCGCTGGTCCAGCCGCGACCGCCTCGTCACCGACGTGATCCTGTTCCTCGACTGGAGGGGCGACGGGAAGGGACCTCAGAAGATCCACTTCGCGCCCTCTCCCTCCATCCCCGGCTCGGCCCGCTGAAGCCGGGCGCCGTTCCGTTTCCCTTCCGCTCCCCGCTTCTGCAAGGACGCGTTCCGCCATGACCGTTCCCCGCTCCATCGCAGTCGGCGAAGCGCAGCAACGCCTCGGCGAGCTGACCGTCGTAGACGTCCGCACTCCCGGCGAGTTCGCGACCGGCCATCTGCCGGACGCCCTCAACGTGCCCTTCGACCGGCTCGCGCGGAGCGCACCGGAACTGAGGGAGGCCGCCGCACGCAAGCCCCTCCTCGTCGTGTGCGCCTCCGGTGCGCGCTCGGACAGAGCCGTCACGGATCTGGCCGTCCACGGGATCCCCGCCTCCGGACTCACGGGCGGCACCCGTGCGTGGGTAGCCGCGGGTCACCGGCTGGAGCGCCCCGCCGGACCCGCGCGGGCCGTCTGGGCGATGGAACGCCAGGTCTGCTTCACCGCCGGAGGCTTCGTACTGACCGGCCTGCTCCTCGGGTGGCTCGTGCACCCGGGCCTGTTCCTGCTGCCGGCGGCCGTCGCGGCCGGCCTCGTGTTCTCCGCGGTCACCGACACCTGCGGTCTGGCGGTACTGCTCGGCCGGCTGCCGTTCAACCGCCGCGGAGCGAGGGCCCCGGGGTGACCCGGTGCTTCCGCCGTCCTACGGACGGGGGGTGAGTGCGTCGAGGGATTCGGGGACGGTCTGGCCGCCGTCGACGGTGAGGGGCGGCCCTGGACGCGGAGAGCAGGACCCCGAGCAGCGCGGCGGCGTTGTCCCAGGGTGAACCGCCTCATGACCGGCCCAGTCGGCTCAGGGGCGGCGGGACGGGTCCCAGGAGTGCCACAGGGATGCGTAGGCCCCGTCGGCCGCCAGGAGTTCGTCGTGGCTGCCGAGTTCGACGATGCGTCCGCCGTCCATGACCGCGATCCGGTCCGCGTCGCGTACGGAGTCCAGGCGGTGCACGATCGAGATGACCGTGCGGCCCTCGATCAGGGCGGCCAGCGAGCGTTCGACCCGGCGGGACGCGGTGGAGTCCAGCAGGGCGGTGGCCTCGTCGAGGACCAGCGCGTGGGGGTCCGACAACAGCAGCCGTGCCAGGGCCAGCTGCTGGGCGTGCGAGGGGGACACCAGGGCCGCGCCCTGACCGATCTCGCTGTCCAGGCCCTGGGGCAGGGACCGCACCCAGTCCGCGAGGAGGACGCTCTCCAGCGCCTCCCACAGCGGGGCGTCCGCCGCGTCACCGACCAGCAGCAGGTTGTCCCGTACCGTGCCGGTGAACACGTGCTGTTCCTGGGTGACGAGGACGATCTCCTGGCGCAGCTGACCCACGGGCAGGGTGGTGACGTCGGCGCCGCCGATCCGCAAGGTCCCCCGGGTGGGGTGGTGCACGCCCGCGAGCAGCTTGCCGAGGGTGGACTTGCCCGCGCCGGAGGCGCCGACGACCACCAGGCGTTCGCCCGCGGCGATGTCGAGGTCGATGCCGGTGAGCACCTCGCGGCCCGGTCCGTAGCCGAAGCCGACCGCTTCGAGGCGGAGGGCGTGGCCGTCGGTGGGTGCCGGCTGCTTCGGCTCCTCGCGGGGCAGCCGCTCGACCCCGAGGATCCGGCGCAGCGCGGCGTTGCCGATCTGGAGTTCGTCGGTCCAGGTCAGCAGGTCGTTCAAGGGCTCGCCGAGGGCCTGGACGTAGAGCACGACGGCGGTCAGCTCCGCCAGCCCCACCTCGCCCCGCTGGTAGGCGAGTCCGCCGATGAGGAGGGTGAGCGCCATCGGGACCATGGTGGCCAGGTCCAGGCTGGGGAACCAGATGGTCTGCAGCCAGGTGGTGCGCTGCCGGGTCCGTACCACCCGGTCCACGGCCGCGCCGTGGCGCCGCACCTGGCGGGGGCCGAGACCGAGGGCCTCGGCGGTGGCGGCGCCGCGCGCGGTCTCGTACGTGACGGCGAGGACGTCGGCCTCCTGCGCGAGGAGCCGCTCGTACGCGCGGGTGGCGCGCGGCCGGTACCACCACGTGGACAGGGCGGCGAACGGTACGCCGGCCAGCAGGCCGAGGGCGAGCAGCGGTGAGGTGAGCAGGATGGCCGCGAAGGTGAACACCAGGGTGACGGCGGCCAGCGCGATGCGGGGCACGGCCTGCCGGATGCTTTCGTTCAGCCGGTCGGCGTCGGTGGTGGCCCGGCTGAGGAGGTCGCCCGTGCCGACCGCCTCGACCTCGGACAGCGGCAGTGCGAGCACGCGGCGGACGAAGTTCTCGCGGGTGCGGGCGAGGACGCGTTCGCCGAGCAGGGTGGCCTGGGTGCGGGCGGCGCGGGCGAGGAGGGCGTGGCCGGTGAGGATGGCGACGAAGGCGAGGGCGAGCACGTCGACCCGGCCGGCGGTGGTGCCGTCCTTGACCGATTCGACCAGGTGGCCGAGGAGCCGCGGGCCGACCAGGCTCGCCACCAGGGCGGCGGCGAACAGACCGAAGGTGAGGGCCAGTCGGGGGGCCTCGCCGCGCAGGAAGACACCGGTCCAGGCGCGGACGTCGGCGCGGTCGGCGAGCGGCAGCCGTGCGGCGGTGCCCGGCGGCCCGGCGGGCCCGGGGGCCGGGGCGGTGTCGGTGCCCGCCGCGGCGGCCCGGGTGGGGGTGGTGGTCATGAGGGCACTCCTGCGGAGCGGTCGGTGACGCCGGGGCCGGCGAGGGGCTGCTCGTCGAGGCGGACCACGTGGTCGGCGGCGCCCCGCCACAGGGGGCTGTCGGTGAAGACCACGGTGGTGCGGCCGGCGCGCAGGGCGGCGACCCGGTCGACGATGCGGGCCTCGGTGAGGGCGTCGACGGAGGCGGTGGGGTCCTCCAGGATCAGTACGTCCGGCTCCGCGAGCAGGGCGCGGGCGAGGACGAGCCGCTGGCGCTGGCCGCCGGACAGGGTGCGGCCGCCCTCGTCGAGGAGGGCGTCCAGGCCACCGGGGAGGGCGTCCACGACGTCGGCGGCGTCGGCGGCGGACAGGGCCCGCTCCAGGTCCGGGCCGGACCGGGCGGATCCGGCGGTCAGTTCCTCGCGCACGGTGCCGCTGAAGAGGACGTCGGCGGGGCCCGAGCGCAGCAGCCGGGTGGACAGCTCGTCGGGATCGGCCCGGTCCAGGGGGACGCCGCCGATCCGGACGGCCGGGGCTCCGGGACGGTCTTCGGGACCGTCTTCAGGGCCGTCTTCGGGACGCGCCCCGGGGCGGCTCAGGCGGTCGGCGAGGTCGCCGACGCGGTCGGCGGGCGCGGTGACCACGGTGAGGCGGCCCGCCGCGGCGGTGATGCCGGTACCGGTGTCGGCCAGCGCGAGGGCGCCGGCCGGGAGCGGTTCGGGGTGGGCGGGGCGGAGGGTCGCGGGGGCCAGCCGCAGCAGGGTGCAGACCCGGCCGGCGGCCACCTTGGCGAGGCTGAGGGTCTCGGCGGCCTCGGTGGCCGTGCTGACGGGCAGGGTGAGGAAGGCCGAAGCACCGTAGAACGCCACGAGTTCACCGGCGGTGATGGTGCCGCTCAGCGCCATGCGGGCGCCGAGCCAGACGATGCCGACGGTGACCAGCCCGGGCAGGAGGACGCCGGCCGCCTGGAGCCAGGCCTCCATCCGGCCGGCGGACTCACCGGCCCGGCGTACCTGCTGGCTGGTGCGGCGGAAGCGCTCGGCGAAGCCGGCCTCGCCGCCGATGCCGCGCAGGACGCGCAGGCCGGCCACGATGTCGCCGGCCTGGGAGGTGGCGGTGCCCATGTGCTCGCGCTGGGCCTCGTCGCGTTCCTGGAGGGGCCGCAGCAGCGGGCCGATGCCGAGGACGGCGGCGGGCACGCCGATGAGCACGGCCAGGCCCAGGACGGGTGAGGTGACGGTGAGGGCCACGGCCACCAGGACGGCGGCGACCACCGCCCCGACGGTGCGGCCGGCCACCTCGAAGGCGTTGCCGATGCTCTCGACGTCGGCCGCGGCGGAGGCGGCCACGTCCCCCGAACGGGCCTTGCGGCGCAGGGTGGCGCCGAGCCGGACGACCTGCCGCATCAGCACCCGGTGCGTGACCGACAGGGCGTGGGCCTCCGCGCCGACGGCGGCCTGGATCAGCCCGGCGCCGGCGAGTGCCTGGAGGACGCCGAGGCCGAGGGCGAGCAGCGACCACAGGTACAGCCCCGCCTGGCCGGTCTCCTGCCCGGCCTCGTCGATGGCCCGCCCGATGACCAGGGGGATCAGGGCGAGGGGGACCATCCACAGGGCACCGAGCACGGCGGCGAGGACCAGCGGCCAGGGCCGGATCCGCACCAGCCACCACAGGTACGCCCAGGGGCCCCGGGCGTCCGCCTCGGGGACGGCGGCGGGCGCGACCGAGGGGTCGAAGAGCCGGTTGGTCACAGGTACCGGTCCCGGGTGCCGGCACGGTCGACCTTGCCCGTGCGGGTGTGCACCAGTTCCGGCACGGCGACGATCCGGTCGGGGACGAGGGGCTCGGGGACGGTGTCGCGCAGCCGCTCGCGCAGGGCGGCGGCGAGGTCGTCCGGGCGGGGTGCGACACCGGTCGTCCCCGTCGTCCCGGACGCTGCCGTCGCTCCCGTCGTCCCGGCCGCTCCCGTCGCTGCCGTCGCCCCGGCCGCCCCGGCCGCCCCGGGTGTGAGGACCACGAAGGCGACCAGGACCGTGTGTTCTCCCTTGGCGTGCTCCGCGGCGGCGACGGCCGCCACCCCGGGGAGCCGGCCGACGGCCCCTTCGACGTCGAGCAGGTCCACGCGGTGGCCGCGGATCTTGACCTGGTGGTCGATGCGGCCGTGGAAGACGAGCGAGCCGTCCGTGCCCTCGGTCACGAGGTCCCCGGTGCGGTACCAGCGGCCGGTGCCGCCGCCGGGGTCGGTCTCGACGAAGCGCTCGGCCGTGCGCTCGGGGTCGTCGACGTATCCGGTGGCCAGCTGCGGCCCCGCCACCAGGAGTTCGCCGGGGCCCTGCGGGCCGTCGGGCCCGGGCACCACGGCCTGGCGCACGGACGGCAGCGGGCGGCCGATGGGCACCCCGTCCGGGAAGGCCGCGGGCGCGCCCGGGCCGGCGAGCACGGCGCTGTGGGTGACCAGCGCGGTCTCGGTGGAGCCGTAGGTGTTGAGCAGGACGACGTCGTCGGCGCCGAGCCGCCGCCAGCGGTCCAGCATGTCCGCGCGTACGGCCTCGCCCCCGATCACCACGGTCTCGACGGAGCGGGGCAGGGCCCGTCCGGTGTCCAGCAGATGGCCGGTGTAGAGGTGCCAGTAGTCGACGGGCAGGTTGACGAGGGTGACCTCGTGGTCGGTCAGGACCCGGTCGAGGTCCGCCTCGCCGTCCTCGTCGAGGACGACGAGTCCGCCGGTCAGCAGGGCCGGCAGGATCTCCTCCAGGCTGGTGTCGCCGTCGGCCCGGTGGAAGTTGAGGGCGACGGTGCCGGGTCCGGCGCCGTACTGCCGGATCAGGTGCGGCAGTACGGCGTGCAGCGCCCCGTGCGGGACCGCGGCCGCCTTGGGCGCGCCGGTGGAGCCAGAGGTGAACAGGACGTAGGCGGGGTCCTCGGCCCGCACGGGTTCGCCGGACTCGCGCAGCGGGGCGCGCGAGAGGCCCCAGTTGGGGCGCAGGACGCGGTCGACGGCGGGCAGCCGGCCGGTCTCGGCGGTGGCGATCAGCTCGCGGCAGCCGAGGGCGCGCAGTGCCCGGTCGGCGTGGCCGGCCGGGCCGTCGGCGACCGGTACGTAGCCGCGGCCGGCGGCGAGGGTGCCGAGGACCGCCGCGATGTCACGGACGCTGTGGTGGGTGTGGACGGCGACCGGCGGTGCGCCCGCCGGGGTGCGGGTGGCCACCAGGTCGGCCACCGCCCCTGCCCAGCGGGCCAGTTGGCCGTATCCGACGGTCACCCCGTTGTCGACCACCGCGGGCCGGTCCGGGTCCGAGTGGGCGATGGCGAAGAAGGGGTCCAGCACGCTGGGCAGGGTCATGGCAGGCGTCTTCCGGTCCGTCCGTCAAAGGCGTTCAGCGGGTGGGGGCCTCGGCTGCTCCGGGCGCGCCGGTCCCCGCCAGGGCGTTCACGAGGGCGGTCAGGGCGGCCCGGTGGCGGGCGGCGAGCGCGCGTACGGTCGCCTCCTCGTGCAGGGCGGTGGAGTACCACCACTCGACGCGCAGCGTGCCGTCCTCGGTGGTGGCGATCACCTCCAGCAGGTGCGGGCGCCGCCAGTGCCCGGCCGTGATGTCGCCGACCGGTTCCGGGGCCACGTCCGGCAGGAGGGTGCCCAGCGGCAGGGTGTCGGCGTCGGCGCCCTCGAAGTCGAAGGAGACGTCGCTGGGCGGGGCCGCGCGCAGTACGGCGGCGATCCGCGGCCGGCCGTGCCGGGCGAGCGCGCCGTGGCCGACGCCGCCCCCGGGCAGGGCGGCGAGGTGGCCGACGGTCCGGGCGAGGCGTTCGGCGGGGGTGCCGGGGGCCAGGTCCAGGCGGACCGGGACCGTGCTGGTGAACCAGCCGGTGGTGCGGGCCAGATCGGTGTCCCCCACGGTCTCCTCACGGCCGTGGCGCAGGACGTCCAGGCGGACCGCCGGCTCGGCGAGCCGTTCGGCCAGCACCTCCCCGAGGGCGTGCAGGACGAGGTCGCCGGGGTGGGCCCGGTGGGCGCCGGCGGCCGCGTGGAGGCGGGCGGTGAGGTCCGCGGGGAACTCCTCGCGGTGGGTGGCCGCGCTGGCGGCGGTGTTCACCGCCCGCGGGTCGGCCACCGGGTGGTCGGGCGGCAGGGCGGCGGGGGTACGGGCGACCTCCGTCCACCACTCGGCCTGTTCCTCCGCCTCGGGGCTGCGGGCGTGGGCGGCGAGGGCCTCGGCCCACTCGGGGTAGGAGGTGCCCTCGGCGGGCCACACGTCGGGCCGGCCCGCCTCCAGTGCCGTGTACGCCTCCTCCAGGTCGGCGAGGAGTACGGACCACGAGACCATGTCGATCGCGATCTGGTGGACGGCGATCAGCAGCCGGCCCGGCCGGGAGGGACCGGCGTCGAAGCGGACGAAGCGCGCCACGCGGCCGGCGCCGGGGTCCAGGGAGCGCTGCTCGATCGCGCAGCGCAGGGTGACCGCGGCCGACAGGTCGGCGTCGGCGAGTTCGCTGACGTCGACGGTGTCGAGCACCGGGCCGAGGGCCGTCCGCGGCGGGCCGTCGGTGGCCAGGGCGGCGGTCCGCTGGCGGGGCCGCCGGGCGGGACGGTCCTCGACGGCCAGGCGCAGCGAGGCGTGGCCGGCGACGAGCCGCCGGACCGCCTCGGCGAACAGCTCGGGGTCGATGCCGGGCCTGGTGGTGAGGAGCAGGGCCTGGTTCCAGTGGCCGCGTCCGCCCGTCTGCTCCTCCCAGGCCTGTTCCTGGGACGGGGTCAGGACGACGGGACCCTGGGCGGTGCCGGGCGGAAGGGCCGCGGCCGCGCCGCGCAGGGCGGCCCGCTCGGCGACGAGCCCGGCGAGGCGGGCGGTGGTCAGCTCGGGCCCGAACAGCTCGCGCAGCTGCACCCGTACGCCGAAGGCGGCCTCGATGCGGCGGGCGGTGCGGATCAGGTCGAGGGAGTCCACGCCGAGGTCGCGCAGCGGGGCGGTGAGGTCCGCGTCGGGGGTCAGGACCGCTTCGGGGAGCCAGTCCGCGAGCCAGGCGTGCACCTCCTCGGCGGACGGGGCGCGCGGATCCGGGGCGGGGCCCGGGGACGCCTCGGGGCCGGCCGGCCGTACGGAGGAGGTCACGCGTCGGCCTCCCCGAGGGATCCGGCGGGGCGGCGGACCAGGAACGGGCCGAGGGCGAGGGCGTCCAGGGGCAGCCGGTGGAAGGTGGCGAGCGCGTCGCGGGGGCTGCACACGACCGGTTCGTCACGGCCGTTGAAGGAGGTGTTCATGACGACGGCGGTGCCGGTGTGCCGGCCGACCTCGCCGATGAGGCGGTGGTAGAGCGGGTCGACCGCGGCGGAGACGGTCTGGGGGCGCGTGGTGCGGTCGCTGTGGACGACGGCGGGCATGGCCGCGGCGCCGGCCTCGGTCACCGGGGTGGTGACGATCATGTACGGCAGCGGGGTCGCCGTGCCGATGAGGGCCTCGGCGGCCTCCTCGTGCATGCTGGGCGCGAACGGGCGCCACGCCTCGCGGTCCTTGATCCGTACGTTGACCCGGTCGCGGGTGGACTCGGGGTCGGGTACGGCGACCAGGCTGCGGTGGCCCAGCGCCCGGGGTCCGCTCTCGGCGCGGCCCTGGAACCAGCCGGAGACCCCGCCGGCGGCCAGCACGTCGGCCGTGGCGGCGGCGATGTCCGCGGGTTCGGTGTAGGCGGTGCCGGAGGCCTCCAGGGCCTGGCGGATCTGGTCGGGAGACCAGGCCGGGCCCCAGGCGACCGAGCCGTTCATGGGCTTGATCCGGTCGCCCTCCCGGGCGGCGACCCAGACCGCGGCGCCCAGCGAGACGCCCTGGTCGCCGGCGAGGGGCTGGACGAAGAGGTCCCGGACCTCGGGCATCCGCATGATCCTGCCGTTGAGGGTGGCGTTGAACCCGACTCCGCCGGCGATCATCAGGGTGGTTTCACCGGTCTCCCGGAGCAGGCCGCGGACCAGGCCCATGACGGCCCGTTCCAGGGCGGCCTGGGCGGTGGCGGCGACGTCCCGGTACTCGAAGGGGTCCCGGTCGGTGACCCTGGTGAAGCGGCCGGTGAGCGGGTCGAAGCGGCGCGTGCTGCGGTTGGGGGCGTCCGGGAGGGTCTTCTCCAGGTGCTCCAGCCAGAAGCGGATGGTGGCCGTCTCCTCGTCGGTGGTGCCCGTGGAGCGCAGGTCGGGCGGGACCGCACCGACGGTGAAGTCCTCGTCGGTGAAGCCGAGGGCACCGCCGAAGGTGAGGTCGCCGGGTGTGCCGTAGGAGGCCAGGCCCATCATCTTGCCGGCGTTGTCGGCGCCGAGTCCGGCGTACGCGCAGACGGCGGCGTAGAAGTAGCCCAGCGACCAGCCGGGGGTGTGCGCGCGGAGGGTCTTGATCTCGCCGTCGATGCCGACGGCGAGGGTGGTGCTCTCGTTCTCGCCCTGGCCGTCCAGGACGAGGATCGCGCCGCGGTCGCGTCCGGAGAGGTGGTAGGCGCTGGCGGCGTGGGCGACGTGGTGGCCGACGAAGGTCAGCCGGGGGTCGCGGCCGCGCGGGAACAGCGCCTTGGGCAGCAGGTGTTCCAGGGCTTCGGCGTCGCTGTCGAACCAGTCCAGGCCGCGGTCCGCGAAGAGGGTGGGCAGGTCCCACCCGTGGGCGACCACGTCGATGTCGTCCAGGGTGAGACCGCCCTCGGCGAGGCAGTAGGCCGCGGCGTTGACAGGTGCCTCCCCGTAGGCGTGCTTGTGACGGGTGAAACGTTCCTCCTCGGCCAGGGCGATGACGTCGCCGTCCACGACGAGGCAGGCGGCACCGTCGTGGCTGGCGCCGGGCCAGCCGTTGACTCCGAGCACACGCATGGTCAGTCCCCCAAGGGTCGGTCGGGATCCTCCGGTTCGCCTCGGGCCCCGCTGGGCACCGGCGTCCGGTCACGCCAACGGATCTTGTCGGTCCGCCGGGTTGTACACGACCCGGGAGTTTGTGCGGAGATCGGCGGCGAAGATCGCGGATGCCGCCTTCAGCACCGCGTTGGCGTGCCTCAGCTCCTCCACCTCGTCGCGCAGCCGGCGCAGCTCCGCCCGCTCGTCGGTGGTCAGCGCGTCCGCGGCGGGGCGGCGCGCGGCGGCGCCGGCCGGGACGGCGGGGCGGGTGGCGGCGGTCCGGCGGGAGCCCGCGGGGCGGGGCCCTGCCGCGGGCGGTGCGGCCGGGCGGGGTGCGGCGGCCGGGCTGGGTGCGGCGGCCCGGCGGGGAGCGGCAGCCGGGCGGGGAGCCGCGGCCGGGCGGGGAGCCGCGGCCGGTCCGCCGCGCAGGGGGCGGCCGTCGGCGCCGGACCGGGCGGGCACCGGACCGGCGGGCACCGGCCGGCCCCGGGCGGGTCCGTCGCGTTCGCCCAGTTCGCTGCTGAGGCGGTTCCAGCGGCCGGTCCACGGCTCGGGGTCGCCCCCGCAGGCGGCGACGTAGGCGAGCGTCACCTTCAAGGAGGGTTTGTGCAGTCCGCGGGCCGCCTCCGAGAGCGTGGCCACGGAGTAGTGGGCGCGTTTCGCCATCGTCCGGTACGAGGGGCTTCCGGCTTGCCTGCGCAAGCCCCGCAGTTCGTGGGCGAATTCCTCCAGCGGTCCGGCCGTGGGGTCCAACAACCGCTCTGGCCTGGGCATGCTTCTCCCCTCGTGATGGATGGTGTCGAGCGAAGCGCAGGTGTCCGTCGCGCCGTACTGCCCGGTGGGCGGCGCGGGTTGTCCGGCGTGACGACCAGTCGCCAGGCCCCATGGCGACCGGAGACCGTCGCACCGGGACCTCTCGGACATTGGTACATGCCACTGACATATCGATCAATCGTCGGCCGAGGATTCGGCCATCCTGAGAAGCGGTTCGTCCGAATAGGGTTGCCTAACCTTCCCTGGCCGGACAGCGCGCGCCACGCGCGTTCGCCGCCGGTTCCGCTTCCGGCCGCGCGGCGTTGTGCCGCACCAGGTGACTCGTGTGCACCACGCCGTACAACTGTCCACCTTCGGCGCCCTGTTGTACAGGGGCACACCTCCGCAGTGCCCCGTACAACCGGCCCTCGTGTACAACTCCGGCGCTCTGCAAGATCGGTTCCTGTCAGGCGATACGGCCGAAACCGACGGGAATGGACGGCGGGTTGGTGGACACAGCACGCAGCCAGACGGAATCAGGCGCACTCGAAAGCGTCTACGAGTACCGCAGCAGCCCGCTCGTGGAACCGGACTGGCGGCGCTTCCCCGGATGGCGCGACGTCACCGGAGCCGAATGGGCGGACCCGCAATGGCAGCGCGCCCACTGCGTCAAGGACGCGAAAGGGATGCGCGCAGTCGTCGGCGACCTGCTCGACGAGGAGTTCTACGAGGACTGGGAGCAGGACCGGCTGCACCGCGCCACCATGTCGGTGCTGCTGCCGCCCCAGATGCTCAACACCATGGCCCCGGACGCGGCGGCGGCCCGCCCGGGCGAGCTGACCAAGGCCTTCTACGACGACCCGGTGCGCCGCTACATGCTGCCGGTGTTCTCCGACCGGCACCCGCACTGGCCCTCGCACCCGATGGCCAGCCGGGATTCGCTGCACGAGCAGGACATGTGGGTGGTCGAGGGGCTCACCCACCGCTACCCCACCAAGGTGCTGGCGGAACTGCTGTCGACCTGCCCCCAGTACTGCGGGCACTGCACCCGGATGGACCTGGTGGGCAACTCCACCCCCCAGGTCACCAAGAACAGGCTCCGGCTCAAACCCGTCGACCGGGCCGAGCGGATCCTGGAGCACCTGCGCTCCTCCCCCGGCATCCGGGACGTGGTGGTCTCCGGAGGTGACCTGGCCAACCTGCCCTGGCCGCGGCTGGAGCGGTTCGTGGACGGCCTGCTGGCCATCGACTCGATCCGCGACATCCGGCTCGCGAGCAAGGGGCTGATCGGCCTGCCCCAGCACTGGAGTTCCGGCCCGGTGCTGGCGGGCGTGGAGCGCGTCGCCCGTACGGCGCGCTCGCGCGGCGTACGGATCGCGCTGCACACCCATGCCAACGCCGCGCAGCAGGTGACGCCCGGGGTGGCCCGGGCGGCCCGGGCCCTGCTCGACGCCGGTCTGCACGACGTGCGCAACCAGGGCGTGCTGATGCGCGGGGTCAACGACAGCGCGCACGCCCTGCTCGACCTGTGCTTCGCGCTCGCCGACCACGCCGGCACCACTCCGTACTACTTCTACATGTGCGACATGATCCCGAACGCCGAGCACTGGCGGGTGCCGCTGCACCGGGCGCAGACGATCCAGCGCCAGATCATGGGCTACCTGCCCGGGTTCGCCACCCCGCGCATCGTGTGCGACGTACCGATGGCCGGCAAGCGGTGGGTGGACCAGGCCGACTCCTACGACCGCGAGCTCGGGGTGTCGCACTGGAGCAAGAGCTACCTCACCCCGCTGGAGGCGGCGGACCCGGACGCCCACAGCGGCTCGTACCACTACTACGACCCCATCGACACGCTCCCGCTCTCCGGGCAGCGCTGGTGGCGGGAAACCCGTCAAGGGTAGAGAAGGGACACGTGCACAGCCATGAGCAGTCTGCGTCCACGGCGTGAAGACCCTCCGGTGCTGGAGGAGTGGTACCGCCGCCACCTCGGCCCGGACATCCACGACATCAGCTCCAGCGGGGTCCACCCGTACACCTTCGCCGAGATACGCGGCATGTGCCGGATCCCGGCCGAGGACCTCGACGACATCGTCATGGACGACAGCGTCTCGCAGGGCGGGGCGGGCATCCGCCAGGCCATAGCCGACCGCTACGCCGGCGGCGACGCCGAGCGGGTGCTGGTCACCCACGGCTCCAGCGAGGCCATCGCGCTGACGCTGAGCACCCTGCTGCACCCGGGCGACCGGGTGGTCGTCCAGGAGGGCATCTACCACTCGCTCGGCCATTACCCCCGGGCGGCCGGCTGCACGGTGGCCGGGCTGCCGGCGCGGGCGGTGCGCGACGGAGAGATCGACCCCGAGGTGCTGACCGGCCTGATCACGCCCGGCACGGCGGCCGTCATCGTCAACTTCCCGCACAATCCCACCGGCGTCACGCTCTCCCCCCAGGGCCTGAAGGCCCTCAAGGACCGGACCGCGCAGACCGGCGCCGTACTCGTCTGGGACGCCGCCACCGCCGAGATCGCCCACCGCTGGGAGGTGCTCGCCGACCCCGGGGCCGACGGCGGCGACACCGTGTCCTACGGCACCTTCTCCAAGACCTTCGGCCTGCCCGGCCTGCGGGTGGGCTGGGCCGTCGCGCCGAAGGAGCTGCTCACCGCCACCTTCCCGCTGCGCGACCGGACCACCCTGTTCCTCTCGCCGCTGGTCGAGCTGGTCGCCGAGCGTGCCATGCGCCACGCCGACGAGCTGATCGGCGTACGGGCGGCCGGGGCCCGGCGCAACCTCGCGCACCTGACGGGCTGGATGGCCGAGCACGAGGACCTGGTCCGCTGGACCCCGCCGGAGGGCGGCGTGTGCGCGCTGCCGGTCTTCCGCGAGCTGGAGCGGGCGGCGGGCGGACCCCAGGCGGTGGAACGTTTCTGCCTGGAGCTGCTCGACCGCCACCGCACCCTGCTGGTACCGGGTACGGCCTTCGGCGCGCCGCACGGCGCCCGGCTCGGCTTCGGCGGCCCGGAGGAGGACTTCCGGGCCGGCCTCGCGGGTCTGTCGGAGTTCCTGCGGGCGCGCGGGAGCGGCCGGTGACCGCCGTGACCGGACCCGATGTGCTCGACCTGTGGGACCGCTCGGTCCGCGACCATGCCGCCCGACCCGCGCTCGTGACCCCGCACCAGGTGCTGTCGTACCGGGACGCGGACCGGCTCACCGACGCCTGGGCCGCCTCCCTCGCGGGGCGCGGCGCCGGCCCGGGGGAGCTGGTGGGGCTGGCCTTCGGCGATCCCGCCCGCACCGTGCTCGGCATGCTCGCGGCGCTCAAGGCCGGGGCGGGGTTCACCGTCCTGGACGACCGGCTGCCGCCCGCGGCCCGCGCGGCACTGGTGGGCCGTACGGCGGCCGCGGTGTGGCTGGGCGACGGCGGGCACGCGCCCGAGGGGGCGTACGTACCGGCCGGCCCGGGCGACGGCCACGGCGCCGGAGCGGCGGCGGACGGCGACGGGGCCCGCACGCGGCCTGCGCGGCGGGCCTGCGGATCCGATGTGGCGTACGTCCTGTTCACCTCCGGCTCCACCGGCCGGCCCAAGGGCACGGTCGTCGAGCGGGAGTCCCTGCGCCGGTTCGCGGCCGCGGTCGCCGCCCGGCTCGGGCTGACGCCGCGCGACCGCTGGCTCCAGGTGGCGTCACTGGGCTTCGACGTGCTGATCGAGGAGGTGTTCCCGGCGTTCGCCGCCGGCGCGGCCGTCGTGTGCCGGGAGGACACCCGGGCCCTGGACGCCGAGGAGCTGCACGCCACCATGGCCCGGACCCTGACCACCGTGGTCGAACTGTCCACCCAGTACTGGCTGGAGTACGCCCGCTGGCTCGACGGCAGCGGCACGGCCACCCCAGCGGAGCTGCGCACGGTGGTGGTGGGCGGCGAACGGATGGACCCGCGGCCCTACCGTGCCTGGCAGGCACGGCAGCCCGCCGCCCTCGCCCACGTGTACGGGCTCACCGAATGCACCGTCAGCTCCACCTTCTACACCGGGCTGCTGCCGTCGGACGCCGAGGAGGTGCCGCTCGGCACACCCCTGCGGGACGTGGAGATCAGCATCCGGCGGGACGGGCGCCCGGTGCCGGACGGTGAGACCGGGGAGATCCACATCGGGGGCCCGCTGCTGGCCCGCGGCTTCCTCGACGACGAGGCCGCCACCGCCCGCCGCTTCGTGGCCGACCCGTACGCCACCGGACCCGGTGCGCGCCTGTACGTCACGGGCGACCTGGGGCGGATCGACGCCGACGGGCAGCTGGTCTTCCTCGGCCGGGCCGACGACCAGGTCAAGATCCGCGGGCACCGGCTGGAGCCGGCCCGGGTGGAGCGCGCCCTGTGCGAGCTGGCCGGGGTGGACCAGGCGGTGGTCTTCCCCGACCCGGGGACGGGCACCACCCTGTGGGCCTTCACCGTGCCGGCCGACGCGGCGGCCGCGCCGCTGCCCGGCGAGGCCGTACGGCTGACGGGCGGCGACCGGGACGCGCTGGTGGCGCCGCTGGAGGCCCAGTTGCCGGACTGGGCGGTGCCGCGGGTGCTGTACCGGGTGTCCGTCCTGCCGAAGAACCCGCACGGCAAGGTCGACAAGCGGCTGCTGGCCGCCTGGGCGGCGGTACCGGTACCGGCCCAGGCCCCGTCTGCCGGCGGCCCGGGAACCACTCCGGACACCGCCCCGGCCGGCAGCCCGATCGCCACCCCGGCCGGCGTTCAGGCCCCGGCCGGCGTTCAGGCCCCGGCCGGTCCGCGCCCCGGGGCGCCGCTCCCGCAGGGGGCCGCGGAGCCTTCCGGGGGAGAGCCGCTGGACAGCGTGCTCGCCCTCTTCCGCGAGGTCCTGGGCGCCCCCGCGCTCGGCCCCGACGACGACTTCTTCGACCACGGCGGCCAGTCGCTGCTCGCCATGCGCCTGCTGGCGCTGCTGCGCGGGTCCCACCCGGCGGCCGCCGGACTGAGGGCGAGCGCCCTCTTCGCCGCGCCGACCCCGCGGCTGCTCGCCGGCGCACTGGCCGGGCGCGCGACCGCCCGGCCCTGACCACCACACCACCACCGCACCACCTGAGGGCCCGCGGCCCCGGTTCCGGCCATGCGCGGGCAGCAACCATCCCCGACCACTCAGCGAGAGTTGGCATGTCGAACCTCACCGACCAGTCCACCCCCAGCTACACCCTTTCGGCCGACGAGGCCTCCGCCATCGCGGAGCTGAGCCTCGAACTGGCCGCCTCCTACCCGTCCTTCGGCGACCCCGTCCTCCTGCGCGACCTGCCGCGGCTCGCGGCCCGGCTGCCCGAGGGCGTGCAGCACTTCCTGCGCGAGTTCAAACTGGCCGACCGCCACGGCCACACCGTGATCCGCGGGCACGACTTCGACCAGCAGCGCATCGGCGCCACCCCCGCCCACTGGCGCGGCCGCGGCCGGCCCGGCCCCGAGTTCCCCGAGGAGCTGCTGCTGATGCTGTACTCGGCGCTGCTCGGCGAGCCCTTCGGGTGGGCCACGCAGCAGGACGGCCACCTCGTGCACGACATCTTCCCGATCCGCCAGCACGAGAACGACCAGCTCGGGATGGGCAGCAAGGAGCTGCTGACCTGGCACACCGAGGACGCCTTCCACCCCTACCGCAGCGATTACCTGATCCTCGCCGCGCTGCGCAACCCCGACCACGTGCCCACGACGGTCGGCGAGCTGGACCTGTCCTCGCTGTCCGCCGAGGACATCGACATCCTCTTCGAGCCGCGCTTCCACATCGCCCCCGACGAGTCGCACCTGCCGAAGAACAACACGATCGCCTCCGAGGAGGAGGCGGCCCGGTTCGCCACCATCCAGCGGATGCTCGACGAGCGGCCCCTCGGCCCCCTGCTCTACGGCTCGCGCCTGGACCCGTACATGCGCCTCGACCCGTACTTCACCTCCGTGCCGGAGGACGACACCGACGCCCGGCGCGCCTATGACGCGCTGTTCAAGGTCGTGGACGCCGGGATGCGGGAGGTCGTCGCCGACCAGGGCGACCTGCTGTTCATCGACAACCACCGCGCGGTGCACGGCCGGCTGCCCTTCCAGGCCCGCTACGACGGCACCGACCGCTGGCTGAAGCGGGTCTGCGTGACGTCCGACCTGCGGCGCTCCCGCGAGATGCGGGCCACGGCCCGGACCCGGCTGCTGGGCTGACGCGCCGGTGTCCCCGACCCTGACCGACCTGTCCCGGGACCCGTGGCTGCTGCCCGCGGTGGACGCCCTCATCGCGGCCAACATGCCCGCGTTCATGAGCTGGGAGTCCCCCGGGAACTGGCGCTGGCACGGCATGTACGACCGCTATCCCGCCCACCAGCTGTGCCTGGTGGACGGCGACGGAACCCTGCTCGCGGCGGCCAACGGGCTGCCGGTCCGCTGGGACGGCAGCGCCTCGTCGCTGCCGTCCGGCAGTGACGAGGTCCTGGTGGAGGCCGTCGACCACGGCCCGCCGGACCGCCCGGACGCCGTGTGCATGCTGTCGGTCTCCGTCCACCCCGGCCACCGGGCGGCCGGCCACGCCGAGCGGCTGCTCACCGAGGTGCGGCGGCGGGCCGCCGAGGACGCCCCCCGCGGGGTGATCATCCCGGTCCGGCCCACCCGCAAGCCCCGCTACCCGCTGATCCCGATCCGCGAGTACGCCGCCTGGGTCCGGCCCGACGGGCGCTGCTTCGACCCGTGGCTGCGCACCCATCTGGAGCTCGGTGCCGGCCGGCTGGGCATCGCCGAGCAGTCCTTGGTGATCCGTCAGCCGGTGGCACGGTGGGAGGAGTTCCTCGGGCACCCGCTGCCGGGCACCGGGGACCACCTGCTGCCCGGCGCCCTGGTGCCGCTGCGCGTCACCGAGGACGGCCACGGCACGTACGCCGAGCCCAACGTGTGGGTCCACCACCCCGCCGGACCCCCCGCACCCGCACCCTGACCGGGGCCGGGTCCGGCAGCGTGCCCGGCCCGGCCCGCCCCCGCGCCATCCCCCTTTTCCTCCGAGAACCCTGGAGCACACCATGCCTCCCGTACGCCTCGCGATCGTCGGGTGCGGCGCCGCCGCCCGCGGCTGCCACCTGCCCGCCCTGCCCCCGCTCAAGGGCGACGTGCAGCTGACCGCGCTCGTCGACCGCGACCCGCGCCAGGCCGAGGCCGCCCTCGCCCTCTACCGGGAACTGGGCGGCACCGACGCCGACCGGGTGGTGCTCGCCACCGATCCGGCCGAGGCCGCCGACGCGTTCGACGCCGCCGTCGTCGTCGCCCCGCACACCCTGCACGCGCCGATCGTGCAGGCGCTGCTGGCGGCCGGCAAGCACGTCCTGCTGGAGAAGCCGATGACCACCTCGGTCGAAGACGCCCGGGCGCTGGCGGCCACCGCCGCCGCCGAGGGCGCGCCGGTGCTGGCCATGGCCCACCCGCGGCGGCTCTTCCCCGCCTACGCCTGGGTCAAGCGGCTCATCGACGCCGGCGACCTGGGTGAGGTGGTACGGGTCGACTGGTCGGAGGGCCACCCGTACGCCCACGAGCCGGTCTCCTGGTCGATGTTCGACCGCCGCCTCGCCGGCGGCGGGGTGCTCACCGACACCGCCTCCCACGTCTTCGACACCCTGCTGTGGTGGCTCGGCCCCGAGGTCGAGGTGGTCCGCTACGAGGACGACTCCCTCGGCGGGGTGGAGACCGACGCCCGCGTCCACCTGCGCTTCGGCGCCACCGACGTCCGGTGCGACGTCAGCCGGGTGCGCGACCTCGGGATCAGCTGCACGGTCACCGGCAGCCGGGCGACGGTCACCATCGGCACCGACTTCCCGGCCGGGGAGTGCACCCTGGTCACCGCCGACGGGGTGGAGCTGCACCGCGGCGACGTGGACGCCGTCGCCCCCGCCCAGGGCGAGTGGGAGCTGCTCTTCACCGAGCAGCTCGCCAACTTCGCCGCCGCCGTGCGCGGCGCCGCCCCCGTCCACTCCACCGCGCAGGACGGCGTACGCGTCGTCGAGCTGATCCAGCAGTGCTACGGCGGCCCGGCCCACGAGGCCTCCGCGCAGCCGTGGACCACGCGCGGCAGCCTTGCCGGGGACGCAGGAGCCGCCGGGGCCGCCGGGGAGACCGCGCTCGCCGACCGTACCGTGGCGGTCACCGGCGCGAGCGGGTTCATCGGCGGCCGGCTGGTCGAGCGCCTCGTCCTCGGCACCGGGGCCCGCGTCCGGCCGGTGGTCCGCGGCTTCGGCCGGGCCGCGCGGCTGTCGGTCCTGCCGCAGGACCGGCTGGAGTTCCGCCAGGGCGACCTGCTGGACCCCGGCACGCTGGAGACGGCGTTCGAGGGCTGCGACACCGTCGTCCACTGCGCGTTCGGCAGCTCCGGCGACGAGGCCGGCCGCTGGGCCGCCTCCGTCGAGGGCACCGCGAACGTGCTGGCCGCGGCGCGCGCCGCCGGCGTGCGCCGCGTGGTGCACCTGAGCACGATCGACGTCTACGACCCGGCCGTCACCGGCGCCCTGACCGAGGACTCCCCCGCCCGCCCCGCCGACCCGGACGACCGCGAGTACGAGCAGCAGAAACTCGCCGCCGAGCAGCTGGTCGTCCGGGCCCACGGCGACGGCCTGGAGACCGTGGTGATCCAGCCGGGCGTCGTCCACGGCCCGTGGGGCGGCCAGTGGACCACCGCCCAACTGCGCCGTCCCGAGAGCGACTTCGCCCAGCTGCCCACGGGCACCGACGGCGGGGTGTGCAACGCCGTGTACGTCGACGACCTCGCCGAGGCCGTGCTCCTGGCCGTGGAAACCGCGGCGGCCGGCGGCGAGCGGTTCCTCGTCGGCCACGCCGAGGAGCTGTCCTGGGGCGCCTTCTTCGACGCGGTCCGCGCCCTGCGCGGCCTGGGCGGCCCTTCGACGGTGCCCGCCGGGGAGCCGGTGGCGGACTGGGAGCTGGAGCTGTACCGCTCGACGGCCCGCGCCGGCTACGACAAGGCCCGCCGGGTCCTGGGCTTCACGGCCCGCACCCCGTTCGCCGAGGCCGCCGGGCTGACCGGGCAGTGGGCCCGCTGGGCCGGGGAAGCGCCGGAGGCCGGCGCATGACCGGGGTGACCGACGTCCTGGTGGTCGCGCCGCACCCCGACGACGACGTCATCGGCTGCGGCGGGTCCATCGCCAAGCACGTCCGGGACGGCGCCCGGGTGACGGTGGTCATCGTCATCGGCCGCGAGCGCAGCGCCCTCGACGACGCCGTCAGCGACGAGGAGTTCGCCGCCGAGACGGAGGCCGCCGCCAAGGCGCTGGGCGTGCACCGCTGCATCCGTTTCGACGAGCCCTCGCGGGACTTCGTCCTCTCCCGCCGGGTCCATCTGGACCTCGTACGGGTCATGCGGGAGGTGCGGCCGCAGGTGGTGTACCTGCCGCACGACAACGACGACGACGTCGAACACCGCATGGTGCACCAGCTCACCGTCGAGGCACTGTGGATGGCGCAGTCGGAGTTCTTCCAGGAGACGGGCGGGCGGCCGATGCCGGCGCCCCGGCTGGTGCTCGGCTACGAGGTGTGGGCACCGATGGCGCGCTTCCAGTACGCCGAGGACATCGACGGCCAGATCGCGGCCAAGGTCGAGGCGATGCGCGCGTACGTCTCCCAGCTGCGGCACGCCGCGTGGGACGAGGGCATCCGCGGCCTCGCCCGCTACCGCGGCGCGGTGTCGTCCGGGTCGGGGCACGCGGAGGTGTTCCAGGTGCTCGCCCTGGGTGCGCCGGCCGCCGTCCCCGCGGCGGGAGGCGGCCGTGACTGACCGTCTCCTGGTCTGCGGGCTCGGCTCGGGGATGGACCGTTCCCTGGCCGAACTGCGCTCGCCCCAGTGGGAGCTGGTCGTGGTCACGGACCAGCCGTCCGACCGGGCCCGGGCCGCCGCGGACGTCCTGCTCACCTGTGATCCGAACGACGCCGTGGCGGTGCTCGCGGAGCTGTCCGCGGCCGGCTTCGACCGGATCGACGGGGTGTTCTCCCTGGGCGCGGACAACCCGCCGGTGATCAGCACGCTCGCGCGGCGCTTCGGCTGCCCGGGGCTGCCGCTGGAGACGGCTCTGGACTGCACGCTCAAGGACCGGCGGCTGCGGATCCTGCGCGCGGCCGGGCTCGACCTGCCCCGGTTCGCCACCGCCGAGAGCGTCGGCGAGGCGGTGCGGGCCGTGGCCGACATCGGCCTGCCGGCGGTCATCAAGCCCAGTGACCAGACGGGGTCGCTGGGGGTGCTGAAGGCGGAGTCGGCCGGGCAGGTGCGCACGCTGGCGCAGGAGGCGCTGCGGCTGAGCCCGGGCGGGCGGATCGTGGTCGAGGAGTTCCTGGAGGGCACCGAGCACACCCTGGCGGCCTTCATGGTCGACGGCGAGCTGCACCGCTTCGGGTTCGCCGACCGGGAGTACGGGCGCAAGGAGGAGTTCGCCCCGTACTTCTTCGAGGGGGGTGACACCCTGCCCAGCCGGCTGACCGACGAGCAGATCGAGGAGGTCACCGAGACGGTGCGGCGCGGGGCGCGCGCGCTCCGGCTCGACCCCGCGGTGATCAACACCGACATCCTGCGCACGCACGACGGCCGGGTGGTCCTCCTGGAGATCACCTGCCGGCTGACCGGGGCCCGGATCGCCACCGAGGTGATGCGGCTGGCGACCGGGGTGGACCCGCTGCCCAACGTGGTCCGCCTCGCCCTGGGCCGCCCGCTGGACCTGGCCGAACTGGCGCCCCGGCACAGCCGCGCCGTGGTGCAGCGGTTCCTCCCGGCGGACGGCGGCGTGGTCGAGTGGGTCGGCGACCCCCGGGACGTCGCCCGCCGGACCGGGGTGCACGACGTGTTCTGGGGCCTGGACCTGAAGCCCGGCACGGTGGTGCCGCCCTACCGCGGCGGCGCCGACGTACTGGCCGGGGTGATCGCCCACGCCGCGCGGCCGGCGGAGGCCGAGGCCGTCGCCGCACGCACGCTGCGCGCCCTGCCGCTGCGGTTCGAGGCCGGGACCTCGTGACCGCGCCCGCGCCGCGGGCACACCGTACGCACACGAGCCTGACGAGGGAGAACGACATGGCCACCGACCCGGTGGACGAGGCGGCGGTCGACCAGGGCATCGCCCGGACCAGCGTGATCATCGCGCTGCGGGACGACCTGAGGATCGCCGACTGCATCGCTTCGGTCGACGAGGACGTCGAGATCGTCCTGGCGCTGAACGGACCCAGCGACGCGGTCCTGAAGCTGATCGCGGACCACCCCCGCCCGCTGACCGTCACCGAGATCGAGGACGTCGGCAACCTGGGCGCCGCCTACAACGCGGGCGCGGCCGCCACCGACCGGCAGTACCTGCTGCTGATGGACTCCGACTGCACCTTCGCCCCCGGCGTGGTCCGCGCCATGGTCCGCGAGGTGCTCACCGCACCGGTGGTCAAGGGGCAGGTGGTGTACGGAGAGTCCGACGGGCTGCTGAGCCGGCTGACGGCGCGGGTACGGGAGTTCGACGAGGGCGACTACGTCAGCGCGTTGTCGCCGCCGCTGATCTACAACCGTGACATCGTCGACCACATCGGCGGCTACCACTTCGACGAGCTGATCCACTGGTGCGAGGACCGGGAGTTCGACTTCCGGCTCCAGCTGGCGGGCATCCCCGTGGTGTACCTGCCGCAGGCCCGGATCTTCCACGACGCCCAGCACGGCTTCGCCAACATGCGCAGCTACTTCCGCTACGGCGTCGGCGAGGGCATCGCCCAGGAGACCGGCGTGTTCACCACTCCGGCGGTGCCGGTGGTGTGGCGGCTGTTCGAGGCGTCCCGGACCCTGGTGCACTGCGGCCGCGACAAGGGCGTGGGCGCGGCGGCGTACTACGCGCTGCTGAAGGCGGCCTTCCACGTGGGCACCGCCCACCACCTGCTCAACGACCCCTACCAGGTCCGCGACCGCTACCCGGCCGCCGCCAAGCGGGCGCGGATGGTCCGGTCGATCCCCCAGCACAGCACCCGGCTGACCGGGGCCCAGCTGCGCCGGCTGCGGCGGGCGCACTGGGAGGCGGGCCGGCGGATCGAGAAGGTGGCCGACCTGTCGGTCTTCCACCCGGACGCCGCCGGCCCGGGCAGCCCGTCAGCCGCCGCCGGACAGGCGCGGCAGCAGCAGGCGTGAGGGATGGTCGCCGCCGTGGTGGACGGTGTGGTGGGCGAGGACCGGCGGGTGGACGTCGAAGCGCGGCGCGTTGCTCGCCGCGATCTCCAGGCGGATCCGGTGGCCCGCGCGGAAAACGTGGCCGACCGCGCCCAGCGCGACGGTGACCTCGACCGGTGCACCGGTGACCTCGGCCGGTGCACCGGGGGCGGGTGCCGCGTCCGCCCCCGGTGCCAGGCGGCGCACGCCGTCGCACAGCAGCTCGGCCCGGCCGTCGGGGTGCACGTCGACGAGCTTGCCGGTCACGTCGGCGCCCGCCGCGTCCGCGGTGACGTACACCGTCAGGACGGTGTCGCCGACGACGGTCAGCGGCTCGGTGAGCTCCTCGCCCGTGAAGCACAGCACGTCGGCGCGCCGTTCGACCCCGCGCTGGTCCAGCGGACCGCAGTCGCCTCCGGTGAACTGCCCGGGGAGGGCGGTGGCGCCGCCGGTCGTGGGCACCGGGTCGGCCGGGTCGTGGCGGAGCCGGTCGGCACCGGGGAACCGCGGGGCCGGGCCGGTCGTCAGGCCGCGGCCGGCGAGGTGCAGGACGAGGTCCCGGGTGCCGGGGACGGGCCAGTCGGGGAAGGTGCGCCAGGCGTCGGCGCCGGTGAGGAACAGCCGCACCGGGCCGGGCTCCGTCCCGCCGGCCCGCCCTCGCAGATGCCGGTCGAAATGGTCCAGGTGCAGACCGGTGACGTCGATGCTGCGTTCGTCGGCCGCCAGCCCGTAACGGCGCTGCGGGAATATCCCGCCGGTCACGCAATGGGACCACGGACCGACCACCAGGCGCGACGGGGTTCCGCATTTTTGAATTCCCCGGTAATTCTCCAGGGCGCCGGCGAGGAATATGTCGTACCAGCCGGTGAGGTGGAGCACCGGGACGTCGATCGCCGGATACGACTCGCGGGGGGCGGCGCGCCGCCAGTACGGGTCGCCGGAGGGGTGCTCGCGCCACTGCCGGTAGTACGGGGCCAGCCGGTCCAGCAGGTCCGCGGCGGAGTCCGGGTCGCGGTAGAGCTCGTCGATCCGGTCGACGGCCCGCGCCACCTCGTCCCGCTCGGCCCCGGCCAGCCCCGCCCCCTCCAGCAGCAGGTCGTAGAGCACCCAGTACAGGACGAAGCCCAGCTGGAAGGCGCCGCCCTGGCGGGTCCAGCCCTCGTCGAAGCCCGATCCGGCCACGTGCGGGGCGATCGCGCCCAGGCCCGGCGGGCGTTCGGCCGCGGCCAGCAGCGCGGCCATCGCCTCGTACGAGCGGCCGAACATCCCCGCGGAGCCGTCGCACCACGGCTGCCGCACCGCCCAGGCGACGGTGTCGGCGCCGTCCGCCGCCTCGTGCCAGTACGGCTCGAAGGCGCCGCCGGAGCCGAACCGGCCGCGCACGTCCTGCACCAGCAGGGCGTACCCGGAGCGGACCAGGCGCAGACCGTCCACCGAGGCCCCGCCCGGGCCGCCCGATTTCCCGTAGGGGGTCCGGCGCACCAGCACCGGCACCGGATCGGCGGTGTCGGGACGGTAGAGGTCGGCACTCAATAAGGTGCCGTCGCGCACGGGTATTTCCAGATCGTGTTCCACAACAATACGCACCCGCCCATATTCCATCAGGACGAGGGAATTCACAATGCAGTCCCCCGGAATCTCCAAAATCTCCGGAATCTCTGGAATCCGTTTCCTGGAACCGTTCTTCGGGACGGCCGTCACGGACCCGGCCCGCCCGGCCGTGGTCGACAACGGGCTCGTCGTCGGCTACGGCACGCTCGCGGCCTGGGTGCTGGAGGTGGCCGGCGCGGTCGCGCCGCGCACGGACGGACCCCAGCCGCCGGTCGGGGTCGTCGTGCACCACTCGGCCCGTGACGTGGCCGCCCTGCTGGGCGTCCTCGCGGCGGGGCGCGCGTACGTGCCGCTGGAGGCCGGTCACCCCGCGGCCCGGCTGGAGTCGGTGCTCGCCCGGCTCGGGGTGTGCGAGGCCGTGGCGACCGCGGACACCGGCTGGCAGCCGCCGGTCGAGCGGGTGATCCGCCCGCGCTGGGCGGCCACCCCGGCCTCGCCCGCCGCGGCCGCCGTGCCGCCCGACTCCGGTGTCCGGCCCGGGGATCCGGCGTACGTCCTGTTCACCTCGGGCTCCACCGGCGAGCCCAAGGGGGTCGTGGTCCCGCACCGGGCGCTGGCCGCCGTGGTGCCGCCGCTGCGCACCCTGTACGGCATCGGCCCGGACGCCACGGTGCTGCACTTCCACGGCGCCGGCGGGGACACGAGCCTGGAGGAGATCCTCCCGGCCCTGACCGGCGGTGCCACCCTCGTCGTCGACGATGCGGCCCGCGAGGGCTTCGCGCAGGTCGCCGAGGACCAGGAGGTCACCGTCGCGGTGCTGCCGACCGGCTTCTGGCACAGCCTCGCCGGCGACCTGCTGCACCAGGGCGCCGCCCTGCCCGCGTCCCTGCGCACGGTGGTGATCGGCGGGGAGGCGGTCCGCGCGGACATGCTGGACCGCTGGCGGCGGCTCGGCGCCGACGGGGTGCGGCTGCTCAACACGTACGGGTCCACCGAGACCGCCCTGGTCACCCACGCCGTGCAGCTGGCCGGACCGGGCACGCCCGAACTCCCGGCGACCGGCGGTGACCTGCCCATCGGGCTGCCCCTGCCGCACGTCGGCCAGCGCGTCGACGGCAGCGGCGAGCTGTACGTGTCCGGGCCGGGCCTGGCCCTCGGCTACCACGCCGCGCCGGAGGCGACGGCGGCGAGGTTCTCCGAGCAGGACGGCACCCGCTGGTACCGCACCGGGGACCTGGTCTCGGTGGCGCCCGGGGGCTCGGGCGCGCTGGTGTTCCGCGGCCGCTCCGACCACCAGGTCAAGATCCGCGGCCACCGGGTGGACCTGGTCGAGGTGGAGGGGCTGGTCGGGAGCTGCGCGGGGGTGCTGGAAACCGCCGCCGCGCGGGTGGAGCGGGCCGAACACAGCACGCTGGCGGCCTTCTTCGTGCCGCTGGCGGGCCACGACCCCGCGGCGGTGGCGGCGGGTGTCCGGGCCCGGCTGGAGGCGACGGCGGCCCCGCACCTGGTGCCCAGCCTGCTGGTGCCGGTCACGGAGCTGGAGCGGACCCACACCGGCAAGGTGGACCGGACCGCCACCAGGGACCGGTACCTGGCCACGACCGGAGCGGGCCGGTGAGCGGGCCGGTGAGCGCGAAGCCGGTCACGCGGGCCCCGGGGCCCGACCGGGCACCGGGACCCGACCGGGCACCGGGACCCGACCGGGCACCGGCCGTGGACGACGGCCACGGCCACGGCCACGTACCGGGACCGGTCACCGAGCCCGTCGCGCCGGCCGCCCGGGACGCCGGTGGTCCGGCGGACGCGGCCGGGGCAGGCCCGGCCGGCCTCGCCGCGTACGCTTCGCGGCGGCTGGGCGCGGCCCTCGACCCCGCGACCGCGCGCGCCGACGAGTCCGGCTGGGACTTCCGGGTCACGCACATCCGGGGGTCGGACGGCACCTGGTGGATCCTGCGGCAGCCGCGCCGGCCCGAAGCCTCGGCCCAACTGGCCTTCGAGGCAGCCGTACTGGCCGCCGTACGCGACCGGATCCCCGTGCCGGTGCCCCACTGGCGCCTGCACACCCCGGCCCTGGTCGCCTACCCGCGCCTGCCCGGTGCGCCGGCGGGCACCGAGGACCCCGACACCCTGGTCTACCGCTGGTCCATGGACCCGCTGGCCCACCCCGACCGGTACCTGGAGCCGCTCGCCCGGGCCCTGGTCGCCGTGCACACCACCCGGCTGGACGGCTCCCCCGTCCTGGCGGCCCGCGCGCAGGCGGACCCCGGCGCCGTACGCGGCCGGATCGCGGAGCGACTCGCCCGCGCCCGCACCGAACTCCCCCTGCCCGCGGCCGGGCTGCGCCGCTGGCAGGCATGGCTGGACGACGACCGGCTGTGGCCCGGCCGGCTGACACTCGTCCACGGAGACGTACACCCCGGCCACACCCTCGTCGTGCACCCCCGGTCCGGCCCGCCGGCCTTGTCCGGCCTGCTGGACTGGGCAAACGCCGACGTGGGCGATCCCGCCGCCGACTTCGTGGACATGCTCTACGCCGGCGGCACCGCCGTCCTCGACCGCCTCCTCCAGGCCTACCGGACGGCGGGCGGCGACGTGCCCGACGGCATGCGGACGCACATCCTGGCGCGGGCCTCCTTCCTGTGGGTCCACGTAGCGCTGCGCGGCCTGGACACCGGCCGCCCCGCGTGGGTGGAGACGGCCCTGCGCAGGATGGCGCCGTGAGCGGCCCGGAGCGCGGCGAGTACGCCGCGTACGGCGGGCACGGCGCGTACGGCGGACACGGCGCGTACGGCGGACACGGCGGGCGCACGACGGGGCACACGCCGGGCGGAACGGCGTACACGCTCCACGGGGAGGAGGTGGCGGCGCGACCGCCGGTGGTGCTGGTCGCGGGCGCGGGCGGCACCGGGCGGATCTGGGAACACCACCAGGTGCCCGCGCTGACCTCGGCGGGCCATCGGGTGGTCACCTTCGACCACGGTCCGGCGGCCGGGACTCCGGGTGAACTGGCGGCCCGTACAGCCGAGTTGCTGGCGGCCCTCCGCCTTCCGCCCTGCCCGCTCGTCGGCCACTCCCTCGGCGCCCTCGCCGTCCAGGAACTGCTCCTGACCGGTCCGCACCTGGCGAGCGGTGCGCTGCTCGCGGCGACCCGCGGCCGGCCCGACGTGGTGGGCGAGGCCCTGGCGCGCGCCGAGGCGGCGGCCGCCGCGGCCGGGACCCGACCGCCTGCACCGTACGAGGCCTTCGTCCGGCTGGTGCAGAACCTCTCCCCCAGGACCCTCGCCGACGAGGGCGCGGCCGCAGAATGGCTCGACTTGTTCGAACTCGCCGCCCTGACCGGCGGGTCGGGCGCGTACCGGCCGGGCCCGCCCGTCCCCGACCGGCTGGCGGATTACGGCCGGATCCCCGTGCCCGTCCTGGTCGTGGGGTTCGCCGACGACGTGCTGGCGCCCGCCCCGCTGGGCCGGGAGGTGGCCGCCGCGATCCCCGGCGCCCGCTACGCGCAACTGCCGGACGCCGGCCACCTCGGGTTCCTGGAACGCCCCGAGGCCTTCAACTCCCTCCTGCTCGACTTCCTCGCCACCCTCGCCCCGACCGACCCCGGAGTGTCCCGTGTCCCTTGAATCCCCCGCCTCCGCCCCCTCGCGGGTCGAGGTCGTCCATGTCGGCCAGGAGCCGCCGCGGTCCTGGGCGGCGGCCGTGTACCTGTGCGGCCCGACCCCCACCGACCCCGCCGAGCCGTCGTGGCGGCCGGACGCCGTCGCCGCCCTGCGGTCCCTGTGGTCCGGTGCGGGGCGGCTCGTGGTGTTCCTGCCCGAGCCGGTGGACGGCGGCTCCTACCCGGAGTACGCGGACCAGATCGCCTGGGAGGAGGACGCGATGCGCCGCTGCGACGTGGTCCTGTTCTGGATCCCGCGCGACATGGCCCGGCTGCCGGGCCTGGTGTCGAACATCAAGTGGGGGGCGTGGTGCGACTCGGGCCGCGCGGTGCTCGGGGCGCCGCCGGAGGCCGAGCGCATGGCCTACCTGTTCCACTTCGCCCAGGCCCTGGGGGTGCCGGTGGAGCGGACCCTGGCGGGTGCGGCCGGGGCCGCGCTGCGGGCGGTCGGGCCGGGGGAGCAACGCGGCGGCGGTGAGCGGGGGGTGCCGCTGACGGTGTGGCGGAGCGAGCAGTTCCGGACCTGGTACGCGGAACGCCGGGAGGCCGGCGACCGGCTGCTGGACGCGCGCGTGGAGTGGTACGCGCCGGGGGCGGGGCCGGACCCGGACCGCGCCGCCGCCTGGCTGCTGACCGTCACGGTCGCACCGGGCGACGGCTCCGGCTCCGGCTCCGGCCCCGTCGTCAGTCGTCTGCTGGCGGCTCAGGGGCAGGGCATGCTCATGTAGAGCGCCTGCTCGCCCTCGGACTCCGTGCCGTGGTAGAGGGCGGTGTCCAGCCCGCAGAAGGCGAAGCCCATCCGGCGGTAGGCGTGGATGGCCGGGGCGTTGACGTTGGTCACTTCCAACCAGAGGTGTCCGGCGCCGCGTTCGCGGGCGAAGTCCACCGCCTGGTCCATCAGCGCACGGCCGACACCCCGGCCCCGGTGGTCCGGGGCGACCTCGATGTCCTCGACGGTCAGCCGCTGGTTCCACGGTGAGTAGGACACGGCTGCGAAGCCCGCGAGACCGCCGTCGGCGTCGACGGCCACGAACGTACGGCTGTCGGCGTCCTCGCCCTCCGCGCCGCCGTCCTCGGCACTTCCGTCGTCCTCGGGGAACACCTTGACCAGCGGCGGGTCCACCGGCACCTCGCGGAGGGCGAAGCCGTCGCCGGTCACTGCCACTTCGAAGACGGTGCCGGTGGTGAAGGACCCGTCGAGGGACTCGATGGCCCCGGTGTCCTCGGGGCGGGCGGTGCGGAACTGGTACGTCGTGCCATGGGTCGTGGTCATGTCCCGAGGCTATGACCGGCCTGCCCGGGTGAGGGCGGGTTTCGGCCGAATGGGTGACTCGGCCGCCGTCGGCCGGGGCGAGCCGGACCAGGCCCTCCGGGTCGACCGCCGATGCCGATGAGCAGAGGGGCGGGGCGGGGCGGGTTCCGGCTGGCGGACAGGGCATCGGCGAACTCGGGGCTGGACGGTCTCGCCTGGACCTGATCAGTCAGGTACTGCTGCCTGCCAGGTCCATGAGGTGCGGCGGGGGCGGCCGTCGAGCTCGCCCCTGCCGGTGCACCAGAGGAGGACTCGGTCCGGGTCGCCGGGCGGCGCGTCGGGGAAGAGGCGGCCGAGCACGACCGCACACAGCGACTCCGCGGGACGCCACGGCACCCCGAGCCCCGTGGTGATGTCATGGGTGTGGAGCAGGATCTCGGCGACGCCCATCGCCGCGAAGCCTGCCGGGTCGCACGGCCCCCAGTGCCAGGCCCGCGCCTCGGGGTCGGCCGTGACCAGTGCACTGCTGAGCAGTCCGGCGCCGGCCGTGACCACCTGGAGCACCTCGCGCGGGGAGGCCTCGGGGTGGACGGTCAGGTCGAAAGGGAGGTAGGCATCTGCGGGGCGCGCCGCCACTTGCCCGGCGTAGGCCAGCAGGTCGTGAGCGACATGTGCGGCCGTCGTCCGGCAGCTCCATTCCAGCGAACCCGCCGGCACCGTCCAGTCATCCTCTTCGTGCGGGCTCAGCACCCGGATCATCTCGGCCACGGCCGTGTCGACATCTCGGTTGTCTGCGTAGCGCATCCCGCGATGCTAATGCTGCGGCCCGGGGGCGGCAGGCGCGTGCGGTCGGCCGCCCCGGCGAGTGCCCTTTGGCGCATCCGCCGCCACGAGCCTGCTGTCCGGCGGCGTTCAGTGAGCACGGGCTCTCTGGCGCGTTCACGGGAAATGACGGCGATGGCGCTTCCCGTGAGCCCCTGCGCCACCCCCAGCACCGGCGTGAGCCACTCCCTTCCCCCTTGCGATCCTAGGACCCCTAGGTTAAAACTAGGAGTCCTAGGATCATGAGGAGGGTGCATGGCGCGGGCAGGGCTGACGGCGGACCGGGTGACGATCGCGGGCGCCGAGCTGGCGGACGAGGTCGGGCTCGACCAGGTGACCATGTCGCAGGTGGCGCGGAAGCTCGGCGTGAAGGACGCGAGCCTCTACACGCATGTCCGCGGCCTGGAGGACCTGCGCGGACGGATCGCGCTGCTGGCGGCGGACGAGAAGACGATCCGTATCGCGGAGGCGACCTCCGGGCGGGCGGGCAAGGACGCGCTGGTCGCGTTTGCCAACGCCTGGCGGGAGTACGCCCACGCGCATCCGGGCCGCTACACGGCGACGCAGACCCCGATCCAGATCGACCCCGAACTGGCCGCCAAGGCCTCCGGACCACGGCGCGCGGTCGAGCTGACCTACGGCATGCTGCGCGGCTACGGACTCGCCGAACCCGACCTGACCGACGCGGTCCGGTTGCTGCGCAGCACGTTCCACGGGTTCGTCGCCCTGGAGGCCGCGGGCGGCTTCGCGAACGCACGTTCCCCCCAGCAGTCCTGGGTCCGCGCCCTCGACGCCCTCCACACCCTCCTGGAGCACTGGCCCCCGTCCCGAGAAGGAGACCCCTCATGACCGCCCCGACCACCGGCAGCCTGCGTGTGACCGGCGCGACCCTGCACTACGAAGTACGCGGACAGGGCCCGCTCCTGCTGCTGATCCCCGGAGGAACCGGCGGCGCAGCCGCCTTCGACGGCATCGCCGATGACCTGGCCGCCGAGTACACGGTCGCGACCTACGACCCGCGCGGAATGTCCCGCAGCACACTGGACGCCCCCGAGGCCCGGCAGCGAGTGGCCGAGCACGCCGACGACGCGCTGCGGATACTGGAGCTGCTGTCGCCCGAGGAGCCCGCCAGGGTGTTCGCCACCAGCTCGGGCGCGATCGCAGCCGTGCACCTGCTCACCACCCGTCCCGACCGCGTCGTACGCCTCGTGGCGCACGAACCGCCGCTGGTGGAGGTTCTTCCCGACGCCCCCGAACACCGTGAGCTCCTCGCACGCGTGCAGGAGACGTTTCGTACCGAGGGGCTCATGCCGGCGATGGCCGTGTTCGCCGCCGGTCTGAAGAAGGACGGCGACATCACCGAGCCCAGGGCCGGGGCCGAGATCAAACTTCCGCCCCAGGCAGCGGCACGGGCCGAACGGACGATGGCCGACCTGCCCTACTTCGTCGGGCGCATCGTGCCCGGCTTCATGTCCTACACCCCGGACATCGAACGTCTGGAGGCGCTGTCGGACCGGCTCGTCCTCGCCGGCGGCCAGGACTCACGCGGCGAACTGCCCTACCGTCCGGCGGCCTTCCTGGCCGAGCGGCTCAGTACGGAACTCCTGCACTTCCCCGGAGGGCACACCGGCCTCACCACGCACCCCGCCGAGTTCGGCGAACTCCTCCGGAAGGCCTTCCGGGCCTAGGGCCGTGTCTCTTCGATCATCAAAGGGTGCCTCTGGTCGGCGGGGTCTACCGGTCTGGAGGACCTCACGTCGGTCTTACCGGGAGAACGCGTAGGTCCGGACGGGGTCGAGGTGCAGTTCGTGGGGCCCGAAGCAGTCGGCCGCGAGGGTCGCGACCGGAGCACCGCAGGGGCACGCCCGGTTGAGCCCCGCGTTGCCTGTCGGTCCGCAGCACCCACTGCTGTTCTCCCAGTTCGGCAGTGGCTGAAGGCCGACGGCGTCATCGGGGTGCACCAGCACTGTCCGTCGGCTGCCGGCCGAGATGACGAAGTCTCCTTCCCGGCAGACCAGCAGTCCGCGCGACTGAGCCGGCTTCGGGTCCTCCTGATCGTCCTGCACGACGTAGGGAGATCCCCACGGCTCGGGATCGATCGCGTAGCGGCCCCGCGGAACGGTGGAAGGCGCGCGGCGTGTCTCCTTGTCCCGGTCACTCTCGTCGTCGGAGACGTCAGGGACGGCGGCAAGCTCGGCCAGCTCCGGCGTGATCGCGTTGCCGCACTTGGAACAGAGGAAGACGGTCATCCCCTCGTTGTACTGCTCAGGGCTGCTGCTTCGCATCCTCGCTTCGCTGCCCGGAGTCGATGCGCGCGACGGCACCGCGGAAGACCAGGCACGCCGAGGTGAGGTGGACGGCAGGGCGCCGAGTCGCGAGGTCACGCATTCGTCGCGCGGGGAGACGCCGCGGCGGCGCTCACGTGCTTCCTGACCGAGGGCCTGGCCCTGCCGCCGGACGCCCTCGCCCCCGTACCGGATCCCGCTCTTGTCGAGCGGGTGTCCGCTGCCTACCGGGCCAAGTACGGGCTGCACTGGCCCGGTCCGGTGGAGTCGGTGAACGGGGAGGAGGCCGCGGCCACCGCCTTGTGGCTAGCGGATGCCGGGAAGGTCGCGCAGTTGCCTGCGTGAGGTGAGTCCGAGTTTGCGGAAGATGTTGCGCAGGTGGGCGTCGACCGTCCGGGGGCTGAGGAAGAGTCTGGCCGCCACCTCCTTGGAGGTGGCGCCGTCGGCGACCAGGCGTGCGATGTGCAGCTCCTGCAGGGTCAGCTGGTCCGATGCCTTCGAGGTGCGGCTGCGTGCCTGCTCGCCGGTGGCGCGCAGTTCGCCGGCGGCGCGCTCGGCGAACGCCTCGGCTCCGAGGTCGGACAGGGGCTCGTGGGCCCGGCGCAGTGCCGTACGGGCGTCACGCCGCCGGCCCTGGCGGCGCAGCCACTCCCCGTACAGCAGGTGGGCCCTGGCGCGGTAGACGGCCAGGGTGCCGTCTTCGAGGAGGTCGATCGCCTCCTGGTAGGCGTCCTCGTCCTCGGTCACCAGGGCGCGGGCGTAGGCCTCGACGCCCAGGCCCCAGGCGTGGCCGCCGGCGCGGGTGCGTGCTCGGAGCAGGGCCAGGGCTTCGGCGGCGGTCCCGTGCTCGCCGCAGCGTACGGCCGCCTCGACCAGCTCGGGGAGGGCCAGGCCCGCGGTGCCGACGGCGCCGTACTCGACCGCCCGCCGGGCCGCTTCCAGCGCGGCCGGGTAGTCGGCCAGGCCGTTGCCGAGCACGGCCGTCGCCCATTGCACGCTCAGGCTCATCCGGTGGTCCACGGACGCGAACAGGTCGAGGGCTTCCGCGCGTCGTCCGCGCATCGCGGCCAGGTGCAGGCGGGGGTAGAGGAGGGGGGCGGCGCCGGTGGCGTCGGCTATCGCCTCCTCCTCGGAGATCAGCTCCGTCGCGGTGCCGAAGTCGCCCGTGTGGACGGTCGTGGTGGCCTGCATGGCCAGGCCGATGGGCAGGGCGTGGAAGGAGCCCGACCGGCGGCCGGCCGCGACGGTCCGGGCGGCGATGCCGTGCATGGTGTCGAAGTTCCAGAACTCGGCGGCCAGCAGGTAGCCCAGCGACGGGCGTGCGGCCCAGATCTCGTCGTCGGGATCGGCGACGACGGGCCCGAGGACCGCTCCCGCCGCCCGGTGCCCCTCGCCGACCAGTGCGGTCACACCGGTCAGGACCGTCGTCGCGGTGGTCGCCGGCCCGTCCGGCGGCGGGGCGTTCCCCGCGGCCTCCACCACGTGGTCGAGGCCGCCGAGGAGGACGCCCATCTCGACGGCGTCCAGGTAGCACTCCCGGGACCGGGCGGGGTCGGTGGCCGCCAGCCGGGCGGCGGCGCGCAGGAGGTGGGCGGTGGGGCCCTCGTCGCCCCGGCGGCGGACGAACGACAGTTTGCCGCGCAGCAGGTCGGCCCGGGCGGCCCGGCCCGGATCGTCGCCGGGCACGGTGGTGAGCAGTTCGGCCGCCGCGTCGAAGTCGCCGACGGAGAGTTTGGCCTGTGCGGCGGCGAGGGCCCGTTCGGCGCGTCGGGCAGGGCCGGGCGTGAGGGCCGCCGAGCGTTCGAGGAAGGCCGCCGCCGCCGCGATGCCTCCGCGTTCCCGGGCGCGGGCGGCCGAGGCTTCGAGCGCGGCGGCGACCTGTTCGTCGGGACCGGCAGTGGCCTGGGCGCAGTGCCAGGCCCGCCGGTCGGGGTCGGCGACCGGGTCGGTGGCGGCGGCCAGCGCCTCGTGCGCGCGGCGCCGGTCCTCCGGTGTGGCGGCCCGGTAGGCGGCGGAGCGGGCGAGGGGGTGGCTGAAGCGGATACGGGTGCCGAACTCGACCAGCGGGACGGATCCCGCGACGGCCGCGGCGTCGATGCCCAGGCGTTCGGCCGCGCTCCACAGCAGGCCGGGGTCCCCGATCGGCTCGGCGGCGGCGACGGTCACCAGCAGCCGGGCAGGTGGCGCGAGGAGTTCCAGGCGGGAGCGGAAGCTCTGCTCGATGACGGCGGGCACCGAGGCGGGCTGGGCGAATCCCCCCGCCATCCCGGCGAGTCCGGCGGTCCTGGGCAGCTCGACCAGCGCGAGGGGGTTGCCGCGTGCCTCGGCCAGGATCCGGTCGCGTACGCGCTCGTCCAGGGGTGCGCGGACGGCCGTGCCCAGCAGCGCGCGGGCGTCCGATTCGCCGAGGCCGTGGAGGGAGTGGGCGGGCAGCCCGGCCAGTTCGGGCATGCTGCTCGCCTCGCGGGCGGCGAGGACGAGGGCGACCGGCTCGGCCGCGATGCGGCGGGCCAGGAAGGCCAGCGCCTTGGCGGACGCCTGGTCCAGCCACTGCGCGTCGTCGACGAGGCACAGGAGCGGGCGTTCGGCCGCGGTCTCCGTGAGCAGGCCCAGCGAGCCGACGCCGACCAGGAAGGGATCGGGGGTGCCGGTGTCGAGGCCGAAGGCGATCTGGAGCGCGGTGCGGTGCGGTGCGGGCAGCTCCGTCAGCCGGCCGGTGACCGGCGCCAGCAGCTGGTGCAGCGCGGCGAACGGCAGTTCCATCTCGAACTCCGCGCCGGACGCCCTCATGACGAGGAATCCGCTCGCGCCGCGGTGCAGGTGGTCCAGCAGCGTGCTCTTGCCGATGCCCGGTTCGCCGCGCAGGACGAGGGCGCCGCCCCGGCCCTGCCGGGCCGCGTCGAGCAGGGCGTCGAGCCGGCGTATCTCGTCCTGACGGCCGATCAGCGGATCGGCGTCCGTGTGCGTTGCGGGCATGATCGACAACCTATGCGGTCGCGCGCCCCGCGGGAATGGCGGAACGGCAGCCTCCGCTCCTGTCGTCGCGTCCGGGGTACGGAGGGGCGCGGGGCGCGGGGCGCGGGTGTCACTTACGGAGCCGCGTCACGTATAGGCGATGACTACCGACGCGAGCGGCGGGCGCCCGCCGCGAGGGTTGGGCCATGAACCGCACCGCACCGCCGCGGGCCGGCACCGACCCGGCACCGCGGACCGTCACCGGCTGGACACCGCTGGCGGTCCTGGCCACGGCCCAGTTCCTGGTGGTACTGAGCGCCTCGATCGTGAACGTCGCCCTCCCCCAGATCCGGGCCGGGCTCGGCCTGTCGGACACGGGCCAGGCCTGGACGGTCAACGCCTACGTCCTCGCCTTCGGCGCGCTCCTGCCGGCCGGCGGGCGCGCGGGTGACGCGTACGGGCTGCGCCGCGTGTTCCTCACCGGCATCGGCCTGTTCGCCGTCTCCTCCCTCGGGGCGGTGCTGGCGCCCTCGGCGGTCGTGCTGATCGTCTGCCGGGCGGTGCAGGGCATCGGCGCCGCGCTGCTGGCGCCCACGGCGCTGGCGCTCGTTCTGACGCTCCATCCCGGCGGCAGGGCGCGTGGCACCGCGCTCGGGGTGTGGGGCGCGGTCTCCGGGGCCGGCGGGGCGGCGGGCGTCCTGCTCGGCGGGGTGCTCACCGGCTCGTACGGGTGGCGTGCGGTGTTCGCGGTGATGGTGCCCCTGGCCCTGGCCGTGCTGGTGGCGACCCGGCTGCTGGTCGGAGCCGACCGGCCGCGCGGCGGGAGCATGGACGTACCGGGGGCGGTGACGGTGACGGCGGGGCTGGTCGCCCTCACCTACGGCCTGTCGGGCCCTTGGGTGGTCGCCCTGATCGGGCTGGCGCTGCTCGGGCTGTTCGCGGCGCTCCAGCGCCGGTCCGCCGAGCCCCTGCTGCCGGCGCGCATGAAGGCGGTGGCGGTGCCGGGGGTGCTGATGGCCCTGCTGGGCGCGGTCTGGCTCGGCCTGTTCTACTTCCTGCCCCTCCACCAGCAACGCGTCCTCGGCTACTCGCCCTTGGAGGCGGGGCTGACCCAGCTGCCGCTCGCCCTCATGATCAGCCTGTCCTCGTGGGCCACCGGCAGACTCGCCGGCCGCCACGTGCTCCCCGTGGGGCTGCTGGTCCTCGCGGCCGGACTGGCCTGGCTGTCCCGGACCCCGGCCGACGGCAGTTTCCCCGTGGACCTGCTCGGCCCCACGCTCCTGATCGGCGCCGGGCTCGGGGTGGCCTTCGTACGGCTCACCGCGATGGCCTCGGCGGGTGTCGCCCCGTCCGACAGCGGTCTGGCCGGCGGGCTGGCCAACGCCACCCGGCAGATCGGCGGCGCCGTCGGCCTGTCCTTCCTGACCCTGCTCCCCTCCTACGGCGCGGCCTTCCTGGCCTGCGCCGCCCTGACCCTCGTGACCTCCCTCCTCTCCGCCCTCCCGGCGCGCACCGTGCGAAAGGCATGACTGACCATGACCCTCGACAAGCCCTACACCAGCGGCCACTTCACCCCCGTCACCGACGAGATCACCGGCCGCGACCTGAAGGTGCGCGGCACCCTCCCGCCCGAGCTGAACGGCCGCTACTTCCGCAACGGCCACAACCCCAAGCCGGGCATCACGCCCAGCCACTGGTTCCGGGGCGAAGGCATGATCCACGGCATCCGGCTGAAGGACGGCCGGGCCGAGTGGTACCGCAACCGGTGGGTGCGTACTCCCTTCCTGGACGGCGTGCCGTTCACCGGGACCGAGCTCGACGTCAGCGCCGCCGCCACCAACATCATCTTTCACGGGGGCCGATACCTGGCCCTGCAGGAGGCCAACCTGCCCTACGAGGTCAGCGCCGAGCTCGAAACGATCGGTGTCCACGACTTCGGCGGGAAGCTCACCGGCGCGATGACCGCCCACCCCAAGGAGGACCCGGTCACCGGCGAGCTGCACTTCTTCGGCTACGGTCCCTTCCCGCCCTACCTGACCCACTACGTGGCCGACGCCTCCGGCGCCGTCATCCGGTCGCAGGTCGTCGAGGGCGCCGGCCCCTCCCTCATGCACGACTTCGCCATCACCCGCGAACACGTCGTCTTCATCGACTCGCCGGTCGTCTTCGACCACGCGGAGCACTCCGGCATCCCCTACCGCTGGCACGACGGGGTCCCGCTGCGCCTCGGTGTCGTACCGCGCGCCGGGGGCCCGGCCCGCTGGTTCGAGGTGCCCGACCAGGCCGCGCTGCTGCACGTCGCCAACGCCTACGCCGACGCGCGGGGCCGGATCGTCCTCGAAGCGCCGTGCTTCGACCGTTCCGCCTGGGAGAGCTCGTGGAAGTGGTGGGTCGGCGCCCCCGGCTTCGGCACCAGCCCGGCCACCGGTTCGACGTTCCACCGGTGGGTCATCGACCCGGCCAAGGGCAAGGTCACCTCCGAGCCCCTGAACGGCCTGGTCACCGAGTTCCCGTCGATCAACGACGCCCGCACGGGTGCCGACTACCGCTACAGCTACGCCATCGCCTTCCCCGGGGCGGGCCTGTCGGGCTACCACACCGTCAAGTTCGACACCCGGACCGGCCGGGAGGAGCTGCTGGCGCACGGCGAGGGCCGGATGCCGGGCGAGGCGGTCTTCGCACCCGCCGAGGGAGGCACCGCGGAGGACGACGGCTACCTGCTGACCATCGTCAGCGATCTGACCGCCGACGCCTCGGAGCTGCTGGTCCTGGACGCGGGCGACCTCAGCACGGTGGCCGCCGTCGAACTCCCCCGACGGGTCCCGGCCGGCATCCACGGGCACTGGATCCCCGACACCGACCGGCCCGCCTGACCGGCCGGCCGTCCCCCAGCCGCCCGGACCGCCGCTGCCTCCCCCGCGGCGGCGTTCCGGGCCCCCGGCGGCGCCGGGGCACTGACGCAGGACCACCTGCCCCAGACCCACACCAACACCCACGCCAACACCCGCACCGACACTGAGGAGTTGTCATGACCTACCCCACGACCATCGACGAGGACGCGCCCGTGATCGCCGACCACACCATCCGGATCGCCGCTCCCCTCCAGCGGGTCTGGGAGCTGCACACCCGGATCGGCTTCTGGCCCGACTGGCAGCCCGCCATCACCGAGGCCCGCCTCGACGGCCCCGTCGCCCCCGGCACCGCCTTCCACTGGGCGACGGCGGGGCTCTCCATCGACTCCACCGTCTACGAGGTCGACGAGGCCCGGCACCGGATCCTGTGGGGCGGACCCGCACACGGCATCACCGGCGTGCACGAGTGGACGTTCACCGAGGACGGCGACACGACCGTGGTCCGCACCCGGGAGTCCTGGGCGGGCGCACCCGTCGAGGCCGACCGGGACACCCTCGCGGCCGCGCTCGACGACTCGCTCAGCTCCTGGCTGGACGCCCTGAAGGAGGCCTCGGAGTAGGCGCCCCGGCGGGGGCGGCCGGCCGGGCCGACGTGGTGGCGGCCGTACTGCCGGGGGGCGGACGCCCGTACGTGCGTCCGGCGCCGCATGCCCCCGGACGCCCTCCCTGGCTGGCAGACGGCACGGCGGCAGGTGAGCATCGAACAGCCCGGGCCCGCGAAGTCCGAAGAGCGCGGGGGCCGGAGCACCCGAGAGCCCCCTCTGGAAGGACGTCCCCGTGAACAGCATGAACAGCATGGACAGCAGCTCGTTCGCCAGGATCGATGCCATGGTCGGCGAGGGCAAGGTCGTCGTGTCGGCAGACGACAGCGCGGTCGTGGCGGCTGTACAGGATGCCCTGAAGGCCGGCAGGTCGATGACCTTCTACCTGTCCCGGAAGCAGGCCGACGCGTTCAGATCGTGGTACTGGAGCCCGCAACGGATCAAGGACCGGGGCATGGAACCCGTATCGCGCGAGGAGCGGAAGAGGATCACCTCGAACCTGGGGGTCAAGGACATCGGGCCCGCCTACTCCAACCGCATCGACTGCGCGTGCGGAGCCCAGTACGGCGCCTTCGAGTTCATCGAGCAGGGCATCCGCGAACACGGAAGGGAGACCGTCGACGCCGTCCTGGCGCTGGAGAACACGTACGTCCTGCGGGTGAACCCCGCGACGCGCACCGTCTGCTCCGTCTGCCGCACGGTCGTCCTGGTCAGCCACGAGTACGACATGACCGGCCGGTACGGATGCAGCCGCTCCGAGCCGTCGGTCCTCATGTGAGCCCGAGCCCGCCGCTCACGCCATAACGCGGCGGAACGGCCTGGTGCGGCACTAGGATCTCCGCACCGAGTACGAGGGGGGCAACGTGGGAATCGACGTGGCGGTCGACGTGGTCGACACCGTCAGGCTCGCGACGGCGAACCGGCGGAGCCGCAGGCGTCTGCTGGAGGCCGAGCAGCGGAACGCCGAGGAGAACGCCGCCCTGGGGAGGGCACGGCAGGCCCTCTACGACGAGGCCCTCGTCCCCTTCCGTGACGTCTTCCAGCGACTCGAGCACGCCGATCCGGTCGAGCCGGCCGTGATCGGGAGGCCGACAGCGGGCGACGGGACGGCCCTCGCCCCCCGGCGGCCGCGCGACACCGCCGTGAAGGCCGCCGCCGTCGTCGGCGTACTGGCGGGCGGTGCGCTGCTGGTGGTGGCCCCGCCCCTCGCCGGCCGCGCTGCCGCGGCAGGTTCCTACCGTGTCGTGCGGACGTTCTGCTCCGCCTCCACCGGCAGGGCGATCAGGGGGCTGACCGGGGCGGCCGCCCGCAGCGCCACGCTCGCCCGGTTCGGCGACATGGCCGGCGCCACGGCCGGCGGGCGGATGGCGGCCGGAATGCAGGTGCTGTCCGGCATCCACACGACGGTGGCCGACCTCACTCGGGAAACCATCGTGATGTGCCAGGTCCAGACACTCGCCCACGGCCAACAGGAGAGGGCCCGGGAACTGGAGCGGTGCGAGCGCGAGTCGAAGGACGCGGCACTCGCGCTGCACGAGCGGAACACGGACGTGCGGCGCGTCCTGCAGGCCATCCGGTCCGAGATGGCCGGACGGCTGCCGTCGTTCACCACGCTGGTCGAATCCTGCGAGGACTTCACCCGGTACGACTCCCGTCAGCGCGCCGAGGTGCAGGCGATGGTGGAACTCAACGACCTCGCCGTCATGGTCATGGACTGCCCGACGGTCGACGTGGACGGACGGGTGACCGAGGAGTCGGGGCGGGCCGTCGCCGAAGCCGAGGCTCGGCTGCGGGCGATGGACTCCCGGGGGCGGTGAAGGCGGCCCCGCCGCCCGGACCGGTCGCCGGCGGTGTCGGTGGCGGTGTCAGTGTCAGTGGCGGTGGCGGTGTCAGTGGCGGGTGACACCATCCGCCCATGAGTGACGATGCGTTCAACTGGCATGCGTTCCTGGGCCGGTGGCAGGAGGAGTGGGTTCCGCGCAGGGATCCGCACGACGGCCCTGAGGAGGACGGCTCGGCGGGCCCCTTCCGGCTGGGCAGGCCCGCGGCGGACGAGGCGGCGATCCGCGCGGCCGAGGCGCGCCTGGGGCGTCGGCTGCCGCCCTCGTACCGGGAGTTCCTGGCGGTGAGTGACGGGTGGTACGTGGAGCAGATGGCCGGGGTCTACCAGCTCGGCGGTACCACGGACATCGACTGGTTCCGGGATCCGTTCGACATGGCCCCGCTGTACGAGGAGAACCTGGGCGACGACCCGAGTGAGGAGGAGGTCCTGCTCGCCGGGATGTGGCGGCGCGCGCTGCGGCTGGAGACGGACTCCGACATGTCGTACGCCCTGCTCGACCCCGGCGACAGGGACCAGGACGGGGAGTGGGCGCTCTACCTCTACAAGGGGTGGGGCGGTGAGCTGCCGGACCGCTACCCGTCGTTCCGCGCCTACATGGAGGCCATGTACCGCGGCTTCCACTCCACCCGGGTGGGCCCCGGGTTCGTGAACGCGACCACCCGCGCCCAGGACGCCCGTGTCGAGGAGGCCCGGCTGCTCACCCTGCGGGGACGCTACGAAGAGGCGGTGCCCCTGCTGGAGGAGGCGTTCTCCTTCGGGCGGCCGCGGAGCGGCGTCCTGCTGCACCAGCTCCGCCAGATGCCGGGGCAGTACAGCTCCCTGGACTACGGCGATCTCGCGGCCGACCCGCGCTACGTGCCCGAGGTCCTGCCCGTGCAGGCCATGGCGTCGGCCCGGGGCGAATGGCGGCTGGGCGGTGACGACCACTGGCTCGGGATGATGGCCGCGCGGGGCGTCGACCGCGAGGCCGCCCAGGAGTTGCTGGGCGCGATGCGCGACGGCACCCACCGCTACGCGCCTCCCGGGGCCTGGGGGCGGGCCGTCGCGCGGGCCCGGGAAGCGGCCCGCTGGGGGGCGACCGACTCGGCGTGGGGGGTCCTGCGGGGCGCCCTCCCGCTGTGGGAGTCCCCCGGGCCCTCGCTGATCGCCCCGATCGGGCTGCTGGCCGATCCGGTGCTGGGTCCGCTGGTCACCCCGGAGCGGGGGCGGGAGGTCCTCGCGACACCGCGGTCAGGGGAAACGGGCCCCGCTCCCGCGCCGGTTGACGATCTCGACCCGCCTGGGCTCCGCTGGCTGGTGGAGCCCGCGGCCGGCCGCAGGCCGCTCGACGGATTCCGCTGCGTGTGGGTCGAGGGGGTCGACCCGGACCGCCTCCCCGCCCTGATCGGTGAGGAAGGAGCCGGATTCGGCGTACTCACGGACCGGCACGCGTCCTGGCGGGCGTCCCGGCACCATGAGCGCGAGGGGGTGGAGCCGTGGGAGGACCGGGCCGCCGTCGCCGTCGGCCGTACCGCCCAGGGGTGGGCCTTCGCCTTCGACGGCGACTCCCCCCATCTGAACGAGCGGTTCGTGTCCCCGGCCGTGGCCGCCTCCGCGCACGGCCGCGCGGTCGTGGTGTGGCGCGAGCCGAGGCACTCGTCCCCGGGCGGCCACCCGGCCGCCTTCCACCTGTCGGTGGCGGAGCGGGGCGTGGAGGTCTACGCCTTCACCGTGCGCGGTGGTGAGGTCCGGCGCTCCGGGGCGATACCCGGGGCCCTGGACCCCGCCCGGCTGTTCCGGCCGGACGACACCCCCTTGGACAACGAGCTGCGCGTACTGGAAGCCCTCCACTCCGGGCTGGGTCTGTCGCTCCCCCGCTTCGCCCTGACCCAGGGCAGTCTCCCCACCCTCACCACCCGTTCCTGGGCCCGGGCACCCCGCGAGGGCGAGTCGTACGCCTGCATCCGCTTCACCTGGCACCGGGCCTGACCGGAGGCACCGCTGGGTACCACGGCCAGGGCCGCTCCCGGGCGGATGCGCGACGTGTGACTCAAGGGGGCCCGTTCCAGCACACCGGGAGATGCGACGGCAGCCGTGGACGGCGGGCAGGGGCGGTCGCCGTGGTCCGTGAGGACTACGTCCGGGGCCCTAGCCCGGCTGCGACTCGGGTCCGATCCACGCGTCCGGGGTCACGGCATAACGTGCTGACCGGATCACGTCCGTCGCGCCAAGGAGAAGTCATGAGCACGATCACGCCGGTATCACTCGTCACCGGCGCCAACCGCGGAATCGGCCTGGAGACCGCGCGCCAGCTCGCCGCGCTCGGCCACACCGTCCTGCTGTGCGCCCGCCGCCTGGCGGATGCCGAACAGGCCGCCGCCGGCCTGGCCCCCGGCGTACCCGGCGCGCTCCTGCCACGGCAGCTGGACGTCACCGAGGACGACGGTGTCCGCGCCCTCGCCCGCAGCGTCGAGGCCCAGTTCGGGCGCCTCGACGTCCTCGTCAACAACGCCGCCGTCAACTACGACACCTCCCGGCGCGCCGTCTCCGTCGACCTCGACGAGGTCGACCGCACGCTGCGGACCAACCTCTTCGGCCCCTGGCGGACCGCGCAGGCGTTCCTGCCGCTGCTGCGCCGCTCGCCCCACCCCCGCCTGGTGAACGTCTCCAGCGAGTCCGGATCCCTGGAGGTCATGTCGGGCGGCACCCCCGCCTACGGGGTCTCGAAGGCGGCCCTCAACGCCCTCACCCGCAAGCTCGCCGACGAACTGCGCGCCGACCGGATCCTCGTCAACGCCGTCTGCCCGGGCTGGATCGCGACCGACATGGGCGGGCCGGGCGGTGGACCCGTCGGGGAAGGCGCCGCCGGCGTCGTCTGGGCCGCCACCCTTCCCGACTCCGGACCCACCGGCGGCTTCTTCCGGGACGGGAAGCCCCTCGCCTGGTAGACCCGCGTCCCGCACCGGCCCTTGCCGTGGTCTACGGTCTTCTACGGTCAAGTACCGGAGCCAATCCACGGGGACGTACGCACATGCGCAAGACGACGACTCTCACTGTCAGCCTGCTCGCAGCGGCCGCGCTGCTGACCGGGTGCGGAAGCGCGAAGAAGGACGCCGGCCCGTCCGAGGAGGCCGCCTCTCCGAGCGCCTCGTCGAGCGGCGGCGCGAAGGGCTCGGCGACGAGGAAGAAGGGCGTTCCCCACCAGGTGGTCTTCGAGGTGGGCGGCACGGGTCCGGCCCCGGTCATGTGGAACGGGAACTCCAACCACTTCGACCAGGTGACGCTGCCCTGGACGAAGACGGAGTCCATGCAGCTGGAGGGCGCCGAGCTCTCGGTCGGCGTCACCGTGTCCGTGGTGCCGGGCTCGGTCAAGGGCTCGGACGGGATGCTCGTGCCCGCCCCGTGCACCATCAAGGTCGACGGCAAGCAGGTCGCCGACAACCAGGGCGGCAAGTCGGCCGGGCTGTGCGAATACAAGCTCAAGGACTGACGGCCGCTCCGTCCCCGACGCCCTGAACGCGGCCCGCGGTCCACCGGATTGGCCGGGACCGCTCTGGTGCTCGCTCCCGATCCCCGGGTCACATCACACGCCGGTGCATGGATCCTGCCGACGGCGCGCCGTCAGCCGAGGACCCCCGCGGTCAGCCGAGGACAGCGGTCACCTCGCGACGGGCCGCCTCCGACAGGAGGGGCGCCCAGCGCGTGAACAACTCCAGCAGAGCCGCCCCGTTGCGCTCGCGGAAGGACGCGTTCACCCTGGCCAGGTCCAGCTCGTTGGCCACCGTGAGCTCGGCGAAGTCGCGACGCTGCCGCAGGGACGGCGTGAACTCCTCACCGGTGAACCGGTCCCGGAAGGTCACGACCGTCCCGTCCGGTGCGGCGAGGCTGGGGTAGGAGGCCTTGCGGTCGCAGCTGGCGTAGAAGTACACGAGCTCCTCCGCCTGCGTGCCGATCGCCCCGGCCAGGCGGTCGCGCTCGGACAGCTCCAGGAGTACCAACGGCAGCCCGTCGGTGCCGTAGAAGGCGTGGCACAGTGCCGCGGTCTGCAGTGCGGGCCGCGCGCCCCACGCGGCGAGCAGCGCCTCGACGCGCAGCAGGTGGGTCAGGAGCGTGCCGCCGGAGTGCTTGGCCGTCTCCGCTCCCACCTCCTTGAGCAGGGCTATCGCCGGCGAATCGGGGCGCTGGTCGTCGCTGTGCATCATGGGCCCATGATGACGAGATCCCCGCGTCGGCGTACACCGGGACCGGCATACGGACAGCCCGCGGTCCTGGAGAACGTCATCAGATGTCCGGCCGGATCCGATGAGGGGTCGCCGAGGAGGTCCGCCGGTACCGTTCCCCTCTCGGCGAGGGGGAACGCCCGGACCAACGCACCGCCCACGGGAAAACCGGATGCCAGGCGGTGTGCTGTGTGACCACACTGGCCGCACCACACACCGCCCCACCCCGAAGGACGTCCCCGCCCGTGCAGGCTGCCGTCACCGTCACCCCCGCCCAGATCCCCGAACTGCTGCTCGGCCTCGCCACCGTGCGGCCCGTTTTCCTCTGGGGGGCGCCCGGCATCGGGAAGTCCTCGCTCGTAAGGAAGTTCGCCGACTCCCTGGGCCTGGAGTGCGTCAGCCTCCTCGGCACGCAGCTCGCCCCCGAGGACCTGATCGGCGTACCCCAGATCCGCGACGGCCGCTCCGTCTTCTGCCCGCCCGAGGCCATCGCCCGCGACGAGCCGTACTGCCTGTTCCTCGACGAGCTCAACGCCGCGGGCCCGGACGTCCAGAAGGCCTTCTACTCCCTGATCCTCGACCGCCGGATCGGCTCCTACGAACTGCCCGCCGGCTCCATCGTCATCGGCGCGGGCAACCGCGCCACGGACAACGCGCTGGCCCGGCCCATCGCCTCCGCCCTGGTCAACCGCCTCACCCACGTCCACCTCCAGGCGTCCGCCCAGGACTGGCTGGTGTGGGCCGGCGAGCACGGCATCCACCCGTGGGTCACCGACTACCTCACCGACCGCCCCGACCACCTCTGGTCGCAGCCGCCCAAGACCGAGGAGCCCTTCTCCACCCCGCGCTCCTGGCACATGCTCTCCGACGCCCTGCACTCCTTCGGCGCGGAGCTGGACGAGCAGACCCTCAGGGTGGTCGCCCACGGCACCCTCACTCCCGCGCACGCCGTCTCCTTCTGCGGCTACGCCAAGATCGTCCGCCACACCTTCGGCATCGAGGCCATCCTGAAGGGCGACGCCTCCTGGCCCGCCCGGCTCCAGGACCGCGACCTGCTCTACTACCTCGCGGAGGCCTTCCGGGGCCGCCTGCTCAAGGAACTCCCGGCGCAGAAGGAACACGTCTCGCCCGCCCTGCGCCAGCACACCCACCGCTTCAAGTCGCTGCTCGTCCAGCTCGCCGAGATCTCCGTCGAGGTCGCGCAGACCGTCATCGCCGACGACGCCGACGGCCTGCCCGTGCTGCCCGGATGGTTCCTGATCGAGGCCGCACGCGACATGCCCCGCCTGGTCGAGGCCCGCCGGTGAGCCGGAGCGGCAAGGCCCGGGCGAAGGCCGCCGCGAAGGCCGCAGCCAAGCCCGACCCGGCCGGCCAGGCCTTCGCCGAGGGCCTGGCCCTCGTCAAGCACAACCCGGCCCTCAGTGCCCTCGACGGCACGGTCTGCCGCGAGGCCGCCTGCCCTCAGTCCCCGGACGGGGGCCTGGCCACCGTCACCTCCAACGGCGTCGTCCACGTCCACCCCACCCGGCGGGCCGAACCCCGCGAGTGGGCGTGGGCGATCGCCCACGCCCTGCTCCACCTCGGCTTCGGCCACGTGCCGGCCGCCAAGGACGAGAACCGCACCCAGCCGGACCCCTTCGACCTCGCCGCCCGCTGCGCGGTCGTCAACCGCTTCCTGCTGACCTTCCCCGTCGGCCGCGCCCCCGACCACCTGCCCGCCGAGTACCCCGGCGGCGACGAGGACGAGCTCGCCGCCCGCTGGCGCCGCGACGGCATCCCGCCCGCCTACGAGCACTGCGGCACCGCCGGGCACGGCCCCGACCAGGTCCTGACCACCTGGCGGAACCGGGGCACCGCCGTCCCCGACTGGCAGACCGCCTTCGCCGCCGCCCTGACCCGCAGCGTCTCCGCCGCCATGGACGTGGCCGGCGGCCGCCGTGACCGGACCACCGGCGAACGCGTGGCACAGCGCCCCTGGGACCGGGCCCTGAACTGGTTCGTGTCCTCGTACCCGCTGCTCGGCGGGCTCGCCGCCGGTCTGACCGTCGTCGCGGACGCCGAGCTGGCCCGCGCCCAGGACATCTCCGTCGCCGCCGTCAGCGCCACCGCCGGGGAGATCTACATCAACCCGCTGCGCACCTTCGAGGACGACGAGTGGCGGTTCATCCTCGCCCACGAGATGCTGCACGCCGCCCTGCGCCACGGTGAGCGCCGCGGCGGCCGCGACCCGTACCTGCACAACGTCGCCGCGGACTACGTCGTCAACGACTGGCTCGTGGAGATGCGGATCGGCAGCATGCCCGAGGGGCTGCTGCACGACCCTGCGCTGCGCGGGCTCTCCGTCGAGGAGGTGTACGACCGGATCGCCACCGACCTGCGCCGGATGCGGCGGCTCGCCACCCTGCGCGGCAAGGGCGCCGGGGACATCCTGGGCGAGCCCCTCGCGCACGGCGCGGGGCGTCCGTACGCGGATCTCGACGAGTTCTACCAGCGCGGCCTCGTCCAGGGCTTCGACCTGCACGTCCGCGACGGGCGCGGCCTGCTGCCCGCCGGGCTCGTCCAGGCGATCCGGGCCCTGGCCCACCCGCCGGTGCCCTGGGACGCCCGGCTCGCCCGCTGGTTCGACGAGTACGTGCCGAGGCCGGAGGCCGTACGGTCCTACGCCCGCCCGGCGCGCCGCCAGGCCTCGACCCCCGACATCCCGCGCGCGGGCCGGTACTTCCCGCCCGAGGAGACCGCCCGCTGCACCTTCGGCGTGGTGCTCGACACCTCCGGGTCGATGAACGCCGCCCTGCTGGGCAAGGCGCTGGGCGCGATCGCCTCGTACGCCGAGGCCCGCGACGTACCGGCGGCGCGGGTCGTGTTCTGCGACGCGGCACCGTACGACGCGGGCTACGTCCCGCCGGCCGAGATCGCGGGCCGGGTCCGGGTCCGCGGCCGGGGCGGCACGGTGCTCCAGCCGGGCATCGACCTGCTCCAGCGCGCCGAGGACTTCCCGCCCGCGGCGCCGCTCCTGGTGATCACCGACGGCTGGTGCGACACCCTGCGGATCCGCCGCGAACACGCCTACCTGATCCCCCAGGGCGCCGGTCTCCCCTTCACGCCGAAGGGCCCGGTCTTCCGCCTGACCTGACCTGACCTGACCTGATCTGACCTGACCTGACCGCCGCCCGTCCCGCGCCCGCCGCCCCGGTGATCCACCGCACACCACCCCGCCTGGACGCCCGCCGGCGGTCCCCGCGAGCGGGACGCCCAGCGCTTCCGTCAGCCGGTCAACCGCCCGCGTCCGCCGAACCAACGGCTCGCGGCCCGCTCGAACGCTTCCCCGTCCGGGTGACGGTCCCCTGCCCAGGCGACCACGCCGTCGGGCCGCACCAGCACGGCACCCGCACCGAGGTCGTTCCTCGCGGCCCCGGCCGCGTAGCGTATCCGGCCCTCCCAGCCCGCCGCCGAAGCGTGCAGGCGTCGGTCGGTGCTGAAGTCGAGCAGGACCCCCCGTCCGTCCTCCATGAGGCCACCGAGGCCAGTGCCGTCCTCAAGACAGAAGTCAGGGGCGCTGCGGCCGACCAGCGGATGCTCGCCGCCGAGGTCGTAACGGATCCACGATCCCGAAAGGCGCTGGAACACGTAGGTCGCTCCGTCACGGGTCCCTATGAGAGCGCGGACCACGGCCTGGATCGCCTGGGCGTACGGGTCCGGCCTCATGGTCGCCACCTGGGCGCGCGACCAGTCGAGCACCGCCGCACCGATCGGACGGCGCTCGGCGGCGTAGGTGTCGAGGAGCCCGTCCGGCGCGGACCCGCGCACGGTCGCCGCGAGCTTCCACCCCAGGTTCATGGCGTCGCCGATGCCGGTGTTCAGCCCCTGGCCTCCCAGCGGGGAGTGGATGTGGGCGGCGTCGCCCGCGAGCAGGACGCGGCCTCGCCGGTAGGCCGTCGTCTGCATCGCCCGGTCGGTGAAGCTCGACGCGACGTGGACCTCGCCGATGGTCACGTCGGTACCGGACACGCGGCGCAGAACGGCCTGGAGATGGTCGCGGGTGGGCGGCTGCGAGCGATCGAACGCACCGCCGTCGAAGTCCATCATCGCGATGTGCCCGTCGGCAGGCATCCGGATGTACATGCCCGTCGGCGTCAGGTGGAAGCCGGGGCGCAGCTTCTCGGGATCGGCGAGAGCGGCTTGCATGGTGTAGCCGGTGAACTGCGGCTCGGTCCCGACGAATTCGAAGCCCGTGAGCCTGCGCACCGTACTGCGGCCGCCGTCGCAGCCGACGAGCCAGCGCGCCTCGTACGCGTCCGCGCCGGCTCGTGCGACCACGCTCTCCCCGTCCTGGGAGACGGCCGAGACCGTGACGTCGCGCCTGATGTCCACGCCGAGCTTGGCCGCCTGCTCGGACAGCACCGTCTCGACCGCCGCGAGGTCCGCCATCAAGGAATCGGGTGCCGGGCTGGGAAGCCGGAACGGCAGGGCGGCGAAGTCGACCTGGTCCCCGTCGAGCATCATGCCGGCGAAGTGGCCGAAGAGCCGGGGGCGTGACGGCGCGCGCGCCTCGGGCGCCGCACCGAACACCTCCTCAACCTCCTGAACGCCGGACGCCGCCAGCAGCGGTTCCAGCATTCCCCGGCGGTAGAACGCCTCGACCGACGCGGCGGACAGCCCCCGCCTCCCCAGCGGGGCCGCCCGTAACGGGGAGCCGAGCTCCGCCTCCCGTTCGAGCACCAGTACGGAACAGCCCGCGAGGCCGAGCTCGCAGGCAAGGGCCAGACCGACCGGACCGGCTCCCACGATCACAACGTCGTGCATCAGAGATCCCCTCCTCGAACGTCCTGCCGGATGGGCACCCGGCCGGACATCTCAAAGGTGCCGGCCCCCACCGACATCGCACCGACAGCCCCGACAAGCCACCGACGGTGTGTGCCTCTGCCGGAGCGACGGTAGGGTCTCGGAGACGAGAGAAGAGATCCTCCGATGGACTCCCGCATCACCCGCATACGCTCCAAGCTGGCCAAGATTCCGTACCAGGCGCAACGCAGCCACTCCGTGTGCGGGGAGCGCCACCAGTTCCGCCTGGGCCCACGTATCAGCCCTTCGGAAGCCGACGCCTTCGAGGCGGAGCACCGCATCGTCCTGCCTGCGGCCTACCGGGCGTTTCTCATCGGACTCGGGGGCAGCGGCGCCGGCCCCTTCTACGGTCTTCTTCCGCTGGACGAGTGCCGGCTGTTCACGATGAACCGGAAGCCGGCGGACGGCAGCCCGAGGGGGTTCACCCACGTGGACCACCCGGACGCGATGCAGGGTGACCTGTTCCTCCACATCATCGAGATGGGCTGCAGCGATCTGTGCCTCATCGGAGTGACCGGTCCCCTCACCGGCCGTGTGGTCACCGGCAACGGGGCCGGCTTCTGGCCTCCGAACGTCTCCTCCGCACAGGACTTCCTCGGCTGGTACGAACGGTGGCTCGATCACATGCGCGACGGCAAGGACAACCGCGCGCTGGGACTGACCTCCCCGGCGATCGCCGCGAGCGCCCCGTGGGGCCCCCGGGCCACGGCCCGGTACTCGCCGACGCCTCCTCCTCCGGCACCAGTTCCCCCTACCCGTCAAAGAGACAGGGCCCAGGCCTCAGCGAGCCGTCACGTGGTCCTCCAAGCCCCCGCACCTGTGGCCGCCCGGCCCTCGGCCACCACGACAGGACCGTCACCAACCTCGTCTCGGAGGTCGGCGGAACCTTGAGCCGATACGCCCCGGCGACCACAGGCGGTGAAGCCCGGATACTCGCTCCGGGGCTGCCGAGCCCCGCTTGTCCTCGACGTGGACGACGTGAAGCTCGGTGCCGTCCTGAGTCGCGCGGGTCCGGAACACGGGCTACGGGCGGCGCGCGCGGAGGGGGCGGCGGCGGGAGATGCGCGGTCTGCGGGTGGACGGGGGTGCGGCGGCCAGGGTGAAGGTCACGGTGATGCGGGCCCCGCCGAGGGGTCCGGTGCCGATGTGCATCGAGCCGCCCGTGGCGCTCGCCGCCCGCTGCGCGATGTCGAGCCCCAGTCCCGTGGAGCCGGTGCTGCTGCCGCGCGAGAGGGCGAGGTCCGGCTCGGGGATGCCCGGGCCGCCGTCCTCCACGACCAGTTCCACGGCCTGGGCCGTGCGCACGACCTGGACGCCGAAGGGGGTCCCGGGCGGCGTATGGCGGAAGATGTTGCCGATGAGCGCGTCCACCACGGCGGCGATGTCGTCGTCGCAGAGGCCGACGGCCGTGGGCTCCTGGGTGAGGTCCAGGGCGCAGGAGCGGTTCTGCTGCTCCGCGAGCACCGACCAGAAGGCCGTACGGCGGCGCACGACCTCGGCGGCCTCGCAGCGCGGGGCGGTGGCCGGGTGGCCCGGGGCGGCTTCCGTCCCGAGCATGCCCTGCCCCATCGGGCCCACGGCGAGCGGGGTGCGCGCCGCCGCGATGATGGCCCGCAGCTCCGCCTCCAGTTCGGCGACGGCCGCCTCGACCCTGGCCGACTCGGGCGTACCGGCCATGCGTTCGGAGGCCAGGTGGAGGGCGGTCAGCGGAGTGCGGAGCCGGTGGGACAGGTCCGCGACCAGCTCGCGCTCGACGGCGAGGAGCTCCGTCATCCGGTGGGCCATCGCGTTGAAGGCGACGCCCGCGTCCCGCAGTTCCCTGGGGCCCATGGGGTCGACGCGGGTTTCCAGATCGCCCTGGCCGAGGGCGTGCGAGGCCTGCGCCAGCCGCCTGGAGGACCGTACGACCTTCGCGCCGAGACGGTCGGCCACCAGCACCGAACCGGCGATCAGCCCCACGGCGAGGAAGGCCATGACCGCCCAGGACTCTGTGACCCCGCGGGTCAGTTCCGCCTCGGGGACGAAGTTCTCGATCACCGCGACCCGGTCGTCGGCGAGCACCACCGGCTGCAGGCAGATCCAGCCGTCCGGGATCTCCTGCGAGATGGACTCCCGGCCCCGCTGCGCCCGTTCGAGCAGGGCCGCGGGGGCCCGGGACGGGACGGGGGCGCCGTCGTACGGGAGGTGGACGACCAGGCGCTCCTCCGCGTCCAGGCTCGCCGCCGACTCCCGCAGGGCGGCCGGGTCCGTGGTGAGCGTGAGCACCGGCGCCAGGGCGGCCGCCTGCTGCTCGGCCGCGTTGACGCCCTGTTCTCTGACCAGCGACATCACCAGGGCGGCCAGGGGTATGAGGAAGGAGAGGGCGACCATGGAGGTCACGGCGAGTGCCACTCCGGCCAGCGAGCGTCTCACCGCGGGGCCACCAGCTTGATGCCGACGCCCCGCACCGTCAGCAGGTAGCGCGGAGCCGCCGCGCGTTCACCGAGCTTGCGGCGCAGGGACGACAGGTGCACGTCGACGGTCTGGTCGTCCACGTACGGCTCCCGCCACACCTCGGTCAGCAGCCGGCGTTTGGAGACGACCTGGCCGGTGTGCTGCGCCAGGAACGCCAGCAGGTCGAACTCCCGCCGCGTCAGCCGCAGCTCCCGGCCCGCCAGGTGGGCGGTGCGCGCCCCCGGGTCCACCGCCAGCTCGCCCACGGTCGTGGGGCGCAGCGGCTCGGGCGCCGGCGCCACCGGGGCCCCGGCCGCGGCGCCGGCGGCGGGCGGCACGTGGCTGGTGCGTCGCAGGACGGCCGAGAGGCGCGCGATGAGCTGCCCCCCGGAGAACGGCTTGACCAGGTAGTCGTCGGCGCCCGCGTTGAGCAGCTTGATGATCTCCGCCTCGTCGTCGCGGGCGGTGGCCACCAGCACGGGCACGGACGATATGCCGCGGATCATGCGCAACGCGTCCCCGCCGTCCAGATCGGGCAGTCCCAGGTCGAGGACCACCGCGTCGACGGGTGTCTGGGTGACCTCGCGCAGTGCGCCGAACCCGTCGCCGACGCTGCGCACGGCGTACCCGTGCTCCGCCAGGACCTCGATCAGTGACTGGCGGATGCTGGGGTCGTCTTCCACGACCAGGACGCTCGGCATGCGGACACTCTAGGGGGCGTCGAACACCGGGCCGTCGCCGGTGATGCGCAGGCGTACGGGTCTGCGCGGACCGTCCGGCCGTCGCGGGCGCGGCGGAGCGGGCGGGTGACCGGAACCCGGACGGAACGGACGTGGTCCTCGGCGGTGGTGAGGGGTGATGAGCTGCGGCGGGGGGGGGCCGGTGCGGTCGCTCTCAGAAGGAGGTCTCGCGGACCGAGGCCTTGGCCGAGGGGGTGATCGTGGCCGTGATGACCGACTCGTGGCCGGCGCCGGTGAACGTGACCGTGAGGGTGTCGTCCGCCGTCTGCGCGGTGGTGACCTTGAAGCCGGGGCCGGGGATCGCGGAGATCAGGCACACGCCCCGGCTGCCGTACCGCACGGTGGCCTTGCCGCCCTGTGCGGGGACGGTGTGCAGGCCCGCGCCGCCCTGCCGGCAGTCGACGGCGTCCTCCGTGTCTTCGTTCCGCGGGGCTGCCGAGGTGGCCTTGGCGGGGGTCGGGGCCGCGGAGGACGGCTTCGGCGAAGTGCTCGGGGAGGCGCTCGCGGACGGGCTCGGTGACTGCACTGCCGGCGAGGGGCTCCCCGCCGTCCAGGCCGGCGGCGTGTCGATGACCGTCGGGGCGGACCGCGCGACCGGGGGCGTGTGCCGGGTCGTCCCGACCACGAACTGGACCGTGGCGAGCACGGCAGTCACGCTGGCGGCGGTGCACGACAGCCATATGAGCAGGTATCGCGGAATACGGGGCACCGCCCCATAGTGGCCGACGCGCGGGCGGCTGCGTCACCGCCTCCCCCTTCGTTCCGGTTCCGGGAACGCCGACGTCCTCCGTACCCGTGGACGGGCCGGAGGACGGGGGCGCTGGGGGGGCGTACGGGGAAGGAGGCCGGGACTGGGCCGGACTACCTCGGGCTGCCGAAGTCCTGCGTCCACCACGGGCCGCCGTCGCCCTTGTGGACGCCTATGCCGATCTCCTTGAAGGAGCAGTTGAGGATGTTCGCCCGGTGGCCGGAGCTGTTCATCCACGCCTTCATGACCGCGGTGGCGTCGGCCTGGCCGCGGGCTATGTTCTCGCCGAGGCCGGACCAGGCGTACCCGGCCGCCTCCACGCGGCTGGTCATGGTGGACCCGTCGGGACCGGTGTGGGACATGACGCCGCTGCGGGCCATCGTGTCGCTGTACGCACGGGCGGCGTTGCTCAGCTTGGCGTTCACGCTCAGCGGGCCGCACCCGGCGGCCGCCCGCTCCTTGTTGACCAGCGAGAGGACCGCGGACTCGGCGTCGGCGTCGGCGGTCCCGCCGCCGGAGCCCGTCCCGGCACCCGAGCCGCCGGAGCCGCCCGATCCGCCGGAGCCACGCGATCCGCCGGATCCGCCCGAGCCGGAGCCCGAGCCGGAGCCCGAGCCGCCGCCCGTGGCCGTGGCGGGCTTGCCCGCGGGCTTTCCGGCCGGGGCCGGCGCCGAGCCGGAGCCGCCCGTGTCGCCCGCATCACCCCCCGCCTCCGGCTTCGCAGGAGTGGGGGATCCCGACGTGGCGGCGGACGCCCCGGAGGGGCTCGCGCTCGCCGTGGCCGAGGCCGACGCGCCGGCGGTGGGCGCGGGGGAACCCGTGGTGGCGGAGGCGGTGCCGACGCCGTCGGCCGCGCCCGAGGTCCCGGAGCCGGCCTTCGAACCGGCCGTGCCGGCCCGCCGGTCCGTACGGGTGTCACCGCCGGAGTCGGCCACCGCCACCCCGACCGCAACCGCCGCGGCCGCCGCGGTGACCCCGAGCACGATGCGGGTGCGCACCGCCTTCCTCCGCCGTGCCTCGGTACGGGGCGACGCTTCGGGAGTTCGGTTGCGGCTCATGCCGGTAACACCTCACAGGGGAAGGGGAAGAGGGGGCTCCGCCGAGCTTAGGTCGGTGATCAGCCGAAAGGGCGGCCAGGACGGCCACTTCAGACTCCCTTAAGGAAGCCCGCAGGGAGGTCGCAGGGAACCCATGGGGGCGAGCCGGACAATCCCCTCGACTCGCCCCGGAAACTCGACTCGCCCCGGAAACCTGACGGGCGCGTCCTGCTCCCCCACCGGGTTTACGCCGCCCGTACCCGGCAACACGCGCTCCATGAGCACTCACACGCGAGCACATACCCGAGGAAGCAGTCAGGCAGGCCGGGCCGTCGCGCTGGTGGCGGACGTGCTCGCCTTCGTGATCGGACTCTGGATCCTGCTCTACCTGTTGGAGGCGAACCAGGCCAACGGCCTGGTCGACCTCGTCCACGACGTCGCGAGCTGGCTCGCCGGCTGGTCCTACGACCTGTTCACCTTCGGCCGCGAATGGGTCCAGGTGGTGGTCGGCCACGGCATCGCCGCCGTGGCCTACCTCCTCATCGGCCACGCCGTCGCCGGCTGGCTCTACCGCCGCTGATCCGACCGCCGCGGCCGGGCTCCGGTCACGCGGCCCGCCCGTCCTGCCGCGCCGGCCGCTGCCAGCGCTCGTCGGTGCGCAGCGGGGAGAGGGCCAGCGGTACGAAGGCCAGCAGGGCGGTCAGGGCCGCCGCCCACAGGGCGGCGCGTACGCCGAGGGCTTCGGCCAGCAGGCCGCCCAGGACGCCGCCGATGGGGAGGACGCCCCACATCACGAAGCGGATGGTGGCGCTCATCCGGCCCAGCATCTCGGTTGGGCACAGTTGCTGACGGCAGCTCATGCTGTTGACGTTCACGATCATCAGTCCCGCGTTGAGGACCGCGAACGCCGCGCCCGCCAGCCAGAACCGCCACCCGTGGTCGGCGAGGGGGACGAGGAGTCCCAGCAGGCCCACAGCGGCGGAGCCGAGCCACATCGCCGGGCCGACGCCGAGGCGCGCGGTGGCCGGCCGGACCAGGGCGCTGCCGCCGACGGCCGCGAGGCCCGCCACGGCGAAGAAGAGGCCGATGGCGCCGGCGGACAGGCCGAGGTCGCGCTGGAGGAAGAGCACCAGCATCGCGGAGGTGACCGCCCAGGACAGGTTGAACACCGCACCGCTGAGGGTGATCGCGCGCAGTACGCGGTTGCCGAACACCAGGCTCAGGCCCTGCCGGATCTCGCCGGGGATCCCGGGCCGGGCGGTGGCGGGTGCGGGCCGGGCCTCGGTGTCGTCGATGCGCCACAGCAGCAGGGCCGCGGCCAGGAAGCCGGCGGCGTTGACGACGACGGCGGTGGGTGCGGTGAGCCACTGTGCCAGCCAGCCTCCGGCGCTCGGGCCGGCCACCTGGCTGACCGAGCGGCTGGACTCCAGCTTCGCGTTGCCCTCCAGCAGCCGCTCCGGTCCGACCAGGGAGGGGAGGTAGCTCTGGTAGGCGGTCTCGAAGAAGACGGTGCATATGCCGAGGCCGAACGCGACGCCGAACATCTGGGCCACGGTGAGTACGCCGAGCCACCCGGCGACGGGAACGGAGGCCAGCAGCGCCGCCCGGCCCAGGCTCGCGGCGACCATCACCGGCCGTTTGCGCACCCGGTCCATCCAGGCGCCGGCCGGCAGGCCGATCAGCAGGAACGCGACCATCTGGAACGAGGCGAGCGCGCCGACCTCGAACGGTGTCGCGTCCAGTGCGAGGACGGCGACCAGCGGCAGGGTGATCTCGGTGGTCTGCACGCCCAGCTGGCACAGGGTCTGTGCGCCCCACAGGCTGCGGAAGCCCCGGTCGCGGGTCAGACTCGTGGCGGCCGGAGCCGTGGGGCCCGCCGTGCTCGGTGGGGGTGGGGTCATCGGGGGGTCACCTCAAGGTTCGGGCCGGTCGTGGCGTCGGTGAAGCGGACCTCGCGCTCCAGCTCCCGGAAGGCGAGCCGGTCGCGCTGGAGCTGGTGCGGGTCGGGGTGGGCGAGGACCGCCCAGCCGAGCCGCAGGGTGGAGAGCAGGTCGGTGGTGGCGGGTACGAAGTCGCCTTCGGTGACCCCCAGGTGGAGGTGCCGGCAGCTCGGCAGGCCGAGTGCCCGCCGGTAGGCGTCCAGGTTGCCGATGGCGCCGCTGACGGGGGCGATGGCGTAGACGGCGGCGACGGGCCACAGCAGCCGGTAGTCCGGACGCGGGTCGGCGCCGTCGGCCAGCCAGCGGGTGAGCCGGTCGAGTCCGTTCTCGCCGGTGGCGAGTTCGGCGAGGGCGGGCAGCCCGGCGCCGGGGGGCCGGACGCCGGTCTCGATCAGGCGGGGCCCGTCGGGGGTGAGCATGACCTCGCTGTGGGCGAGCCCGAAGCGCACTCCGAGGGCGTCCAGGGCGCGTTCGACGTAGGCCACCAGCTCGGCGTGGCCGGGCATGTCGTACGGCAGGAACTCGACGCTCTCGTACACCGCGAAGCTTCCCGCGTTGGCGGTCTTGCCGTAGCGGCAGATGTCGGTGACGGTGTGCCGGCCGCCGTGGCTGAAGGTGTCGACGACGTACTCGGTTCCGGTGATCCGCTCCTGCACCACCACCTCGTCGTTGGGCAGGCCCAGCACGTTCACCCGTCGCAGCAGGTGCTCGACCACCGTGCGCAGGCGGTCCTCGCCGGCGGCCGGTACCAGGGTGACGTCCTCGGTGCCGCCGGACAGCGCGGGTTTGACGACCAGGTCCCGGCCTTCGAGGGCGCGGTCACGCACCCATTCCCAGGCCTCGTCGGCGCCGCGTACGGAGGCGGAGCGGATCGCGGGGACCCCGGCCGCCGCGAGGGCGTCGGCCATCAGGCCCTTGTGGCGGCGGGCCCGGGCGAGGGCGGGGTCGTTGGCGAGGCCGGGGGTGAGCGCGGCCGCCAGCCGGTCGGCCAGCAGGACGCCGCTCTCCGCTCCGGCGAGGACGGCGACCGGCTCCAGCGCGGCGAGTCGGGCGATGAGGGGTGCGGGGTCGTCGGAGTCCGCCGCCAGCAGGACCTCGAAGTCCTGCGGACGGAAGGCGGTGGTGTAGACGGGCGGCGGAACGGGGTACGAGGTGACCCCGACCGGAACCAGGCCCGCCCGGCGCAGCAGGCCGGGCAGTTTCGCGCCCGAGGAGTACGGGTCGACGATCACCACGTGGCGGGCCGTCATGCGCCCGGGCCCCGACCGCCCGCGGAGGCCGGGACGGGAAGGTCCCCGACCTGCGGTGCCAGGGCGGCGGCCAGTTCGGCGGGGGTCGGGTGGTCGAAGAGGAGGGTGAGCTCCGGTTCGACGCCGAGACGCTCGCCCATCAGGGGGGCCATCCGGATCGCGGTGATGGAACTGCCGCCGAGGTCGAAGAAGTCGTCGTCCGGTCCGATGCCGTCCACGCCGAGGACCTGCTGCCACAGGTCGATCAGCTCGGCGGTGAGGGCTGCCGTACGGGGGTCGTTCATGGGGTTCAACTCCACTTTTCCGAGGTCGTCTTGTGGGTGGGGCCGAGCGTGAGCCCGGGGGTGGTCCGGATCCTGGCCGGGACGGCGTGGCGGGGAAGGAGCGCGGCGAGGTGGGTGCGGATCTCGCGCGGAGCGATCGGTACGCCCGGCAGGGGGACCACCGTCAGCCCCAGGACCTCCCCGGCCGGGCCCGCCACCGCCTCCGCGTGCGCCTCCAGGACGGCGGGGTGGCGGCGGGCGGCGGACTCGATCTCCTCCGGGGCGAGCCGGTGTCCGTTCACGGACAGTTCGCGGTCCAGCCGGCCGGTGATGCGGATGCCACCGCCGGGCAGCCGCTCGCCGCGGTCACCGGTGCGGTAGAGGCCGTAGCCCGGCGCCGCGCCCGGGTCGGCGGCGAAGCGCCCCTCGCGGCCGGTCCCGTCGAGGTATCCGAGGGCCAGGCTGGGGCTGCGCACCAGCACCTCGCCGCTGTCCGGGGCGAGCAGCAGCTCGGCTCCGGCCACGCCGCCGCCGATGTCCAGCCCGGCGGTGTCGGGGATGCCGGCCGCGTCGAGGGCGTCCACGTCCACGGGTGCGCAGGAGGCGATCTGCGGGGTCTCGGTGGCCCCGTAGGCGTTGACGAGCGTCGCGTCACAGGTCCGGCGCAGGCGCCGGGCGAGGCCGGCTCCGAGCCGTGCGCCGCCGGAGACGACCAGCCGCAGTGAGCGCAGGGCGCCGCCGTCCGACGCGGTGTCCGCGGCGAGCAGCAGCTCCAGCAGCGCCGGGGTGGTGTGCAGGACGGTCGGCGCCGCGTGCCGCAGGAAGCCGAGCAGCGCCGCGGGGTGGGCGAAGACGTCGGCCGGCGGGACGAGCAGGGTGCCGCCGCTGCTCAGCGGCACCAGGATGTCGCGCAGCAGGGGGTCGTGTCCGAGTCCGGCCAGGAGCGCCACCCGGTCGTCCGGGCCGGGGCGGAACGTTTCGGCGTACCAGTCGAGGCCTCGGCGCAGCGCGCCCGGCCCGACCAGTACCGCGGCGGGGCCACCCGTCGTTCCGGAGGTGAGCAGGATGTGGCTGCCGCCCCGCTCCGGGCGGGGACCGGGCGCGCCGTACGGTTCGGCCCGGTCTCCGGCGAGCCGCCAGCGGGGCCGGACCAACGCCTCGCAGGCGGCGAGGCGTCCGGACGGCAGGGCGGAGTCCAGCAGGGCCACGCACGCCCCGGCGGACCAGGCGGCGAGCAGCGTCACGGGCAGGCGGGGGTCGCGCGTGGCGTGCAGTACGGCGGTGTCGCCCGGGGCGACGCCGGCCGCGCGCAGCCGGGCCGCGGCGGTGTCGATCCGCTCCAGCAGCCGCCGGTAGGTGAGGGTCTCTCCCTGTCCGCTCAGCGCCACGGCGTCCGGCGCCCGCCGGGCGGAGGCCCGTACGGGCTCCACCAGGGCGGCCGGGCCGCGGGGTTCAGTGCCGGTCATCGTCGAAGACCACCGTTCGCAGTTCGCAGGTGTAGGGCGCCCCGGAGTGGTCGGTCAGCCAGAGCGAGTCCGCGTCCGGCAGCAGCTCCGACAGGGTGATGTCGCCCCCGCCGCCCTCCCGGGCCGTCCGGCGCACCATCGCGGCGAGCGTGTTGGTGAGCGGGATGCTGCTGAAGTCCACGAAGGTGGGCTTCATCTCCAGCGGCACCGAGCAGAACACCCGCTCGGGCAGTCCGTGCCGCGCCACGAAGGCCCGCATCTGGAGGTACCGGGTGCGCTCGTCGAGCTGGAACGCCCAGTCGAAGCGGCGGGCCGGCAGCCGCCAGGTCTCGCGGGCCACGGTGAGGCGGCCGATGCTCACGCGGGGCGTGTGGCGCCCGCGGGGCAGCATCCGGAAGGCGTTGACCGTGACCGCCGACAGGTGGTCGCCGATCACCTCGGCCAGCGGGAAGGTCCGTCCGTCCGGCAGGTGCCGCACCACGAGGCCCTCGTCGGTGCGGCCGGCCTCCAGCGCGGCGGCGGGCAGCACCTCGCCGGGCAGGTGGCAGACGTCGTCCTCGCCCAGGGCCCAGTACGTCCACGCGGGCGACAGCAGTGCCGAGGGCGGGCTGGTACGGCTGGTGACCGCGCCCCAGCTGCGCGGGGCGGCCAGCATGACGCGCCCCGGTCCGGCGGCCCGTTCGGCGAGGGCGAGGAGCCGCGCCCGGTCGGGGCTCTGCTCGACCAGGGCCCTGGCCTCCACCGTGTTGTAGGCGAGGTGCAGCTCGCCGAGGACGAGGTGGAACTCGCCCCGGTTCACGGCGTCCACCGACGCGGCGGCCAGCATCACGTCGGGCGAGTGGTGCCGTGCCCCCGCCCAGGGCGGTGCGGCGGAGGCGAACGTCTCCCGGACGGCGGACGCGATGTCCCCGGCCGCCACCTCGTGGCGGCGCACTCCCTCGGGCACGGCGAGGACCGCCGCCCACCGGCGCTGGAGCTCGGCGGTGGCCTCGGCGGCGAGTGCCGGGGTGCCCGCGCCGGTGTACAGGTCGCGGGTGGCGAGGGCGAGGAGGGAGGTCAGCGGCACCCAGTCCCGGCCGGTCCGGGTCTGCTTGCGGGTCAGGTACGCGTCGAACCGGTCGAGGTACGCCCCGCCGATCCGGGCCGCCAGCCACCGGGCGCTGTCCAGTACGGGCACCAGCGGGTCGGTGAGTTCGCGCAGCACGCCCGCGCCGAAGCCGGCGCGCACCTCGCGGGTGGTGTCCTCGTAGACCAGGGTGCGGCCCGCGTACGTCCGGCCGTGCAGGCGGGTGGCGGACTCGCCGGTCAGCGCCTCGAAGACGCCGTCGAGCCCGGCGAGCGCGCCGGCCAGCCGCTCGGGGTCGCCGGCGCCCGCCGCCACCCGGTCGCGCGCCCCGGTGAGCGCGTCGAGGTCGCGCAGCGCGGCCTCGCGGGCCGGGGCGTCGGGGACGCGGGTGAGGCGCTCGCGCAGCCGCAGCTCGGGGTGGGTCTCCAGGGGCCCGCCGAGGTCCAGGCGGAGCACGTCGCGCCGCTCCAGGTCCCGGACCACTTCGGCGACCCGCTGTTCGGGCAGGTCCAGCGCGGCGGCGAGCTCCCGTACCGTGCGTGTGCCGTCGCACCGTGCGAGGACCTCCGCTTCGAGCGGGTCCAGCGGTACGGGCGCGCCGGTGGGGCGCAGGACCGCGCCGTCGCGCACCAGTTGGGCCGGCACGGGGCGGGGCGGCAGCCCGGGGAGCAGCTCGGGCCGGGCGGCGAAGGCGCGGGCGACCCGGTCGATCGCCCAGGACTCGAAGTACACCGTGCGCCGGCCCAGCAGTGCGGTGCCGGGCAGTACGCGGGTGTGTTCGGACGAGGGCTGCCATTCGGCCCAGCCGACCGGGCCGAAGAAGCCGATCGACTCGTTCTTGGTGGCGTAGCGCTGGGCGTAGGCGACGATCGACGATTCGCGTTTGCGCGCCCTGGCGTCGCGGCGCGCGCCGGCCGGCCCGCGGTCCAGGCAGGTGCGTACGAACTCAGGGTTCTGCCAGGTGACGGCCTCGCGGAAGCGCGGGTCGCGGGCGAGTTCGGCCACCGCGCCGGCCATCCGGCCGGCGGCGGCCTCGAATCGGCCGGTGAACTCGTCGGCCCGCTCCTGCTCCGGGCGGCGCCGGCCCTTGGCGGCGGTGTCCTCGTTCACCAGGTCGGCCGCGCGGGCCAGACCGGGGTCGGTGAAGGCGTCGACGACCTGCCAGGGGAACCCGGCTCCGCGCAGCACGGCGCCCTTCCACAGCCTCCAGCGGCTGTTGCCGAGCGGTATGTGATCCTCTGTCATGACTTCCCCGGTCACGGTCTCCCCGTTCCCCACTCGTCCAGGGCCCGTCCGCACGCCTCCAGGCGGCGCAGATAGGCGGCGGCAAGCTCCTCGGCGTCCCGGTCGGGCAGCAGCGCGCGGCGGTGGACCACGGCGCCCGACGGGCCGGCCGTCGAGGCGTCCAGCTCCAGCGCGACCAGTCGGCGGCTGGTCAGCTCGCCCGGCAGGCGGACGGCCCGTGCCTCCAGTCCCGGCACGGCGAGGTCGGCGCGCGGTTGCGTGTGGTAGCCGATCCGGGCGTGGTAGGCGGTCGGCAGCTCCAGCGCGCGCAGCACCCGCTGGTAGTGGACGTCGAGCCTGCCCAGCGCCGCGTAGTGCCCCCGGTGCATCGCCGCGACCAGCTCGTGTTCCGTCGTGTCCGGCGTGACGCGCAGCGGGCAGAGCAGCATGTTGGTGAGGTCGCCGACCATGTGCTCGCCGCCGCGTGCGTGCCGCAGCGCCACCGGGCCGGCCAGCAGGAACGACTGTTCTCCGAGTACGTCGGCGATGCCCAGGGCCCAGGCCGCCGAGTGCGCGACGTAGGGGCTGACCCGGGCCTTCCCGGCGGCCGCGAGCAGCGGGCGCTGGAGGGTCTCGGGCACCTGGACCCAGGCCTTCCCGGCCCGGTGGTCGCCCGCCGTGGAGGCGGCCTCGGCGAGGGCGCCCTCGGGCCGGAACCCCTCCAGCCTGTCCGCCCAGTAGGCGAGGTGGCGTTCCCACGACTCGCCCTGGGAACGCCGGCGCTGCCAGGCCGCGAAGTCGCGGAACCTGCCGGGCTCGGGCAGTGCCCGGCCCGCGTACAGGGCGCCGAAGTCGCGCAGTGCGATCGCCATCGACCAGCCGTCGCAGGTCAGGTGGTGGAACAGGAACGCGGCGAGGTGGCGGTCGGCGCCCGTGCGGTACAGCCGTACGCGCAGCTGGGTGTCGCGCCGTACGTCGAAGCTCCTGGCCCGTTCCCCGGCGACCAGTGCGAGTGCCTCCGGGTCTCCCCCGGCCACCTGGACGTGGCGGACGTCGACGGCGGCCGCTCCGGGGGCGAGCACGCGCTGCGTCCAGCCGTCCGGGCCGTGCTCGAACACGGTGCGCAGCGCCTCGTGGCGGTCGGCCAGTGCGCGGGCCGCGGCGGTGAAGCGGGCCGGGTCGACGGGTCCGCGCAGCTCCAGCACGCGGGCCAGTACGTACGGGTCGCCGTCGGCGGGGTCCCCGGCCGCCGTGAGGAATCCGAGGATGGAGGCCTGGGTGTCGGATATCTCCGAGGTTCCGGTCACGGCCGTTCCCCCGCCGGCGTGCGGTCGGGCAGTACCTCGGCCAGCGAGCGCAGCAGGGTCGCTCCCGCCGGGTAGGCGGCCGCGGGGACGCCCGGAGCCGGGACGACCAGCAGCCGCAGCCCCGCGCCGGCGGCCGCCCGCGCGCCGTCCGGCGAGTCCTCGAACGCGACGCACGCCGCGGGCCGGACGCCGAGCACCGCACAGGCCGTCAGGTACGGCTGCGGGTCGGGCTTGGGGCGGCAGGCGCCGTGCGCGCCGACCACGGCGGACACCTGGTCCGCCAGGCCCACGGCCCCGAGCACGGTCCGGACCGCCGCCTCCGGGCTGTTGGACACCACGGCGACCGGCACGTCCCGGGCGAGGGCCCGCACCAGTTCCACGGCCCCCGGCATGGGGCGCACGCCCTCCCGGGCCACCGCCTCGGCGTAGCGGCCGAGCAGCCGCGCCTCGACCTCGTACGGCGTCAGCCCGGGGGTGTCCGCGAGTGCGTGGAGGCGTTCCACGGTCCGGGCGATGGACGCCCCGGTCAGTTCGAGGGTCAGCGCCTCCACGTCGGTCTCCCGGCCGAGGGAGCGCAGCACGAGCTCCATGGCGGTGCCCCACAGCGGTTCGGTGTCGGCCAGCAGGCCGTCGCAGTCGAAGAGCGCCGCGGCGACCGGCCGGCCGCCGTGTTCGAGCAGGTCCCTCACGCCGCGGGCCCTTCGGGCTGGTCGCGCAGCCGTGCCATGGCCTCAAGCGGCACCCGGGGCCCGGGGTGCTCGCACTTGAGCGCGCCGGCCCGGTTCCCGAAGGCCGCGGCCTCCTGGACCCCGGCGCCGCGCAGCCGGGCGGCGACGAAGCCGGCGTGGAATGCGTCCCCGGCTCCGGTGCTGTCGGTGACTTCGGCCGGGTGGGCCGCCGCCACGAAGTACCGTCCCTCCTCGTCCAGTCCGGCGCAGCCCTCGGCGCCCTTGGTGGCGACCGCCACGGACGGGCCGAGGGAGCGCACGTACGCGAGCGCCCGGGCCTCGTCGTCCGTCCCGGCGAGGGCGCGGATCACCTCCAGCGGGGCGGCCAGTTCGTCCACGTGCGCGAGGAGGCGGGCGGCGTCCTCGCGGGCGACCTCCAGGTCGGCGAAGACCCGTACGCCCAGGCTGCGGGCCAGTTCGGCGGCGGTCACGGAGGCCTCGAACTCGTGCCCGTCGGTGTAGAAGGCCCGGGTCCGGCTCAGGGCCCCGGCGGGGACGAGGCCGGCGGGGGCGGTGAGCCGCGGGTCCTTGCACATCACGATCGAGCGGGTGCCGGAGGTGGTGTCGACGGCCACCACCGCCACGTGGTTGGGGCAGTCCGGCACGGTGACGGACCCCTCCACGGCGATGCCCGCGTCGGTCATCGAGGCCCGGACCCGCTCGCCCCAGGCGTCGTCGCCGAACATGCCCACGTAGTGGACGGCCAGGCCCAGGCCGGCCAGGTCGACGGCGGCGTTGGAGCCCTGCCCGCCCGCGTGCTGCCGGAGGCTGTCGGCGTAGACCTTCTGGTCGGGGCGCAGGGCTTCCCGGCCGGTGAACACCAGGTCCATGGTGTTGAAGCCGATCACGACGACGTCGCTGGAGGTCATGCTCACTGCTCCTCTCCGGCGGGGGCCGGGGTCAGGCACACCTTGAGGTGGCCGGTGGGTTCGGTACGGCGTCCTGCCGCCAGGTCCACGCCCAGCAGGGCGAAGGCGCGGGCGAACTCCTCCAGGGGGACTTCGGCGGTCACGGCGCCGTCGAGCGGGAGCGCACCGTTGGCCAGGAGTTCCACCGCGTCGCCGAAGGTGCCGAGCGAGTCGATCGAGCCGATCACCTGGATGCTGTTGTCGGCGATCCAGGCGGGGTCGACGGTGGCGCTGCCGCCGCTCAGCCCCACGAGCAGCAGCTGGCCGCCCGGGTTGAGTACGCCGAGGGCCTGTTCCAGCAGGACGCCGGTGGTGTCGACGACCACGTCGAGGCCGGTGCCCGGCCGGGCCAGGCGGTCCACCGCCTCGGGCAGGCTCCCCACGACGGGCCAGAGGCCCGGCAGGGCTTCGCGCAGTACGCCGGCACGTGCGGAGGACGTTTCCACCAGGACGCCGCCGAGCCCCTGCTGGGCCAGCAGTGACGCGTACATCACGCCCATCGGGCCGGCGCCCAGGACGGCGGCGCGCAGCTGCGGGGTGAGGCGGAGCCTGCGTACGCCGGTCATCGCGCAGGACAGCGGCTCGCCCAGCACCATCGCGAGGCGGTCGGTGCCCGCCGGGACCGGGTGGACGAACGTCCGGGAGGTCAGGTAGTACTCGGCGAACAGGCCGTCGGCGGACACGCCCGCCTCGGTCTCGTGCTTGCGCGCGCAGTGGTTCTCCCGCCCCGACCGGCAGGGTGCGCAGGAGCCGCAGAAGTAGGTCGGGTTGACCACCACCGGGGTGCCGACCGGGAGGTCGGTGACGCCCGGGCCGGTCTCGGCGACCTCTCCGACGCTCTCGTGGCCGAGGACGACGCCCGGGCTGGCCGTGTACTTGCCGGTGGCGATGCCGATGTCGGTGCCGCAGATGCCGGTGCGCCGCACCCGCACCACGACGTCGTCGGGTCCGGTGGCCCGGGGTCTCGGGCGTTCCTCCACGCGCAGGTCGAAGGGGCCGTGGTAGACGAGGGCCTTCATGGGCTTCGGCTGCGTCATCGGCGGTCACTCTCCAGGGTCTTGGTCGCGTCCAGCAGGGCCAGGCGCAGGCGGGCGCAGATCTCGTCCAGGTCCCGCTCCCCGGCTATGAGGGCGGGCCGGACCTTGACGACGTTGCCGAGGCCGTAGCGGGAGCCGCGCACCACCAGGTCGTGCCCGGACTCGGCGGCGGCGATGGTCGCCCGGGCGAGTTCCGGGTCGGGTGAACCGTCGGGGCGGGACAGCTCGATGCCCCACATGTAGCCGAGGCCGCGTACGTCGCTGACGGCCGGCACCTCGTCGGCGAGGGCCCGCAGCCGGGTGCCGATGGCCGCGCCCAGTGCGTCCACGCGTGCCAGGAAGCCGGGCTGTTCCAGTACGTCGAGGGTGGCGTGGGCGGCGGCGAGGCCGAGGAGGCTGGAGCCGCTGGTGAAGGAGTGGTCGTGGGGGTCCAGGACGTCCAGTTCCTCGCGCATCAGCACGGCGCCGATGGGCAGGCCGATGCCGCCGAGGCCCTTGGCCAGGGTGATGACGTCCGGTCGCAGACCGAGGTGTTCGGAGGCGAACATGTGGCCGGTGCGGCCGAGGCCCGTCTGCACCTCGTCGGCGATCAGCACGATGCCGTGCCGGTCGCAGATCCGCCGCAGTTCCCGGAAGAACTCCGGCGGCGGCACGATGTTGCCCCCGTTGCCCAGGACCGGCTCGACCAGCACCGCCGCCACGTCGCCGCTGCTGGCGTACTCCAGGAAGTCCTCGATCCGGGTCGCGCACAGCGCCTGGCAGCTCGGGTAGGAGGAGTTGTAGAAGCAGCGGTGGCAGTACGCACCGGGGACGACGAGCGTCTCGGTGGTGGCGGAGGCGGGGAAGGGCCGGCGCCGGAAGGCGTTGCCGGACATGGCCGTGGTCGCCATGGTCTGGCCGTGGTGGGAGAGGAAGAAGCTGACGACCTGCCGGCGCCCGGTGTACTTCTGGGCGATCTTCACGGCGCACTCGTTGGCGGTGGAGCCGGACACGTCGCGGATCCAGCTGCGGGAGAGCCCCGCCGGGGCGTGGGCGAGCAGCCGGGCGGCCAGCGCGTCGCCGGCCGGCCGGGTGAAGCCGGAGGCGGCGTGGGAGATCCGGCCGGCCTGCTGCTGGACGGCCGTGACGACGTGGGGGTGGGCGTAGCCGAGCGGCAGGTTGAAGGTGCCGGAGGCGGCGTCCAGCAGGGTGCGGCCCTGGGGGGTGCGCAGCCACAGGCCGTCGCCCTCCAGTGCGGGCTCGGCGGTGAGTGCGCCGGGGGCGGTGGTGAGGGTGATGTCGGTGGTGTCGGTGGTCACTGGGCCCGCCACCAGGCGGCCGTGTCCGACGGGAGGCTGATCCGCTCGGCGTCCGGGGTGTCGAAGGGGGTGCTGGCGAGCAGCAGTTCGCCCGGGCGGGGCAGCTCGACGGCCTCGCCGGTGGTGTTGACCGTGCAGACGACGGCGCCGCGGGCGAAGACCAGGGTGCCGGGCGGGCCGGGCCGCCAGTCGAGGGGGCCGTCGCCGAGGTCCTGCGTCTGCCGGCGGATCCGCAGCGCGGCCCGGTAGAGGGCCAGGGTGGACCCCGGGTCCTGCTGCTGGACGGCCACGCTGAGCTTCGCCCACGCCTCGGGCTGCGGCAGCCAGGTGGGCCCGGCGCCCTCGGGGGCGAAGCCGTACGGTGCGCCGGCTCCTTCCCAGGGGAGGGGGACGCGGCATCCGTCGCGGCCCCGTTCGGTGTGTCCGGAGCGCTCCCACTGGGGGTCCTGGAGGGCGTCCTCGGGCAGGTCGAGGACCTCGGGCAGGCCGAGCTCGTCGCCCTGGTAGACGTACGCGGCCCCGGGGAGCGCGAGGGTCAGCAGGGCGGCGGCCCGGGCGCGGCGCAGCCCCGCTTCCCCGTCGCCGTAGCGGGTGACCACGCGGTGGACGTCGGCGTTGCCGAGCCCCCAGGTGGCGGTGGCGCCGACCGCCGCGTGCGCGGCCAGGGTCCGCCGGACGGTGGCGCGGAGGGCTTCGGCGTCCCAGGGGGCGCAGAGGTAGTCGAAGTTCTGGGTGTGGTGGAGCTCGTCGCCGCGCACGTAGAGCGCGAGCCGCTCCTCGTCGGGGGTGACCGCCTCGGCGACCGCGATGCGCTCCCCCGGGTACTCGTCGAGGATCCGGCGCCACTCGCGGTGGATCTCGTGGACGCCGTCCTGGTCGAAGTACGGGACGGCCTCGCTGCCGAGGAGTCCGGCCTGGGCGCTGCGGCCGAGGTCGGGCAGCCCGGCGGCCTTCACCAGGCCGTGGGCGTCGGCGATCCGCAGGCCGTCGGCGCCGCGGTCCAGCCAGAAGCGGATGACCGAGCGGAACTCGTCCCGGACGGCCGGGCTGTCGAAGTCGAGGTCGGGCATCTCGGGGGCGAACAGGTGCAGGTACCAGTCGCCGGGGGTGCCGTCGGGGTCGGTGGTGCGGCTCCAGGCCGGGCCGCCGAACACCGATTCCCAGTCGTTGGGGGGCAGTTCGCCGTCCTCGCCCCTGCCGGGACGGAAGTGGTAGCGGGTCCGCAGCGCGGAGCCGGGGCCCTCGCGCAGGGCGCGCTGGAACCATTCGTGCCGGTCGGAGGTGTGGTTGGGGACCAGGTCCACGATCACCCGCAGGTCCAGGGCGTGGGCGTCGTCGATCAGCGCTTCGGCGTCGGCGAGCGTCCCGAACAGCGGGTCGATCGTGCGGTGGTCGGCGACGTCGAATCCGCCGTCCACCATGGGCGAGGCGTAGAACGGGGTGATCCACAGGGCGTCGACGCCGAGGTCCCGCAGGTAGGGCAGGCGGGTACGCAGGCCGGCGAGGTCGCCGACGCCGTCACCGTTCCCGTCGGCGAAGCTGCGCGGATAGACCTGGTAGACGACGGCATCCCGCCACCAGGCGGCTCCGGTAGTGCCGTGAGCGTGCTGCATCAATGCAACCAATCGTCGGTCGGTGGACATGCGGACTTGGCGCGCCGTGGTGAGGCTAGGAGGCGGATCTTGAGACCGTCAACGGTCTTTCGCGATTTTTCTGCAAGAACTTGCAGCTCAGCGCGGCACGAACAGGGGTTTAGCGGGCAGGACTTCGACCTGCTTGCTGAAAATTTCTGCAAGATCTTCCAGAAGGGGGTGGGTCGGCACTACTGTCCTGCCGAGCGACCGGACCCCCGTGACCCCCGTGAGCCCCCGTGACCCCCCGTCAGAGGAGACCCTCAGTGACCCAGACCGTCGCCGACGCGCCGGCGCCCGCCCCGCGGCCGGACGCAGACCCCCGCCCCCCGGCCTCCCCCGAGTGGTGGCGCGGCGCGGTGATCTACCAGGTGTTCCCGCGCAGCTTCGCCGACGGCAACGGCGACGGCGTCGGCGACCTCCCCGGCGTCCGGACCCGCCTGCCCCACCTGCGCGACCTGGGCGTGGACGCCGTCTGGCTGTCGCCGATCTTCGCCTCCCCGCAGGTCGACGCCGGCTACGACGTCTCCGACTACCGGCGGATCGAGCCGGTGTTCGGCGACCTCGCCGACGCCGAGGCGCTGATCCGCGACGCCCACGCCCTGGACCTGCGGGTGATCGTGGACCTGGTCCCGAACCACTCGTCCGACCAGCACGAATGGTTCCAGCAGGCCCTGCGCGAGGGCCCCGGCTCCCCGCTGCGCGAGCGCTACCACTTCCGCCCCGGCAAGGGCGAGGACGGCGAACTCCCCCCGAACGACTGGGAGTCGATATTCGGCGGCCCCGCCTGGAGCCGCACCACCGACCCCGACGGCACCCCCGGCGACTGGTACCTGCACCTGTTCGCCCCGGAGCAGCCGGACTTCAACTGGGAGCACCCGGCCGTCCGGGACGAGTTCCGCTCGATCATCCGCTTCTGGTTCGACCGCGGCATCGACGGCATCCGCATCGACGTCGCCCACGGCATGGTCAAGGCCGCCGGGCTGCCCGACATCGGCACCAAGGAGCAGCTCAAGCTGCTCGGCAACGACGAGATGCCGTTCTTCGACCAGGACGGCGTCCACGAGATCTACCGCGACTGGCGCCGCGTCCTGAACGAGTACGGCGACGACCGCATCTTCGTGGCCGAGGCCTGGACCCCGACCGTCACCAGCACCGCCAAGTACGTCCGCCCGGACGAACTGCACCAGGCCTTCAACTTCCAGTACCTCGGCACCGACTGGGACGCCGCCGCGCTGCGCGAGGTGATCGACGTGTCGCTGGACGCGATGCGCTCCGTCGGCGCACCGGCGACCTGGGTGCTCTCCAACCACGACGTCACCCGGCACGCCACCCGGTTCGGCAACCCGCCCGGCCAGGGCACCCAGATGCGCACCGCGGGCGACCGCGTACTCGGCCTGCGCCGGGCGCGGGCCGCGACCATGCTGATGCTCGCCCTGCCCGGCTCCGCCTACGTCTTCCAGGGCGAGGAACTCGGCCTGCCCGAGGTCGTCGACCTGCCCGACGAGGTCCGCCAGGACCCGTCCTTCTTCCGGCACAACGGCCAGGACGGCTACCGGGACGGCTGCCGGGTCCCGATCCCGTGGTCCGGCACCGAGGCCCCGTACGGCTTCGGGCCGGAGGGCGGCCCGAGCTGGCTGCCGCAGCCCGCCGAGTGGGCCTCGCTCAGCGTGGAGGCCCAGACCGGTGACCCCACCTCCACCCTGGAGCTCTACCGCAGCGCCCTGGCGGTCCGTCGCCGGCACCCGGCGCTCGGCGCCGGCGAGCAGGTCACCTGGCTGGACGCGCCCGCGGGCGTCCTCTCCTTCCGCCGCGACAGCGCGGAGGGCTCCTTCGTCTGCACCGCCAACATCACCGGCGCGCCCGTGGAGATGACGGCTCCCGGCGAGGTGCTGCTCGCCTCCACCGGCGCGGGGCCCGAAGGGCCGGTCGCCGTGATCGAGCCGGACACCACCGTCTGGTGGGCGGTCTGACCCACACGAGCGCGGAGCGGCCGGGCGCCGTGCCCGGCCGCTCCGCCTCGCACCGGCGACAAGGAGCTTCCCCCCGATGAACACAGAGGCGACGCCCCACCTGGTGTGGGACTGGAACGGCACCCTGCTCGACGACGGGCCGCTGATCGCGGAGGCCATGAACGCCGCCTACGGGGCGGCCGGCCTGGCCCCCATCACGTACGACCGCTACCGCGCGGCCTTCTCCCTCTCCTCGACGGACCTGATCCGGCGCACCCACGCGGTGGTGCCCGACCAGGACACCCTGGCGAAGATGGCCGCCGCCTACCACGCGCACTACCGGAGCGGCCGCAGCTCCCTCGCCGCCGGCGCCCTGGAGGCCCTCGCCCTCGCCGACCGGCAGGGCGTACCCCAGTCCCTGCTGTCGCTCCACCCCGAGGAGCCCCTGGCCACCGCCCTGGCCGAGCACGGCCTGGCCGGCCGTTTCACGCTGGTCACCGGCCGCACCGGCGACGCGTCGGGCGGCAAGCACCCACAGCTGCTGAACCACCTGGCGAGGCTGGCCGCCACCGGCGTGACGCCCGCCCGCACCGTCCTGATCGGCGACACCGAGGACGACGGCGACGCCGCCCGCCGCGCGGGAGTCCGCGCCGTCCTGCACACCGGCGGCGTCCAGGACCGGGCCGGCCTGACCCGCACCGGCTGGCCGGTCGTCGACTCCCTGCCGGAGGCCGTCCGGACGGCGATCGCGCTCTAGGGGGTGTCCGGAGCGGGCGGTTCGCCCGATCGTACGTCGTGACCTGCGGTGATGCCGCTCGTCCCGACATGTGGCGCGATTCCTGGCGGTCGGCCCCGAGGGGGGTATGGTCGTCCGGTCACGGACGGCGATCGGATCGTCTGTTCGACCTTTCACCCCGAGGGAGCCGACATGACCGATCTGAACTCGCTGCGGGCGAGCCTTGCGTCGGGTGAGCACGAGTTCGCCGACACCCTGGCCTTCGTCGCCGCGCACTACGCGTACCAGCCGCAGGCGTTCCGCAACGGGGAACTGGAGAACGCCGCCGGTGAGAACGAGGGTTCCTGCAAGACCCTGGGACTGGCCCTGCTGGAAGGGCTGAGCGACCAGGAAGCGCTGCAGGCGTTCGGCGAGCACTACCGCAGTGTGCTGGCGACGCCGAACGACACCGATCACGGCAACATCCGCAACCTCCTGGCCCATGGCCTGGCAGGGGTGAGCTTCGCCGGGCAGCCGTTGGCCCGCAAGAGCTGACCGGCGGCCTCCGGGCCCCACCCGCCGGTCGGGCCTACCCCGCCCGCCCGTCCCCTCCGGCGGACGAGCGGGCACTGACCGCCTCGCGGATGCGTGCGGCCATGGCGGCCGACCGGCCTTGCGACGGCTTCAGGACCCCGTTCTCCGTCATCAGCGCGTGGAACTGCTGCTCGTGGTAGGGAACCCCGGGCGGCAGGGCGGCGATGTGCCAGTGGAGATGGGCGTTCCCCTGCTGGCTGCCCAGCGAGTAGAGATAGGTGCGCTCCGGTCCGCACACGGCCTCGACGGCGAGCGCAACCTCCCGGACGCACAGCATCAGCCGGCTGTAGGCCGCCTCGTCCAGGTCGCGCACGACGTGCTCGACGTGCGCTTTCGGGGCGACGAGGACCTTCCCCTCCACCGTGGGCCATCGGTCCATGAACGCGATGTGGTCCTCGTCCTCGAAGACCGTCTCGTGGGGGTAGTCCGGATCTCCGGCGAGGAACGCGCAGACGAAGCAGGGGCCGCTTCGCGCCCGGGCCACGTAAGAGTCGAGATCCATCGGCAGTCGGTCCATCGGCATGTGGGAACCCTCCGAGGTCATGTCCCCGCTGTTCTCCCGGGGACCGGCATGGTGTGGAGCAGTTCGAGCCTGCGCTGCACGGCGTCCGTGGCTCCCGGCCGCCGGCCGGGTACGCGGCGGCGCAGGGCCACGAGGCGGGGGCCGAGTTCTCTGGCCCTGCGCGGGTCCGGGATCTGCTGCCACTGGTGGTGGGCCCGGTCCACGGCCCCTTGGACGGGTGGGGCGTCCGGGGCCTGGTGCCGGCCCAGGCGTGCGTCGGCCGCGGCCATCCACAGCTCGCAGCTGCCGGCCGCATCGCCCGCGATGTGGGCGACGTCGGCCCGCACCTCCAGCCAGTGCACGGCCTCGGCCGACCCTGGCCCGTAGGCGTTGACGGCCCAGCCCTCCCACTGCGCGGCGAGCGACGCGGCCCGGGCGTGCTGCCCGGCGTGGGCGGTGGCGAGGATCGCGGGAAGCGGGTCCGCGTCCGCCGCCGGAGCCGGTGCGGCGCGGGTCGGCACCGGCACCGGCACCGGGGTGGCGTCCGCCGCGAGGAGCAGGGCCGTGTCGTCGCCGGCCCGGGAGGCCGCCATCGCGTGGAGTTCGGCGAGCGGCGGGGTCAGTCCGCTGCGCCAGATGCCGGCCACGCCCTTCAGGTAGGCGGGGTCCGCGACGCGGTGGCGGGCGGGGGCCGGGGAGACGCTGCCGTAGAGCGACGTCCCGTGGCCGAGCGTCAGGCCGTCCATGGAGATCTTCTGCCACACGTCCGGGGTGGCGACCAGATCGACGAGGACGGTCGTGGTCCCGGGGCGGCGCGGCTTCAGCTCGCTCGCCAGCCAGGCCCAGGGCAGCCCGGTGTAGCGCAGGGTGGCGGGTGTCGTGCGGGCCAGGGCCAGATGGATCCCGTGCTGCCTGGTGTCGAGGTGGAGTTGCCCCGCCAGGAGGAGCGTGAGCGGGCCCGGCGCGGTGGCGGCGGCGCGGATGCGGGTGAGGACGGTCTGCTGATCGGTCGGATCGGCCAGCTCGACGATCGTCCCGGCCGCGGTCCGGGTCAGCGCGCTGGGCGGACAGGCCGCGAGAGTGGACAGCACGCTGCTGGCGGCGATGAGGCGGCCCTTGCCGACCGGGGCTGCTGCGAGGAGCAGCGCGGTCCCGGGTTCGGTCGTCTCCCCTGTGATCAACACATGAGCACCGTACGCCACCTCTTCGACGGGCCTCAAAGGTTCCGGCACCTCGAACCGTCCAGCGGGCCGGCCACCGGGCCGGGGCCCGGGGCCGTCAGTCCGCCGCGGCGGACCAGGTGACGGCCGGCGGGCGGACGGCGGCGCACAGGGGCCTGCCGTGGGCGTCGGTCAGGCCGAGGCGGGCGACCAGCAGCCCGCCGTCCGCGGCGGCTTCGGCCACCGAGGGGTCGACGGCGTCGAGCATGAGCTTGGCCCGGCGGAACACCGTGCGGACACCGGCGCCGTCGATCCCGCTCCAGGAGAGGTAGACGAACCGCTGTCCGGGACGGCCCTGGATCCAGGGGCCCGTGACGTCGACGCCCGCGGCGCCCCGGCGCGCGGTGCAGTCCAGCGTCCAGACCGCCGAGCCGGCATCGCCGGGACGGGGGGCCGGCGGCTGCGCGTCCCGCGCACGCGGCTGGACGGCGACGTGGATGTCGCCGTAGCCGGGGAAGCCGGGACCGGGCGCACAGGTGCGGCCCGGCAGGTCGAATCCCTCGATCCGGATCTGCACGGGGCCACTCTGCCATGCGGCTGCTCCCGCCGGGGCAGAGCCTCAGCCGACGCGGCTGAGCCGACCCGTGGGCGTCGGCTCGTCCGTACGAGCCGGACTGCGGAGGAGGCCGCCGACTCCTGCTGCCAGGGCCCAGAGCAGGAGGGGGAACGCGGCGACGCGCTCCGTACCGCCCATGCCGAGGCCTGCGTAGTGGTGTGCGAGGAACAGGGCGAGGGCCGTGAGCGCCGTGGTTCCCAGCAGGCCGGTGCCCCACCGCAGTACGGCCGGAACCCGCTCCGCCAGGGCGAACCCGGCCAGGACGAGACCGGTGTTGCCCACCGCCATGATGAGAAGGGCGCCCAGGACGTGCTGGTTCTCGTCGACGTCCGCGGGGGCCAGCCCCGCCAGCACGAACCCCCCGCCCCCAACGGCCAGCAGGAGCCGGGCCATGACGGCGGCCGGACCCCTGCGCCACAGGGCACCGCCGGTCAGGGCGGCGCCCACCAGGAGGAGCACTCCCAGGGTGGTGAACGAGGTGTTCATCAGGCCGTGCTCGGGGGAGCAGATGTACCGAGGTTCGGGATCCGGCTGGAGCGCGCAATGCGCGTTGCCCAGATCGCTGATGTTGTTCCGCGCCCAGCTGTACGGTCTCGCCCAGGCGGACTCGACGATCCCGTGGACCACGAAGAACTGCACCACGCCCACAATCCAGGCCGAGTACCCGATCCGGTCTCTCACCCGTCCGCCTTCCGTCGCGTGAATCACGTACGGACAGCCGATCACGCGGCGACGGGCCGGGGCACTCCGATGAGCCCCCCGGGACCGGGTGGGGCAGGCCCTACCCCGGCGCGGTCCAGTGCGTCACATCGGTTCCGACGACCCCGGTGGAGCCGGTGTACTCGGTGGTCCCGTCGGGGCTGGGCGAGGCTGGCGCCTACGGCAGCCACCCAGGATCAGGACAGCAATCGAGACTTCATCAGGCGTGGCGCGGCCCTTGCCGTCACCGTGCCACGCCCCTGCTCCCCATGACCGCGGACGCCGGAGAGGACGGACGGACCCGAGGCCGAAATCGAGTCCGGCACTTAGCCGTAGCGTTCGCTTGTCGTGACCCCGACCAGGGATGATTACGCTTCGTGCTCACCAACATCATCACCGCCGTCGGTCTGGCCGTCCTCCTCTGGGCGCTCGTCCACACCACCCGCCTCGCCATCCGCAACCGCAAGGCCCGGCACTTCGACGCCTCCGCCTACGGCCTCGTCCCCCGCGAGCAGCTCGACAGCCGGCGCTCCGGCCCGCCCCGGGACGAGCCCGCGCTGCGCCTCGCCGTCGAGGCCGCCCTGAACGGCGAGTGGGAACCCGCGGCCAGGCTTCTCGCGGACACCGCGGAACGCCAGGACTGGGCGGAGCGCTGGCGGCTCGTCGAGGCGTTCGCGGATCTGGCCGTGGAGGACGAGCGCTGGCTGCGGATCTGGCGCGCCAGGCGGCCGCACGACGCGGACGCCGTCGTCGTACACGCCCACGCCCTGCTGCTCCGCGCCTGGGCGGCGCGCGGCGAGAAGTACGTCAATCAGACCTCCCACGAGCAGATGGCGCTGTTCGGCGAGCTGCTGCCGACCGCCATGTACGCCGCCCAGGAAGCGGCCAGGCTGGCGCCGAGCGATCCGTCCCCGTGGGTCACGATGGTCGCCGCCGCGCGTGGACTGGGGCTCCCCCACGACGAGTTCCGCCGCCTGTGGAGCGAGGTCACGAGCCGCGCGCCGCAGCACTACGACGCGCACTGGCACGCCCTCCAGTACTGGTGCGCGAAGTGGTACGGCTCCCACCAGCTGATGTTCAAATTCGCCAAGCAGGCGGCGGCGTCCGCTCCGGCCGGGAGCCTGATCTCGGGCATCTACCTGCACGCCGTGTACGAAGCCACGCTCCAGGACGGCGAGGCCGCCTACCGCACCTGGGCCACCAAGTCCGCGCTCGCCCGCGTTCAGGCCGACCTGGCGCAGGCCGCCCCGGAGGACCGCCGGCTTCCCTCGATACGGCACCTGTACGCCGCCGCACTCGTGAAGACGGGGCGGTACGCGGAGGCCCTGGCGCAGTTCCGGCTCATCGGCGGGTGGTGCGGAGCGGCGCCCTGGGCCGACGAGCAGGATGCCGCGGCGGCATTCGACCACGCCCGCGGCCTGGCGGCCCTCCACTCGGGCCGCCCCTAGGGCCTGTTCGGCACTCGGCTGCGGCGCCGCGGGACACCACCGGCCTGGGGCGCCGGTCCGGCCTGGGGCGCCGCCCCAGGCGAGACGTCCCCCACGAGCAGCCGTTCTCCACGTTGTGCCGCGCCTACCCGGCCCACCCCGACGTGGCGGTGGGCAACGCCGAATGGACGCACGCCGCGGCCATGAGCGAGCGCATGTTCACCCGGCGCTTCCGGCACCTGACGGGGACGAGCCCTGCGGCCTGGCGCCCGCGGGCCAGGCTGCTCGGTGCAGCCTGGACGGCCGCGCCGGCCGCGCCGGGGCATCGTGCGCCGCGACCACGGCAGCGGCGTCGCCCACGGCGTCGCCCGCTCCTGCGTCGTACGCCCGCGCATGGCGCCGCACCTTCCGTGCCGCGCGCCCGGACGCCTGAACCACGCGCCCTCTTACTGCGAACGCCCTCACAGCCAGCCGCTGCGCTGTGCCTGGAGGGCCATCTGGAAGCGGTTCTCGGCGCCCAGGCGGGCCATCAGTATCTGGAGCCGGCGGAAGAAGGTGCGGCGGCTGATGCCCAGTTCGCGGGCGATGACCTCGTCGCTCGCGCCGCCGGCGAGGAGGCGGAGCAGGCGGCGGTCGGCCGGCGGCAGGCCGGCCGGGCGGGTGGCGCGGCCGTGGAAGGGGAGGGCCTGCTGCCAGGTCTGCTCGAACAGGGCGAGGAGTGCGGAGAGCAGACCGCACGGCTGCACCACCAGCATCGTGTTGTGTACGTCCGCCTCCCTGATCGACAGGGACACCAGCGCGTACGACTCGTCGATGATCACCAGCTTGACCGGGACCGTCGGCGCCACCCTGGCCTGCTCGCCGGCCTCGATGCACGGCTCGATGGCCTTCTCCAGCTGTCCGGGCATCTCTAGTGACGCCTTCGAGTAGACGACCCGCTGGGTCACGCCGCGGGCGAGTGTCGCCAGCGCGTCATCGAGGGCGCCCGCCAGCGGGAAGTAGGGCGGCGAGTCGAGCTGACGGATCTGCGTGCGGGCGCTGGTCCAGGCCTGGCGCATCCTCGGGCCGATGGCGTCGCCGGTCACCACCTCGACGAGGTTGTCGTTGTACGCCGCGAGCCGCTGGCGGCGGAACGACTCGAACGCCCCGCCCACGGTGATGCGCGACCCTTCGAGCTCGGCCGCCCGGTGCCTGGCGAGGATCTCCAGGCCCGCGGCGGGAGGCACCGGGGCCACCACGTCCGCGCCCTCCGCGGCGGCGCTGGCCAGTCCGGCGTCGACCAGCTCGGCGTACGCCGCGGGGAACTCGGCGCCGTCCAGTCCGGCCGCCTCCCCGATCTCGGCGAGCGGAGCGGGGGCCAGTTCGAGAAGTGCCAGGTACACGCGGCCCGCCGCGGGGCCGATCCCCAGCATCCGCAGGGCCTCGCCCAGTTTCGCGTTCGCCATGCACCGCATTATCGACGACCGCGGGGCGGGCGTGGCCGATCAGTGCCACTGGCACGACCGGCCCTCCTGAGCGTGCCGCCCCGCAGTACCGTCCGGGAACCGCCGGGGCCCCTCGGGCGGCGAACCCATCCGGAAGAAGAGAAGAAGGAGAACGACGTGTCGAAGGGTCGCAAGAACGGCCTCTACTCGGGAGTCTCCGAGGAACTGTCCGCGCTGATGAGGACGGGCTGGGCGGACACCGAACAGCACGACCTGCCGCTCGACGAGCAGGCTCCGTACGCGGCCCGCCGCCGTGCCGCGCTCTCCGCGTGCTTCCCCGGCGAGCGCCTGGTGGTCCCGTCGGGCAATCTCAAGGCCCGCTCGAACGACGACACCTACCCGTTCCGCCCGTACTCCGGCTACGTCCACATGACCGGGGACCAGGCCCGCGACGGCGCGCTCGTCCTCGAACCCCGCCCGGACGGCGGCCACGACGCGTACTGCTACGTGCTGCCGCGCGACGGCCGGGACACCGACGAGTTCTGGCTGGGCTACACCGCCGAGCTGTGGATGGGCCGTCGCCGCTCCCTCGCCGAGTCGGAGGGCGTGCTCGGGGTGTCCTGCCGCGACGTCCGCACCGTGGCGGAGGACCTGGCCGCCGCTCCTGACGTGCCCACCCGCATCGTCCGCGGCGTCGATCCGGCGCTGGAGGCCGCGGTCACCACCGACGCCGGACGGGACGCCGAACTGGAGGAGGCGCTGAGCGGGCTCCGGCTGGTGAAGGACGCCTGGGAGATCGGCGAGATGCGCAAGGCGGTGGACTCCACCGTGCGCGGTTTCACCGACTGCGTCGGCGAGCTCTCGCGGGCGGTCGCGTCCTCGGAGCGGTGGATCGAGGGCACCTTCTTCCGCCGGGCACGGCTTGAGGGCAACTCCGTGGGCTACGGCTCGATCTGCGCCGCGGGCGAGCACGCCACGATCATGCACTGGACCGACAACGACGGTCCGGTACGCCCCGGCGACCTGCTCCTGCTCGACGCCGGTGTGGAGACGCACACCCTCTACACCGCCGACGTCACCCGCACCCTGCCGGTCAGCGGCACGTTCACGCCCGTGCAGCGCAAGGTGTACGACGCCGTGTACGAGGCCCAGGAGGCGGGCATCGCCGCCGTGAAGCCGGGGGCCGCGTACCGCGACTTCCACGTGGCGGCACAGCGGTACCTGGCGGAGAAGCTCGTCGAGTGGGGCTTCATCGAGGGCCCGGCGGACCGCGCCCTCGAGCTCGGCCTGCAGCGCCGCTTCACCATGGCCGGCACCGGCCACATGCTCGGACTGGACGTCCACGACTGCGCCGAGGCCCGCAACGAGGAGTACGTGGACGGCGTGCTGGAGCCGGGGATGGTGCTCACGGTGGAGCCGGGCCTGTACTTCCAGCCGGACGACCTCACGGTGCCCGAGGAGTGGCGCGGCATCGGGGTCCGGATCGAGGACGACCTGCTGGTGACCGCCGACGGCAGCGAGAACCTCTCGGCGGGTCTGCCGCGCTCGGCGGACGAGGTCGAGGCGTGGATGGCCCGCGTGGCGGGCTGACGGAAGCCGGCCCCGCCCGCCCGGACGGACGCCGCCGGGCGGGCGGGGCTTCGCGGCACTCCCCTAGACGCAGGCCCCGGCTGCCGAGGTGGCCGCCGGGGTGCCGCGGGCGATCCGCATCCGGGACCCGGCGAACTCCACCGTCTCGCCCGGCAGGATCAGCAGCCCGGCCTCGCCGTCCGGCCCGGCCTCGCCGTCCAGCCCGGCGTCAGCGTCCGGCGCGGCCTCGCCGTCCGGCCCGGCCTCAGCGTCCGGTCCCGCCTCGGCGTCCGGCCCGGACCCGATCCGCCGGACCTGGACCGCCGGGCCCAGTCCGCCGGCCATGAACACCATCGGGTCGACCTCCCAGCCGTGTCCGGCCAGCCAGCGCTCCAGCGCCTCGCCGTCCGCGGCCTCCGCCCAGCGCGGCCATGCGTACGTGGTCGTGCTCTCCATGCCTACCCCCTGTAGCTGATGGACCACCGGCCCAGATGGTGCCACCCGCCTCCGACAACGGCTCCCTGAATTCCGTGCCGGGCGAGCCGTGCTGAGACGTTCCTCCTTGAGGCCTCAAGCGGGCATCCCGTTTCGTCCTGGGGATCGAAGCGCACCCACCGGCCGCGCCTTGGAATCCGCGCATGCCGGGTGTGGGCGACACCACTCGAAGGTGGCGGGCCGCGCCGCCGCCGGGACCGGCGGAGGAGACGACTCCGCGTGCAGTCGTGCGAGTTCGCGCCAACTCCCCTGTTCGACGGTCGAGTTGATCTGCGCTGACCTATGTTCGAGGAGCTCTCAGCGGTTCCACGGTTCACGGCTCACCAGTCGCCCAGGAGGTCCGATTGCAGCCCAGTCGCGTCAGCGCCCTTCCCCGAGCGTTACGCCGCTCCCCTCTCCTCATCGCCTTCGCCCTCGGCTCGCTGCTCGTCGGGCTCACCCCGTGGCTGGGGGTGGCGAGCACGGGGCCCGGCGGCCGCGGGCCGGGGGCCTTCGACCAGCAGACGGCGAAGCAGTCGCCGCACCACGGCGTGGCCCCGGCGAACGCCATGGAGCCGACGGCACCCGTCCTCGACCGGACCGGGTGGACCGCCACGGCGAGCGACGAGGAGACCGCCGGCGAGAACGGCCGCGCGGCCAACGTCCTCGACGGCGACACGGCCACCATCTGGCACAGCAAGTGGACGGGCACCCCCGCCCCGCTGCCGCACACCATCACCGTCGACATGCACCGCACGGCGGTGGTCTCGGCGCTCCTCTACCAGCCCCGCACCAACGGGGCCAACGGGCGCGTCGGCGAGTACAGCGTCAGCGTGAGCGCCGACGGCCAGAACTGGGGCAGCCCGGTCGCCACCGGCACCCTCGCGGACGACGCGGGCGCCAAGACCCTCGGATTCGCCCCGCAGGGCGCCCGGTTCGTCCGGCTCACCGCCCTCACCGAGGCCGGCAACCGCGGCCCGTGGACCTCCGCCGCTGAACTCAACCTGCTCGGCGACCCCGGAACCCCGGCCGCCACCGTCGACCTGCCCCGGACCGGATGGACGGCCACGGCGAGCGACGAGGAGGCCACCGGGGAGAACGGCCGCGCGGCCAACGTCCTCGACGGCGACGCCGCCACCATCTGGCACAGCAAGTGGTCCGGGACCCCGGCCCCGCTGCCGCACAGCATCACCGTCGACATGCACCGCGCGACGGCCGTCTCCGCCCTGGTCTACCAGCCCCGCAACGACGGCCCCAACGGGCGCGCGGGCGCGTACACCATCAGCACCAGCACCGACGGCACCACCTTCGGCACACCGGTCTCCGCCGGCACCTGGCGCGACGACGACACCGTCAAGACCGCCACCTTCACCCGCACCGAGAACGCCCGCTACGTACGCCTGACCGTGACCGGCGAGGCCGGCAACCGCGGTCCCTGGACCTCCGCCGCCGAGATACGCCTGAGCGGACCGGCCGACCCGGCCGCGCACGGCTCCTGGGACCGGATCACCGGCTTCCCCCTGGTGCCGGTGGCCACCGCCGTCCTGCCGGGTGACAAACTCCTGGCCTGGTCGGCGTACGCGGTCGACCGCTTCGGCGGCAGCAACGGCTACACCCAGACCGCGGTCCTGGACCTGAAGACGGGCAAGGTCACCCAGCGCCGCATCGACAACACCGGCCACGACATGTTCTGCCCGGGCATAGCGATGCTCGCCGACGGCCGGGTGCTGGTCACCGGCGGCAGCAACGCGGAGAAGGCGAGCATCTACGACCCGGCCACCGATGCCTGGTCCACGACCACCTCCATGAACATCGCCCGCGGCTACCAGGCCATGACCCTGCTCTCCACCGGCGAGGCCTTCGTCCTCGGCGGATCCTGGAGCGGGGCCACCGGCGACAAGGCCGGCGAGGTCTGGTCCCCGGACACCCGCACCTGGCGCAGGCTCCCCGGCGTCCCCGCCGCCCCGGCGCTGACGGCCGACCCGGCCGGCGCCTACCGCGCCGACAACCACATGTGGCTGCACGCCACCTCGGGCGGCAAGGTGCTCCAGCTGGGCCCGAGCAAGCAGATGAACTGGATATCGACCGGCGGGAACGGGAGCATCACCTCCGCCGGCCCCCGGGCCGACAGCCAGGACGCCATGACCGGCAACGCCGTCGCGTACGACATCGGCAAGCTGCTCACCCTGGGCGGCTCGCCCGCGTACGAGAAGACGCCCGCCACCCGGCGCGCGTACACCGTGGGCATCGAGGGCGACCAGGTCCGGGCCGCCCGCACGGGCGACATGGGTCACGCCCGGGCCTTCGGCAACAGCGTCGTCCTGCCCGACGGCAAGGTCGCCGTGTTCGGCGGGCAGGCGTACCCCGTGCCGTTCAGCGACGCCACGTCCGTGCTGACCCCCGAGCTGTGGGACCCGGCGACCGGCAGCTTCGCCCCGCTCGCCACCATGGCCATCCCGCGCAACTACCACAGCGTGGCGAACCTGCTGCCCGACGGGCGGATCTTCTCCGGCGGTGGCGGCCTGTGCGGCGACTGCGCCACCAACCACGCCGACGGGGCCGTGTTCACACCGCCGTACCTGCTCAACGCGGACGGCTCGCCCAAGCCGCGCCCCGTCATCACCGGCGGCGTGCCGCCCCGGGCCCCGGCGGGCACCTCGCTCACCGTCGCCGCCGAGGGGCAGGTGGCTTCCTTCGTCCTGATGCGGGCCGCGGCCGCGACGCACTCCACGGACAACGACCAGCGGCGGGTGCCGCTGGTGTCCACGCCCGCGGGTTCCGGCACGTACACGGTGTCCATCCCGTCCGACAGGGGCGTGGTCCTGCCGGGCACCTACATGCTCTTCGCCCTGGACGCCCAAGGGGTGCCGAGCACCGCCCGGTTCATCACCGTCTCCTGACGGCACGACAGCGGCGTCCGTGGCGTCCGTGGCGTCCGTGGCGTCCGTGGCGTCCGTGGCGTCCGTGGCGTCCGTGGCGTCCGTCCCCGGCCGGGGACGGACGCCTCCACCACGACTTCGAAGCGTGCACGGGTCCGAGATCGCCTCGGTGTCACAGCGGGTTACGGTGGCGCCCGCCTCGCACCGACCACCCCGGCCGGTGATCCGTCCGCAACCCGCGGGGCGGTGGGGCGTTGGTCAGTTCTGACTGCCCTGACGTCGAAGACGCGCGGCCGACCGGCCGGCCGGCCGTGGGCCGGTGGCACCGGCCCGTACGACGGTGGCCGGGCCGCGCGGGATCGGAGCCCCATGCCGCCTCATCCCCTCAAGCGCCGGGTCGGGCGCTGCCTCGCGCTCGTCGCGGTCGCCGCCGCCGTGGCGCTGGGCGGGCCCGTGGCCCCGGCCGGTGCGGACACCGCCGCCCCTGCGGCCGGGGCCGTGGCCGTGGCCGCTCCGGTGCTCGACCGGGACTTCCCCGACCCGGACGTCGTGAAGGTCGGCCGTACGTACCACGCGTACGCCACCAACGGCGACGGCAAGCACGTCCAGCACGCCACCTCCCGCGACCTGAAGCGGTGGAAGGCCGACAGCGGTGACGTCCTGCCCGTGCTCGGCGAATGGGCGGCACCCCGGCGTGACCTGGTGTGGGCGCCGGAGGTGTACGACAACGGCGACGGCTTCACCATGCACTACACGGCGCATGACCGGGCGAGCGACAAGCAGTGCATCGGCGTCGCGCGGTCGCCGTCGGCGGACGGACCGTTCCGGCCGGTCGGGGACGGGCCGCTGGTGTGCCCGGCCGAGCAGGGCGGCGCGATCGACGCCTCCGGCTACACCGAGGGCGGGCAGCGCTACCTGCTGTGGAAGAACGACGGCAACTGCTGCGGCACGGACACCTGGCTGCACCTGCAGCCCGTCTCGTGGGACGGCACGCGTACCACCGGGGACCCGGTCAGGCTGATCAGGCAGGACCCCCTCCGGGAAGGCGCGGTGGTGGAAGCCCCCACCCTCGTCAAGCGCGCGGGGCAGTACGTGCTGTTCTACTCGGCCGACGACTACGGCGGCGACCGCTACCGGACCGGCTACGCGGTGGCACAGACCCTGACCGGCCCGTACACCAAGGCGGCCAGGCCGCTGATGACGACGGAGACCCTCTCCGGCGCGGCGCGCGGCCCCGGCGGGCAGGACGTGGTGACCGGCCCCGACGGCCGTGACCGCATCCTCTTCCACGGCTGGCGTGACGACCCGCGCCGGCGGGTGATGTACGTGGCCGACCTGGGCTTCGCGAACGGCTACCCCGTCGTGCGCGGCAGCAAGGTCCTCTACCAGGCGGAGAACGCCCTCGTGCACCACGCGGCCGTCCGCGACGCCGAGGCCGCCTCCGACGGCAGGGCGGTCGGCGGCATCGACCATGCCGACAGCCACGTGGAGTTCACGGTCTTCGCCGCGTCCTCGGGCGAGCACCTGCTGTCCGTGTGGTTCGGCAACGGCTCCCGCGACGGGGCGGGAGCCCCGGTGGAGGCCACGCACGGCCTCACGGTCAACGGCACGGCCGCGGGCACGGTCCGCTACCGGCACACCGGCTGGGACAGGTGGGAGACGACGGGGACCGCCGTCTCCCTGCGGGAGGGATGGAACACGGTCCGCCTGTCCAAGGGCGAGTACTTCGCCGAACTGGACGGCGTGGAGGTGGCCTGACACACCGGCGCCGCCACCCCTGCCGCCCGCGCAGCCCCGTCCCACTCCATGCCCACCCCCCTTCCTTATTGCGAGCAACTCGCAATAAGGGCAGGCTGTGCCGTGCAAGGACGATCACCCACCCGGAAAGGGGACGTGCCTGATGGGCACCCATGCGCTTCCCGACCTCCCCCGCGACCACGACGACACGGCCGGGGCCGTACACGCGTGGGTCCACGGCTGGACCGTGTCGCGCGGCGCGGCCGACCCCGTCCCCACGCCCTGGGGCTTCACCATCGACGTCGGTCTCCCCGGGCACGTCCTGCGCCACGTACTGCCGGCCGCCGACGAGGCGGCCGTCCGCAAGATCACCGAGAACCCGGCCGCACCCGGCGTATGGCTGAAGGCACCCGCGCCGCCGGAGGTGTTCGCGTCCTGGCTCGGGCCCGGCTGGTCGCTGGCCGGCGGGCCCGGCTTCCTGATGGCCGCCCCGCCGCGCGCCGCCCGCGCCGGGGCCCCGCCGGCGGTCGCCGACGGCTACCGGCTGGACACCTGGACCCGGGGCGGCGTCGTCCGCGCCCTGGTCCGCACCTCCGAGGGAGCCTTCGCCGCGCGCGGCCAGGCCGGCATCGCCGGCCCCGCCTTCGCCGTCGACCAGGTGGAGACCGACCCCGGTCATCAACGCCGCGGTCTGGGCCGCCTGGTGATGCACGCGCTCGCCGGCGTCGCCGCCGCCCGGGGCACGACGGAGGGCGTGCTGGTCGCGACGCCGGAGGGCCGGGCCCTGTACGAGACGATGGGATGGCGCGTACTCGCCCCGCTGACCGGCGCCGTACGCGGCTGAGGCCCTGGGGACCTGAGGCCCAGGGGCCCTGAGGCCCTGAGGCCCGGTCGAGCCCCCCGGACACCCCGACGGCGAGGGGTCAGACCTCGTCGAAGCCGCGGAAGGTCCCCGATCCATCAGCGGCGTCGGCGAACTCCGCGAAGTCCATGTTCGAGATGGTGGGAGAGTGGGGGCCATGGTGTCCGGTGGGGACGGCGAGGCGGGCTTTCGGTTCGGCTGGCGCGGCAGCCACTACCCCGGCATGCCCGTCGAGGACCTGTGGTTGGCGGTCGGCAGGGATCCGGACGGTACCTGGGGCTTCGACGCGTACTTCATCGGACGCGCGCCCCTGCCCGGTGGCGCACCGCGGGCCGCGGCGTTCGCCCGGTGGCTGCTGGCGCCCGCGCCCGAAGGCCGGTACGAGGAGGAGTTCGTGCTGATCGACGGTGAACCGCAGAGCGGATCGCGGCGGCTCGCGGACGGGACCCGGCTCACCGTCGAAATCCTGTTGGGCCGTGAGGAGGCCGACGGCCCCGAGTACCTCCAGGTGCTCCTGTCCGGCGAGATCCACGGTCTCCCCTTCGAGGTGTGCGCACCGCTGGAATGCCGGCGGGTGGTTCGCGCTGAACTCGAAGCCGCCGCGACTCGGCTCCTCGGCCCGCGCGGAACGGCCGACGGGCCGGGTTCGAGGAGGCCTGAAGGCACGTGTTCCCCTGCCGCATCAGGTACGACACTCTCCAGGACGGACGATCCCGCGGAAGGCAGCGAGGACGCGTCCTGACCACCACGCACCGGGGCGCCGGCTTCAGCGGACGTGGTTCTTGAGGATGTCGGTGTCGTCCAGGGTGATGTCCACCGGCGCGGGGATCCGTACGGTGTCGCCGAAGAAGAACGTCTGGGTGTGGTACCTGCCGTTGACCGGGTCGGCGTGCAGGACCAGCGAGCCGTTGTCGCGGTCGATGAGCAGGTAGACCGGGATCTCCTGCTCCGCGTACGCCCGCGGCTTGTCCTGGCGGTCCCGCTGGTCGGTCTTCGCGTCGTACGAGGTGACTTCGAGGACCATGACGACGCCGTCCGCGCCCGCCCACTCCCCCTGGCCCGCGAAGTAGCCCTTGGGGGCGAGGACACCGTCGGGGCGGGCGTTGCCGTTGCCGTACGTCTCCACGCGCAGGCCCTGTTCCGGGTACAGGCGCAGGTCGGGGCGCTGCCGCATGCAGTGCTCCAGCAGCCACATGATGATCTCGCCGTGGTCGCCGTCGGGCACGGGCTTGACTCCCAGTTCTCCGTTGATGAGTTCGAGCTTGACGTCGTGCTGTGCGGCGGCTTCCGCGATGGCCTCGAAGGCCTCGCGGCTCATCTGCGGCCAGTCTCGTGTGATCACGGTGTCCTCCCGGTAGGGCCCTGGCCAGGGTATCCAGCCGCTGTCGACAGCGGGACGTCCCGTACGGTCACGCCGGTCGGCCGGCCGGCCGCTCGCCGGTGGCGCGGGCACGGGCGAGCGGCCGGCCGACGTCGGCCTCAGCGGAGTCGGCGGAGTCGGAGTCGGATTCGGCGGCGGTGGGCCCGCGCGGCTTCGCTCGTCACGACCCCGTTTCCGTGCTCCGGTAGCCGCTGGCCTGCAGGGTGAACATGGCGGCGTAGTCACCGCCGAGCGCCATGAGCTCCTCGTGGGACCCGGACTCGACGATGCGGCCGCCGTCGAAGACGAGGATCCGGTCGCAGTCGACGACGCTGGCGAGCCGGTGTGAGATCAGCACCGTGATCTGGTCCTGGCGCAGCCGGCCGCGCAGCACCGCCTCGTACACGGCGTGCTCGGACGGCGGGTCCATGCTCGCGGTCGGCTCGTCCAGGAGCAGCAGCACCGCCTCCTGGTACAGCCCCCGCCCCACGGCGATCTTCGCCCACTGCCCGCCGGAGAGCTGCTGCCCGCCCTTGAACCGCTTCGACAGCAGCGCCTTCCACTGGCCGGGGAGCGCGGCGATGACCGCGTCGGCACCGGCTGCCCGTGCGGCGGCCAGGGCGCGACGCGGGTCGGCCTCGGTGAGCGTGCCGGCGCCGGCGGTGATGTTCGACTGGGCGCTGAAGGGGAACCGGACGGGGTCCTGCAGCACACAGGCGACCCGCTGGTGCACGGACTGGGCGTCCATCTCGCGTACGTCGACGCCGTCCCAGCTCACGCTGCCCCGCTGCGCCTCGTACAGGCCGGCCAGGAGCTTGGCGCACGTCGACTTCCCCGACCCGTTGAGGCCGACGAACGCCACCGTCTCCCCCGCGCGGAGGGTGAAGGAGACGCCGTTCAGGGCGGGTTCGTCCTTGCCGGGGTAGGTGAAGTGGACGTCGCGGACGGTGATTTCCTCCACCCGGTCCGGCGCCCGCACGTCGGAGGTGCGGGGCAGGAGGCGGCGGCTGCGTTCCTGGACGGCGAGGAGGTCGTCGACCCAGAGGGCGTGCTCGTAGACGAGGTGGGCGACCTCGACGAGCCGGGTGAGGGAGGACTGCCCCGCCTGGATGGCCAGGACGGCGCCGGCGCCCGCGGCCAGCGGCAGCCAGCCGGCGATCAGCATGGCCGCCAGGGCCGCGTAGGTGATGCCGGAGCCGGTCCCGCCCACCGCCCGCCCGGCGAGGTTGAGCAGGGCGGAGCTCACTCCGAGGCGGGTGTCCTCCTCGGCGATCTTGGTGGTCAGGCGGCGGTGCTCGTCGAGCAGGGCGCCCTGGGCGGTGTCGGAGCGCAGCTCGGCGGCCGCGTCCACGTCGAGCAGCAGCCAGGAGAAGACGCGTACGCGGCGTTGCAGCGCGTTCCACCGCTTGAACGAGCGGAACCGGGCCCGCGCGCTGCTCACGGCGGCCACGCCCACCGGCAGGACGGACAGCAACAGCAGCGGGAGGAGGACCGGGTGGAGGACGCCGAGCACGCCGGCGGTGCCGACCAGTCCGAGTGCTGCGGCGGCGAGGGAGACGACCTGCCCGACGATCATGCGGGCGTAGAAGAGCCCCCGGTCGTTGGCGCGGTGGACCTCGTCGTGCCAGTCGGCGTCTTCGACCGCTTCGAGGCGCACGTGCGCGGTGAGGTGGAGGAACTCGCATTCCAGCGCGGTGCGGATCTTGGGTGTGACGCGTGCCTGGGCGACCGCCACGGCCGCCTCGAGCAGGGCCCGGGCGGAGAGGAAGCCGGCGACGAGGACGATCTCGGGGACGGCGGCGCGGACCCGGTCGGGGGTCGGGCCCTCCGCGAACAGGTGCTGGAGGACCCTGACGGAGGCGATCAGGCCGAAGGCCGCCATGGCCGCGGAGGCCAGCTGGCAGGCGACGGCGACGAGGGTGGCCCTGCGGTCCGCCTGCCAGGCGAGCCGGCCGATGAGGGCGGTGATCCGGGGGAGGCGGACGAGCACCTGGCGTACGGTGGCGCTCGCGGCGGCGCCGTCGTGGACGGACCAGTACGCCTCTTCCAGCCCGTCGGTCATGTCCCCGTCCTCCGGCCCGGCGGGCACCGCCGCCGGAGGCAGGGGCAGGGGCAGGGGCGCGGGCGGCGGGGCGGACCGCGGGCCCGGCACGGTGCGGGCCGCCGCCGCTTCGGTGGGCTCGCTCATGCCGCCCACCGCGTATCCGGTCGTACGGCGCGGTGCGCGCGGATGCCGGACCGTTGCGGTTCCGCGGGGCGGGCGGCGGGGGAAGTCCGCCGCCGCTGTTCGAATCCGAGGCGGCAGGGGGCGGGAACGGGTTCGGGATGCACGGCGTCCTCCATCTGGGCGGCCGGTTGGCACTGGTGCTCCAAGAACGCCCCGGTTCTACGCCCGTAACGGCCCCGGAAGGACGAATCCCTCGAACGCGAATACGGACTCGGCGTGCGGGGCAGTAGCCGCCTGCCTGCCCGCTCTTGAACCCACACGTTCGAGTGGTCGCCACCGCCCCACACCCGATCAGGGGCTTGCGCGGCCCGCCGCCCGAGGAAGACCCCGGCACCGTTCGGCCGGGGTCTTCCTCGGCCCGCTCTACTTCACCAGCGGGTGCGCGGAAGTCGGCGGTGCGCCCGTGGCCGTGGGGGTCGGCGCCGGGCTGTACGTGCGGCTGTACGTGGGGCTCGCCGTCGGAGCCGGCGTAGAGGTCGGGACCGGCGTGCATGTGGGGCTCGCGGTGGGAGCCGGCGTGTAGGTCGGCACCGCCGTCGGGCTCGGCACGTACGTCGGGACCGCCGTCGGACTCGGCACGTACGTCGGCGCCGGCGTGTACGTCGGCACGGACGTCGGACTCGGCACGTACGTCGGCGCCGGCGTGTACGTCGGCACGGACGTCGGACTCGGCACGTACGTCGGCACCGCCGTCGGACTCGGCACGTACGTCGGCGCCGGCGTGTACGTCGGCGCCGAGGTCGGGACGGGCGTCGGAGTCGAGGTCGGCACGGGGGCGCGGGTCGGGGTCGGCGGGGTGCACGTGGGGCTCGGTATCGGATCCGGCGTCGTGGAGTCGGCCTGGGCCATGCCGGTCGCGAGTGCGATGCCGGCGACTACGCAGGACACGGCGACGGCAGCCGTGGTCCCACGGACTCGGTGAGTACGCATGTGGGTGGGTCCCCCCTGGTCAACACGGCCGGCACGGTCGCCGACCATGATCCAAAGCCAACACCCTCCCTCCCCGACCCGCAACACGCTCGCCAACACCGCGCCGGAGCAACGCACTTCCACCAGACCCCCGGGAAGCGGGAGCAGGCCGCGCTGGACGTGCGCCGCTGGAGACCGCGGTGAGCTTCACGTACGGGCCGGGGCGTGGACGAGGGCGAGCTCGCGGCCCGTGAGGGGCGGGCCGGTCAGGGGCGGGCGGCGGGGGCCTCGTACGGCTCCCAGCAGGACGCGCGGCCTGGCCAGCGTGGCGAGCGGCGTCTGGAGGGAGGTGACGTCGGTGAGGTCTTTCACCATGGCGAAGCTGCCGCAGCTCGTCGTCACCAGGCGGTCCACGTAGCGGGCCAGGATCCTGTCCCTGCGGGTCGGGCTGCCGCCCCGCACTCCGGGGTAAAAAATGTCCTGCCCCGTGGCCAGGTCCCAGGCCGCGTCGACCCGCTTCGCCATGGCCCGCTGGACCTGCCGTGCCAGATGGGGGGCGTCCACGCCGAGGGCGCGGACCTTCTCCCGGAGGATGGCGGCCGACTGCGCGGCGACGGACATGCCGTGTCCGTACACCGGGTTGAAGGCGGCAAGGGCGTCGCCCAGGACGACGAAGCGCTCGGGCCAGTCCCGCACCTGCTCGTAGTACCGGCGCGTGTTGTGCGTACTCCTGCTGACCGTCACGTCGGTCAGGGGTTCGAGGCGGGAGATGATCTGCCCGACGACGGGATGGCGGAGCCTGCGGGCGAAGGCCTCGAAGTCCTCGGCGTCACCGGCCGGCTCGCCCGCCCTGGTACCCGTCTCCGTGACGATCCACTGGCCGTCCTCGACCGGCAGGATGCTTGCGCTCTGACCCGGGCACCCTCCGCGGGGGTCCGCGTGGACGCTGACGATGGGGAATCCGGCGCTTCCCGCCGGGGCGCGGAAGACACGCGTCGCGTACACGAGGCCGAGGTCCACGGAGCGTTCGGGTACGGGGCGCACGCCCAGGGCCGCCAGGTGCCGGGGGGTGCGCGAGCCCCGCCCGCTCGCGTCGACGACGAAGTCGGCCTCCAATGTGCGGGGGTGGCCGTCCGCGCCGCGGACCCGTACCCCGGTGACCCGGGAGGCACTGCCGGACAGGCCCTCGGCCCGGGAGCGCTGGAGGACGGTCACTCCCCCTCCTGTCAGGACGAGGTCGCGCACGACGGAGTCCAGGAGATCGCGGCTGCACCCGATCACGAAGTGGGTCTCGCGGTCCCAACGCCTGAACCAGCCCTGACCGCTGAGGGCCACCATGCCCGTGGGGACCGGAATGCGGTTCGCTCCGGCGGCCAGCCAGCGGTCGGTGACCCCGGGCAGGAGGGCTTCGGCGGCGCGGGCTCCCCCGCTCCAGAGCATGTGCGCGTGACGCGCCTGGGGCAGTCCCCTGCGCGGAAGCGGCCCGTCCGGCAGCTGGTCGTTCTCGATGACGAGCACTTCGTCGACCGCACCGCGCAGTGCGGCGGCGGCGAGCATCCCGGCCAGGCCGCCGCCGATGACGACGGCGCGCCGTCGCACCGTGCGGACGTCGGCGCGGACCTGGGTGGTCGTCGGCTCGGGCACGTGACTGCTCTCTACGGTCTCAGCGGTCTCTACGGTCTCTGCCCGCCGCCGACGGACGGCACCGTCCCCCGGCGGGCCGGGGCGGCGGATCACTCGGCCCGGCCGGAGCGGGCCGGCGGAACGTCCCTGGAGGCGGGGATTCCAGACGGGACCGGGGACACCGGCTGCCGCACGACGCCTTCGAGCAGCGACATGGCCCGTACCGCGTCGGAGAACCGTACGAGCCCGTCGTCGCTCTCGGTCAGGGACTTGAGGCTGCCGTCACCGTCACCCGCACCGGGCTGGGTGCGCAGGGAATCGAACGCTGCGATGACCAGCGCCGCGCGAGCCGCCACCTCGGGCGTCAGCGCGCCGGGACCTGTTTCGGGCGCCCGCTCGTCCGGCCCCGCGCCGAGTTCGAGGTACGGGGCCAGGAGCCGCAGGCCGTCCCGGATGTCGCAGGTCCGCCGCAGGTGGCGCCTGCTCAGCGACGACCACCAGGGGATGCGCACCAGTTCGTACGGGATCACCTCGCGCATGATCTCCCACAGCGGACCGAGCCGCCTGTAGCGCGAGCGCCGACGCCACCACCCCACCAGACCCTGACCGACGGCGGGCAGGGCGAACCCGACGCATTGCAGCAGAGAGGCCAGGGCGGCCAGGGAGGGGGCCACGGTCGTGCTGACGGCGTCCCAGTCGCGGCCCGCCCACCGGGCGCCTACGGCGAGGAGCTTGAGCACGGCGTAGCCCAGGTTCAGGACTCCTCCGGCGACGATGAGGACGAGCCCGGCACGCAGCAGGCCGGCCACCTCACGGGCCCAGCGGCGGCACAGGACCGACAGCACGACGGTCGCCACCGCGTGTGCCAGAACGTAGAGGACGATCATCTCCCGGATGAACGGCGCGGTGGCGTAGTACGTGTCGAAGTCCCGCAGGCGTTCGTCGGGCGCGTCTCCCAGGGCGAACAGCCCGAGCAGCGCCACGATGACCGCCCCGTAGACGCCGGCACACCAGCGGGTGGCCGTGCGGCGCTGTTCGTCCGGTCCGCCCCGCCACGTCAGCATCAGGATGATGACGCTGGCGCTCCCGGCCGTGACCAGCGCGAAGACCAAGGGAGCGGAGAAGTTGGCGATGCCGGTGAGCCGGTTGACCCAGGACACCGTCGCCGGTGCGGCGAAGAAGAAGACCACGGCGCCCACGGGGATCACGACGCCCACCGAGCGGACCAGGGGGTCGCGCCAGTGGCGTACGAGTTCCGGCACCCTCAGCGCGAAGGACACGAGCAGGAGGGCGGCGGGAAGGTAGTAGTAGAGGTTGCTCATCTCGCCCCCTTCACGACGGGTGCGCCGTACGGCAGCCCTGGACCCGACGCGACCACGTGTTGTAAGCCGGCTGCACGGCCGGGGAGACGCGTGGCCGCGGGCCACTCCCCCGCGTGCCGGCGGCCGTGCCCGAGCTCCGGGTCGCGCGGGTCGTGCCCGGTGATGACGATCTGGTGTCCGGCCACGTTCCGCTGTCCCACGAGGGCGCCGACCGACTGCCGAACATCCGGCTGCTTGAACACGCTTCTCCCCAATGCCCCTGTCCGCGCGAGGCGGGCGTTCGCGCCCCGGCGGATTCCACACGACCGGCCTGCCCGGCGCCCCCGCACGCGGCCGGCCGCTTCACATACCCTCCGCGCCACGGCGCCTCGACGCCACGACACTTCGACGCTTCGACGCCTCAGCGCGCGCCGCCGGCCGGCCCCTGCTCCCCCTCGGCCGCACGCTCGTCCATGTAGTTGTCGAGCCACTCCAGCAGCCTGGTGCGCCCCTGATCGGGCAGCAGGGCAGCGCGCAGGGCGATGCCGTCGACACCGTGCCGCTCGTACAGACTCGGCCGGCGGGCGCCGGCCAGGGCCTTCGTCAGGCCGCGCTCGCTGTGCTCCTGGTACTCCTGGAGCAGCGACTTCTCCACGACGGCCAGCGCGCAGCTCAGTGCCTCGGTGTCCTCCGACTGGAGGAAGCCCGCCGGCCGCCCGAAGAACCGCTCCAGCCTCGCGCAGTGGTCCATCGTCGGCCGGCGGTCTCCGCCGAGCAGTGCCTGCACCTGCTGCCGGGAGATACCGCTCTGCCGGGCGATCTCGCCGTGCGAGAACTTCCGGCCGTTCTCCTTGAGGTACGTCTCGTGGAGGAGGTCCAGCCGCTGCCGGAACCTCTCGTGGATGTCCGGCTCGCCGGCCGAACGCCCCTGGAGGAGCGCCCGTACGACGTCGTGGGGAACCCCGGAGGCGAAGTGCAGTTCCTCCGGATCCAGCACGTCGTCACGGCTCCGGCCGAGCTTGGCCGCCAGGTCGACGACGCGCTCCACGGCCTCGGCCAACTGCGAGGCGGCCGCCGCGGATACGGAGAAGGCTGCTGTCACCGGCTTGTCTCCCGAAGTCGCGCAGGACGGATCACCCCGGAATTCCGGGGAGGCAGTGCCACTGGAGCAGCGGCGACCGCAACTGCCATCCGATGCTGCCACAACAGTGGCAGGTACTCATAGGTCTCCGGCCGGACTGCCACAGTAGTGGCAGGTAGCTGCCGGTCTGCGGGTCTGCCGGTCTGCTCATCTGCCGGTCTACCGGTCTACCGGTCTGCGGGTCTGCCGTCCGGTGGCGCGGCTCTCACGCGATGCGGCGGGAGGGGTCCTGGCCGGGCAGGGCGGCGGCCTTCCGTTCGGCATCGCTCAGCGGGGGCCCCTGCAAGTGCGGCTCCTTCGCGCCGAAGAGCATGGGAACCAGCACGTCGCGGGAGAACAGCCGCGTCGCGGGCTTCTCCAGGCTCATGACGTCCAGCAGGGCGCCGAGCGCCCGGGGGCTGCGGGCGGCCGTCTCGACGGCGCGGTCGACGAACCGGGTGAGGAACCGCTCGACGGCCCTGGGCGGTGTGGCGCTGGCACCGGGGTAGTTGGCGTCCTGGCCCACGGCCAGGTCCCACGCGCCGGAGACGGGCCGGGCCGCGGCGCGTTGCACGCGGCGGGCCGTGCCGGGGGCGGTGAGGCCGGTGGAAGCCAGTACGTCCCTCAGGGCCAGGGCGCACTGTGCGGCCACGGTGAGGCCGTGCCCGTAGACGGGGTTGTAGCCGGCGACGGCGTCACCCAGCACGACGAATCCGTCGGGCCAGTCCTTCATCTTCTCGTAGTAGCGGCGCTGGTTGGCGGTGCTGCGCGTGGTCACGACGTCGCCCAGGGGCTCGGCGTCCTTGATGAGCTCGCCGATGACGGGGTCGCCCAGGCCCAGGGCGAAGCCGGCGAAGGCGTCGGGGTCCTTCGTGGGTTCGCCGCCGCGGGAGCCGGAGAGGGTGACGATCCACCGGCCGTCCTCGACGGGGAGGATGATGCCGCCCTGACCGGGGGCCTTCGCAGGGTTGGCCTGTACGTTGACCAGCGGGAAGCCCTCCCCGGCCGTCCCGGGGGACCGGAAGGCCCGGGTGGCGTAGGCGACGCCCGCGTCGACCTGACGCTCGGTGACGAGGGGCAGGCCGAGGACCTCGAGCCAGGCCGGGGCGCGCGATCCGCGTCCGGAGGCGTCGACGACCAGGTCGGCGGAGAGGATCCGCGTCCCGGTGCCGATCCGCGCGCTGACCCCCGTGACGCGGCCCGCTCCGCCGTTGAAGCCTTCGAGACCTTCGAGACCTTCGACGGCGGAGTTCTCGTGGACGGTGATGCGGCCGTCGCGCAGGACGCGCTCGCGCAGGACGTGGTCGAGGAGGTTGCGCGAGCACACGAGGTTGCGGTGGTGGGTGCTGTCGAAGCGGCGGAACCAGACCTCGTTCGGGGCCCGGGAAACCATGTCACCCATGATGTGGACCAGCCGGCCGCCCTGGGCGACGACGCTGTCGACGAAGCCGGGGAGGAGTTCCTCGAAGGCCCGGACGCCGCCGCTCCAGACGAGGTGTGCGTGGCGGGCCTGTGGCACCCCTCTCCGGTCCTCGGGGCCGGCGGGCAGCGTGTCGCGCTCGATGATCGTGACGTCGGCGGACTCGGCGAGGACGGAGGCGGCGAAGAGCCCGGCGGCGCCGGCGCCGATCACGAGGGCAGTGGGCCGACCGGAGCTGGCTGTGTGTGACATGTGGTGCTTTCTGTAGGGCCGCCTACCGGCCCGGCGGACCCTTACGGCGGACCGGTACGGCTGACCGCGCGCGAGCTGCCGTCAGCGACCAGCGCGTCGGGGCGCCGAGAAGTCTCGGACGGTAACTCCACGGGCGCGTCCCGGGAATGACGTTCGGCCTGCCGAGTTAAATGTAGACACCATACGTGCAATGGCCAATGTTTTGCGGCCGCTCAACGTTCACCGAGGGCCCTCCTCACCGGCGCCTGCCCCGGCGGGCTCCGGGCGGGACGGGTTCCAGAGCCGGTCGGCCTCGCCGCGGGCGATGTGCTCCTCGTAGATCCGCACCTTGTACCGCATCACGTCCAGGGTCTCCCGCAACTCCTGGATCTGCGCCTCCACGTAGCTCTCGTGCCGGCGCAGCAGTTCCAGCCGCTCGTGTTCGTTGCCGGGGCCCTGACGGGCCAGTTCGACGTACTGCCGGATCATCTGCAGCGGCATGCCGGAGGAGCGGAGCCTGGTGCAGACCGCCAGCCACTGCACGTCCTCCTCGTGGTAGACGCGACGGCCGTTGGACAGGCGGCGCACCGGGTTGGCGAACAGGCCCTCCCGCTCGTAGAACCGCAGCGCGTGCACGCTCAGCCCGCTGCGCCGCGCCACTTCACCGATGCTCAAGTCCACGAGTGACCCCCGTCACATAGCTGTTGATCTAGACCCGACTCTAGCTCCTAGCCTCGGACCATCAGCCAGTCGGACGATCGGATTGTGGGAGAACATGGGCGTTTGGTTCGTCACCGGGGCATCGCGCGGGCTCGGCGCGGAGATCACTCGTGAGGCACTGGGCCGGGGGCACAGCGTCATCGCCACGGCGAGGGACGCTTCGGCGCTGCTCAAGGCGTTCCCGGAGAAGCCGGACGGGTTGCTGGCGGTGAACGCGGACGTGACCCGGCCGGAGCAGCTGGCGGCCGCGGTGGAGGCCGGTCTGGCGCGGTTCGGCCGGATCGACGTCGTCGTCAACAACGCCGGGTACGGTCTCGTGGGCGCGATCGAGGAGACCTCCGACGAGGCCGCCCGGGACCTCTTCGACGTCAACGTGTTCGGCGTGCTCAACACGCTGCGGGCGACCCTGCCGACCTTGCGCGCCCAGCGGTCGGGACACGTCGTGAACATCGGCTCCGTGGGCGGCTTCGCCACCGCACCGGCGGTCGGCCTGTACGGCGCGTCGAAGTTCGCCCTCGAAGGCATCTCCGAGGCACTGCACGGCGAGCTCGCACCGCTCGGCATCCACGTCACGATCATCGAGCCGGGCGGCTTCCGCACCGACTTCCTCAGCGGCTCCAGCATCCGCGTCGAGCCGGCGGCCATCCCCGACTACGCCGTCGGCGCCGGACCGGTGCGCGAGGCGCTGGCCGCGAACGACGGCCTCCAGCCGGGCGACCCGGCGAAGGGAGCCAAGGCCATCGTCGACGTCACCGAGGCCGCCGAGCCGCCGCTGCGCCTCCAGCTGGGCGCGGACGCGGTCGAACGCGTCGAGGCGAAGCTGGACCTGGTACGACGTGAACTCGACCAGTGGCGCCACACGGCCCTCTCCACCGCCATCTGAGGAGGCCGTGCCTCCGCGTGCCGGCCGTTCGGCGCGCGGCAGCGCCGGGCCGCCGCCGGTGGCCGCGATCGCCACCGTCACGGCTCCGTACGCGCGTGCCCGCGAAGCGGGGCTGCGAAGCGGGGCGCCGCTGGGCAGGCACCGACAACCGGTCCCACACCGGAGGACCGGGTCCGCGGACCGGGTCCGCGACGACGAGACACTGCTCGCAGGAGCCCTCAGCCAAGGGCGACGACCGGGCCTTCACCCGATCCCGCCTGAAACCCGAGCATGCGCAGGGCGTCGGCCGCCGCAGGCGACATCATGGAGTCCCGCAGGTCCGCCAGGGGGATCCAGCTCACCGCGTCAGTCGAACCGTCGGCCTCGGCCACCGCCACCCCCGCCTTGAGTTCGACGGCGTAGAACAGCGCGGTGAGGTTCCAGCTCACGCCTCGCCGCTGGACCGCGTATGTCCGTGCGTCGAGCAGTCGCGCGGCAGCGAGTCCGAGTCCCGTCTCCTCCCGGAGCTCACGGGCCAGGGTCTCCACGGGCTGCTCGCCCGGATCGATTCCGCCGCCCGGCAGGTGCCACAGTCCTGGGGTGAAGACCGGTGACTCGTCCGACAGGCGGGCCAAGAGCAGCCGATCGTTCTCCACCGCGATGGCGTACACCGAAACGCGAGTCCGTACGTGAGCGTCCACAGCCATGGTTCCTGCTTCCAGTCGGGGAGTTCCTCGCCAACACGGCGGCGGTGGTGGCTGCTCCGACGCCGTGATCACACCAGCCACAGCGGGATCATTCCACTGCGGCCGCCCCCTCCAGCCGGTGGGGGAGGGACCCCGAAGCGAAGGCGAGGATGTCGCCGACCGCTTCGCGCAAGGTGCCGAAATGGCGGTGCACGCCGTCCACCGCCGCCGGGGTGTTGACGCCCCACACCGTCATCCCGGCACGCAGCCCGGCCTGCACCCCGGAGGGGGCGTCCTCGATGACCAGGCAGTCCTGCGGCCGGGCCCCGAGCCGTGCGGCGGCCTGCAGATACGGCACCGGCGACGGCTTGCCTTCCTCCACGGCGGCCGCGTCCACCACGACCTCCGGGACCGGCAAGTCCGTCCGTGCGAAACGGCCGCGCACTCGGTGCTCATAGTTGGACGTGACCAGCGCCCAGGTCCCGGGCTGCAAAGCGCTGAGCAGTTCCGGGGCACCGTCGAAAGCCGCGTAGACCCCGGTGCGGACGTCCTCGTCCTCCAACTCGTGCAATGCGGCAAGGCACTTCTGAGGATCCCGGTCCGGAGCGATCTGCGCGAAGGTCTCCATCGGCCGGGTCCGCAGCGCCACTCGATAGACCTCATCAGGGTCCAGCCCGTATCGCTCCGCCCACGTTCGCCAGACCAGGCGCTGATTGTCCAGGGCATCGATCAACGTGCCATCGACATCAAACAGGACGTACCTCATGCCGCCGGACGGGCGGGGTTCACTGATCACGTGCCGATCATGCCATCAGGCCCCGAACGGCCCCTGTTGCTGCCGCCCGGCCACACGGCGGCGCGGAGCTGGACCTGGCGACGTCCGGCACCGCGCCGCAGGCCCCGTCAGCCGGGGAAGGAGAAGTAGAGCGCCTCGCTGTAGAAGGACGCGAAGTGCCGTTGCCAGTCGGCTCGGACCGAGGCCAGCCAGTCGTCGTCCTGGCCGGCGATCGCCGCCTCGGCCTTGGCGACGGCGTCGGGGATGTCCGCGGACACCAGACGCCGCACGCTCGCCGCCGGATCGTCGCCCGACATGGAGACGATCTCCCCGGTCTCCAGGACGAAGTACTTCGCCTGCTGCTTCTCCAGGTGGGCCGTGGTCCTGGCAACACATCCGGCGAACTCGGCGTCGTCCTCCAGGCCCTTGCCGACCGCGCGCAGGAGGTCGAGGAGCAGGGCCGCCCCGCCGGCGTAGTCCGCGGCGATGCCGATCGGCGGGTTCCAGATCATGGACGGGACGATCGTCGTTCCGCGCCCCGCCATGAGCTTGTGCGCGAGCGGGATGTCCCCGTTGTGCTCGGATATGCATCGGATCTGCTCGGGGATCTCTGCCTCGCTCGGCATCGAGTCTGCGGAGTAGAGATATGAACGGTTTGCCATGGTGGCGACGCTAACACCGGGGACCGACAACGCCGGCGCCGTCGGACTCCCGGCGCGGTCCGGGCAAGGCGGCCGGCCCGCACGCATCACCCGGACACGACGTCCTGGGCCGCGTCCCCGCGCAGCCTCTTCCAGGCGGCCGGGCAAGCGCCAGCCCCCAGGACGAACAACCCGTACCCCGCACGGGGGAGACGCCTCGCGGCAGCCCGATCAGACGATGATCACAAGTGGGTGACCGGATGGTGACGCGTCGTCAGTGCCGTCTGCTTTCATGGGTCAGTTGCGCGGGGAGCGCGACGCGACCGCCGAGGGGGATGTGGCTGTGCCCTGGATCAACACGTACGTGAAGTCGGACGGCACCAAGGTCAGCGGCCATCTCCGGCTCCCTCCGGGGGCCCGGCGGGAGACCGCCGTACTGGGCCTGATCGTGGCCGGGGTCATCGTCTTCGGCAACAGCCCCACAACGGGCGCGGGGCAGGGGTTACCCCAGCCCCAGCCGGCCGCGACCTCGACCTCGACCTCGACCTCGATCTATCCGATCAAGTGGCCCGCCTGGGAGAACCAGCCGGCACCCCGGCCGGAGCCCACGGTCTCGTATCCGATCGTCTTCCCCAGCCCGGTGAGCGGCCGGTGACCCGGCGCCCGCCCGCGAGGCGCCGCAGGCGCGGTGGCAGCGCACGGCGTCGCCAGGGCACCGGCTCGGAGGTGCTGTGGACGGTCGGTCTGGCGGCCGCGGTGGCCTTCAGCCTGATCGCGGCGCTCCTGTCATGGCTGGCCGCCCATCCCTGGGTGCTGGTCCTGATCTCGGTGGCCGCGCTCGGCGCCGGCTGGCTGTGGCTGCGGCGGCGGCAGGAAGCCGCCCGATGGAACCGGGTCCGGGCCCAAGGGCTGCGCTACGCCGTCGAGCACCTCGACGGCCTCCACTACGACGACTTCGAGTTCGCCGTGCGGGACCTCATGCACCGCGACGGTTGCTCCGACGCGGAGAAGGTCGGAGGGCGGGGCGACAACGGCGCGGACGTGAAGGCCACCGATCCCTATGGACGCCGCTGGGTGATCCAGTGCAAGCACCGCAAGGCCGGCTGGTCCGGATCCGCGGTCGGCACCCCTGACCTCCAGGTCCTCAACGGCACCGGCCGGCAGGTCCACGGCGGGGACGTCCTGGTGATGCTCACCAACGGCCGGTTCTCCGGCCCCGCCCACGACTTCGCCAAGTCCCAGAAGCTCCACCTCGTCGACCGCCACCTGCTCGCCCAGTGGGCCGGCGGGTCCCGCCCCTTGTGGGAACTCCTGCGTGCCGTACCGCCGCCCCGGAAGCCCACGCCCCTCTCGTAGGCGGCTGCGGACGGTCCCGGTCGGTGCGGGGCGGCCGTACTGGGCGGCGGTACGGGCGGCGGTCATGTCCGTGAGCCGTGGGGTGGCGAGCAGCCGGTTGCAGCGGTCGCGTCACGTGCCCGCTGGAGGTCGGGGCCCCACCAGTGAGCGGGATGACGCGTCTGCGGTACCGGGGGCGGGCGGGACGCGGGATAATCGGGGCATGGTCACGCCGTACTCCCCCACCCCCGGCCCGTCGGCGGCCGAGGTGCTGCGCGCCCGGTACGCGGGCAGGCTGCCCGCCGCCCTCGATGAGCTCTGCGGGCCCGAGCACGGCGTGGTCGAGCTGCCACTGCACGTCGCCTGGTCCGGGCTGCGCACCTACGACCTGGACCGGCCGCGCCTGCGGATGGGCCTGTACCGCACCGTCCTGGCCGAGGGGCAGCACGAGGACCTGGTCAAGCTCCTCAACCGGGACCTGCTCGCCGCCCAGTGGCCGGTCCTGCGCACGCTGGTCAGCCGGCACGTCCGGCAGGTCTGGGAGGAAACCTTCCCCGAGCTGGCGCCGGCGCCGGCGGCCGGGTCCGCGGCGGCGTGAAGCTCAGCGGTCTGCACCGCCGGCTCCTGGACGCCGTGATCGACATCGGCTCCCCGTACCCCCTCGTCCTCGCCGGCGGGTACGCCGTCCAGGCCCACGGCCTGGTCGAACGCGTCAGCCAGGACCTCGACGTCGCCACCGAGAACCCCGCCCCCATGGCCGACATCGCCGCCGGCCTGGAGCGCGGCCTGGCCGCACGCGGCTGGCGCGTGGAGACCATCGGGGTGGACCCGCTCTCGGCCCGCCTTGTGGTCACCGATCCCGCCACCGGCGAGCGCTGCGAGGTCGACGTCCTCAAGGAGCACTTCTGGACCCCGCCGGCCCGGACCGAGTACGGGCCCGTCCTCGCCCTCGACTCGGTCATCGGCACGAAGGTCCGGGCCTTGGCCGACCGCGGCACCGCACGCGATCTCATCGACGTCCACGCGGCCTCCCGGCACCGCACCCGCGGCGAACTCGAACGGCTCGGCGAACGCCACGGCCGCGACGAGTTCCGCCTCGCCGACCTCCGCGACCGGCTCGTCGGCGCGGAATGGACCGACGACGACGAGTTCACCGCCTACGGCCTCACCGCACCCGAGACGGCCGCCCTCCGCGCGTGGGCGCTGGACTGGGCCACCGATCTCGACCGCCGCCTCCAGGGCGACGAGGTCTGAACGGGAACCCCCGCCGAGACCCTTCAGTCCCTACCGGTTCGTGCAGGTCAGAGCACCGGCCGGGGCGGCCCAGGGACTGAAGGGACCGAGTTTTCGATTTACGTGCGTACGGTCGGGCGGAACCGCGTCAGGCGACGGTGCGCGTGGCGGCGCCCGCGGCTCCGCGCTGGGAGCGCTCCGTCTTCATGCCGACGTGCCGCGGTTCGACCGTGCGGGGGTCCACCGCCTCGCCGGGGGCTCCGGCCCGGTACAGGCCGTCCGGTTCCGCGTCGCGGTCGTGCGGCAGCAGGTAGAACACCCGGCGCTTCTGGAGCCCGCTGTCGGGGTCGGCCTCCGCGCTGTCGCAGAGCTCGGCGAAGCCGACCATGCGGCCGTCGCGGTAGTAGCGGGGCTTGCCGCGCCTGCGCGGGGTCTTGTCGAGGGCCTGGCGTACGTAGTCGAGCTGCGCGGGGTCTTCCAGCCACACCACCTTGTCCTCGTGGGTGAGATCGCTTGCTTGAAGTAGCGAGCTCATGGCCTTGGTCCCTTCTCGGTCTGACGACGTACCTGTTGCGCGGTCCGGACTGACCACGCTACCGGGCGCCGGGCACTGGCTATCGCGGTGTGCGGGGCGGCGCCCTGTGGCCGGCTCATTCGTTGCGTGTCCATGGTAGGTGGCTGGATGCGGTGGCGGACAGTAGGCCCGGGCGGTTCACCCTTGGGCTGCCCCGTTCGCCGGGCGCTCGCGTCCGCCCCGTACCGGTTCATCCGGCCTCGTCGGCGAGCAGGGCGAGGCCGGGGTAGAACTTCTGTCCGTTGGAGCGGAGCATCTCGCCGGGCGAGGAGATGCCGACCTCGGCGCGGATGCGGGTGGCGAAGGCGCGGGTGGTGGCGGGGCGCAGGCCTTCGCCCTCCTGGCACCAGGTGCTGTACGCGCGGTACAGGGCGCCCTGTTCGACCTTGAAGTCGCGCGGCTCGTCGGCGCTGTCCCCGGTGGTGCAGCATTCGGCGAGGAAGCGGCCGATGTGGTCCTCGGTGGTGGCGTAGGCCTGGGTGGCGGTGCGTACGACGGTGGGGCCGGTGAGGGACGGCTTGGTCTTCAGGTAGGCCATGGCGCCCTGGATCATCCAGTGGAGGATGCCGGGACCCTCGTGGTTGACGAGTTCCTCCGCGAGGTTGTCGATCTTGCGGTGGTCGGGGACCACCTTGTCGAACGGGATGAGGCGGATGCGGCGCCAGAAGGCGTGGCCGCCGGTGCCGACCTCGGGGCGGTGGTTGCCGAGCAGCCAGAGCTTGTGGGTGGGTTCGAAGCTGAAGTAGTCCTGGCGCATGCGGCGGGCCTTGAGGCGGTCGCCGCCGGTGAGGAGCTTGACGCGGGCCTCGTCGAACTTGTCGTGGGGCTTGAGCTCGCTGCACACGAACAGGCGACGGCCGTGGAGTTCGGTGAGCTCGGTGGAGTGCTCGTTGAACTTGCCGCGTTCCATCAGGAAGCCGGGCGGAGCGACGTCCGCGTAGTCGCCGAGGATCTTGATGACGATGTCCATGAGGGCGGACTTGCCGTTGGCGCCGATGCCGTAGAGGAACGGCAGGACCTGGCCGCCGACGTCGCCGGTGATGGAGTAGCCGAGCAGGAGATGGACGAAGGTGATCATCTCCTTGCCCTTGTCGTCGTCTCCGAAGGTCTCCGTCAGGAAGCGGGCGAAGCGGGGCGTGGGGCTGGCCTCGGGCGCGAGGTAGGTCGCGCGCGAGTGCAGGTCCCTGAGCGGATCGGGCTTGCGCAGGTCGCCGGTGCGCAGGTCGACGACGCCGGCGGGGGTGCACAGGGCGTACTTGTCGCCGTCGAGGGTGTCGGGGTCCAGGGCCAGCTCAGGGGAGGCCTTGGCCTGGGACAGCATGGCCTTGACCCCGGAGGTCGACATGGCGCGCTTGCGGTGCTGGGCCAGCTCGCGGTCCGTGAAGTGCCCGCGCGGGTCGTGGAGCGGCATCTCCTCGGCCATGTCGCCGGCGGCCCAGATCGCCGCCTTCTCGCCGCCGGTGCGCTTCCAGCGGTACTCGTCCCACACGTACCAGCCGAGGCCCTCGACGTGGCGGAAGCGGTGGTTGTGGAGGTGGGCGAAGAGCTTGGCGTTGCCGCGGTCGGTGAGGTTGACGAGCAGGCCGGCCTGTACGAAGTCGTCGGGGCGGGCCGGCACGGCCGCGGGCGTGGAGACCTGCTGGGCGGGCAGCTGGGCGGCGGTCGCGGCACTGTCGGTGGTCCCGGCCGGTTGCCCAACGGTCTGCCCAGCCGTCTGCCCGGCCGTCTCGGCCGCGAAGACCGCGAGCTGCTCCGCGGCGGCGTGCGCGTCGAAGCCGGTGCTTCCTGCGCTGCTCATGAACGTCCCTTGGGGTGGATGGGGCGGTGGCTGCCGGCGCGGAGCGCGGAGTCGATGACGAGTTGGTTGCGGCGCGGCCGGTCCGGGCGGGCCGCGTCCGCGGCTTCGGCGAGGAGGCCGGCGCATTCGGGCAGCGTGATGTGGCCCGCCGCCGCGAGGCCGCCGGCGGTGAAGGCCGCCCGGTTGAGCTTCTCGCTGAAGGCGGTGCCCGAGGGTGCGCGGGCGCAGTCCCGGACTTCGGCGAGGAGGGGGCCGAGGATCCGGTGGGCGTCGTCGGCCCCGGTCGCCGGTGTCGCGGGCCGCGCGTGCGGCGCGGGTGTGGTCCGGGACCCAGCGGCCCGGACCCGCTCCGGCTCCGGTAGGGCGGGGTGGTGGCCGGTGCGGGCGAGTTCGGCGTGGAGCCACAGCGGCAGGGGCGCGGGGGTACGGGAGCCGGGCAGGGCTTCGTAGGTGCCGTGGGCCGTACGCGTACCGGGCGCGACGATGTAGCCGCCGGTGGCCCGGACGTCGACCTGCCAGGCGAGGGCCGTACGGGTGCTGGTGCCGGTGGAGGAGCGGATGGCCGGGCTGCCCAGAGGGGCGCGGTACCAGATGTGCAGCCCGCCGCTGGGGGTGCGTACGCGCAGGGTGCCGCTGTCCTGGGCGGGGTCGGGCCGACGGCGGACGGCGGCCAGGAGGGCGAGGGTGTCGTAGCCGGAGCTGAGGCCGGTCAGGTCGACGCGGTCGTCGATCGGGATGCCGGGCAGCAGGCGCCGGCGGTCCGGCAGCTCGGCCGGGTGGGTGTCGACGTCGATGACGACGAGGCCGGCCGGGCCGCAGGAGACGGCGACGCCGAACCGCGGCTCCTGGCGCCACCAGTCCCTGATGACGGCCGCGTCGGTGGTGGCGGCGTGGAAGCCGTGGCACCAGCGTCCGCGCGCCGTGCAGGGGCAGTCCGAGGGGGCGTGCTGCTGCTCCCGGCAGCCGGAGCAGTTCCCCGCGGGTGTTTTGGTCCCTGGGGCGAGGGGGTGGACGGGCATGCCCCTGGCCGCCAGCCACAGCGCCACATCAAGGCCGTGCCCCGTGCCGACGGCTGCCGCTGGTGGCGGCGTTGCGCTGTGGGCTGGCACGTGTGTCTTCCTCGGCGGTGCGGCTGGGCTTGGTTCGACTGTGTGGGCTGGTCGGGGCGTTGGCCCCTCCCCCGGCAGGGACTGAAGGGACCAAACTTTCACAATGCCGGAGCCTAGCGCAGCGACACGCCGAAGCGCCGCAGGCAGCTGCGACTGTTTTGATTTTTCAGTCCCTTGAGTCCCTCCGGACGGGGTGGCCGGCCGGAGGACCGACCGCAGGCCTGCGCGGCGGATTCGTGGGGATTGCCGGTTATGGCCGAATCTGGAGCCAGGGACCGAAGCCCCACGGCAGTCCTGAGGCCCCCTCCCCCCTCATCCCCGCTCCCCCGGAACAGGGGCGGAACGGTCGTCAGACCCTGTTCGGTCCCTGTCGCTTCGGTCACTGACAAACCTGCAGGTCAACCGGTTTCCCTCAGGTGCTGGAGGGACTGAACAGGGACCAGAGGGACTCAATTTTCTAGTTATAACGAGAATATGAACCAGTACTGCTTACGCCCGCGCATACACACACGCACGTAAAGGCTGGAAGAGTGAACTTTGAGTCCCTTCAGTCCCTGTCCTTGTCGGTGGATAGGCTCTGACCTGCGGAAACGTGGAGGGACTGAGGGACCAAGGGACTCAGGGACTGAAAGCAGGGCCCGGTGAGGTTCCAAGGACCCTCCCCCAGGGGCCGGTTCGAGGCGACCGGGGCTTCGGTCCCTCGGCAAGGGACGAGGGACCGAAGGGACTCAGGCCGGCCAGCTCCCCAGCCGGGGCGCGGCGGATATAGTGGGGGCACGAGTTACTCAGGCGCGAGGGGCCCTCCACGGTGTGGAGGGCCCCTCGTCTTGCCCCGGCCGGAGACGGCCCAGGGGGGCTCGGATGGCGGCTCAGATGGCGGCTCAGGCCACCTGAAGCTTCGGGCGGCCCGTCGTCGGGGTGGGCGGTGCCTGGTGGTACGCCGGCAGCTTCAGGTTCGGCAGGTCGCCGGTCTGGATGCGGACGAGGGCCGCGCGGAACGCCGCCTCCATGCTCTCGGGGCTCTCGTACTTCGCCGCCAGCGGGTGGAGCCGGTAGGAGTTGCCGTTGCGCTCCTCGCTGCGGGGCCTGAGGACGATGTTCAGCTCGCACAGCGGCGCCATGAGCCCGCTGACGGCCTGCGGCGTGACCCCGTACTCGGCCGCCATGTCCTTCTGCCGGACCGCCAGGGCTCCCCCGAAGTCGCTGCGGGAGACCAGGTACTGGAGGAACTTGACGGCGGAGCCTGACAGCGGCAGGGCCCAGATGCGCTCCGCGACGATCGGAGACATGACGTTAGCCATGGGAGAGCCTTCCTCGTGAGCGGTGGCGGTGGTCCCCGGTGGAGGACGGGCCTGGCAGCACTATCACCCGGTACGTTTCCTTCCGCGGTAGTCGGCTGCTGCCCCGAAGTCGAGGTCGAGTTCCTCCTGATGGGCACCTTGCGGGCCCACAGCGTAGGGGAAGGCCTCGACGTCGTGCTCGTGCCGGTGGGCGATCTCGGCGAGTACGTCGTGCTGTGCGGTGCTGTTGCCGTGGAACCACAGGCGTACGTTGAGCTGGATCCGGCCCCTGCCCGCCTTCTCCACCCAGTTGTAGCCGCACAGCGCCTGCACGGCGCGGTTGACCGTGGAACGCGTGATCATCTTGCCGCCCTTCTGAGCGGCGACCTTGTTCAGCCCGTTGGTGATCTCCTGCTGCGTGTACGGGGTGACGCCGGTCCCCGGCACCTGCCCGCCGGCCACGAAGAGGAAGACGCAGAGCTGGGACTTGGTGATGCTGTTCGCGACGGCCAGCTGTGCGAGCAGCTGGGTGAACCAGTTGCTGGCCAGGCTGTATCCGGAGCCCCCTGCCATGTCGTGGACGGCCTTCGGATCGGCCGCGTACTCGAAGTGCACGCCCTTGAGCCGGCGGCGGCCTCCGGGGTCGGCGGTCGCGGCGGCCTCGGCGACCTTCTCCCCGAGCTGCTGGCCCAGGACGGCCAGGATGTCTCCGTACTCGGCTTCGTTCCCCGCGGAGGTGGGTGCGGGTACTGCCCGGGGCCCGCGCCGGCGACGGGCGGGCGGATCAGATGTCACGTGACCTCCTCGTTACTCAGGCGGTCCGAGAGTATCCAGAAAATCAACGTGTGCTTGTCTTTTGACGCGGCGACGCGCCGGAGGGGACCCGTGGACCCCGCCCCGTTCGAACGCGGCGCCGAAAGTACACGGCAGCTGGAGTTTCCGGGCCTTCGGGCGCCGGAAGTACACGTCTGCTTGATTTAGGTTGCCGAGATGACGGCACGTACGTGCAGGTGCCACGGATGTCTGCGGGCGGTCCGGGCTCCTTGGCCCAACGCCCTGACCTGCGGCTCCGCCAGGCCGGTGAGTGCCCGTCAAAAATCAACCGGTGCTTGATTTTTCCGCTGAACGTGCTCGCCAGGTACACACTCGGCGACCCCGAACGTGTCCTGGGGGACACATAGCCTCGACCAAAACCCCAGGTCAGAGCCCTGCAAACGCCGCCGCCTCTTACTAAAAGAGCAGCCCGCCGAACGGCGTCCCGCGCCCACCGGCAGCCTCTGCCGCCCCGGGCGGCAGGTCCCTGGTCCCCGGGTACTGCGCACTGAGCCCCTTCCCTGACTCTCCCGCTCCCCTGCTCCCCCGCCCCTGATGCCCCGGCCGACGCACCCTCACCACCTCGTGCCCTCAGTCGGCATACCGGCCTAGGCCTCCCCCGCCCCGGCCACGTCCGGCATCAGCCCCGGTCGGCCCCGGCCCTCGTGCCCAGTGAGGGCGCCCAGCGCCCGAGGGGTGCACCGGCGACCGTCAGGGAGCCGGGGCAGGGCGCGAGGGGGGAGCGGGTCCAGGGCGCCGGAGCGCCTGGCGAGGGGGTCTGGGGGGCGAGCAGCCCCCCATGCTGCGGCCGGTCCAGCGCGGCCAGGCGCTGGCGGGGTCCAGGGGCTGGCCCCTGGGATCGACGGCCTGCGGCCGACGACGGGCAAGAACCCGGATGATGGTGCCGCGTAGGGTGGCCGGGCAGATCACCGGAGGGCGGGGGTCGGGGCTGTTCGGAGTGATCGGGAGATGCGCCGGTGAGTTGGTGGACCAGGAAGCCGCGGGAAGAACGGGCCGGGTGGGTGCTCGAACCCCTGGTGGGGGTCGGACCGTTGCGCTTCGGCATGGACCCCGGCCAGGTTCGGGCGGCGCTGGACGGGGCGGACGTATCGCCGTCGCAGACGTGCGGCGGCAGGCTGTCCTGGCAGCGGTACCGCGACGTGGGCGTGACCGCGATCTACGGGCACGGGTACGAGTACGGGCCTGGGCCGTGCCTGGTCGCGGTGGCGGTCGATCCGTGGTGCGGGCCGCTGGTGCGGCTGGGGGACGTCGAGCTGATCGCCCGGGTTCCCTCCGAGGTCCACGCGGACATCCGAGGTATCGCCCGGCGTGCGGGGGTCCCGGTGAGGTCGAACTGGAGCGGAGATCCAGAGGTGGCGGCCTGGGGGTTGTCCATGGGGGCCGCGCAGGACTGGGGGTCGCCGTCCGAGCAGTGGGTGCGGAAGGACAGGGTGATCACGGATGCCCTGCTGGTCGGCCCCGAGCTGGCCGAGGACCCGTACGCGACCGCGCCCGTGATCGACTGGTACGACGTCCGCGAGGCGAAGCCGAACCCCGGGACGTCGCCGGTGGCTCCGCAGGAGCGGTCCCGGTGGGCCTGGACGCCGCTGGAAGGGGTCGGTCCACTCCGGTTCGGGATGACGGTGAACGAGGTGTCCGCTGCACTGGGCGGCGAAGAGCCGGCCATCCGCCGGGGATGGAACCTGTGGGCGGGACGCGGAGCCGGGCAGTGGTTCTTGAGGGAGGAGCAGTTCGACGCGGCCGGGGTGACCGCTCACTACTGGGCCCCGGAAGGCCATCCCACCCTGGCGGCCGTGACGGTGGACGGCCGCACCGGGCCCCAGGTCGACTGGGACGGCATCCGGCTGATCGGCCGGCCGGTCTCGGAGGTCGACGCGGAGGTGGTCGGCCACATCGACGAACGCGGTCTGGGCTGGATGGTCTTCTGCGACGGCGGTCCGGGTCCGGAGGAGCTCAACATGTACGTACGGGCCACCAGGGCCGGGGACACCGTCGTGAGCGGGGCCCGCTTCTTCGCGCCGGACTGGGAGGACCGCGACTGATCGGCCTTCCTCGGGGCCGCCGTTCGACCAGCGCTCTCGCCGGCGCGCTCCGCGGGCGACTGCATCCTTTGGCCTACCGCGTTTTCGACCCTGCGGAGGACGCTCGTGCGGCATCGCCGCGAGAGGGTTGATCCGTGCGAACAACCATCGGATACACGCTCGAAAGCATCGGCTACGTCATAGGAGCCCAGGGGCTCGTCAGCTTCGCCTCGCAGACCTTCTTCGGGACGGAGTGGGGCTGGATGCACAAGCTCGTCGACCTTCCGTCCACCGCCTACCTCGGCGTCGTCGTCGTGGGGCTGGCGCTCGTCCTCGGCGGGATGAAGACGCGGAAGGCGCCGGAGCGCCCGGAGGTCGTCTGACGGGCGGGCGCCTCGATCGGATGAGCACGACCACCAATGCCGCGACACGGCCCGTTTTCCGGCGCAACGGACAAAAAACGACCGACAGAACGGCCCCTCTGAGGGCCGAACCCGACTCCCCCGGTGTCACGCGACCTTCCCGGCGCTCGCGGGCCCTCAGCGGGGCGTACAGGCCTTTTTGGTGAAGGGTGACGGCCCTCAGGGGCCTTGGGCATCACCTCGACGGAGCAGTCGAGGCCGAGCAGGGTGAACCGTGGCGCAGCGACATGCCACGGGCTGTCACTCCGGTGTCGGTGGTCCGTCACCTGGCGGCACACCGGGATCGGCGGCCACAAGGTGATGGACCTCGAGGCCCGTTGGCGGACTGACGTACTCGACGCGCGTCCCGACCTGGTGTGGATCCTCGTCGGCGTCAACGACATGGGCTGGCACACGATTGACCCCGAGGGGTACGCCATTCCCGTGGAGGAGTTCGAAGCGGGTTACGACCGCCTGCTCGCCCCCCTCGCCGAGGCGGGCACCGAGCTGATCCTTATCGAGCTGATCCCCCTGCCGGTCCGCGGCATCGTCGAGGCCGGTGCCGTGCGCATCGGAGAGGAGGAGCGGAAGCAGTGGCGCACCGGCCTGGACCCGAAGATCCAGGCCGTGCGCAGCCTCGCCCGCACGTACGGCGCGCATCTGGTCGCCGCCGACGGCATGTTCGCCGAGCTCGGTACGACGACCGGGCCGGAGTACTGGGCCGCCGACGGCGTACACCCGGCGCCGGCCGGCCACGCCGTACTCGCGGCGGCCTGGCTGCGCCTGGTCGCATGACGGCTGGACCCCTTCCTCCCCCATCCCGGGCCCGTCGGCAACGGGCTCCCAGGCCAAGGTAACCGGTGATCTTTGGCTGCAATCCGCCCCATAGCAGGGCAACATATTTCGGTGCGCCTCTTCGCCTTCCCGCCAGAAGGTTAGTAAGGTACCCGCATGACCGCCCCATACGATCCGGAAGTCAGGGAAAAGGTAGTTGCCAAGCTGCCGGCGTCCCTGAGGCAGGAACTCAAGGTCCGCGCAGCCCAGTTGGGCGTGGACATCCAGGACGCCGTCACCGAGGGCATCCACGCCTGGCGCGCCGACGCTTCGGCCGCCACACCCGTGGACACCTCCGGCTCCTCCTCCTTCTCCACCTACCTCCCCACCGGCCTGTACGGGGAGTTCAAGGACGACTGCCGCACGCGGGAGATCCCGTACAACCAGGGCGTCGCACAGTCGATCCGCCTCTGGCTCGACACCCACCCCTCCCCCATGGGCCGCCGCCGGCCGGCCAACGAGGGCGCCCGCCGGGTCGTGGTCTGCAACCAGAAGGGTGGCGTCGGCAAGAGCGCCATCAGCAACGGCCTCTCCCAGGCCCTCGCCGAGACGGGCGCGCGGGTCTGCGTCATCGACTTCGACCCCCAGGGACACCTCACCCGCCACCTCGGTGCCGAGATGCTCGGCATCAAGGAGCCCAGCCTCGCCAAGCACATGCTGGGGGAGATCGAGGGCCGCGTCCGCGACCTCCTCGTACCCATCGAGCACGGCGTCTTCGCCGGCCGCCTCTTCCTCCTGCCGTCCTGCAAGGACGCCTTCCTCCTGGACGCGAGGCTGGCCACCACCCGCCACGTGCGCACCAAGGAGACGGCGCTGGAGAAGGCCCTCGAAGAGCTGGAGAAGGAGTTCGACTACATCGTCGTCGACTGCCCTCCCAGCCTCGGCTACACCATGGACACCGCCCTCTACTACGCCCGCACCCGCGAGGGCGAGGCCCCGAAGACCTCCGGCATCGTCGTCCCCGTCCAGGCCGAGGACACCTCCGCCGACGCGTACGACATGCTCAGCGAGCAGCTCGAAGACCTCATCGACGACCTCGACATCGACATCGCCCAGCTCGGTTTCGTCGTCAACCTCTACGACAGCCGCAAGGGCTACGTCGTCACCTCCTCCCTCAACAGCTGGAAGGAGTTCGGGGACCCGCCGGTCATCACCGTCATCTCGGACCTGAAGGAGCAGCGCGAGGCCGTCCGCGTCAAGCTGCCCCTGCTGCACTACGCGCCCGAGTGCGAGCAGTCCGAGGCCATGCGTGAGATCGCCCGGAGGATCGCGGTATGAGCAAGAGCGACCTCCTGGGCACCGGCGCGGCCTTCAGCAACGCCCGCCGCGCCGGCGGCCGGAGCGAGCGCGGGCGGGCCAAGGCCATCGCGCAGGGCGACGTACCGACGTACGAGCTGATCCGCGTCCCCCTCGACCAGGTCTCCCCCACCCCCCTCAACCCGCGCCGCAACTTCGGCACGGACGAGGACAAGACCCGCTTCGGTGAGGAGCTGCGGCAGGCGCAGCTCTCGGCCTGTGTCGTCGTCGGCCGTGAGGCCTACCTCGGCCTGTGGCCGGACCACGCGTCCCGGATCGGGGCGGCCGCGTACGTCCTCATCAACGGCGAGCGCCGTTTCCGCAGTGCCGTGCACGTGGGGCTGGAATCGCTGGACTTCGTCGTACGCGACGACCTGGCGGTCTCCCGCGCCGACTTCATCGACCACCTCCTCGCGGAGAACCTCGAACGCGAGGACTTCGACGTCATCGAGCGCGCCCGAGGTGTGCAGCAGCTCGTCGACACCTGCGCGGAGCAGGGCCGGGAGCACGGGGCGAAGTCGCGGGCGGCGGAGCGGCTGGGGAAGTCGCCGTCGTGGATCACCAACCAGCTGGTGCTGCTGGAACTCCCCGAGGAGATCCAGGCCATGCTGAGCTCCGGCGACATGCCCGAGCGGGACGGACGCCTCCTGGCGCGGGCGGCGAAGGACCGGCCGGGCGTGGACGCGGCCGCGCTGCTGGACCTGCTCCAGGAGAACAAGTCGCAGGAGGCCCAGGCGAAGGCGGCCCAGCGGGAGCTACTGCGCGAGGCCCGTGAGTCCGCCCCGGTGCCGGTGCCGGGGCCGGTGCAGCCCCCCGTCCCGGCGGTGCCCGCCGAGCCGAGCCCCGCGGTCGTCACCGCCCCGGAGCACACCGAACCCCAGCCCCGACTTTTGTCCGCGGACAAAAGTCGGGACCCGGAGCTGGGCCCGGATCCGGAGCCGGATCCGGAGCCGGCAGCCGTGGTGGAAGCTCCGGCTCCGCTCGCGGTGAGCGCCACTCCCCCGCCGCGGGAGGCGCACGGTACGCCCGAGCCGGAGCCCGAGCCGGAGATGGCGATCCCGCTCCAGGCGAAGAGCACGGAGACGGAGACGGGGACGGGGACGGAGGCGGGGACTGAGCCCGCCCCGTTCGCATGGGGCGACCCCCAGGCGGTCTTCGAGGCGATCCGCCAGAACATGCCGCCCAGGCAGCGAGCGGAGCTGACCATGCTCCTGATCGACAGCAACGGCAGGACGACGGGCAACCGCTGACCCTCACGACGACGGCCCGACTTTTGTCCGCGGACAAAAGTCGGGCCGTCGTCGTTCCCTGGCTGCGTCGAAGAGTCCGTGCCCGGATCTGGACACGACCATCACGAGGTCGTGCCCAGATCCGGATCGAAGGCGAAGCCGATGCCCAGCAGGTCGGAGATGGTCCAGGCCGCCGCGTACCGCCCTTCGTCCTCGGTTCGTGCACGCGCCAGCCCGATCGCTTCGTCGAGCCGTCCCCGCAGGCGGCCATGAGCCGCAGTTGCAGCCGCACCCTGAACGACGCCCCGTCCTCCTCCCCGGCACCCGGCGTGCCGTCAGGGTGTCGAGGTGGGCCAGGCCGTCGGCGGGGCGGCCCTGGTCGGCGTACAGGGTGCACAGTCTGTCGACGACCCAGTCGTCCGCGCCGCCGGGGGAGTCCGCGAGGGTGCGCAGCAACTCGATCGCCTCGTCGCCCCGGTTCTGCCGGGCCGGCAGCTCGGCCAGGTCCGGCGCCGCCTGAGACCGGTGCGCCGGTGAGTCGTCCGGCTGCCAGAGCAGAACCACTCCTCGCGGCCGGCCCGGAGTGCCACCTCCTCCTCGTAGCCGAGTTCAAGGGGCCGGGCGCTGGCGGGCGGCTTCTGCCGGGGTGACCCGTCTCAATGAACTTTGACCGCTCGCCACTGGCCAGCTGGCTGCGGTCGGGCCGCGGACGACTGGCCGACCCGACGCCGGTCCAGGCCCGGATGGCGGGCAGTCAGGGTCGGCCGGGGGCGGCGCCGAACAGGGGATCGAGCGGATCGCCCTCGTACCCGACGACGAGGCAGGTCGCAGCGACCGGTCCCCGGGAGAGTTCTACGAGCCGGGCCAGGGCCACCGCCTCGGACGGCAGTCCGGTCGGATCGAGACCGAGCGCCCGGGCCGCACGGTCGCGTCGCCGGTCGAGGTCGGGCATGTCTTCCCGGTACTCGTCGGCGACTGCCTGGAGTTCGGAGACCGTCCGTCCGGGAGCATCCCGCCACCACGGTGCCACCAGACACAGCCGCACCAACTCCGGCAGTCCGAGAGCGAGAGGTCCGGCCTCACCATCGAGGCTGATGTACACCACTGGGCGTTCCTCGCCGCCCTCGCCGACGAAGCAGAACGCGTCCCCTGAGCCCGCCCGCGCGAACTGCTCCAGCCGAGCCCCGGAGGCGAGCCGGACCCCGTCCTCCAGCAGGTGGTCGGCCGGGTCCGTCGCGTCGAGGTCCGCAACCCCGGCAAAGAAGGCGACGACCTCCTCGTCGGTACCCAGGAGAGGCAGCAACGCGCCGGGGTGGGCGGGTACGCCGGCTGGTGCATTCGATTCGTTCACCCGGCAACCGTATCCGGGGCCTCCGACACCGGCTGCGGCAGACCGTCAGCGGGCGACTTTTGTCCGCGGACAAAAGTCGGGTGGTTGCCGGCCACGACTTCTACGCGCGATCTTGCTCAGTCGGCATGGAGCCGACGATGCTGGGGCGATGCCAGGACAGCGGAAGAGGAAGCGACAGCAGCAGAAGGAGGCGGAGCGGAACGCCGCCTGCTTCGCGCCCCACGAGGGCCGATGGGACGTGCTCTTCGAGACCCAGGACGAGTCGGAGTTCCGCGCACACGTCCGGCGACTCCGAGCATCGGACCCGGAGATCGACTGGACCGCCGTACGCGTGGACACCTTCTGCGGGCGCCTGATCCAGCCGACCACGTACCGGCTGAGCCTCTTCGTACCGAACCCCGTACCCCCGACTTTTGTCCGCGGACAAAAGTCGGATCGGTCCGGCTCGAGCCCTGGCGAGTGCCCCGCCGGTGAAGGTTCTCCACACGGGCCATAGGGTGGCGGGCCATGGACATCGCAGAGACACCGGGGCTCTGGGAGTTCCTCAGCTCCCTCGTACTTGGCGAACGACTCTCGGGCAGCGTCGCCTCCATAGAACCGTTCGGTGTGTTCGTGGCCCTGGACGACGGCCCCGCCCACCCGGTCTACCCCGGCGTCGGGTTCATCTCGTTCGCCGAACTGGCCTGGCGACGCTTCGACGCGGCCACGGAGATCGTCCAGGTGGGGCAGCGCGTCACGTGCGAGTTCCTCCAGTTCGACACCTGGAACGGAGAAGCCCGGCTGTCCCTGCGGGCCACGCAGCCCGACCCGTTCCAGACCTTCGCCGACGACACCGGGGTCGGGCAGACGCTGTCGGGACGGGTCACCAAACTGGTCCCCTTCGGCGCCGTCGTGGAGGTCGCCGAAGGCATCGAGGGACTGGTGCACCTGCTGGAGCTCGCCTGGACGCCGGTCGAGACGCCGGAGGAGGTCGTCCAGGTAGGGGAGGAGGTCAGGGTCGCCGTCACAGAAGTGGACCGGCAACACCGCCGGCTCGTCCTCTCCCGACGCCGGGCGCTGGGGCACCAGAACCGCCTCGGCCGGCCACACCACTGATCGGGGACAGGGCGGGGGAGTACCCCCCACTTTTGTCCGCGGACAAAAGTCGACGGGCTCTTGTCCGGGGTGCCGAGGTACGCCGTGGGGCGCGGACTTTTGTCCGCGGACAAAAGTCGGGGCGGCAGTCGGGTGCCGGTGGCGTCAGACGGCTTCCGTCCGCATGTAGGCGAAAACCCTGCCCAGCGCCTCGCCCTGATGGGGAGTCGCCCCGTCGGAGAACGCCGCCCGGGCGCGGTCGAGGTCCTCACGGCGTACGGGGCACGGCACTTGGGGGGTCAGCCTGATGACCAGCGGAGCGACACCCGCCTGCTGGTACGCGGCAAGCTTGTGGTGCCCGTCGAGGAGGTAGCCCACCCAGCTGTCGGTGGTCGGGAACAGCGCGACCAGCGCCGGCAGGTCGCCCCCGGCGCGGATACGGTCGCGGTAACCGCGCACCGCCCGGTGGTCCCGCGGCGGCCACGCGTCGGTGGTCACCAGCGCGAGGTCCTCGTCGGCGTACCAGTGCTGGAGCTGGAGGGCGCGGGGGTGGACCACCCGCAGGTGGTGCGGAGCGACCTCAGCCCTCATCACGTACCGCCCGGGGGCGAGCAGCGTCAGCAGCGGCCGCAGGCACTCCGGATCCGGCGGCTCGGCCCGCCCGGTACGCGGATCGGGGACGAGGCCGGGGGCGCTCAGCCACTCCGTGAGGTACTTGACCTCGGCGAGCCCAGGCCCGTCCACGCCCGCCCGGGCCGCCAGCCACCCCACGCTGCCGCAGCCGTCGTTGGCTTCCAGGAACACCGGATCGCCCGCGAGCAGGAGCAGGCTGCCACCCTGGTCGCCGGTCACTTCGATGACGCCGTGCCCGTCGGGTACGTCGACGCACACGGAGGGGGAGGGGGACCGTCGGCTCATCCGCCGATCCTATGGGCGGCCTCCCGGGTGAACGCGGTGCGGGACGTACCGTGCCCCGCGGGGGAGCCGGGCAGGCTTCGCACGATCCGGCACTGATGGACCGGCATGCTGGACCGCACTTCCCGTTCCGGGGCGGCTCTTTCGTGGTGATCACGGGGTGCCTCCCACCGCACCGGCGCGTGGCCGCTCGGCCGGAGAGGATGGCACCGTTGAGCCATGACATGGAACGAAGCCGAGTATCTGGACTGCCTGCGGGCCGAACGGCGCGGCTACGCATGGGTGATGCAGCACCACGGAGGGCTGACGCCCGAGCAGGCCGAGGCGGCGGCCTTGGAGTGGTACGAGTACGAGCCGGCCGAGGACCCGTACCGCGGGCTGGTCTTCCACGACGAGTCCTGGCACTGGGCGATGCTGGCGATCCACGGCGGCCGGTACACGGTGGAACACCCCGAGCTGGCACATCCCTCACCTGGCTACCTGGCCCTTGAGTAGCCGGTAGCCAGTAGCCAGTAGCCAGCAGCCCTGATCCCGGTCTCGGACGACGTGGAGCGCTTCGTCCTCGGGCATCGAACGGCTCTGACCGGGAGCTGAAGCGCGGGAATTCCCGGCCCGCCCGCTGGTGGCGGCGAACCGGGAGTCAAGCGGCACCGACTGGCGGTCCGACGAGGTCAGACCATGCGCCAGTCGAAGTACTGGGAGGGGCTGCCGTTGCAGTCCCAGAGCTGCAGCTTCGTCCCGGACGCGATGATCCCGTCGGTGACGTCCAGGCACATGTTCGTCCCGATGTTGCGCAGCCTGTTGCCGGTGCCCTCGTGGGTCCAGCGCTGCGCGACCGTGCCGTTGCAGCCGTAGGTCTGGATCTTGGTGCCCTTGGCCGCGATGCCGCCCGCCACGTCGAGGCACTGGCCCAGGGCGCGGAGCTCGAACCCGTCCAGGGCGTCGTCGATGGGCACGCGCCGCCACGCCTGCGAGTTGGACCAGTTGCACCCGTACAGCTGGACGGGGGTGCGGTCCTCGGTACGTCCGCCCTCGACGTCGAGGCACAGGTTGGTGCTCGCGACGTTCCAGCCGACCGCCCGGTTGGTGTCGTTGACGAACCGCTCGGCATCGCGGTTGCTGTAGCCGATCCAGTCCGTCGAGATCATGTTCGGCATCCGGCCGAGCGTCTTCGGCTCGCACGCCTTCACCGAGCGGTAGAAGTCGTCGTACGAACGCGCGGAGAAGTTGTTGTTGAAGAACAGCTTCTGGAACGCGCGGGCGTTGGTGTTGGCATGGCTGTTGGGGGCGTCACCATTGGCCCAGGTCGCCTTTCCCAGCTGGGTGGAGATCCCGTCGCCCCTGCGGTCGGTGCAGGCACCGACGCCGTCGTTGTAGTGGTTCTGTACGGTCCACTCCTTCATGGGGAAGACGTTCAGATCCTGCTTGTCGTACCTCCCCGACAGCATCAGCAGGCGCTTGTTCGTGTTCACCATGTCCTCGACCCTGGGCCAGCCCTTGTGAGAGACGTCCCACGTGTTGGGGTTGAACGCCAGGTCCTGCAGGCCCGGCACCAGATCGAACTCCCGCTGGAGCTGACCGGTGTCGGTGTTGTCCTCGAAGGTGAGGACGAAGATCTCGTGCGGATTGTTGCGGAGGAAGTCCACGATGGTCTTCATGTGCAGGAACAGCCGCTTGCCCCCGGATAAGTCGGGGCCTCCGTGCTCGACCCACACCCCGTTGCCCGTGCCCCAGATGTCGAGCTCCGTCGCCCGTACGTTCAGGCTGTTCAGCTGGTCATACAGGGAGTAGCTCTGGTTCTGCGCGAAGTTGACGCCGTCGGCGCTGTTGGAGAATCCGTTGTGGCTGCCCAGCAGAGTGATCTCGTCGAGATGGCGGTTGTTCCAGCCGTCCGGCGGAGCGGCCTGGGCGGGCGTGGGAGCCAGTACGGCCCCGAAGGCGAGCAGGAACGCCACCATCGCCGAGGCCACGGCCGGCAGCCCCTGCCGGCGGCCTCTTGCAATCGTCTGCATGTGATGCAACTCCTTGTCCCCCCCTCGTCCGCCACGTTTCGCCGCGGGTGCGGCGTGGGCGGCAAGGACGGGTAGAGCATGCAAAGCGGACATCAACGTTCACTAAACGGACGCATGCCGAGCCGCGCCGGACCCGGGTCGGCGGACCCGGGTCCGGCGCGGCTCGGACGCACGACGCTCAGTTGCTCGTCGTGGCCAGCTTCGCCGCGAAACCGAGGAACACCGCTCCCGCCCCGGTCGTCAGGCCCGCCGACAGCTTCCGGCGGCGGCGGAACTGCGAGGCGAGGTACGTACCGCTGAAGATCAGCACGGTGACGTACGCGATGCTGATGGCCTGGTAGACGACGGCCAGCAGCGCGAAGGACAGCCCCGGGTACGCGTACCCGGGATCGACGAACTGGACGAAGAACGACAGGAAGAACAAGATCGCCTTCGGATTCAGGACCGTGATCACCAGCGACCGCCGGAACAGCCTGCCGCCCGCCGACGGGTCGGCGGCGGGTCCGGCGGCGGCCGCCGCCGAGGCATCCTCCGCGGTCTTCTCGTCACGGCGTCGCCACATCGCCCACGCCGCCCGGATCATGCCCACCGCGATCCAGGTCAGGTAGCCGGCGCCCGCGTACTTCACCACGGCGAACACCAGCTCGTTGGCCTGGAGCAGTGAAGCCAGCCCGGCGGCCGTCGCCACCATCAGCAGGGTCTCGCCCAGGAACATCCCGCCCGCGGCGCGGTACCCGGCCCGGACGCCCAGCCGTGCCGCGATCGACAACGTGAACAGAGAACTCGGCCCAGGCAGCAGAATGATCAGCAGCGCCCCCACGGCATAGGTCAGCAGATTCTGCACTCCCAGCATTTCGGCACCCTCCTTCTTCCCGCCCGTCCGGCCTCCGGCGGGCGACCGCGCTCCAGGGGGAGCGGCTATCCGACGTTGTTCCCCGTGCGTACGTTGTGCGCGCTCACCATCTCGTCGACCTCACTGATCCGCTCGAGGGCGTACTTCTCACTGATGTGCGTGAAGTTGTCCGCCCAGAAAGCGCCCAGCTCGTCGATGTCGAGCAAGTCCTGATCGCCGAACCTGGCGGACATCTCCTCCCGGTCCTCCCGGGTCACGGTGATTCCCAGGGCGGTCAGGTAGTGGTCGATCTCTTCGCTGCTCTTGAAGAAGTTCGGCCGTTCGTAGTCGACCAGCAGATCCCATGCCGGACTGTTGGGCAGCGGAATGAAGCGGGAGAACTCCACCGAGGAGAGTTCGACCTCGCCCAGCATCTGCCGGATCCCGGCGATGGTGCGGTCCAGCGTCTCGGGCCGCTCTCCCGGAGCACCGGCGATGTACGAGGCGTGGACCGAGATGCCGGCCTTGTTCAGCATGCGGATGGCTTCGAGGTTGGTCTCGCCGGTCGTCTTGTTCTTCCGCTGGGCTTCGAGCATCTCGGGATCGGCGGCGTCCAGCCCGATGTTGGCACGGGTGACGCCGAGCCGCCGCAGCTTGTCGACGTTGTTGCGCTTGGTCAGTCCGAGGGCTCGCGCGTAGACCATGACCTGCAGCTCGCCGTCGTCGATGCGGCGCTTCAGGTGCGGCGGGGTGGAGTCGATGAGGGCGTCCACGTAGCGGGGACTGGCGGTGAAGCTGTCGTAGACCTCGAAGAAGAGGTTGATGCCGTGCTCGCGGTTGTACTGGTCGATGGTCTTCCAGAAACCGCGGGGATCGCCCGTGTTGACGGTCAGGTCCGCGATGGAGCAGTAGGTGCAGCGCTTGTGGCCGTTCTCGCAGCCGCGTGCGTTGTTCACCGTCACCGGCCGCACCTCGTGGCCGTGGAGATGGCCGAACTGTGTCCGGTAGTTCTGGGCGTAGACGTCGAGTACGTCGTCGATGAAGGCCAGGTCCGGAATCGTGTTGCGCAGTGAGAGCGCGTACTTCGGGGCCGGATTGACGTGGGTCCTGCCGTCGCGCCGGTAGGCGAGCGAGGAGACCTCGGATAACGAGCCGTCGCCGTCGCCGTCGAGTAACGTGCGGATCAGCTCCACGAAGGGGATCTCGCCGCCGTCATTGGCTATGACGTAGTCGATCTGCGGCCGGTTGCGGAGGATCATCTCGGGGAAGAAGATCGCGTGGTCGTCTCCGAGGACGACCCGGGCCCCGCACGCCTTGGCCGTTTCGGCGATCTTCAGGGCCTCGGAGTAGGTCGGTGTCAACGCGCTGATGCCGACGACATCGGGCGCGAAATCCCGAACGGCGCGCTGGACGGTCTCGGTGTTGCTGATGCCGCCGTCGACGACCCGGATGTCGACGCGGTCGCCCAGCGCTTCTCGTGTCGCCGTGGCGAGCTGGACGATGCCTATGTGGGGGTAGCAGGCGTAGTTCGAGGCGTTCCGGTTGTCGGTGGGGTTGGGAGCGTTCGCGAGCAGTAGCTTCAACGTCATTCCATCCCTGTGCAGGGGGAGCGAAGCGGACGGCCGGCGGTGGCACGTCCGTACGGATCATGAACATTTGCACAAGGGATGTGCGTGTACCAGGCATCAACCAGCCAGCGGGCACTCGAAACCGGACATCCTGATTCCGTTCGGCCAACGTGACGGCATGCGGCCGTGCCGCCCCTGCACCCCGACGGTGACTGTGCGATCACTGCGATGTACTCCGTGCCCGATGACGCCTGGTACCTGGAACTGGAGCGCGTCGCCGGGGAACAGCACCTGGCGACCGCGATCGTCCCTGACGAAGATCCCGCACGGGAGCCGACCGTGCGCTTGAACCCTCGTGGAGGGCACGCGGAGGTCCCGTACGAGGTGATGTGCTGGTTCATGGACCAGGTCGACGAGGAGATCTACACGTCCCGTGCCTGGATGCGGCTGAGGCCCGAGCTCGGACACCCTGGGAAGCCGGGCCTGACTCCGCCGGCGCGTGGGACGTCTCCCGGGCCTGGTCCGCCTGACGGGCGGCAGGCGTGGCGCGGTTCTGCGCCGGTCCGGATGAGCCGGCTCCCGCGGTCCGGTATGCCTGGGTGCACAGCATCTGGGCGTGGGCGGAGGCTTGCGCGTCGATGGTCCCGCGGTGATCGTCACGGCGAGGGGGAGCGCCCCCGGTCAGTGGGCCGGTGCGGTCATGTGGCCGGGGTGGTGGGCGGCGACGTCGTGGGCGGCTCGGACGAAGCCGGCGACGGCTGCGGATCGCGAGGTCTCCAGCCAGGCGGCGATGACCGCGCTGGGGCTGAGGCCGGTGACGGGCCGGTTCCCTGGTGAGACCGTGCCGCGCCGTCTCCGCCCGAAGCCTGCCGGGGACGTCGCCGGCCGCGCCGTGGCGTACATCCGCCCGCCACCGCTCTCGCGCGGTCAGCCGCAGTCGACGTATGCGCGGGCCGCCACCATCACATCGCGTCGGCGGCCGTCGGCGATGCACTGGGCCGGTGCCTCGTCCTCCAGCTGCGGGTTCATTCCGATCATCCACGCGCGAGCCGTGTGGAGGCTCTCGGCGTCCTGGATGAGCTGGAAGACCTGCAGCGCGGCACGCAGGCGCTCCTCGGCTTCGGGGCGGGGGACGGTGGCGCCCGAGGCCCACTTGCCGACCTGCTTGGGGTCGTTGATGTTGGCGATCCGCGCGGTCAGGCGCTGCCCGAGGTTCTCCTGCAGGAAGCGGGCGATCTCGCTGATGCCCATGCGTACGGAGGCCGCGTGGGCCCGCTCGGCGCTGGCGACGCTCTTCGCGACGGCGACGGCGACAGGGGACGTGGTGGTGTCAGAAGGCATGATCGGGTCTCCCTCGTTGCCCTGACTGCGCGCCCGTTCGGCTGCGGGTCGCGTGCTCAGGCGACGGGTGTCGGTGTGTGCGCCCGCTGGACCTGGCTGTCGCGTGCTGCCGTGAGGGCAGACGGAGGGGACGCTCGGTCTCGGCGAGCTGCGAACGCTTCTTGCTGTGTTCCCGACCCGCCGGGAAGCGTCTACCAGGGCGGGCGGAGTGGGCCGGCCGGCTAGCGGTCGGCATTCACCATCGATGTATTCCGGTCCACGGGGATCCGGCACATGGGTGACTGGAGCTGGGGAGGCGGCCCGGAAGCGTGACGCTCGTGTCGGGCGGTGGTGCCGCGTTTGGCGGCGTGAGCCCGATGCGTAAGGGCGTCTTGACGGCGCTACCGGTGTCATCCATGAGATCCCCCACATGTTCCAAGTTGGTCGATGTACTGGTTAGGTTACCCATTATCACCTCCCAACTCCACCTCTTAGGCAGAATCCGCCGTGTTGCCGACGGGCGGTCAACTTGGGGGTTTCGGTGCGGACTTCACCCCTGACCTGTGGTGATGCCCACCGCCCCGGGGGAGGGGCGGTGGGCGGGGGAGGGGATGACCGGGTTGATTTCGTCCTTTCGGACGATGCGGATGTGGTTGTTTTCAGGGTGGTTTCAAGGTTGGTTTAGCGGTGGGGTTTCGGCGGGGGTGCGGTGGGTCCGCCCGGTGGGTCCGGCCTGTGGGCCGGTGCGGGGCGTTACAGCATCGTCAGCCCGTACTCGTCGGCCACCCGCAGCAGGGCGTCCGACTGGGGGAAGATGAAGGTGGACTCCTCCTGCGTCAGCTCCACGTCGTTGAACACGGCCCAGCACTGGCGCATGCCGAAGCGGGAGCGGTAGGCGATGCCGTGGATGAGGCGCTCCTGCTCCCCGGGCCCGGTGCGCTGGGTGATGGCCCATGCCGAGATCTGACGGGTGATCCGGCGGTTGAAGCCCTGGACGTGCTCCGCGGTGAGCTTGTCCACCCCCTGTTCCGCCAGCTTGGCCCTGAGTTCGCGCGAGAGCGTCGCAAGGGTCCGCTCGTCGTCCACGTCGAGGAAACGGGCCTCCCGCGGAGGCCTCAGGCGGACCAGGATGTGGCTGGTGGTCCAGTCCCGGGGGATCTTCCCGGGGGTCATGAAGGCCGGCTCCTGCCAGTCGTCCGCGATGACCTCCCGCATGGCGGGGTGCACGCGGAAGGGGGCTAAGGCCTCGGCGAAGCAGCCGTCGTGCTCGGAGGCGCAGTAGAGGGTGCCGTAACTGACCAGGCTCCAGCGGTTTCCGCCCGTCTGTGCGTGGTCCTCCTGGCTGATTGTTTCGAACTTGACCGGCTCCTTGTGCTTTCCCAGGCGCCAGATGCCGTGCTCCGGTGCGGGGACGAGGGCGACGTCCAGCTGTGCGGTGTCCGGGCTCATACGGCCGCTCTCCTTGCTCCGGCCGCCCTCCATGGGTCGCGGGCCGGTGATGCTCATGGTTCTCCGGCGGCCGGGCCCGCGGGACGCGGGGCTTGCCGGCCGCCGGGAGCCGGTCTCTTGACGGGGTGGTGCTCGTGAGGGGTGCTCGGGAGCGGGTTTTCCTCACGCGCGGGTGTGCTCATGTGATGAGCCGGTCATGTGCGGATCGTGTCCGCCGTGCGGCGCACTGGTCCGTGACACGTGCCGAACGATCATTTTGATGCGCGGGTACGACCGAAGCGACCGGGTTGTGGTGGCCGACGGGGGCGCACGAAGGAACACGGGGGGCGCATGCGTGGGTGATCAGGCCCCACCCGCCCGGCACCGGGCGAGATCGACCTCCACCACGACGGCCCCGGCGTCCCCCGTGAAGGAGAGCACCACGCGCCCGCCGCCCGCCGCCGGGTGCGCGGAGATACCGCGTACGGGGCTCCCCACGGCCAGCAGCAGCCGGCACCGCCCCGTTGCGGCGTCCCAGACGCGGACGGTCCCGTCGGCCGAGCCCGAGGCGACGAAGCTGCCGAGGCCGCCGCCCGCGTTCCACACGGCCAGGGTGAGGACGGCAGCGGTATGGCCGGTCAGCGGCTCGCCCAGCGGGCGGTGCTCGCGCAGGTCCCACAGCCGGACCGTGCCCGTGTCGCCACCGCTGGCCAGCAGCGGCGGAAGCCCGCCGTCCGGGCAGGGGTTGACGGCGACGGAGTGCAGCAGGCCCTGGTCGCAGCGCAGCGGCGCGCCCAGCGGGCCGTGTTCCGCGTCCCACAGCCGTACGGTGCCGTCGGAGCCGGCCGAGGCGAACCAGTCCCCGCTCTCCCCGCTCGAAGCGGCCGCCACGGCCCGGACCCGCAGGCCGTGCCCGGTCCACTCGCCGAGCGGGCCCGGGTCGTCCAGGTCCCACAGCCGCACCGTCTCGTCGTCCCCGCCGCTCAGCAGCAGGTGCCGGCCGCCCGTGGTGGTGCAGGCGGCGAGGGCGCGGACGGGGAGGAAGTGCCCTTCGAGGACGTCCGGCAGGGCCTGCCGGGTCCCCGCGTCCCAGAGCCGGATGCCGTGGTCTCCGTCCCCGGCCGACACCAGGACGCGCCCCTCCCGCCGCAGGGCCCAGGCCAGCGCGGACGCCGGCCGGCCGGTGTCGATCCGCGCGACCGCGTCCCCCGTGCCGATGTCCCGGACGTCGATGTACGGGTGGCCGCCGCTGAGCGCGAACCACGACGGGCCGCGCAGGTCCCCCGGCCCCTCCGGCAGGAGCAGCGCCCCGCCCGTCGGTGCCGGCCCGGACGGTGTCCGGGCGGTGGTGAGCGCGCGCTCCAGGACCTCCCGGGTCCACAGGCGGAGCGTGCCGTCGGCGGAGGCGGAGGCGAGCAGCTCCGCGTCCCCGTCCCCGTCCGAGTCCGAGCCCGAGTCCGGGACCGTGTCCCCGTCCGGGACCGCGACCGGGGCGAGGGCCGTCACGTCGGCGGTGTGGCCGCTCAGCAGCCCCGGCGGCTCCTTCGCCGCGGTGTCCCACCGCGATATGTCCCAGACGGCGATGCGGTTGCCGGTCCCGGCCACGAGGAGATGGCGTTCCCCCTGGTCCCCGAGGTGACCCCGGCCCCCCAGGGTGAGCGCGGCCAGGCCGGTCACCGGCCCGCCGGCGCCGGTGAGGGTGGCGAGCGGCCCGCCGGTGCCCCAGACGGTGACGCTCCCGTCCGCGTGGCCGGCCGCGACCGTCCCGGGCCGCGTGGTCCGGGCGAGTACCCGTACGTCGGCCGGGAACTCGAACCGGGCCACCTCCGTCCCGGCCGCCGGATCCCGGAACACGAGGTGTGCGTCGTCGGCGATCGCCAGCAGCGGCCGCCCGGGCGGGTCCTCCACCGCCGCCAGCGCGGTGGTCGTCGTACGCGGTGTGTCCCCGGGCAGGGCGAACAGGTCCAGCGCGCCCATCCGCTCGTTCCACCAGACCACCTCCCCGTTCCCGTTGACGCAGACCACCGCGAGCTCGTGCCCGCCGTCGCGGTACGCGCACACGTCGGCGATCCAGATCCCGCCGGGCTCGTGGACCCGGTCCAGGCGGCGGCCGGTCGCCGGGTCCCACAGGCGCAGGGTGCCGTCCGTACTGCCGGACACCAGCAGCGGGGACTGCGCCGGGCGCGGGGCGAGGAGCAGGTGGCGTACGGATCCCTCGTGCGCGCCGATCGGCTCGCGGACGGCCGTGCCCTCGACGGCGTCGATCAGTTCGATGCGGCCCTCGTCGTCGCCGGCCGCGAGGGCGGGGCGCCCGTCGGGTGCCGGCACCGCCGCCAGGGAGCGCACGGTGGTGGGGAGGGCGGCCAGGACGTTCACCGGCGGCGCCCACCGGGACCACAGCACCGCCAGCGGTGCCGCGTCCCCCGGCGTACGCGGGCGCGGGAGCCCGGGGTGGCGCAGCGCCGTGTACGCCAGGTGCAGGCTGGCCAGCCGCGAGGGGCGGTCCGCCCGGTGCAGGTACGGCTCCACCGCCGCCCACGCCTCCAGCCACAGCCGGCCCTCCCGCCCCCGGCCCGGCCCCAGCAGCCCGCGGATCGGGCTGCCGGTCAGCCAGGGCAGCACCTCGGCCGGCACGTGCGCGTCGTCCAGGACCCCGCCGAGGCGGGCGTGGCGCGCGAGGTGGCGCCGTACGTACGGGTGCGGGGCGGTGGCGGCGGTACCGGCGTCGTCGGCGCCGGCGGCGGTGGTGTGCGGCGCGGCCAGATCGGCGAGCGCCTCCGCGATGCGGGCGTGCACGACGGCATCGCCGTCGGCGCACGCGCCCCCCGCCGCCGCCCCGGTCCCCGTAGCCACGCCAGCCCGTTCAGCCACGCCAGCCCGTTCAGCCTCACCGGCCTCACCGGTCTTATCGGCAGGTTCGTCCTGAGCGTCCGTCATTCCCATCCCCCCCACAGGCGCCCGGCCTCCCACCGGCCAGGCGCGCAGGACCGCGGCCAGCCGGTCGTGCGCCGGCCGGTACACCCGCTGGTCCTCTTCGACGTCACGGGTGAGATACCCAGCCAGACGCCCTTCCAGCAGCACCCGGATCTTCGCGTCGGCGTCCTCGACGGCACGGCCCGCGACGGCGGACGCCACGGCCGGCCACACCTCGCCCCAGGCGAGGCCCCGCCCCTGTGCGAAGGCCGTCGCGCGCAGCAGTGCCAGCGCCTCGTCCGCCCCCAGTCCGTCCTCCGCCGCCCGCAGCAGATCGTCCTTCAGCAGCCCCGCCGTGCCCTCGCCCAGCCGCTCCAGCCAGTCGGCGTCCGCCAGCAGCCGCGGCCCCTCGGCGCGCAGCTGGTGCGCCGCCACGCGCGCGTCGAGGAAGGACCGCCCGGCCGCCCCGGCCACCGTCCGCGACACCTCGGCCAGGTCGTGCCCCGCCCAGCCGCCCTCCCCGTCCAGGAGGGCCCGTACGTACCCCGCGACGTCCGCGCCCATGTCCTCGCCGTCGGTACGCAGCACGGCCGCCTCGGGGAAGGCCTCCCGCAGCCGCCCCAGCAGGTCCTGGTCCTCACCCTCGCCCTCACCGCCGCCCTCCCCGCCACCGTCGCTGCTGCGTACGGCGACGACCAGCCGCACCCCACGCCGCACGGGCAGCGCCGGTCCGGCGGGGGCCGGGTGCGAGAGGTGCCCGGCCAGCGGCACCAGCACCTGGTGGACCAGCGCCTCCGGGTCGGTCGCCTCGTCCAGGGCGTCGACGACGACCGTCACCATCGGGCCGGGCGCGTCGAGGAACCCCCGCAGCCCCTGCTGCCAGCGGCTCAGGTGGTCCCTGCCCGAGGGGTCCGGGGCGGCGCCCAGCCGCTGCGCGATGACCTTCAACAGCCCCAGCGGCTCCCGGTTGTGCGCGGTGACCGCGATGGTCACCGCACCTTCGTCCGGAACGGTGTACGGCGGGCAGTGCCCGGCCGCCGCCGCGTACATGCCCGAGGCCCTGAACCGCGCGTCGCTCAAGGTCACCGCACGGCCGAGGATGGCGGACTTCCCGCTCGCGGTGATGCCGGTGACGACGAGGACCCCGGGCGCGCCCGTCAGGAAGGACACCACCGCGGTGTTCAGCTCCCTGCGGCCGGAGAAGTACCAGCCGGGGTCGTCGGCGCCGGTGCGGCCGCTGGCCTTCTCCAGCCAGTAGCCCAGGTCCTCCAGGCTCGCCGCCACCTCCTGCCGGCTCTCCTCCACCGCGGCCTCCTCCGGCCGGTGGCCCGGGTTCGGCAGGGCGGCCGTGGGGACGTGCAGCTTGCCGCCCATGAGCGTGCGGCAGTCCAGGGACAGCCTCCGGCCCCGTTCCCTGCCGATCGCCCGCGCCGCCTGGTACAGGGCGCGGCTGAACTCGTCCATCGTCAGGTACGGGCGGGTGATCCCGCCGGCCGTGCGCAGCCACTCGTGGGCCCGCCGCAGGACGAGCGCGAACTCCCCTCCCATCACCCGCGCCTTGGGCGCCGCGGTGGTCAGGACGTTCAGCGTGGCGTGCGCGGTGCGCTCGCTGTGCAGGCTCTCCACGAGCTCCAGCAGTTCCCCGGCGATGGCGGCGGACTCGCACATGTTCACGATGACCAGGACGTCCCGGGCGTGCGAGTCGAGCGCGGCGGTCACGATCTCCGTCGTACGCAGCCCCGTGGCCAGGAGCCGGCCGGGGTCGGTGCCGCTCAGGACCGCGAAGTGCCTGCCCGCGCCGCCGGTCAGGCCGTGGCCCGTCACGTACAGCACCACGGGGACGTCCGGCTCCACCTCCCGGATGCCGGTCGCCTCCAGGAAGCGCTCCACGTCATGACGGCTCGTCACCGGCCCGCCGGGCGCCACCCGCAGGAAGCCGGGCCCCTCCGGCGGCCGCCGCTCCCACCACAGGGACACCGCCTCCAGCTGCGCCCCGATGGCCTGCCGCAGCGCCTCGGTCCCGTCCTCCATGGGCAGCACGTACAGGGTCCCGGCGGACGGCCCTTCCGCCGCCTCCGCCGCCCCCACCGCCTCCTCCACGGCATCGGCCAAGCCGATCTCGCCCCGCTGCCCGTCCACGGTCCCTATTCTTCACTGCCATGGACGAGCGGCAGCACCAGCAGCAGCACCGGCACCAGCAGCAGCACCGGCACAGGTACGGCGGCCCGGACGACGGTTTACCCGACCACGTCACCCAGGACGCGGTGGTCGTCGTACCCGGCATCATGGGCAGCACCCTGCACGACACGACGACGGGCAAGGACGTCTGGGGCATCGGCGGCATCTCCTGGCTGCTCAAGGCATGGACCCTGCCCTCGGGCCTGAAGTCCCTGACCATGACCGAGGACGAACTGGCGGGCAAGACCGGCCGCATCAAGGCGACCGGCCTCCTCAGGCACTCCGCCTGGACCCCGTACCTCGCCGGGAGCGAGCCGTACACGGACCTGGTCGACACGATCCGCACCAGCGTCGCCGACGACGCCGCGATCCTGGAGTTCGCCTACGACTGGCGGCTCCCGATCGCCGTCAACGGCCGTCTCCTGGCCGACGCGGCGCGCATCCACCTGACCGAGTGGCGCCGCCACCCCGCCCACGCCGAGGCGCGCCGGCACCGCGTCGACCAGCGGGAGGGGCGGCTGGTCTTCGTCGCGCACTCCATGGGCGGGCTCGTCACCCGCGCGGCCCTCGACCCCGGCCACGACGGCGACCTCCAGGGCGACACCCGCGGCGTCATCACCCTCGGCACGCCCTTCCAGGGCTCGGTGAAGGCCGCCGTCATCCTCGCCACCGGCCGCGGTACGCCCGTACGGCTCCCGCACCGCAAGCTCCGTGCCATGTGCGCCACCATGCCGGGCCTGCACGACCTGCTGCCGCAGTATCGCGGCGTGCGCGCGGGGGACGACGTACGCCACCTCACGCCGAGCGACGTCGCCGGCATCGGCGGCAGCGCCGAACTGGCCCGCGACGCGGCCCGTTTCCACCACCGGCAGAAGACCATCGCCCTGCCAGGGCACCGCTCGGTCGTCGGCGTCAACCAGCCCACCTGGCAGAACCTGACCATCAGCGGCGGCCAGGTCGAGCCGCACCTCGACGGCGCCCGCCAGAACTCCGACGGCACCTTCGTCCGCGACCGGCAGGACCGCGTCCGGTACTTCCAGGTCCACGGGGACGGCACCGTCTACAAGGAGTCGGCGGTCCTCACCGACATCGTCACCCACCTGCCCCTGCAACACGGGGACGTGGCGAGGGCGAGGACCGCCCTGGAAGCCGTCACCGAGATCGTCCGCGACGACGTCAACCCCGGCCCGCCCCAGGGCGAAGCGGGCTGCGGCCTGTCCGCCCCGGACCTGGTGGAGGCGGGCCGCCCCTGGAAGCTCCGCCTCACGGACGTGGCCGCCCTCGCGGGCCTGACCTGCCACCTCACGGACCTCGAGCACCCGTCCCGCCCGACCCCCCTCACCCCGGCCTGGGAGGACGGCACCGCCACGGCCACGGCGACCACACCGGCCCCGGGCCTGTACCGCATCGACGTCCGCACCCCGGACGGCTTCACCATCACCCAGCTGGTCATGTCGGCGGACCCGTCGGAGCCGCAGGCGGAGGTGGAGGACTGACTGGGGACCAGCCCCGCCGGGTCGGGGGAGGCCGGTGCCGACGTCGTGATCACAGCAGCACCGCGCCGGCCCGGCCCGGCCCGTACCCCTGCCCCTGCCCCTGCCGCACCCACCCGTCACCGACACTGTGAGGCACCGTGGCACGTCGGCACCTTCTGGTGTTCCTCCCGGGCATCGGCGGCAGCGTGCTCGTCGCCCGGCCCCCGGGGGAAGCGGGCCCCGCAGGCCGTGTGGACGGCCCGGATACCCGGCATCCTGAGCGCGCTCTGGAAGCCGGACCGGGTCAGTGTCGAGGAGGCGCCGGACCTGGTTCCGACCGGGCTGGTCCGCTCCACCACCCTGTTGCCCGGGATATCCGTCCTGCCCGGCTACGAGACGGTGACCGCGCGGCTGGCGGCGCTGCCCGGCGCCGTGGTGGACGTCTGCCGCCCGGACCGGCCCCGCACACCGGGCGCCAACGTGCTGCTGTTCCCCTACGACTTCCGGCGCGGTGTCGCCCACGCCGCCGCCCTGCGCCTGCGCGACGAGGTCGACGCCCGGCTGCACGGGCTGAGCGCCTCCGAGCGGGCCGGCCGGTTCGCCGTGGTCGGGCACTCCATGGGCGGCCTGGTGGCCCGCCACTGGCTCGGCCCGCTCGGCGGCGCCCCCGCGGAGTTCATCACCGACCTGGTCGAGGCGTACGAACGGTACGGGCGCACGGACGAGATCCGCGGCGACGAACGGCCCGACGCCCTGGGCCTGGACCTGCCCGACGCCCACGCCGTCGGCACCACCCTGCGCGTGACCGTACGCCTGCCACAGCACGCGCGGGAACGGGTGGCGGCCGGCACCGGCCTCCCGCCCGCCGCCTGGTCGAGTGAACCGGTGGCCGAGCCGGCGCCGGAGCCGGGGGAGGAGGTACTGCGGATCCTGCTGGGCCGGCTGAGGACGAACGCCCGGGCCGGCGCCGGGGCGTGCTGCGCGACGCCGCACGCAAGAGGCTCGACGCCCGCGGCACCGCATGACCGAGCCGGCCGCAGCGTCAGCCCCGTTCGCCCAGGTCCAGGCGGTCGAGGAGCCCGGAGTCGGTGAAGGCGGCGACCAGTTCGGCTCGTCCTTCGGTGAAGTGGCCCCAGCTGTCGTAGTGGACCGGCACCACACGGCGGGCGCCGAGGAGCACGGCCGCCTCGGCGGCCTGGGCGCTGTCGAGGACGATCAGCGCCCCGTCGAAGAGCCGGGTGAACCGAGGGGCCCCTGCGAACAGGACGGCGGTGTCCACCGGACCGAACCGTTCGGCGATCTCCCCGACCAGTTCGAGGGAGGCGTTGTCGCCGCTGACGTAGACCGTGGGCAGGTCCTGCCCGGTGAGGACGAACCCGACGACCTGGCCGGTGAACGGTTCGACCTCCTCGCGCGTGCCCGGTCCGTGGAGGGCGGGCACGCCGGTGACCGTGACGGTGCCGCCGCCGGGACGGTCGAGGTCGACCGACTCCCAGTCGGCGAGCCCCCTGGCCCCCGCCCCCAGGCGCTTCGCGCCCCCGGGTGTGGTCAGGGTCAGGGGGACGCCGGCGAGCAGGGCGCGGCCGGACTCGTCCAGGTTGTCGGGGTGTTCGTCGTGGGAGAGCAGGACCACGTCTATGCGGCCGAGGTCGGCCGGCGCGGCGGAGGCGGGGGCCGTCTTGGTCAGCAGGCCGCCCGGCACGGGGTACTCGCGCGGCGCGTCGAAGGTGGGATCGGTCAGGAACCGCAGACCGCCGTATTCGAAGAGGGCGGTCGGACCACCGAAGACGCGGACGGGGATCTGCTCGGCGGGCGTGCTGGTGTCAACCATCAGAACCTCACGGATGAGTTGTGGGTTATCCGTGATGATCATAGGGGTGACTCACGGATGGAAGCAAGGCGTACCATGAGACCCATGAGTGAGATCCCGGCTGGCGAATCCATGCCGACGCCCGCGCCGGGGGCGCTGGACCACCTCGCCCTCGACTTCGTCAACAGCGCCGTCGCGCTGCCCGGAGGGCAGTTCACCGACCTCCTCGGCACTCCCGAGAGCGTGAACCGGTGGCTCGCCGAGCACTCCCTCGCGCCGGCCGACGCCGGGGTGCGGGAGATGTGCGCGGCGCAGTTGCGCTCGATGCGCGAGCACATCAGGGCGCTTTTCGCCGCCCGCGCAGCCGGTCTGCCCGCTCTGCCCGCCGCCCTGGCCGCCGTCAACGACGCGCTGAGCAAGGCCCCCACGGCCGCCCTGCTGCTCTGGGACGAGAAGAACGGTCCCTACCGCTCGACGCCGTGCCCCACCAGCGAGATCCTCGACCGCGCTCTCGCCACCCTCGCGGCCAGTGCGGCGGACCTCCTCACGAGCCCCGACGCCGACCGGCTCACGGCCTGCGCCTCCCACCCCTGCAACCGCTACCTGCTGCGCCACGGCCGCCGCCACTGGTGCTCCACCCGCTGCGGCGACCGTGCCCGCGCCGCCCGCGCCTACGCCCGACGCACCCGGCCGCAGGCGGAATGACGGACCGGACCCGTACGGGGGAGGGCCCCGCCGTCCTCGCGCGTCAGGCGCCCATGCTCCAACTGCCCCGCTCGACCGGGATCCACAGCTGCGAGCGGGTCTCCGCGCCGATCTCCACCGGCTGTGTCCGCAGGAGCTCCGGACCCGGCCGGCTCGTGTACGGGTTCGAGGGGAACCACTGCGTGAACACGTCCCGCCACAGTTCCTGGAGCGCGCTCGGATAGGGCCCTCGGCTGTCGAAGACCGCCCAGGTCCCGGCCGGTACGTCGAGGACGTCGAGAACGTCGGGGACGTCGGGGAGGCCAGGCGCGCCGGGTTCCCCGGCGGTCGCCTCGGGGCCGGTCACCACGCCGATCCAGTAGTCCGCGAGGGCGCCCTCCTCCCGGCTGTCGGTCAGGTACACCGCCGCCGACAGGATCCCCCGCGGCTCCCGGCGGCCGGACAGCTCCTTCATCCGTACGACCGCCTGCTCGTCCAGGCCCTCCAGATGCGCGGCGGCGGCCGCGTTGACACCCTCGTGGACGAGCGGGACCCGGGCCTTCCTGCCGATGAACCGGAACGGCCCCTTCTCCACGATCCGGTACCGCATGGCCGTACTGCCTTCGACGACGACACGGAAGGACATGCGCGGCTGTGCCGTGAGCACCGCACCCGTGCGCCGGGCCCCGCCGGGCCCGATGCCGTGCACCGACCGGAACGCCCGGGAGAACGCCTCGGCCGAGCCGTACCCGTACCGCACCGCGACATCGAGCAGCGTCAGCTCCCCGGCCATCACCTCGGCCCCGGCGAGCGTCATCCGGCGGCGCCGCACGTAGACCGGGAGCGGCATCCCGGCGAGCGCGGAGAACAGCCGCCGGAAGTGGTACTCCGACACCGCGGCGATCCGGGCGGCCTCGGCCACGTCGACCTCCCCTTCGAGGCAGGCCTCGAGGTGGTCCAGCGCCTGGTTCAGCCGCTCCAGCACGCGCCCGCGCCCTTCCTTCGCCCGACAGAACCGGTGCGGGAACTGTCGGGTGGGAGACCCCGGCGTTGCCCGAGGCTTTCAGCCATGACTGATGTTAGGGGACTCTGTGAGCCGCGGTTCGCCGCGGTACGTGCCGCCCTCGCCGCTTCGCTCGGCGGACCCGACGTGGGCGCCTCGGTCGCCGTCTACCTCGATGGCGAGCCGGTGGTCGACCTGTGGGGCGGGTACGCCGACGCGGACCGCTCCGTCCGCTGGGAGCGGGACACGCTCACCGGCGTGAACTCGGCGACCAAGAACATGACCGCCCTGTGCGCCCTCGTCCTGGCCGACCGGGGACATCTGGACCTGGCCGCGCCGGTCGCCGCCTACTGGCCCGAGTTCGCCGCGGCCGGCAAGGAGGACGTGCTGGTACGGCACGTGCTCTCCCACACCGCGGGGCTGCCGGCCCTGCCCGGGCCGACCGCGGTCGAGGACCTCTACGACTGGGAGTACGTGACGGCGGGGCTGGCCGCGCGGGCCCCGGAATGGGAACCCGGGACGGCCGCCGGCTATCACGCGCTCACCTTCGGGTTCCTCATCGGGGAGGTCGTCCGCCGCGTCACCGGCCGCAGCCTCGGCGAGTTCTTCGCGCAGGAAGTGGCCGGGCCGCTGGGCGCGGACTTCCACATCGGGCTCTCCGCCCGGCATGACCACCGCCTCGCACCGCTCATCCCGCCGCCCTCCCTGACCGACGAGTACGCGGCCACCGCACCACCCGGACCGGACGGCGTACCCCGGGAGGTCACCGGTCCGGTGGTCCGGGTCAAGGACGCCAACTCGGTGCCCTGGCGCCGTGCGCAGATCCCCGCGGTGAACGGCTTCGGCAACGCCCGCTCCGTCGCCCTCGTGCACTCGGTGCTGGCGAACGGGGGAACGGCCGGCGGCGTGCGGCTGCTGTCCCCCGAGGGGTGCCGACCCGCGTGGCAGGAGCTGTTCCGCGGTGAGGACCGCGTCCTGGGGACGCCGATGTGCTGGACGGCGGGCTTCGGCAAGTTCGGCGACGCCTTCGGCTGGGGCGGCTGGGGCGGTTCGCTCGTCGTGAGCGACCCCGGCTCACGTATGACGGTGGCCTACGTCATGAACCAGATGATCGACCGGGACCGGCAGGAGGACGCCCGCGGCATGGAGATCATCACGGCCGCCTTCGGCGGACTGTACTGACGGCGGAGTGGACCAGGGGGCGGAGCGCAGGTCGGCCGTGCTGCGCCGCTCCCGTACGACCGGGGGCTCGTCGGCCGCCCCGCCCACCGCGATCATGGAGACGACCGCCCAGCCGGGGTTCGGGCGGAGTACCTCGGTGAGGGCGTCGAGGTCGAAGGCGCGGAACTGATGGGACGCCAGTCCCATCGCCTGGGCCTGGATGGTCAGGTGGGCCACTGCCTGACCGAGGTCGTGGTCGGCGAACTCGGAGTAGAGGGTCTGCGAGTCCTCGGCGTAGCGACGGGTGAGCGTGACGACCAACAGCCCCGCGTCCATGGCCCATCGGGCGGAACTGGGCGCGAGATGGGCCACCACCCGGTCGTACTCCGGCTCACCGGGTCTGGTCGCGAGGAACCCCCAGGGCTGGGAGTTCCCGGCGGAAGGCGCCCACCTGGCCGCTTCGAGCAGCAGATCGAGGGTGGAGTCGTCGATCTTGACCGACGGGTCGAACTCGTACGGGCTGAACCGGCCGGCCAGCAGGGGGTGGACCCGACCGGGTCTTATGAGGTCATCGGACACATGCGCTGACAACAGCCCGTCCTCGTGATTCATTTCCGGCCGACGTCGAGTCGAGCGTCGAGCGCGCCGACGAGGCGAGGCCATAACCGAGTCCAGTTCTCGCATAGATGACGGAACTCTTCCTGACTCAGGAGAAATACGAGTAGAGTCGCTCATAGTTCAGCAAGTAGAGGGGGAGTCATGAAACTGACTGTGTTTCAGTTCGAGGGGACGGCCGCGGAGCTCGACGCATCCCAGGTCATCCAGCAGCTGATCGCCCAGGGGGGCGGACCGTCCGCGGGCGTCGTCGTGGGCGGGGCCTCCGCCGGCGAGATCCCGGGCGTCGCGGACGAGGGGCAGCCCGCGGTGCGCGCACTCCTGCGCGGCAACCCGGCCGCCGAGCACTTCGTCGGCTTCCTCACCGAGGCCACCGCCTGGCCCGACGTCAAGGTGCACGGCGTCAAGCGCCAGCGCGCCGAGGCCGAATCGGCCTTGGACTACGGGGACTACCTGAGGGTGCGCCGCCAGGGCTCGCCGAAGGGCGCGTTCGCGTACGTGTACGCGCACAACGGCGTGGTCAACCTGCGGCTCCCCTACGACACGGACGACGAGCTGCTCGGCAGCGTCGCTCCCGACGCGTACCGGCTCGAAGGCGGCAACGAGCAGTACCGCATCAGTGTTCGGATCGTGGACGAGGAGACCCGCGGCCAGGCCGTTCGGCTCGCGAAGATCGCCTACGAACGCACCTGAACCCGGCGGGCTCAACGGACCGGGGGAACGCGCCCGCGGTCGGCCCCCTTCCGGCCCTCAGTCGAAGATGTCCAGGAGGTCCGTCCAGGAGCCGTCGGCGGCGCCTTCGCGGGCGGGGCGGCCCCACACCGGGCGCGGCTCCGGGTAGGTTTCCGCCGCCGCCCTCGCGCGGACGGTCTCCGGCCCGCCGCACGCCGCGACCGCGAAGGCGCCGAAGACCTCGGCGAACGAAGCCGGGTCGCGGAACTCCACGCCGAACGCCCGGCCCTCCCGCAGCGGTACCCACACCACCCGCTCGTGCCGTATCCACTCCACGACCGGCTGGTCGTCCGCGGTCGACCGCCCCTCCAGCCACAGCCGCGCCACGTGCAGCAGGTTCACCTCCTCCATCGGCAGCCGCTTGCGCCGTACACGCAGTTCACGCGTCGTCAGGGTGACCCGCTGGTCCTTCTTCGGATACCAGACGACGCCGATCCCGAACGGAACCCACAGCAGGATCCCGATCATCGGCCACACCAGGGCGTCGCCCCACGACCGGAGCAGCCCGCCGTCCAACGCGTACAGGGCCCCGAAGGCCACGACCCACTTCGCCGTCATCCGCCAGAAACCGGTGCCCTGCCGGTACAGGACCCGCCGCTTGCTCGTCATCGTCATGCCCGCAGGCTATTGCGACCGCAGAAGCCTTTTCCCGGTACGACTGATCCACCCGCCCGGGTGATCACCATTCTGCGGCGGTCCGGCCGGCGTTCCCCGCGTCTATAAAGAGGTGGTTCCGCCCTCTGACCACTTGACTGATGGGTCGTCATCCAATGCCGAACGCCGTGCTGCGCCTCGCCGCCGCCACCTTCCTCCTGTCCGTCGTCGTCACACCGTCCACCGCGGCCGCAGCCGCGCCTGCGGCGGACGAGGACACGACCGCGCCGTGCGGCCCGGTCGTGGAGTACCGCGCCTGGGACTGGTGGCGCACCACGACGAACACGCAGATCGCCCGGCCCGTGGCGGCCACCGCCTCCAGTGAGCGCTGGCAGTGGCGCGAGGACGTGAACGCCCTGTGGCGCGGCGACACGCGGGAGAACGTCGAGGAGATCTTCAAGACCGGCTTCACCCCGCGCGGGGACCAGCTCGTTCCGCTGGCCGAGTACATCGTCAAGGGCGGCGGCCAGCTCAGCGCCCACCTCAGCACCAGCTGCGACGAGAGCGTGGCCAAGCGGTTCGCGACGTACGGGGCGGAGAAGACGGGCTGGGTCTACGAGATCTACGCGCCGGGCGGTATCGACGTCAACGCCACGGCGCGGGTGAACAACTACCAGTCGCCCTACCTGTGGAACAAGGAGATCGACTTTCCCGGCGGCGTGCGGGGCAACTTCATCAAGGGCGCGTGCAAGTACCGCCTGACGGCCACGGACCCGGTCACCAACGAGAAGACCTGGCAGCAGCTCGGCTGCAAGGACAACACGGACTTCGCCCCCTACAAGTCCGCGCCGGGCGCGTACAAGCTGGCGGGCTGACGACCGGGCCCCTGGCGGTGGCGTGGTGTCCTCCGGCCCCGGTCGTCGGACCAGGGCCGGAGCACACCCGCGCCGCCCGTGAGGCCACGCCCTAGCGGCGAGCGTCCACCACCGCGAGGAGCTTGCCGCTGGCCGGGCTGCGGTCCAGCGAGGCGCCGTCGACCGCCTCGACCACCAGGTCCAGCAGCTGCTCCGACACCGCCGAGCGGAGCTCCGGGTAGCCGGACAGGAAGACCTCCCGCATCCCCTCCGGGTCCGTCGCCGGCCCCTGCTCCACCCGTACGGTCAGCCGCTCGCGCGCGTCCGTACGGTCGAGCCTGATCTGCAGCTCACCCCGGTGGCCGCCCTGTTCCTCGGCCATGGCCAGGAAGCGGCGGTGATTGAGGAAGTACGTCGCCACCCGCATCACGTCGCCGGTGCGCCCCATCAGCTCGAAGCGGGGCGCCTGCCGGCCACAGGGGCAGCGGCCCGGGACCTCCCGGCCGAGGTCGCCTATCAGGTACCGGCCCAGCTGCTGGCCGCGCCGGGCGTGCGTGGTGAAGACCAGCCGGCCCGTCTCGCCCGGGGCCACCGGCCGGTCCTCGGCCAGGTCCACGATCTCCATCGTGTGGAGGTCGGCGTGCAGGTGGTGGACGCCACCGGAGCTGTCCGTGCACTGGTAGCCCAGCGGGCCGAGGTCGGTGCTGCCGTAGGTGATCGAGCGGACGGTCTCGATGCCGAACTCCTCCCGCAGCGTGCGCTGCTGCTCCCGCGTGAAGTGCTCGCCGCCGTAGAAGACCTTGCGCAGGCCCCCGTACGCGCGCAGCGCGTCCGCCTCCGCGTGCAGCAGCTGCCACAGGTAGGAGGGCATCCCGAAGAGGGTGTCGGCCCCGTGGTCGATCAGCGCCCGAGCCGTCGCCCGGTGGTCGGGTCCGGCCGACAGCGGCAGCTGCACCCCGCCGAGCCGTTCCAATACGGAGAAGAAGCTGATGAAGCTGCCGTACATGCCGCCGCAGTAGAAGAGGTTGGCGGTGCGGTCACCGACCGGGTCGTAGCCGGCCGCGAGCAGGCCGCGGGCGGCGGCGTGCATCTGGGTGTCGTAGTCGTCGTAGCTGAACACCGACAGGGCGGGAGCGCCCGTGCTGCCGCCGCTGCGGAAGAAGAGTTCCGCATCGGCCCGGGACAGTTCCCGGGCCGGTTCCTGCACGTCCTCCTTGCCCAGCAGCGGGCCGGTCGGCGGCGGCAGGACGACGGGCCGGACCAGGTCGTCGAGGCAGGCGGTGGTGGCGAACCGGTCCGGGTCGGCCTGGACCGCGACGCGGCGGCTGTAGCGCTGGAGGGCGTAGACGCCGTCGTGCGGCTCGCCCGCGTAGCTCTCCAGCATGGCGCCGACCGGCGTGACACGGGTGACGCCCGCGGCCAGGGCGGTGCGGGAGAGCTCGGCGATGTCGGACCGGCTGGCCGCGAGGCCCGCCGTCTGCAGGTAGCGGCGCATCGGGCGCAGGGTGGCGATCATCCGCCCGCGGGGCAGCGGCTTGACCCACACGCTGCGGTGCAGCGGCGAGGCCGTCAGCGGCGACCGGGTGTCGGCCATGACCCGCCACGAGCCGTCGGGCGCGGCGAACACACGGGTCAGGTTGAGGTGTTCCTCCAGCCGGGCCATCAGCTCGGTGGTGGTCAGCTCGGCGGCCTCGGCGGGGTCCGGTTCGCCCGCCGAAGCGGCGCCGGCGGCCGGCGGGCGGGTCGCGAGGACCGAGGCGAAACGCTCGGCGAAGGCGAACACCTCGTTCTCGTCCTCGGTGTCGAGGTAGACCACCTGGGGGCTGGAACAGGCCTGCTGCTCGTGCAGGCACACGTCGTCCGCGAGGGCGTCGAGCGTGCCGGCGTCCGACCAGGCGTCGGCCGTCAGGTAGGCGAAGGAGATCCGGTGTCCCCACTCCACCAGCCGGCATCCGGCCGGCACATGGGCCGCCACCCCTTCGACGGCGCCTTCCCCGCCCCACACGGCGACGGCGTCCGCGGGCGCGCACATCAGGCGCAGCCACTCCTGCCGGGAGGACGGGAAGCGCAGGACGACGACCCGTGCGGCCAGCGCGCCGCTGGGATCGAGGGCCGCGAGCTCGGCCATCAGGTGCTGGGTGAAGAGGGTGTCGGCGCTGCTGGTCTTGAGGACGTTGACGTTCCCGGCGAGCAGCCCCTCGACGATGCTCAGCGGCGCGACCGTCGCCGCGTTGCCGGGGGCGATGTGGGCCACCAGGCCGACCGGCGCCCACGCCTCGTAGACCGTCTCGCGCGGATCGGCCCGGTCCAGCCGGCCGGGAGCCGCGCCGCCGAGTTCGCGGCGCAGCTTGCGGGTCAGCTCCCGCCGGCCCAGCAGGCCGCCGAGCTCGGCCAGGAGGGCCGGGTCCTCTCCGGCGGGCAGGTGCGCGGCGAGCCGGGCGCGTACCGGGTGGGCCGCGTCGCACAGGGCGGTGGCGAGGGCGTCGCAGGCGGCCAGCACGGTCTCGGTCTCCAGCACCGTGGCCAGCGCGGCCTCGACGGCGGCCGGCAGGCCGGCGAGGCGCCGCCCGGCCTCCTCGTCGCCGATGAAGGCACCCTGCCAGTAGTGGTGCGCGCCGCCGTCGCCGTGCTGCTCGTACGACGTCGAGGTCTCGGCCGAGGTCTCGGCCGAGGCCGAGGCCGTGGTCATGGTCTCCGTCACGGTCACGCCATGCCCTTCATCAGTTCCGCTGCGGCCACCGCGCAGCTGCGGTTGCGGCTCACCCCGGCACGGCCGTGGACGGTGAACCAGGGGGTCTGGAGCTCGCACCCGCAGGCGTCGCCCGGCTGGAGGGAGGCGAGGTCGCCCATGACCACGCTCTGCGCCGGCACCGAGGTGATGTACGGCGACACGAGGTGCAGATAGCCCCGCTCCCCGTACGGCAGGGGTTCGAGCGTGCGCGTGGAGCGGATCGTCACCCGGGACCACACGGGGGCGTGCAGCCGGTGGTGGTCGCACTCGATGTACGGGATGCAGTGCTCCACCGACCCGAAGGTGTCCCGGATCCGCTCGCCCGGGATGCCGAGCTGCTCGGTGACGCGGGCGTACAGCTCCTCCTTCTCGATGCGCCGGTCGGCGTGGCCCTTCCAGCCGCCGCCGAGGACGACGAGGGAGCCCTCGGGCAGGCGCAGCGGGGGGAGCCCCATGGCCCGCATCCGCTCCAGGGTGAAGAAGAGGAAGGCCGGGAAGCCGAGGATGCGGACCGGCGCGTCCTCCCGCTCGAAGCGGCGCAGCGCGGCGATGCAGCCGAAGGGGTCGAACTCGTGGTCGCCGCCGGTGTTGCGCAGTGCGTACGCGACGCTGCGCGCCGGGGCGAAATCGCACAGGTAGTTGTCGGTGAACGCGGTCCCGAGGTTGAGGGAGGGGGCCGGTTCGTAGCTGTAGAGGAGGTAGTTGACCTCCTGGTCGGGGGTGATCCAGCCGTTGCGCTCGAAGATCCGGGCGACCATCCGCTGCGCGGAGCGGATGGTCCAGTGGTCGAAGAACATCTGCGACTTCTGCCCGGTGGTGCCGGAGGAGGTCAGGTGCAGCTCGACGTCCTCGCGCGGGATGGAGAGCACCTCGTGCCGCTTGAAGAAGTTCGCGTGGACGAGCGGCGTCCGGTACGGCCGGGCCGGGGGAGTGGCCTCGTACAGGGAGCGGAAGAACGCGGAGCGTTCGACGTGCCAGGCGTTGGTCTCCGCCATGGCGGCGGCGAACAGCTCGTCCTCCGCGGGTCCGCAGGCGTACGGGTCGGTCAGGTCGCACAGTTGCTGCACGTGCGGGAGGAGGGCCGGGTCGGGGACGGCGACCGGCGCGAGATGGGGGTTCATGGGGCGACCTCGGATGGTGTGGGCAGGTGCGTCGACGCCCAGGCCGACACGTAGCAGTCCAGATAGGGCTGGAGGGGCGGCTCGACGGCGACGCCGCGGAAGTCGATGCGCTCGCTGGAACGGGACAGGACGGCGTAGTCGTGGAAGCCGTCGCCGTCCGCGCGCATCGCCGGGTAGACGGCCCCGGCGACGAACCCCTCGGACAGGAACGCCGAGAGGACCTCCTGGTGCGCGAGTGGCACCAGCGCCTCGACGTAGCCCGCGCCCGCGCGGGCCAGGGCCCGGGTGACGGGTTCGAGGCAGGCGGCCGCGGCGGCCGGGTCGGGGTGGGCGGTGAGCAGGGAGCAGTAGCCGCCGGCGCGGTTGAGGTAGGCGTACACCTCGAACCGGCCGTCCTCGGGAGTGAGCAGCACGTTCGGGGTGTGCAGCGGGTAGAACCAGCCCTCGGCGCTCGGGAAACGCTCGCGGAAGCGGCGGCGTACGAAGGCCGGCGCCTCGATCATCTCCAGCCGGTCGCCGACGCCCTGCGGCACGGGCGGCGCCGGGTGCGGGCCGGTGGCGGCCCGCACCCCGGGGTAGCCGATGCCGAGCGCGGCCTCGGCGGTGCGCAGCAACGGCAGCATGGGGGCGGGCACTTCGGTGACGGGGATCCGGCGGTCCAGCACCCCGGCGGAGTGACGCGCGTAGAGTGCGAGGCTCTCACGGCTGCGGAGATCCACCGCGTTGGGCAGGATGCCCAGCGGGCGGAAGCCGTTGCGTGCGACGACGCGCTGCGGGCCGGCGCTGACGGTGCGCACGGTCGCGTACACCGAGTCCAGCCGCCCCGTGTCCAGCATGCCCGCGCACAGGGCCTCGGTCAGGGTGGCGGCCAGGCCCGCCGAGCGGTGCTCGGGGTGCACGGCGATGCCCTCCAGGCGGCCGATGCGGCTGCCCGCCTCACCGTGGATGGCGGCGGACGCCGTCAGGGCCCCGGTGCCGGCGCAGCGGCCGACGAGCCACAGGGAGTACGGGTCCTCGATGAGCCGGGCCATCTCGGCCGGGTCGGTGCCGAGGGCCACCGGGTAGTGCGGTCCGTAGACGGCGTAGTAGAGCTGGCGCAGCTCGGCGATGTCCGAGCGGACGGCGGGCGTGATGACGGGGGTGACGACAGGGCTCACCGCTCGCCTCCGGCGGGTTCCGCCGCGGCCGGCGCGGACGCGGGTGACCTCAGCAGGGCCAGCGCGCAGGCGGCGGGGAGCAGTCCGACGCCCTGCACCAGGCACAGCGTCCTGGGGGAGAGGAAATCGCCCGCGAAGCCGAACGCCAAGGACGCCACCGGCAGGGAGGCGCCCAGCACGGCCTGCATCACGGCGAAGAAACCGGGCTTGTCGGCCGGCGGCACCAGCCGCTGGAAGAGGGCCACGAACCGGACGCTGACGGCCCCGGCACACCAGCCGGCCACGGCCAGGCAGCCCGCGATCACCGGACGGTGCGCGACCAGCCCCGGCAGCGCGAGGGCGAGGGCCATCAGGCCCAGGCAGTAGGCACCGGCGACCGTGGGGCGCCCCGGCACGCGGGCGCCGGTGAAGGCGCCGACGAGCGCGCCGGTGCCCAGGGAGGCCTCCAGCAGCGCCACGGTGCCGCCACCGCCCCCGAGGACCGAGCGGGTGTAGAGGGGGATGACGACGAACACGGCGGTGGTGAAGAGGTTCGCCGCGGTGAAGCAGATCAGGATCCGCCGTACGTAGGGGAGTTCCCCGAGGATGCCGCGCAGCGTGCGCCCCTGCGCCGGGGCCGGCGCGTCGGCTCCGGCGCCCGGCCCGGCGGTACGGAAGCGGGCGCCCGCGACGAGGAGGGCGGCGCCCGCGTAGGCGGCCGCACAGCCGGCGGCCAGCCCGGCCACCCCGGCCCGGTCGACGGTCAGGGCGCCGAGCAGCGCCCCGCCGAGTCCGGCCAGGGACTGGGTGGACAGCTCGAAGCCGGTGGCGGTCTCGATGTCGGCGTCGTCGACGAGTTCGGGCACCGACGTGGTCAGGCAGGGGTCGAAGAACGCCTGGCAGGCCGCCAGGGCGAGACCGGCGGCGTACACGGTGGCGAGCGGCGGGCCACCGCCGTACGCCCACAGCGCGAGGGCACCCGAGGTGCTCCCGGCCAGGGCGGCGGCGGTCCGCAGCACCGAACGGTGCGCGAACCGGGCGACCGCGCGGGCCACCACGGGCGCCAGCACCACGGCGGGCAGTGTGCAGGCGGCCATGAACAGCCCGGAGGCGAGCCCCCGGGTGTCGTGCACGGCGTAGGCGACGATCCACCAGGACACGCCGACCTGGAACATCCGTACGGCGGCCTGGGTGAGGATCTGGCCGAGCCACACGGCGCCGAAGGCGCGGTTGCGCAGGACCAGCGGAGCGCGCCGCCGGTCGGTCCCGGTCTCCGTCGTGGTCTCTGCCAGGGGTGGGGCGGCGGTCATGCGGTCGGCCTCTCGTCGAGGACCCGGACGAGCTTGCCCGAGCGCGGGTTGACGGCGAGGTCGCGGTGGCGCACCCACTCCACGGACAGCGGGTGCACGAACCCGGCGCGCACGCTGTCCGGATACAGCGGCCGGACCTCCTCCAGCTCCGCGACGACGGCCGCGGCCAGTTCCTTGCGGCCGTCGTCACCGGGGGCCGCCGCCAGCCGCAGCACCAGCCCGTCGCGGCCGTCCCAGCGGCGGACGACGAGCTGCATGCCGACCACGTCACCCGCGGTGTCCGCGGTGGCCACGGCGTCCTGCGCGTCCTGGGTGTAGAGGGAGACGGGGCCCACCCGTACGCCTTCCTCGGCGCGGCCGAGTATCCGGAAGTGCCCGGGCCCGTCGCCGGTCCATTCGGCCCGGTCGCCCGCGGGGTAGCGGATGATCGGCATGAGGCGGCGGAAGAGGCTGGTGACGACGACCCGGCCGGGCCTGCCGGGTTCGGTGATGGGCTCGTCGGTCGAGTCGTCGAGGATCTCGACGACCGAGTAGGGCGTGAAGGCGCGGTGCACCCGTGCGTCGGAGCCGGGTACGGGCCGGCCGAGCAGGCCCGCGTCGACGCTGGCGTATCCGACGGAACGGGCCTCGGCGCGGGGGAACGCGGTGGCCAGCAGGCGCCGCTGGTCGTCGAAGAGGGCCTCGCCGCCGAAGAGGAGCAACTCCACCGAGTCGAGCCGGACACCGGACGACACGGCCTGCTCGGCGAGCCGGCACAGGGTGGTCGGTGTGCCGGCCAGTACCTGGGCGGCGAGATCGCGCAGCGTGGGGATCGTCGACTCCAGCGGAGCGCCGCCGCCGATGGGCAGGCGGACGTTGTCCACGGGCGCGTGGGCGAGCGAGTCGAGGACGAAGAGGAAGCTGGCGTACAGCTCCCCGGCGTAGAAGAGGTCGGCGACGCGGTGGCCCGGGCGCAGACCCGTGTCCACGAGTCCCTGGCCGAAGGCGGTGACGAACGTGCGCCACTCGTCACGCGTGTAGACGGAGAACTTGGGGGACCCGGTGGTGCCGCCGGTCTTGTAGACCGTGGCCTCGCTGAGCGGGCCGGTCAGCACGCGGTTGTCGTCAAGGGTGTTGGCCGCCCAGAACGCCTGCTGGTCGACCACCGGCAGGTCGGTGAGGCGGTCGGCGTGCGGCGGCAGGGACGCGTAAAGGTCCTGGTAGAAGGGCGAGTTGTGGCGGGCGAAACGTATGAGGTCCGAGAGCAGCTGGGCGGACATGTGCCTTTGCCTGGGTGACGGAAACGGGACGGGGGCCACGGCGGGGCGCGGTGAGAGCGAGAACGAGGGACCCCCCGGAGCCCCGTCTCCTCAACGCGCGCCAGAACGTGACGCTCAGTCACAATGATGAAACATCAGTGCGCTGCTCACCAAATCGGGGAAGGATTTCCGGCCAGCACGGCAATATCCATCAAAATTTCAAGCAACTACCGGGTGGGCGGCTACGGGCGGCTACGGGCGGCCACCGGGCCGGGGCGGCCGCTGGGCCTCAGGCCGCCGCGGCGCGGAACGTACGGGGGCTCAGACCCCTGTGACGCTTGAACGCGGCACTGAAGCCGAAGGCGTCGGCGTAGCCGACGGCCCTCCCGATCTGGGCGATGCTGAGGTCGGTGTCGGTCAGGAGCGCCTCGGCCTCGTCCATGCGGCATTCGGTGAGGTAGGCCAGGGGCGGACGGCCCATCAGCTGGGTGAAGCGCTTGGCGAACAGCGCCCGGGAGACGCCGGCCCGGGCGGCCAGCGACGCCACGGTCCAGGCCTCGGCGGGCCGGTCGTGGAAGGCCTGCAGGGCGGGGGCGAGCACCGGGTCGGCGAGGCCCCGGTACCAGCTGGGTGCGTCGGCGCCGGCCTGGTCGAACCAGCTGCGCAACGTGCACACCAGGGCCCAGTCGAGGAGCCGGTCCATCAGCGCCTGCGAACCGGCCGAGAGCTGGGCGGCGTCGGCGGCGGCGGTCTCCAGCCAGGCGCAGACCTCTGCCTCCTCCTTGACCACCAGGACGGGCGGCAGGGCCCGCAGCAGCCGCTCGTGGCGGTGGCCCGAGGCGCGGTAGGCGCCCACGATCAGAGCGGTCGCCTCCTCCGAGTCGGCGCCCCAGCGGATACCGCCGAGTTCCTGGCCGGTGCACTCGGCATGCGGCGTGAAGCAGGCGATCTCGTACGCGGTATGGGAGCCGTGGACGGTGCCAGGACCGTCCACGAGACGGAACGGGGCGGAACCGCTCACGATGGCCGTATCACCCATGCCGACCGCCCGCTCGGTGCCGTCGGGCAGCACCAGCGTGCCCCCGCCGCGCAGCACGCTGATCATGGTGAGGGGTGCGCCGCCGGCGAAGCGGATGGTCCAGGGCGCCGTCAGTACGGCGTGGCTGACGACCGAGCCCTCGGCCCGGATACCGCTCAGCAAGGAACTCAAAGGGTCCACGCAGGGCAGCGTAGACGATCTCCTATGTTCCGGAGCGTTTCTCCCATGGATCATCCACATCACCGCAGCTGTACTGGACTCATCGAACCGAACCGGACCGAACCCAGCCAGGGAGTGACGCAGCACGGCAGCGACGCCAGGGCGGCCCTCGTGGTCGTCGCACACCACCGCACCGACTCCCTCACCGCGCACACGGCCCGCCGTGCCGCCGCCCGGCTCGAAGCCGCCGGGTACCGCGTCGACGTGCTCGACCTTCACGCCGAGGGCTTCGACCCCCGCATGAACGTGTCGGACCAGCCGGACTGGGGCAACCGGGAGAAGCCGTACTCGGACGAGACGCACGCCCACATGCGGCGCATCCTCGACGCCGACGTCGTCGTCGCCGTCTTCCCGGTGTACTGGCAGAGCGTGCCCGCGATCCTCAAGGGCTGGATCGACCGCGTCTGGAACTACGGCTTCGCCTACGGCCGCAGCAAGCCCCGCCTCGCCGGCAAGCGCATGCTGTGGCTGGGCCTGGCCGGCGCCACCGCCGACGACCCCGTCGCGGAGGGGATGCGGACCGTCCTCGAAACCAACCTGAGCGAAGGCATCGCCTACTACTGCGGCTTCTCCCACTCCGCCGTCGGCCTCCTCACCGACGCGGAGGAGCGCCCGCAGCGCATCGACGCCGAAGGGAACCTCCTGATCGGCGAAGCGGCCGCGGGCGCCGAGCGGGAGGCGCAGTACGCCGATCTCGACCGGCGTGCCCGGGAGTTCGTGGACCGGTTCGTGGCCGGGGAACGCGTGACGGCCTGACCACCCCCGTCCGGCCGCTGACCCCGGGACGAGCGTAGGCTGACGGCCACGATCCTCCCGGCGGAGTGGAGTTGAACAGCGGTGATGCCCCCGTGTTGCGCGATCTGCCGCGCGTCCCCGAGGGACCGCGACTACGAGACCTTCACGCTCGTGTACTTCCGCGCGATGGAGCCTCCGCTCGAACACGCGGGGCATCCCGAGAACGCCCTCTGGTTCTGCGAGGACCACGTCCGGTACACCGAGGGCAAGACCCACCTGAGCGCCGTCCTGGCCATGACCCACATACGCGCCGCCGCCCGCCGGAACGCCCGGAGCTTCTGGCCGCTCACCAGCCTCCCCTGAGCCCCGCGCCCGAGCTGTCGGAAGGGTTCCGCGGCTGACGGCGAGCGGGAGCCGGGTGCGGCATCTCGTGGAGATGCCGCACCTGGCCGCCTTCGGCCGTGGCGCCAGCTGCCTGTGTGCCTGCCTGTGTGCCGCGGCCGGGTGGGAGGCGAACGGGCTCACGCGACGAAGCGGCCTCGCCACCCGCTGGGGCGGATCGGCCCAGAAGGGACGGCCTAGTAGCGGAGGTCCTTCTGTTCGGTGATCAGGCGGCCGGCTATGTGCAGGTTGCCGTCGGAGTCGAGCACCGCGATGATCTTCTTCGTGGAGCCGTGGTAGGTCGTGAAGTAGATCTTGTCCGCCTCCTGCGAGGAGGAGTGGTTCGTGTTCACGGACAGCTCGATGCTCACCGGGGAGCTGATGAGCACGTCCTTCTTCGGCGAGGTCGGGTAGACCTGGTTCTGCCGCAGCTGAATGCGGCCGTGAGTCTCGCCCTCCGTCCAGTCCGTTGCCAGCCCGAGATCGATGTCAGCCATGTGACTTCCCCCTCCAGATCCGGTGAAAGAGCTTCCGGTCCGGGCCGCCGCAGGACGTCCCGAACCGCCCCAGAACCTATACAGACCGTTCGTCAGGTGTCGCCCAGCGTTGCGAGCATGGCTGGATTTCCATCCAGTCAGTCCGGATTCGCGCGTAAAGCCGCAGAGGGCAGGAATGCCCGAAAAAGCACCGTGACAGAACCTCAGACACCAGCTATCGGTGCGCTGCCGCCCACGTGCTTCAGCGGCCCCCCCGGGGCTGCCCGGCACCCGACGGCTTCGTGCTCAGGCGACCGGCGCGGGGGTGTGCGTGCCTGCGCCGCCGCGGCCGAGGGCTCGTCCGGCCCGTGCGAGCCTGCGCACTCCCTCGGCCAGCTGGCCGGGAGGGAGCGTGTACGGCAGTCGGACGTTGCGTTCGAACCCGCCGCCGATCCCGAACCGCGGGCCGGCCGCGATGACCACTCCGTGGTCGGGCGCGACGGCCGCCAGCCGGGAGCTCACGGGCTCGGGGAAGGTCGCCCAGAGCGTCACGCCGCCGGCGGTGCGGGGCGCGTGGACATCGGGCAGGTGCTCGGCGAGGGCTCGGAGCAACGCGTCCCGCTGAGCGGCCAGTTGCGCGAGCGCGCCGGGCCGTCGGGTCTGCCCACCGTTGAGGAGTACGGCAGCGGCGAGTTGCTCCACCACCGGGGTACCGAGGTCCGTCGTCGGCCGGATCTGCTCGACGCGTTTCAGGAGGGAGGGGACCGCGCGGATCCAGCCGATGCGCAAGCCGCCCCAGACGCTCTTGGAGAGGGAGCCGACGCTGATGACCACGGGCCCGGGCACGGGGCAGTGCATCGCGAAGGGTTCCGGGCCCGGCCCGCCGTCCAGGACGAGATCGGTCAGGGTCTCGTCGATGACGGTGGGGCAGGTCAGCCTGAGGCTGCGGCGCACCGCCGTCGGCATGCACAGGCCGGTCGGATTGTGGAAGTCGGGAATCAGGTAGGCGAGATCCGCGGCGCGGCCCGCCGTCCGGAGCTGCTCGACGTCCCAGCCGGACGGCACGACCGGCACGGGCACCAGGCGGGCGCGCGCTTCGGTGAAGGCCTTGATCGCGTGCGGGTAGGTGGGGTGCTCGATCAGGACCTTGTCCCGGGGCGAGAGAAGGGTGCGGGCCAGCAGGGCGACCGCGTGCTGCGCCCCGTTGGTGATCAGGATCTGATCCGGCGCGGTGGGCAGGCCGCGCCGCTCGTACCAGCGTGCGACCGCCTCGCGCAGCTCCCCCGTCCCGTACCGGTCGTACCCGTGCTTCTCCAGGTGCCGCGGCAGTTGTTGCAGCGCGGCCGCGAAGGCGGCGTGGAGGATCTCGACGGGTGCGGGCGGGGCGGCGATGGACAGGTCGATGACCGCCGGATCGGTGCCGGCGAGCGTACGGGTGCCGTGCTCGGCCGGGGTGTCGTCGGGCAGCCGAACGGTGGCCCTGGCACGGGCCCGCGTGACGAGGTACCCGTCTTCGACCAGCGTGCCGTAAGCGGCGCCCACGGTGGTCCGGCTGACGCCGAGGGCGGCAGCCAGGTCGCGTTCGCTCGGCAGGGCTGCGCCGAGGGAGAGCCGACCGTCCAGGACGAGCAGCCGGAGCCGGTCGGAGAGGCGCTGGTGCGCGGGGCCGGCCCCCTCCTGCCAAGTCCCCAGCATCCGGGCCGTCGCGTACGAACTGATCTTCACCGGGCCAGCGTAGCCAATCTGGCTATGGAATCGATGGCCAGATCCCACGGAGGGTGTCCCACATGACACTTCCACCTCCTCCTCCTTCTCTTCCTCTTCCTCTTCCTCTTCCTCTTCCTCTTCGCTCTGTCGCCGCCCCCTCCCGCATGGGTTTCGCGGCGCAGATCCGGGCGGGCCGGAAGGCCCGTCGCATCCCGCAGCTCCTGGTCGGCCTGGCCGGCTACGGGGCCTCCGTCATGCTGCTCGTCCACAGCGGACTCGGGGCGGCCAGCTGGAACGTCCTCACGGAGGGCGCGGCCCGGACGCTCGGCATCTCCTTCGGCTGGGCGACGAACCTGATCTCGCTCCTCGTGCTCCTCGCCTGGATCCCCATGAGGGAACTGCCCGGCCTCGGCACGCTCCTCAACGTCGCCATCGTCGGCTTCGCGGCGGACGCCACCGCCGCGGTGCTGCCCACCCCGCACGGACTGCCCGCCCAGGCCGGCTACCTCGCCCTCGGCCTCGTCGCCCTCGCCTTCTTCGACGCGCTCTACCTGGGCGCGCGGTTCGGGTCGGGGCCGCGTGACGGCATCATGACCGGCCTCGTGCGCCTGACGGGCCTGCCGATCGCCGCGGTGCGCACCGCCATAGAGGTCACCGTCGCAGCCGTCGGCTGGCTCCTGGGCGGAACGATCGGCCTCGGAACGGTCCTGATCGCCCTGACCCTCGGCCCCCTGATCGGCTACTTCCTCCCCCGCGTCACCGTCGTCCTCCCCGAAGCGGCGGCGGATGTGCCGTAGTACCCGGGGTGCGCCGCCCGTGCTCAGTGGCGGTACGCGGGTGTCGCGATCTCGACGAAGGACCGGACCAACGGATTGGTGTCACCCGGGTTCCACGCCGCGACGACCCGGCTCGGAGCCATGTCGGTCAGCGGTACCACCGTGAACTCCGCGGGCAGGACGTGTCCGAGCGGGGCCACGCCCACGGTGCCGCTCCACAGCACGGCTTGCAGGCATTCGTGGACGGTACGGACCTCCGGCCCCTCGCGGGGACTTCCGCCGTTCCAGTACGACTGCCAGACGGGGTCGGTGCCCTGGGGGAACTGGAACCAGCGGCGGTCGCTCAGCTCGGCCAGCCGCAGGCTGACGCGGCGGGCCAGCGGATCGTCGGCGCGCAGGACCACGCCGACCGGATCCGTGCGCAGCGTACGCACCGTCAGGGCGGCCTCGTCGAACGGCGCCCGCGTCAGGGCGACGTCGACCAGCCCGGCGCGCAGCCCGCACGTCGGGTCGGTCAGGTCCGTGTCGCGGATCCGGATGTCGATGCCGGGATGCCTCCGGCGGTAGGCGGCGGCCAGCCTGGACGCTCCGGGGTCGGTGCCGTCGCCCAGGATGCCGATGGTGATCGTCGCGACGCCGGCGGCCGCGCTCACGCGTACACGGGCGCGGTCGGCATGTCCGAGCAGCGAGCGTGCCTCGTCGAGCAGCACGGTGCCCACCGAAGTGAGCGTGACGCCGGTGGGTGAGCGGTCGAGGAGCAGGGCCCCGACCTCGGCCTCCAACTGCTTGATCGCACGGCTCAGCGGCGGCTGGCTCATGTGCAGTCGGGTGGCGGCCCGGCCGAAGTGGAGTTCCTCGGCGACCGCCACGAAGTAGCGCAAGGTGCGAAGCTCCACGCTGCAACGATACCCACGCGGTATCGGCGCCGCAGGACCGGTCTTGGACACCGGCAGGGCCTTGGCGGTGCACTCGTGAGCATGACCCGAGAAGCGAAGACCAGCGACCCGCAGCACACCCCCGCCTCCACCCCCACCGTGTCGGTGGTGGGCCCCGCGGACGGCGAGACGATCGTCCTGGGCCCCACGCGCATGCGCGTACTGGAGGACGGCAGCCACACCGGCCACCGCCTCGCGATCGCCGAGTCCGTCCTCGCCCCGCACACCCAGGGACCGCCGCAGCACCTCCACGGCCTGCACGACGAGGGTTTCTACGTCCTCTCCGGCACCGTCCGGTTCACCGTCGGGGACGAGGACTACGACGCCACCACGGGCACGTTCGTGATGGTCCCGCCCGGCACCCCCCACACCTTCGCCAACCCGGCCGACCAGCCCGCCGTCATGCTCAGCACCTTCACCCCCGACCTGTACGTGCAGTACTTCCGGGACCTCCAGGACGTGCTCGCCGCCGGCCGCCCGCTGACGCGCCGGGCCAACATCGAGGCGATGAGCCGCTACGCGACCGAACCCGCCACCGGCCCCGCCTGACACCGACGGCTCGGCGTGGCACAGACGGCCTGGCGGCGTACGACGGCGTGTTCGAGGACGGTGCGGACCTCGGCGGTGATGGCGCTCTCGTTTTCCACGCCTTCGACGAAGTCGCTTCGAAACGATCAAGGCGCGCTGAGTTTGGCCGCCACGGCATCGAGGACCCAGTCCAGGCCGGTCCCGAAGGACGTCTCGGCGTCCACGTCCGTGCCGTCGTACACGGCCTTGGTCAGCGCCGGGAAGCGGCCGGTGGCCAACATCCCCGTCAGATACGGGCCGGAGGCGCGCTGCCAGTCGTGCTTCGACAGGCCCGTGGCGCGCTCGGCCCGCAGGTTCGCGATCTCGCGTCTGATCGCGCCGGTGAAGTAGGCGCTGACGGTCTCCACCGCCCGCATGGCGGTGTCGATGTCGGCGAGGCCGTCCAGGGCGGCCAGCGTGGCCTCGCCCACGGCGAGGGCGTTCGGGCCCAGGGCGGGGCGGCCGCCGAGCAGGTCGGCCAGCCATTCGTGCCGGAGAGCCGCCTGCCTGGTGCGGTGGGCGAGGGTGCCCAGCGCCTCCCGCCAGTCACCGGGCTGCTCCTGGGGGAGGATCTCGGCGTAGACCTCGTCCACCATGAGGTCGAACAGCTCCTGCTTGGTGGAGATGTATCCGTACAGCCGCATCGGGCCGGCGTTCAGCCGGGCGGCGACCTTGCGCAACGACACCCCGTCCAGCCCGCCCTCGTCGGCCAGCGCGACGGCGGCGGCGACGACCCGCTCCCGGTCGAGCGGCACGGGGCGAGTCGGCGGCTCCGGCCGGTCCCACACACTCATGGTTCACACCGTTCTGCTGCGATGCATCGTATTGGGGAAATACAGTGTATTGCCATGAGACATCGTATCGCCGTGATCGGGAGCGGCCCCGCCGGCCTCACCTTCGCCCGTGTCCTGCATCGCCACGGCTGCCCCGTCACCGTCCTCGAACGCGATCCCGCCCCCGACGCCCGCCCCCCGGGCGGCACGCTGGACCTGCACGAGGGGCTGGGCCAGCTCGCGCTGCACAAGGCAGGGCTGCTGACGGAGTTCCAGGCCCTGTCCCGCCCCGAGGGGCAGGCCATGCGCATCCTGGACACGGACGGCACCGTCCTGCGCGACTGGCGACCCCGTCCGGACGACCGGGCCAATCCCGAGATCGACCGCGGGCAACTCCGTGACCTGCTGCTCGGCCCTCTCGACGTTCAGTGGGGCCGGGGTGTGACGCAGGTGGTGCCGGGGACGAGGGAGGGCGTACTCGTCCATTTCGCGGACGGGCGACAGGAGGCGTTCGACCTCGTGGTCGGCGCGGACGGCGCCTGGTCCCGGACACGCCCGGCGGTCTCGTCGGTGACACCGCACTACACCGGCGTCACCTACGTCGAGACCTCCCTCGACGACGTCGACACCCGCCACCCCGGCCTCGCCCGGTTGACCGGCGACGGCTCCATGGCCGTGTACGGCGTGAACCGGGCCCTGGTCGCCCAGCGCAACAGCGGTGGCCACGTCAAGGTGTACGCCCAGTTCCGCGCCCCGCTGGACTGGCACACGAACCTGGACCCGGCCGACGCCGAGGCCGTGCGGTCGAGCCTGCTGGCGCTGTTCGACGGCTGGGCCGCTCCCGTCCTCGACCTCCTCCGCCACGGCACCGCCTTCGTCCACCGCCCCCTCTACGTCCTGCCCGTGTCCCACACCTGGACCCACGTCCCCGGGGTGACGCTGCTGGGCGACGCCGCCCACCTGATGCCCCCCTTGGGGGCGGGCGCGAACCTGGCGATGCTGGAAGGTGCCGAACTCGCCGAGTCCATCGCCACCGCCCCCGGAGATCCGGACGAGGCCGTCCGCGTCTTCGAGGAACAGATGTGGGCGCGGGCCGGCAGGTGGGCGAAGATCACGACGGCCGGTCTGGAACGCCTCGTGAGCGAGGACCCCGCCGAAGCCCTCGCGCTCTTCGACGAAGTCCAGCCGTCCTGACTGCCGAAGAGCTCGAACCCCACGGCCCGCCGGCCCGCCACGACGCGGCGTGATCGGCGGCGAGCCGTCTCTCGCTCCTGCTGCGGCTCTCCACCGGTTCGCCCGCCCGACGACCCCGCTCCCCCCATGGGGGGAGGTCAACTCGATCGCCCGGGACTCCTGCGCACTTCGGGTCTCCGCCCGGAGCCTTGTCCACCGGCCGGTGGACAACCGGTTCCACCGGCCGGGGCTGCCGGCCGCAAGGTCCCGGCGGCCAGCATTCCGGGTATGAGAAACCTTCCCGTACGCACCGCGCGCTGGAGCGCCCGGCATCCGTGGCGTGCGATCGCCGCCTGGTTCCTATTCGTCGCCCTCTGCCTGGGCACCGGCATCGCGCTCGGCAACAGCAACGCGACCGCCGAGGACTTCCGCGTCGGCGAGGCGGGGCGGGCTGAGGCCATCGCCGCCGACGGCGGCCTGCAGCGCCGACCCACCGAACACGTCCTGATCCGCTCCGCATCCGGGCCGCTCGACCGCGCGGCGGCCGACGCCGCGGCCCGTGACGTCCAGGCCCGGATGGCGAAGCTGCCCGAAGTGGCCGAGGTGGGGCAGCCCCTCCTCTCCGCGGACGGCACCGCCCTGCGGATCCGTGTCGTCCTGCACGGACCCGAGCTGGAGGGCAGGAAGCGCGTCGCCCCGCTGCTGGAGCAGACCGAGCGGGCCGCCGCCGCGCACCCCGGTGTGATGGTGGAGGAGACCGGATCGCCCGCGATCAGCAAGGGCGTCAACGACCAGCGCGGCAAGGACCTGGCGCTCTCCGAGCGCATCACCCTCCCGATCACCGTCGTCACCCTCCTGCTCGTCTTCGGCTCCGTGGTGATGGCCGCGGTGCCGCTGTTGCTGGCACTCACCTCGATCGCCGCCGCGCTCGGCCTGTCGATGGCCGTCTCACACCTTCTGCCCGACGCCGGCGTCGGCACCAATCTGATCCTGCTCATCGGACTCGCGGTCGGCGTCGACTACGCCCTCTTCTACCTCAAGCGGGAACGCGAGGAACGAGCCCGCAGCGCCGGGCGCCTCACCTCCGAGGACCTGGTGGAGTTGGCCGCGGCCACCGCCGGCCGGACCATCGTCACCTCCGGCCTCGCCGTGATCGCGTCCACCGCGACCCTCTACCTGGCCACGGACGTCATCTTCTCCTCGCTCGCCACCGGCACCATCCTGGTCGTCGCCGTGGCCATGGCCAGCTCGATCACCGTGCTGCCCGCCCTGCTGGTGAAGACCGGACAGCGGGCCGCCCGCAAGGCGGAGAGGCGGGCCCGGGCCGGGCGTGGCGAGCCGGCGGCCGAGCCCGCACCCGCCGGACGCCGGCGCGCGTCCGTCCTGAAGGCCAGGAAGCGGAACGTCCCCGGCCGGCAGGACGTCCGCAGCCGGGACGACGTCCCCGGCAACGGCCGGATCCTCACGGCCCTCCTCACCACCGCCCGTGAGCACCCCGTCGCCACCCTCGCCACCTCCGTGCTGTTCCTGGTCGCACTCGCCGCGCCCGCCCTCGGCATGAAGCTGGTCGACCCGGGCAAGGACACCTTCTCCCGGGCTATCCCCGCCATGCAGGCGTACGACCGGCTCACCGACGCGTTCCCCGAACTCCTCGTCGAACACGAGGTGGTGGTACGCGCCGACCCGGCCCGGGCCGAGGACGTCCGCCGGGCCCTGACCGAACTCGGCCGGCGGGCCCAGGCCGACCCGCTGTTCGCCGCGAACGCCGCGCCCCGGCTGCGCACCTCCCGGGACGAGCGCGTCCACGTCCTCGGACTGGCCGTTGCGCATCCCGCGCCCGCCCCCGAGGCGATCGCATCCCTCGGCAGGATCCGCTCCGACCTCCTGCCGGCCACCGTCGGCGCCCTGCCGGGAGTCGAGGCCGCCGTCACCGGCGACGTCGCCCGCGGCCAGGACTACGTTGCCGACGAGCGCGCCAAGCTCCCCCTGGTCGTCGGCGCCCTGCTCCTGATGTCCTTCCTCACCATGGCGATCGCGTTCCGCTCGGCGGTCGTCGCGCTCCTCGGCGTCCTGCTCAACCTGCTGTCCGCCGCGGCCGCTCTCGGCGCGCTCGTCCTGGTCTTCCAGGGCACCTGGGCCGAGGGCCTGCTCCGCTTCGACTCGCTCGGCGCCATCGCCTCCCGCGTCCCCCTCTTCCTCCTCGTGATCCTCTTCGGCCTGTCCACGGACTACCAGATGTTCGTGGTCAGCCGGATCAAGGAGGCACGGGAAGCGGGCCTGCCCCACCGCGAAGCCGTCCTCCACGGCGTCGGCACCTCCGCCAGGGTGGTCACCAGCGCCGCCGTCGTGATGGTCACCGTCTTCGGCGCCTTCGTCGCACTGCACCTCACCGAGATGAAGCAGATGGGCTTCTGCCTGGCCCTCGCGGTCCTCCTCGACACGGTCGTCATCCGGCTGCTGAGCCTCCCCGCCGCGCTCCTGCTCCTCGGCGAGCGCTCCTGGTGGCCCCGGCGGCCGGCCGCAACCCACCCGACGGCAGGCGCGGCCGGCCCCGAAGGGGCGTGCACGGCAGGAGAGTTGCCCGCCCCCGTACGCTGGTGATCGTGATGCAACGACCGCAGCGTGGCGACCCGTACTGGATCTGGCTGCTGCACGGCTGGGAACTCCTCGGCTGGGCGATCACGGCCTTGCTCTGCGTGATCACGGTCTTCGGAGACGCACCCGCCCCGCAGGCCTACGGGTCGCTCGCGCTGATGGCCGGGCTCGGCGCCGCGAACGTCCTGGTGCGTCTGCGGTCCGGGGGTGATCCGGTGCGGACGGGGTACGCGTACCTGGGGCTGCTGGTCGTCTGCCTCTGCGCGCTGTCCTGGATGCGCGACGGCTTCGGGGCCCTCTACCTGGTGGTCCTCCCGCAGTTCGTGGTCTACGCGAACGGTGCGCGCTCCGCCCTCGTCTCCAGCGGTCTCGGGGCGGTCGCGGTCAGCGTCGGCGGCACGCTGCGGGAAGGGTGGAGCCTGGCCGGCCTGGGCGGCAACTCCGTCTCCTCCATCGGCGTCTACGCGGTCAGCGCCGTGGCCGTGCTGGTCACGCCCAGGGCGCTGGAGCTGCGCGACGAGCGGGCCCGGCTGCGGGCCCAGCTGGCCAGGGCCCGGACCGAACTGGCCGAGGCCCAGAAGCGGCAGGGCGCGGCGGAGGAGCGCGAGCGGCTGGCCCGGGAGATCCACGACACGCTCGCCCAGGGCTTCGCCTCGATCATCGTCCTGGCGGAGGCGGCCCGTTCCGGGCTCGTCGCCGACCCGGAGCGCAGCGGCCGGCAGCTGAGGTCCATCGAGCAGACGGCCCGGGAGAACCTGGCCGAGGCCCGCGTGCTGGTCGGGGCCGCCCCGGCCGTCGGGACCGCCGCCGGGTCGGTGGCTGCGACCCTGCGCCGCACGCTGGACCGGTTCGCCGAGGACACCGGGCTGACGGTGGAGGCGGAGCTGGCCGAGGTCGACTGCGACCAGCCGACCCGCATCGCGCTGCTGCGCTGTACGCAGGAGTCGCTGGCCAACGTCCGCAAGCACGCGGCGGCCTCCACGGTCTGCGTGGTCCTGGCCCGGCAGCCGGGAGCCATCGAGCTGGAGGTCACCGACGACGGCCGCGGGTTCGCCGTCGGCGCGTCCCGCGGGTTCGGGCTGAACGGGATGCGGCGCCGGCTGGCGGAGTTCGGCGGGGAGCTGACCGTCACCAGCTCGGTCGGGGACGGCACCCGCGTCCTGGTCCTCATACCGGCGTACAGCGAGGAGACGACGTGAGCACCACACCCCTGGGCACCCCGGACGGCCGGGACGGCGGCGCGGGCCGCCTCCGCGTTGTCATGGCGGACGACCACACCGTCATGCGCGCCGGACTGGTGGCCCTGCTGTCCGCCGAGCCGAGCCTGGAGATCGTGGGCGAGGCGGAGGACGGCGCCGCCGCCGTCGAACTCGTCTCCCGGCTGGAGCCCGACGTGGCTCTGCTCGACCTGCGCATGCCCGTACTGGACGGGGTGGGCGCCACCGCCGCGATCACGGCCGCGCACCCGCGGACCCGGGTGCTGATCCTCACCACGTACGACACCGACACCGAGATCGAACGGGCCGTCGAGGCCGGCGCCACCGGCTACCTGCTCAAGGACGCCACCCGTGACCAGCTCGTGGACGCCATACACGCCGCGTCCCGCGGCGAGACCGTCCTCGCCCCGCGCGTGGCGCAGCAGCTGGTCGCCCGGATGCGGCGGCCGGTCCGGGTGTCCCTCACCGCCCGCGAGAGCGATGTGCTGCGCGCGGTCGCGGACGGGCTGTCCAACGCCGAGATCGGCAGACGGCTGTTCATCGGAGAGGCCACGGTCAAGACGCACCTGCTCCGGATCTTCGCCAAGCTCGACGTCGGCGACCGCACGCGCGCGGTGGTCGTGGCGATGGAGAACGGGCTGCTGACGCGGGTCCCGGCTGCTCCCACAGCCCCGGGGGAAGGCACCTGACCGCGCTGCGCCACGCGTACCGCGTCGACGGCCGGAGCCCCTGGTCAGCACGCCGGAACGGGAAGGACCGCCACCCCTCGCGGTGCGGCGGTCCCCTGCCTCCCCTTGATCAGGGACGCTTCGTGTCCTTGTCCTTGCCCTTGCCGTTGCCGGTCACGGTCAGGACGGCCACTCCGACCGGGCCGTCGCCGGCGGCGAAGGTGTCGATCACCTGGTCGGTCTGGGTGTTGATGACCGAGACCGTGTCGGACGCGGAGTTGGTGACGTAGGCGCGGGCACGCACGGTGTCGACTGCCACCCGGGCCGGCTCGTCGCCGACGGCGAGGGTGGTGACCACGGTGTTGGTGTCCGTGTTGACGACCGTCACCGAGTCGGCCTCGAAGTTCACCACGTAGGCGCGGGCACGGGCCGGGTCCACCGCCACCCCGGTGGGGCCGGTGCCGACGGGGACGGTGGTGACCACGGTGTTCGTGGCGGTGTTGATCACCGAGAGGTCGTTGCTGTTCTGGTTGGCCACGTAGGCGCGGGCTCGGCCCGGGTCCACCGCCACGTCGAACGGTCCGTCACCGGTGGGGACGGTGGTGACCACCGTGTTCGAGTCGGTGTTGATCACCGACAGGTTGTCGTCTTCCCGGTTGGCCACGTAGGCGCGGGCCCGCCCCGGGTCCACCGCCACCCCGAACGGGGAGGTGCCGACGGAGATGGTGGTGACGACCGTGTTGTCGTTGGTGTTGATGACCGACACCGTGTTGTCGGCCGCGTTGGTGACGTAGGCGCGGGCCCGGTCCGGGTCCACGGCGACCTGCTGCGGGGCCTCACCGACGGGGATGGTGGTGAGCACGGAGTTGTTGTTGGTGTTGATCACCGACACCGTGTCGCTCTCGCGGTTGGTGACGTAGGCGCGGGCCCGGACCGCGTCCACGGCCACGTCCGTCGGCGTCTCGCCCACGGGGACGGTGGTGATGACGGCGTTGGTGAGGGCGTTGAGCACCGTCACCGTGTCGGTGTCGAAGTTGGTCACGTAGAGCCGGCTGACCGTCTTGGGCTTGGGGTTGGCCTCCGCCGTCTGGGGCATGACGGCCGGCACCAGCGCGGTGCACGCCGCCAGGAGGCCCACCAGCCACGCGCGGTGCCTGGGCCGGGACTGCACCGGCCTGGATTCCGAGCTCGGGGCCGGCTCGTTCTTATGGCATTCCGGGGTTACGGGCACCGTTCCTCCTGAGGGGCTGTCGTGTGGGGTGCGGCCCGGCCCGCGTCGGGCGGCCGGGCATGGGCAGCATCCTCGGCGCGGGGCAGGCCCTGCCCTGGGAGACGTGGCCGGACGGGCCGGCAGGTCCGCCGGATCGGCCCTGGGCGCAGGCGGGCCGCAGGAAGGGGCGGGCGCTGTGACGCCGCGGACGCCGGCCGGGTAGAGGTGGCCGCCGGTCCGGTGCTCCAACGAGGATCCGTTCCGGCGCCACGTCCACCCCGGCCGGTCGGCGGAACGGCCCGGCAGCACCCCTCCCGGCCGCCCCCGATCCGGTGCCCCGGCCCGGACCTGCCGTACGACGTGGGGGCCCACCACGTACGGGACGGGGGTCGTGGGCGGTCGGCGGTGCCTTCTTCACGGGTCCCCAAGTGGCCAGGTGCGGTGCGGAGTTGATGATCCTCAATTCTTCCTCAGAACAACGTCCCGGTTCCCCCGCTCCTCCGCGAACGCGGTTACGGTCTTGGTCGCAGGGGGCCACCTCGTTGACCTGACGGTGGCTCATAAATACTATTCCATGGGGGAATTATGCGTTTCACGGTGCGCGGTACCGTCGGTCCGGTCTTTGCCTTGGCCCTGCTCGGCGGGCTGGCGTCCCCGGCGCAGGCGGCAGGCGACGACCCGGCGTCCGTGCCGCCGACGGTGGAGGCCGTGGAGGCGGCCGCCCCCGAAGACGACTCGCTGGCGCAGCTGCCGGAGACGTCCACCAACTCGGAGGCGGGCGCGCAGCGGTGCGACAACCCTCGCCGCACCTGGTTCGAGATCCCCTCGAAGACCGGGATCCACATGCCGGCCAAGTTCGGCGGGACGTCCTTCAAGGACGGCCCGGGAGGCACCATGGTGGTCAGGGTGGAGCGGTCGGGGAAGGTCCTGCGGGAGGTCAGCGCGGGCGGTGAGGTCGAGGTCAGCGGCATCGTCGCCAAGGCCAAGGTCTCGATCAGCGCGAAGATCGGAACCGAGACGGGGATCACCGTGGGCCACGAGTTCCGCAGGAACGTGACCAACGGCAAGTACGGTCATCTGCAGTACGGCTCCTGGGGGTACTCCGTGAAGTGGGCCAAGTACGAGACCAGCGCGGACGGGTGCGGCAAGAAGCTCCTCAAGAGCGGCACCGCGAAGCTGCCCACCTCGGAGGTCGGGTGGAACTACTGGGAGACGAGCTCTTGAGAGCTCGGCGTGGGCCACTGACCGCGGTCGTGGCCCTCGCTCTCTCATCCTTCCTGGCGGCCGGCTGCAGCGGCGAGACCGCGTCCGCATCGGCGAGCGAGGAAGCCCAGGGCATCCGTGCCAAGGGCCTGCTGGAGAAGGTCCCGCCCGATTCCCCGGAGTTCGTGGAATCCGGTCTGGAGAGGGTTCCGGAGGGCGTGCACGCCCGCTCCACCCTCACCAAGGGCAGGGCGTACAAGGTCTCCGTAGCCTGTGTCGGCACAGGAACAGTGGAGCTGACGATCGGCGAGAAGGGGCGGCCGCAACCCGTCCCGTGTGACGGAGCGACGGCGAGCCGGCCCGTCCAGGACCCCCCGGAAGAACTGCCGATCGAGATCACCGCGGCTTCCGGAGCCACGGGAATGGTCGCCTGGCAGATCACCGCCGTTACCTCCTGACACGGATGCCTCCTTGGTTCCTGCCCACCCGCGGAAACAGCGGGTGGGCAGGAACCATCCGGGTTCGTCAGGAGCTGACGGCCGGGTACTGCGCCGGCGCGGTCCGCGCCGGCGCCGGGGCTCTTCACTCGGCCGGGGCGGTCGCGTGGGACAGCGCCACGCCGCCGATGATCAGGGCGAGGGCGAGGAGGCGGCCCGGGGTCACCGGGTCCTTGTGGACCACGACGCCCAGGGTGATGGCGCCGGCCGCGCCGATTCCGGTGAAGACGGCGTAGGCCGTGCCGACCGGCAGGCCCTTCATCGCCAGGGACAGCAGATAGACGGCGACGGCGGCGAGGGCGAAGCAGAGCAGCGTGGGCAGCGGGCGCGTGAACCCGGCCGTCGGTTTGATGCTCTGCGACCAGGCGACCTCCACCAGCCCGGCCGCGATGAGCAGGAGCCAGTTCACAGCGAGGCTCCTGTCGTGCGGGCGGCCTCCAGCGCGGCCGCGCGGGACGCGTCGTGGGCTCCGCGCCGGCCGGCGAGGGCGGGATCGGTGAGGGAGTTGACCAGTTCGGTGCCGAGGAAGGTCATGGCCTCCTCCGGGACGGCGAAGTGTCCGGCGAGGAAGTCGCGCAGGTAGCGCTCCTGGTGGTCGTACGGGTGGCGCGGGGTGCCCGGGCCGTAGGCCCCGCCGCGGGCGTACGCCACGACGAACCTCCGTCCGGCCAGGGACATGCGCGGGAAGGTGACCTGGTCGATCCAGGCTTTCAGGGACGCCGGGACCGAGTAGTTGTACATCGGCGTGGCGATCAGCACGACGTCGGCGGCCACGAGTTCGGACAGCAGCGGCTCGACGACGGCCCAGGCCGCCCGCTGCGCGGGAGTACGCACGGCTTCCCGGTAGCGGGCGGGGTCGGTGATCTCGTGTTCCAGGACGTAGTCGCACAGTTCGGTCCACGCCTCGCCGATCTGCGGGACGGGGGTCTGGGCCAGGTCGCGGTGGAGGTGGGTGCCACCCGGGTGGGATGCGCGCCAGGCCGCGGCGACGGCGTCGCCGGCCTCTCGGCTGAAGGACTGGCGGCGGGCGCTGGCGTCGAGGTGCAGCAACGTGGTCATGGCGGGGCCCCCTCGGTATCGGCCGGAACGGTAACCGGACGCGGTGTCCAGTTATACCGGACGAGAGGCTCAACCGGACAGGTCGTCCAGTTATTCCGGTAGGCTGCGGTCTCATGGAGACGAGGGAACGCGCGGACGCCGCCCGCAACCGGGCCAAGGTGCTCACCGCGGCCGCCGAGCTGTTCGCCGCCGGTGATCCGCGGTCGGTCACGATGGAGGACATCGCCCGGGCGGCCGGCATCGGGCGCGGCACGCTCTACCGCCGCTACCCGGACGTCACGTCCATCGCGGCCGCCCTCCTCGACGAGCACGAACGCCGCCTCCAGGAAGAACTGCTGCGCGGCGCTCCCCCTCTGGGCCCCGGCGCGCCGCCGCACGAGCGGCTCACCGCCTTCTACGCCGCCATGGTCGACCTGCTGGACACCCACGGCCACCTGGTGCTGGGCGCCGAAACCGGCGAGAAGCGCTTCACCGTCGGGGCGTACGGCTTCTGGCGCGTCCACGTCCTCGTCCTGCTGCGCGAGTCCGGCGCCCCGGACCCGGAGGCCCTGGCGGACAGCCTGCTCGCGCCGCTGGCACCGGAGGTGTTCCTCCAGCAGCGCGCACAAGGAGTGACACCGGACCGGATCAAGGCGGCGCTGGCGCGGCTGGCGCACCTGCTGCGAGCCGACTGACCAGGCCGGCGACGACGCCGTCACGGCGGGGCGCTCACCCCGGTCCAGGGCTTCGTGTGTGCGGTGAAGACCGGGTCGGTGCCGGTGAGGTCGCGGCTGGCCGCCCACAGGCTCGCCGCCGTCGTGGTGTCGGCCAAGTGGTTCCAGAGGGGCTCGGTCCTGGGCGTACCGCGCAGCCCGAACGCTCGGGGACCCAGCATCTGGCCACCGTGCACGCCCGGGTCGAGTACGGCCCGGACAGCGGGCCATGCAGCGGCGTCCTTGCCCTGCACGACGAGGCGGAGCGGTAGGTGCCCCAGCCGCGTACGGGCGGTGCGGACGTGGAACGGCGGACGTGAAGGGGTGAGGGAGTCGAGCGCGCCGCCGGGGTGGACGAGCACGCTCAGCGTCGTGCTGCCGACGGTCCGCAGACGGCGGTCGAGTTCGAGGGCGAAGAGCATCTGGGCCAGCTTGGAGCGCGCATAGGCCCGTTTGGGCTGGTAGTCGTGTGTGCTTTGGAGATCGTCGAGGTCCAGACGTTCGGACTTGGCGGCGAAGCTGCCGGTGGTGACGATCCGGCTTCCCGGGGTTGCCGCGAGCAGGGGAGCCAGGTGATGGGTCAGCGCGAAGTGCCCCAGGTGGTTGGTCGCGAACATCAGCTCGTGGCCATCCTCGGTTTCGCGGCGCGGTGGGTGGTCGAGCGCCACGCCGGCGTTGTGGACGACGGCGTCGAGGCGGTCCAGCCCGAGTGCGTCCACCGATGCCCCGAGCGAAGCGGGGTCGGCCAGATCCAGGGGCACGTGCTTCACCTCGGCGCCGGGGACGCGCGAGCCGATGGAGGCCATCGCGGCTCCGGCCTTCGCTCTGTCCCGGCTACCGAGGACGACCGTGGCCCCCGTGCCGGCGAGCTGCTCGGCGATGAAGTACCCGATGCCCGCGTTGCCACCGGTGACCAGGAAGGTCTTCCCGTCGGCGCGAGGCAGCCGGTGGACGTCCCACCGCGGGGCCTGAGGTACGGAGGGCGAGGACGGCATGATGGGCTCCCGGAGGTTCGCAGTGGTGTGGAAGGGGCGGGCGGACCCGCACATCCACGGGGGCCGTGCCCGGTTCCCACACTCTCGGAGGCCGCTCACAGGGGGCCGACAAACCGCTCTCCCCGCCGACAGGCGACCGACAGCCGGTCTCCGGCTCGCGGCAGTCGTGTCCGATCCGGAAGCCGAAGCCGAAGCCGAAGCCGAAGCCGGAAGCCGGAAGCCGGAAGCCGGAAGCCGGAGGTCGGAGGTCGGCCGCGTCCTCGGCGCCCGGAGCCGACGGTGGATCTCCGCGGCCGACACCCAGTCGGTCGGCCGGCTCGCCGCCGAAGGGCGCGTGCCCCACTCCCATCCGGACGCTGCTGGACCGCAGTGATGGCGGGTGCCGGCCCTGCCGCCCGATCCGGAACCGCAGGAAGGCGGGCACCATACCCGCAGCTCCTCCGCCGCTGCGGCGTTCGGCGTGCGGCGGCTGCGCTACGTTGACAGCCATGGACATCCTGCGCGAGAAGATCAGCCACGGCTTCGACCTGCTGGACACCGACGGCGACGGGGCCCTGACCGAGGCCGACCACGTCATCATGGGCGACCGTGCCGCCGACCAGCTCGGGTACGCCCGCGGCTCGGCCGAGCACACCCGCATGGTCGACGCGTACGTCGCCATCTGGCGCGATCTGCACGCCCCGCACGTCGGCGGGCCCGACGGCCGCATGACCAAGCGGGAGTTCGTCGCCAGCACCCTCACCCTGGCCGCCGACCCCGAGGCCGCCGCCGCCACCGTCGGCGCGCTGGCCCGGGCGTTCTTCGCCATCGCCGACACCGATGCCGACGGTGCCGTCAGCAAGGCCGAGTTCGACGCCTTCCAGCGCAGCCACTTCCCGGCGATCGTCCAGGCCGACCTGGACGAGGCCTTCGGCCACCTCGACCGCGACGGCGACGGCTCCCTGAGCCCCGCCGAGTTCGAGTCCGCCGTCGTCGAGTACTGGTCCAGTGCCGACCCCGCCGTGCCGGGCAACTGGTGGATGGGGCGCCCCGACGCGCGGACCGGGCCCACGGACCACTGACGGCCTGTGCCGGCCGGCCCGGCCCAGACGCCCAGAACCGCTGGTGCTCGGTGAACGGCGCCCGTCCCGTCCCCCTCGTCCTGGCCGGAGTCTGCTCCGAAACGTGGTCAGCGGGTCGAGCGGAATGATGTGATTGCCGCATGACCGGCTCCCACGAGGACGACGAACCCCCCGAGCACCGGCGCTATGCCCGATACCTGCGGGCCTTGGACAGCGTCACGGAGGCGGAGGAGGCCGACCTGCTGGCCACCGTCCTTCGCGACGAAGACGCGGCCATGGCCGAGAGCGCCGTGAACCATCACCTCGAACGCCGGGCGGCCCAGCAGCTGACCAGCCCCCGGTTTCCCGCCTGGGCCACGATGATGGCCACGGTCATCGGCGATCGTGCCTTCCTCGCCCGCCGCCTGCGCGAGTGGACTCTGCTCAGGTCCATCGCGCTGGACGAGCCCTGGACCGACGAGGAACTGCTGACCGCGTCCGACTGGTTCCAGCGCACGGCCGCCGCCGCCCAGCTCGTCACCTCGCCTGCCGCCCTCGGCCTGCTGGCCGAGCACGGACGCACCCGCCGTGTCCGCAACGCGGCGAGCCGCCGAACCTGACGACCGCATCAACGCCCCCGGCCGATCTGATCCACGGGCCCTGACGATTCCTCTGCCCGAGCGGCGTCGACGGACCGGAACACCCGCGGACCGGAACACCCGCGGACCGCAACACCCGCACACCAGCCAGGCCGTCTCTTCCGGATCAAATGCGGGGCGGCCGTCTCAGCGGAGGCGGACCGCGATGGCCGCGACCGGGCAGGCCCGCGCGGCTTCGCGCACCAGGGGGTTGCCGTTGCCATCCTCCCGGCCGGGCAGCACCTCGCTGAACCCGCTGTCGCCCTGGGCGAACACGTCCGGGGCCGTCAGGGCGCACTGGCCCGCTCCGATGCAGCGGCCGGTGTCGATCGCGATGTGGACGGGACGCACGGCGCTCACCAGGCCACGGGGAGCTGGACGATGCCCTGGATGGTGTCGCCCGGCTTGAACGGGATCTCCTGCGCGGGTGCGTCCAGCCGGAGCCCGGGAAGCCGGGTGATCAGGGTGCCCAGGGCGATCTCCATCTCCGCGCGGGCCAGGTTCTGCCCGAGGCACTGGTGGATGCCGAAGCCGAAGCCGACGTGGTGGCGTGCCGAGCGCTGCCAGTCGAGCACGTCGGGGTGGGCGTAGACGCTCTCGTCGCGGTTGACGAGGGAGAGGGAGAAGACCACGCCGTCGTCCTTGCGGATCGTCTCCCCCGCGATCTCGATGTCGTCGAGGGCGACGCGCAGCATTCCTTCGACGATGGACAGGTACCTCATCAGCTCCTCGACGGCCGTCGGTACGAGCGAGGGGTCCGCCCGCAGCTCGGCCAGCCGCTCGGGGTGCTCCAGCAGGGTGTAGGCGCCCAGCGAGACCATGTTGGCCGTGGTCTCGTGGCCGGCGATGAGCAGGATGAACGCCAGCCCCGCCAGTTCCTCGGCGTCGAACTCGCCCACGGCCGTCTGCTCGCGGATGATGTCGTCGAGCATGCCCTCGCCCGGCTCCGCCTGCTTGGCCTCGATCAGCGCCCGCAGGTAGTCCTCCAGCCGGTCCCTCGCGTCCTCCACATCGGACAGCTCGGGGCCGCGCAGCAGCCGGCGCGACTGCTCCTCGAAGAAGGAGTGGTCCGCGTACGGCACGCCGAGCATCGAGCAGATGACCTTCGACGGCATCGGCAGGGCGAAGTCGCCCACCAGTTCCGCCTTCGGGCCCTTGGCGATCATGTCGTCGATCAGCTGGTCGACGATCTCCTGGATCCGCGGACGCATCGCGTGGGTGCGCTTGAGCGTGAAGCTCGGGATCAGGAGCCGGCGCTGGCGGTTGTGCTCGGGGTCGTCGACGCCCAGCAGCGGCGTGCGTCGGCGCAGCAGCCCGACGTAGCGCTCGGAGGGCACGGGGAACGCCTCGTTCTCGCTGTCGCTGGACAGCCGCGCGTCCCCCAGCAGCGCCCTCGCGGCGGCGTGTCCGGTCACCGCCCACACCGAGCGGCCGTCGAAGAACGTCACCCGCTTGAGCGGGGCGCCGCCCCGGAGCGGGTCGTAGGCGGCCGGCGGGTGGTAGGGGCACGTGCGGTCCTTGGGGAACGCGACGGGCTCGGTCATCAGGCATCCTCACGCAGACGGGCGGCGGGCGGCACACCCGCCGCCCGCAGCGTGACCGGCACCGGCTGCGTGGCGCTGAAGCGGGGCACACCAGACACCCCCTGGGCCGCGGCACCGACGACGCGGCGGGCCGGGGACCGGGACGAGGCCGCGGTCGCGCGGGACCCGGATGACGTCGACCGCAGTGCCGCCGTTCGTCGCTTGAGCCCCCGGCCGGCGTCAGGCCGGGGGGACCAGGCGGTTCTCGTGGGCGAAGACCACGGCCTGGATCCGGTCGCGGAGTTCCAGCTTGAGCAGGATCCGCCCCAGATGGGACTTCACGGTCGCCTCCGCGAGGGACAGGGCGGCCGCGATCTCGGCGTTGGAGAGGCCGCGACCGACCTCGACGAGCACCTCCCGCTCCCGGGAGCTGAGCCGGTCCAGCCGCTCGTCGCGGACGGTGGTGCCCCCGTCGGCCAGGTGCGGACGGAAGTCCTCCAGCAGGCGCCGGGTGATCCGCGGGGAGAGCACCGCGTCGCCCGCCGCGACGTTGCGGATCGCGGTGAGCAGTTCCTCGGGCCGGGTGTTCTTCAGCAGGAAGCCCGAGGCCCCGGCGCCGAGCGCGGCGAAGGCGTACGCGTCCAGGTCGAAGGTGGTCAGGATCAGCACCCTGCTCCCCGGCGAGACCTCGACGACCTGCCGGGTCGCCTCGATCCCGTCCGTCCCGGGCATCCGGACGTCCATCAGTACGACGTCGGGCCGCAGCTCCCGGGCGAGACGGACGGCCTCGGCGCCGTCCGCGGCCTCGCCGACCGGCGACATGTCGGGCTGGGCCTCCAGGATCGTGCCGAAGGCCATCCGGAGCAGCGCCTCGTCGTCGGCGATCACGATGCGGATCGTCATACGGCGCCCGCCCCACCGCTGTTGAGCAGGAGCCGGGTCCGTACGCCCCAGCCGCCGCCCGGAAGCGGTCCGGCCCGCAGCGTCCCCCCGTAGGCGGCCGCGCGCTCGCGCATGCCGGGGATGCCGTGGCCGGACGGTGCGGGGGCGGGAAGCGCCGGGCGGGGGCCGCTGTCGGTGACCTCCACGCCGATGCTCCCGGCCGTGCACTCGACCAGGACCGTCGCGCGGGTGCCGGCGGGGGTGTGCTTGAGGGTGTTGGTCAACGCTTCCTGCACCAGGCGGTAGACGGTGAGTTGTGCGGTGGCCGGCACATGGGCGTGGCCGCCGCGGACCTCCAGGCCGGTCGGCAGCCCGGCGGCGGCCATCTGGCCGGCGAGCGCCGCCAGCTGGGCGATGCCGGGCAGCGGGTGGCGCTCGGCGTCCGGTTCGTCGGCCCGCAGGACGCCCAACGAGCGCCGCATGTCGGTGAGGGCCTGCCGGCCCGTCTCGGAGATCTGCAGCATCGCGGCGGTGGCCCGGTCCGGGGACCTGTGCTGCGCGTACACGGCGGCGTCGGTGAGCGCGACCATGACGGACAGGTTGTGGGTGACGACGTCGTGCATCTCGCGGGTGATCCGGGCCCGCTCCTCGGCGACGGCCAGCAGCGCCTGCTGCTCCTGGTGAAGCGCCAGCCGCTCGGCCCGCTCCTGCACGGCCGCGAGGTAGGCCCGGCCGGTCCGCACGTTCACCCCGAGGACGGCGGCGGCGACCACCATCGCGGACAGCGCGACGAACGGGGTCAGGAACGCGCCGTTCGATGCCCAGCGCAGGCAGGCCAGTACGGCCCCGCCCTCCACGACGGCGGCGGCGAGCAGCGTGCCGCGCCGGCCCGTGTGCGCGGCCGCCGTGTACAGGGCCACCAGCAGGGCGATGTCCGCGGGCAGTTGGACGTCCACCAGCCACTGGACGAAGGCCGCGGCCACCACGGCGGCGAACACCGCGAGCGGGGCCCGGCGCCGCCACACCAGGGGCAGCGCCAGGGCGGCGGTGAGCGCCGCCGCCACCCGCAGCTCCCGGGCCGGGTACGTGGTCACGACGTTGAGCAGGAGCAGCGCCGGCAGCACCGAGTCCCACACCAGGGGCGGTACCCGGTCCCAGTGGCGCACCGTCACACCTCTCCGCCGATCGGTCGTCGTGGCGGCCCGGCCGGGGCCGCCACCGCGTACAGCCGCAGCCTAGGACGCGTGTCCGCGCCGCGCATGAGCCCGGCGTCGGAGTGCAATGTGCCGGGGTACGACCACAGGAGGACACCCACCACCTCCCACGGTCGCAGGCCGGCCGCCGGTCCGGGGTGCCCGGTTGCCACGCCGGTCGCACCGCGGCCCGCCCCGGTTGCCACCCCGGTCGCAATCGGCGGCGACCCGGGGCCGATGCGGCGGCGCGGGCCCGGCGCCGAGCATGGCCGGGTGACCGAAACCATCCCGGGGCCGTCCGTGTCCCTGTCCCTGTCCCTTCCGGAAGTCCTCGTCCTACTGGGCGCCGTCGCGCTGCTGCTGGCGCGCTGGCTCCCCCCGGCCGCCCGCCGGCCCGGCACCGTCGCGGCCGCGTCGGTCCTCGTACCGTCGGCGATCGTGCTGGGCATCGTGGGGATCCGCTGGCAGATGCTTCCGGTCCTGGCCGCTGCCGCCGTCGCCTCGGCGTTCGCCCTCCCGCCCCTGCTGCGGCGCCGTACCGGCCGGCCGGCGCGGCGGGCCCGCTGGTGGCTGGCCCTGCCCGGAACGCTGGCCTGCGCCGGCCTGATCGCCACCGGCCCGGTGGCCGCCTGGGCCTTCCCCGTACCCGTCTTCCCCGAGCCGACGGGCGACTTCGCGGTCGGCACCCGGGTGGTGCAGTGGACCGACCCGCTCCGCCCCGAGGGCTTCACCGCCGATCCGGACGACCGGCGCACGGTCGTGGTCCAGCTCTGGTACCCGGCGCAGAAGAGCCCTGCGGACGTCCCCCGGGCCCAGTACCTGGGACGCACGCAGGACGAGGCGCGGACCGTCTCCCGGGCCCTCGCCGACGGGGTCGGCCTGCCCGGTTTCCTGGTCGACGGCGTCCCGAGGGCCCGCAGCCACGCGGTCGTCGACGCCCCGGTGGCCGGCGGGGCAGAGCGGTTCCCGGTCGTCCTCTTCTCCCCGGGGTCGGGCGGGGTGCGCTCCCAGAACACCGCCTGGGCGGAGGAGCTGGCCAGCCACGGCTACCTGGTCGCCGCCCTCGACCACCCGTACGACTCCACCGTCGTCGTCCTCGCCGACGGCCGCACGATCCGCACCACGACCGCCTCCTCCGGGGACCGCGACAGGGACGAGGATCTGGCCGCCGGCTGGACCGCCGTCCGGGCCGCCGACCTCGGCTTCGTCCTCACCCAGCTGGAGCGACTGGACCGAGGTGAGACCGCCGACCCGCTGACCGGACGCCTGGACACCGGCCGCGCCGCGGCGGCCGGCCACTCCCTGGGCGGAGCCGCCGCCCTGCAGGCGGCCCGGCAGGACCGCCGGTTCGACGCCGTCGTCGACCTGGACGGCTACCCCCACGGCCCCACCGCGCCCGCCCTGGAACAGCCGGCGCTCGCGCTCACCCAGGAGATCACCGCCGGCACCGATCCGCGCTACCTGCCCCGGCTCACCGAGGCCCTCGAGCACAGCACCGCGACGAGCTACCAGCTCACCGTCCCCGGCGCCGGGCACCTCACCTTCATGGACGGCCCGCTCTACCTGCCGCCGGTTCCCTCGATCGTCGGCACCCTGGGCCGCACCGAGGGTCCGCGCGTCGTCGCCGCGGCCACCCTCGCCTTCCTGGACGTCGCCCTGCGGGGCCGCCCCGGCGACCCGGCCGACACCCTCCGGGCCTATGGCACGGTCTCGTCATCAGGGGCTCGGGGAACTGCGACGCCAACCCCGTGATCGGCCTCACGCGCGTCACCGGGTCCGGACCGGGGTGCACCGGCGCGATCCGCCTGAGCGGTTCGGGCGGGCCGGTGCGGGGCCGGCCCAGGCGCTCAGGGCCGGCGTCCGGCCCACCGCCCCGGCCCCCGGCCGATGTCCGGCAAGCGCTACATCGGGTCGGTCCGGGCGCAGCACCTGTTGGAGGATCCTGCCGTGGTGATCCAGGGCAACCGGGTGCTCCACCTGCGCTATCGGGTACGCCGCTGACCGACCCGAGCGGCCTGGGCGGTCGGCCGCCGGGCGCAAGGTCCCGCGGCCCGTACCGTCGTCGCTCTCCCGGCGGCACCGGAAGCCGCGCGGCCGTCGATGCCGACCGGCCTTCCCGATGTCGTTCCGCTCCGCAGGGCCCCATGACAGCCGGACCGCAGCGCCGGCGGAGGCCGTGTCACGCCGCTCAGGCGTTTGCGGGCGGTCTGCGGGCCGATCTCGTCGGGCAGCTCCCGCCAGGACGACGAGTTGGTGCGGTACTTCCACGCGATGGCCCGATCCGGCCCCGGCCCCACATCGCATCAGTGATCACCGATCGGGCAGGCACGTCCGACCAACCGACCAACCCGTCAAGGAGACACACGCTGACCAGGAGACACCAGTGGGCGGTGGTCAGATCGTGACCAGGCCGTGGGCGGTGGCGAACTCGATCGAGACCAGGCCCGGTTCCTCATCCTCGACCCAGGTGACCTCGATCTTGTCGAGGGGGTGGTCGGCCGGTTCGCCCAGGAATTCGGCGATGGAGGCGGCGTCGCCGGCGATGGAGACCCCGTGGATGGTGGTGGAGGTGCGCGGGTCGGCGCTCGGGCGCTCCTCGATGGGGACCAACCACTGGAGGAAGTACGGAAGTTGCGGGTCGTCCAGCAGCTCGAGCAGACCGATCTGCTTCCACCTCAGGTCGAACCCGTCGGGGCGGACACGGTGGCCCTCGGCCGAGGTGCGGCCGAGGCGAGCCTCGACCGGGGCGATGTCGTCGACGGAGACCACCCAGCCGAGCCAGCCGCCGCCCTCGGCGGCGCGGCGCGCGACCGCCTGGCCGAAGGGTGCACGGTCGGCCGCGGGGTGGTCGAGTGTGGTGACGACCTCGACATAGGTGCCGCCGCTCAGCGGGAGAATGAAATTGCGGGTGCCGAATCGCGGGTGCACGCCCCCGTCGACGAACCCGGCGCCCAGGGCCGATCCGATCCACTGGACGGTCGAGACGAAGCTGTCGCGGGCCACCGCATAGGACACGTGATCAAGTCGCACCGCGCCATCATCGCCCGACAACCCGCACAAATCCCGACGCCACGCCACGCCGCGTCCGCCGTGGATTCAGCCGTGGAGCGGATCGATCACCGTCATCCCGGTCGGGGAGGCCCGGTCAGAGCCAGGCAGCAGCGCTGCCTCGCATCTTTCCCGCTTCGCTCACCTGACCTCACCTCGCCGGCCGCCGTGCTGGGCGTCACCTGCTGGTGGCGAGCCTCACGATGGCGCTGCGGCCCTGGTAGAACTTGTGGATCTGGACGCGGGTGCCGTAGCCGCAGGCCCGTACCTCGTCCGCGTATTTCCGTCCTTCCGGGGTGATCCGGACGACCGCGCACAGGGCGTCGCGACGGGTGTCCTCCACCCACCCGTCGATGTGGAGCGCGGTCTGCCCTTCGACCTGGCGGCAGGTCAGGGTCCAGCTGGCCTCTCCGGCGTCGGTCTTGGGGGAGTCGCGGGTGGGGCAGGTGACCGCGCCGGCGGGGGTGGCGGTGGCCATGACGGTCCCGCCGACCAGGACGGCGGTGGCCAGGAGGGCTCGGAGGGTGGAGGCCAGGCGCATGAGTCTTCCTTCCGTTGGGCTTGTGCCGACGGTAGGAGGCTCCGGGGGGTGGATGATCACCGTTACCACCAAGGGATGACGCGGTCCATCCCTGTGGGTGACTTGCTGGTAGCGGTGTCGGCGTACTCATCAATGGGCTCTGGCCGGAGTTCCGTGAAGTCCCGTACCTGCTCAGCGAGAGCGACGTCGGCGGTGGTACGCGAATGTCAGGGCCAGCAGCAGGGGGCCCCACAGAGTGAACAGACCGCTGACCGTCATCGCCAGCACGTCCCAACCCTCGGCGTACGGGAAGCCCTCAGCACCGCCCAGGCGGAAGGCCCCGAACGCCCAATGGACCATCAGGGAGGTGAAGAAGAGGCCACTGATTGTCGCGGGGACGATCGCTGCGAAGGGCGGTACTCGTCTGCCGCCCAGCTTGGGAATCCAGGTGGGCACAACCTCTCCCCACCGACGGACCAAGCCGAAGCTGAGCAGTGCGAATACCTCGGACAGGACGCTGAGTCCGACGACGTAGGGAATGTTCCAGGGTGAGGGTGGCAGGACCTCCCCGCCCATGCCGTAGCCGAAGGCGATGGGCAGACGCCACAGACAGACAGGCAGCGCGACCAAAGGCATCGCATGGGCCGCAACGGCTGCCCACCGGGGAACCGGCCGTTCCGTCGCTGTCGTATCTCTGCGCGCTGTGTGGGTTGTCATGCCCTCAATATGTCTGGGCAGCCCACGGACCTGCATCGACTCCGCGGACGATCCACCTCCCCCGGAAGGACGAGGAGTGTGCGGTCCACAAGTTTGACTCCGCCACTGCGATCACGGTGAGCAGGTCGGTAGGTACGCAGGCTGTGATTGAAGATTGCGGGGGTGAGCAGGGCCTGTGCGTGGTAGAGGGCGGTGTGAGCGATGTCGGTTGCGTGGAAGGCTGCCCGGCGGCACCCGCCTCGAGATTCAGCACACCCTCAGCTCGCGCGTGACAGCGGGGGCGCCGCCGTTTACTTCAGCCGCTACGTCTACGGCGAGGTCAACATCACCCAGATGGCCGACGGGCCCATCACCCTGGCCGTCCACGAGTGGGTCGACTTCCGCTTCGCCGCCCACGCCAGCGCCGTCGGCAAGTACCTAATGACCCAGCTCGACCCCGACCTGCGCATGGATCATGTTGCCCGCTACAGAACCGCCCGCTTCAGCCGCCGGGGCGGGACCGGTGCAACCGCCATCTGGTGATCATGTATGGGACCGCGGTCGCGTCGCGGTGGCCTCTGCCTTGTCCCCTCCCCGCCACGACTGACCACGCCCCTCTGCCGCAGGTGCTGCCGGTGGGGGAGCGGCAGGGCCTGGGCAGGGCAGACAGCCCGCCCCCCCCCCCCGGCAGAGTGGGTGCACTCTGCCGGTGGGGGCGGATCAGCTCATCGGCCTGTGCCGGGCCAGTCCATGAATCCCTTGACCCATTTCTTGGGTCCGGGGACGTGGTCGCCGGTGATCGCGGCGATGGCCGGTTCCCCGTACTTGACCCCCTCGTAGAAGGTTTTGGCGGTTGCCTTGCAGGTGGCGATGGTGACAGGGGTGTGCTGGCGCGTCTGCTGGTCGCAGACGTGGTTCATGTCCTGGAGGAAGATCTCGTCGATGCGTGCCTTGCCGTTCGGGTTGGAGCGGAAGTCTTTCTCACCGTGCAGGTCGCGGTAGTTGCGGTAGCCGAAGTCGTGCCGGACGCAGGCGGTGGTGAAGTCGTAGCCGGCGACGCGGTTCCGGGCGGGGAAGTTGCATTCGTTGTTCGTCCAGCGGAACTCGTACGGGTCCGGCTCGCCCCTGCGGTGTGCATCGGCGGTCTGGAGCCAGTCGGCGGTGGCTTGCGGGCCGAGCTGCGTGAGAGCGGCCAGGCGGGTGGTCTTCTCCGTGTAGGTGACCGGAACCGCGGGGGAGCCGAGGTTGCGCCACACGTCGTTCGCGCCGTTGCCGTTGTACCTCTGGACGGAGCGGTGGTCGGCGGCGATCCGGTAGAGGTAGTGGCCGCTGGCGGCGAAGCCGGCCGCAGGGCCGCCGATGCGGTTCCAGCTGTTGGGGTGACCGTTGTACTTGTGGAGGTCGCCCGTGCCACGCATGACCTTGTACAGGGTGTTGGCGGCGAAAATGCTCTCGGCAGGCCCGCTGATGGGGTCCCACCTCTTCTTCTTCGCGTCGTACTCGACGACAGCGCCGCGGTCGGGGGTCAGGCCGAAGAGGTTCTTGTCGGTGACGGCGAACGTGGCGCCCTCGCCGCCCACGGGAGTCCACTTTCCGTCGTAGCGGAAGATCTTCTTGTCGTCGGGGTTGGTCACGTAGACGGCGTCGTCCGGACCGGCGTAGAGGTTCTCGGAGCGCTCGCCCACCTTGTCCCACTTGTCACCGCGGCCGCTGTACTTCCAGAGCCCGGACTGGTTGGGGCTGACTCCGTAGAGGTGCTTGGAGGTGGCGGCGAAGGTGTATCCGGGGCCACCGATGCGCTGCCACCCACCGGTCTTCGGGTTGTACCTGGAGATGTCGCCCGCTCCGCTGTGGCCGGCTTCGATCGCGTAGACGTTGCCGCCGCCCGCGTAGAGCTTCTGCGCGGCGCCCCTCACCCGCCGCCAGTTCTCCTGGTGCTCGGACCATTCGTAGACGCCTTGATGGTCGGCGGACAGAGCGAACACCGACGTCCCGACCGCGACGATCTGCTCCAGTGCGATCGGTGCCGGACCGGAGGGCCGTCCGACCTGGCGTTTGGCGGGGGAGGCGCTGGCGGTGACGCCGAAGGCGATGACGCCGATCATGAGCAGGCACAGCATTCGGATGCCGCTGTGGAGCCTGCTCCAGAGGGCGGCGGCCCGCTGTGCGGCCTGTCGGCCGTTTCGGGGCGTGTCGGGGTGCATGGTGATCCCTTTCCGGGATGTGGACGGGATGAATGGGGCGGGGTGACGGGGCCGCTGTGGGGCGACCGGTCAGAAGCTGAAGATCCAGGCCCAGAAGGAGGGCCTGCCGGCGGGCGCGCAGCCGCTGCCGGGACTGGAGCCCGGGGCTGAGGCGGTGGAAGGAAGGGTGGGTGCGGCCGTCGGGCCGCTGTCCCGGCCTGCCGCAGGCGTGGCGGTGGCCGGCTTCGGCGCCTCGGCGGTCGCCTTGGGGCCCGGTGCCGCGGTGGCCGGCTTCGGCGCCTCGGCGGTGCTGCCGGGCTTCGGCCTCGCCTTGAGCGGCTGGGCCGGCTGCGGTGTGGCGGGCCGCGGTGGGGCAGGCCGCGAGGGTTCGGCGGTCGGCGTGGTCCGGGCCGGCGCGGAGGGTGTGGTGGTGAGTTTCTTGTAGCGCAGGGGGATGTAGGAGCTGCGGGGGTAGTCGGCGATCTTGCTGTCGTGGATGTTCGCGTGCGTCTTGTGGGCGGGCAGGCTCTCGCCGCTCTCGCTGTAGTAGAAGAAGTCGCCCTTGGCCCTGTCGGTCCAGCCGCCGAACAGCACGGCGTGGGACGCCGGGTTGTCCAGGGCGTCGCCGGGCTCCAGCTGGCCGAAGCCGGGGAGCCGGATCGCGACGGAAGGCAGGGACTGGGTGGTGTGGCTGTCCCCCAGCTGCCAGGCCATGGACACGAAGCCGGAACAGTCCTGCCGGTAGGAGCCACCGGTCGCGCCGTCCTTCCACCAGTGCTCCTGGCTGTAGGGGACACGCTCCTTGACCCAGTCCTCGGCGCGGGCGATGACCTGCTCCCGGGTGACGGGCCCGCCGGGCGCCGCGCCGCGGCCGATGGTTCCGGTTGTCGAGGGGCGCTGGTAGTCAGGACTGCTTTGGGCCTGTGCGGGGATAACGGCCAGGCCGATGGCCATCGCCAGTCCCGCCAGGGCCGCGAGCGCCTTGGGCCGGCGTACGAGCGGTCGGTGCACGGTGGTCCCTTCGCCGTGGTGGTTCCGCCGGTCTCGTTGGCGGAAGCGGTGGAACACCACGCTGGAACCTGATCTGATTGTTCGTTGGCCCGTACTTGTATTCGCGCAGGTCAGCTCGGGTGCAGGCGGCGAAGAACGGCGAACATCGGCGAAGTTCCGCGAACTTCCGGCAGGGTTGCCGGGCTGTGGAGGGGGAGAAGTGAACCGATCTGGGCGTCAGCCGGGCCCGCTGAAAGGGCGCACCGCCGAGGCGAACGCGCTCGCGCGGTTCCTGCGGGAGCTGACCGCGGACTGGACGGGGACGCAGCTGGCGGAGCGCTACAGCCTGAGCCCGAGCGTGTGGAGCGAGTACCGCTCCGGCGTGAAGATCATTCCGTTACCGCGCCTCAGCAAGATCATCGAAGACCGTTATGCCCGCGACGGCCGTACCAGGGACGACCGGCTGAGGGAGGCACGCCGCCTGCATCTGGCCGCGACGGCCGCAGCGGCGACCACCCCCCAGACACCTGCGGCAGGCGCTGCCCCGACACCAACAGCCGGCCGCACCGCCGGCCCGGCCCCCACCGCGCCGTCGACCGCCCCTCCACCGGATCCGGGCTCCGATGAGCCCTCGGCCGCTCCGGCCGCACCGCCCGCCCCCGGCACTGCGCACGAGCACGCCCAGCGGCAAGAGGCCCCCACACCGGGCGCCTCCACGAGCCCGACGCCGCCTCCGGCCGGACCGCGTGATGACACTGCAGGGACCCCCACTCCGCCGGGCACGTCCGCCGCAGGCCCGGCACCTGCGAACACCCCGAAGGAATCCCACCCGCGCGCCAGACGGCGGGGCCGCTGGCGGGCCCCCGCCCAGTGGGCGGCACTCGCGGCCCTGGTCGCGGTCCTCGTCATCGCCAACCACTACGGCGATGCGCAGGAGACGTCCGGCAGTCCCTCCTCACCAGGGGACACCGCGCAGGAACAGCCGATCTCAGCACCCGCCGTGCCGGACCCGACTGCCGGCGACCCCGCACCAGCGGAAGGCTCGGCCCCGGCATCCCCGCCGCCGGCGGGCTCCGGAGAACCGGCGCCCCCGCCGGTTCCGTCCGGCTGGCACATCGTCCGGGCGAAAGCGCTCCGCCTCGCCGTCGCCGTACCCGACGGATGGAAACCGGACGTCGACAACGCGCTCCAGTCCACCTGGGTCTCCCCTGACGACCGATACGTGATCGGGGTGAAGCGGGACGACAGCAACGGTCACACCGCCCCGTCGGCCGCCACCGGACAACTCGCCTGGTACGGCAAGCCGGCAGAGTCGAAAATGGTGGCCCTGAAATCCGCGACCCACGCCGACGTACAAGGCGGGAAGGAGGCCGTGCGCGTGGAGATGGACTACCACTGGCCGGCGCGGGAGACCCCCTGCCACCGCACCGAACTCTTCGTCGCCGGCGACGGCGGCCAGGTCTACCAGCTCCTCGTCAACGACCAGGAGTACGACGAGCGGACCACAGCCCTTCCCCAGCTCCTGTCCACCGCCCGCGCCCAATGGCGTACGGATCTCATCGACTGACCCCGAACGCGCGCGGATGCCCCCCGTTATGTTTTCGGCGGCTCCGCAACGGGGCCACTGGCCTCCGGGCCCGGCATGACTACGTGGTTCTTTCCACCGCGTGTCTTCGTCCACGTACTGCTGGACCAGCTCGCGCATCAGCTCCTCGCTGCGCGAACGACGGTCCGAGACGGCGGGGATCTTGTCCATCGCCTGGTCCAGGGCGCTGTAAGGGACGCGGAGTACCTCGGCCAGGTCATCGAGGAAGAGGGGATGCTGGGCGGGTACGATCCCCTGCTGCTCGAACCGTCGGTAAGCCTTGGCCGAGACTCCGAGTTTTCCGTGCACATCCGCTGCTGTCAGCGCGGCGGCACTCCGCAGGTCAGCGACCGCCCAGTCCTTGCGGTTCCTGGTACGCATCAGGTGAGCCGGCTCCACCCCGAGAGCGCTGGGCGAAGAGGCCGTTTCGGGACTCCATGGGCCGCAGCTCACGACCAGAGCTTCAGGTCCGCCTGCCGGTCAGCGGGACGACGTTTGAGGAGGTTTGGTCAAGCCGCTCGCGCAGCTGCTGATTCTCCAAGGTCAGCAGCGGTTTGGGCGCTGATTCTGGGGGACATGTCCGTCACGCGGCGGCCTGCTCGGGATGAGGGCGCGGAGGGCCTCGACTCGCAGGGAGGCCCTGGCCTGGGCGGTCCTGGGCCTCGTTGAGGGCGGGGACGCCGCCGTCGGTGAGGAGGCGGAAGGAGCGGGTCCCGGGATACACGTCGTGCTCGGGGCCGTAGATGTCGCGGCTCAGCCAACCCGTGCGGCCCCCGCCGTTGCTCTCCATGCGGACCACGAGGGGCACGAGGGGCACGGGCCCACGGTACATCACCTCCCACGTTGCCGGGCCCCAGGTCGTGGCCTCCCCTGCGGTGTTGCTGCGATGCGGCCACCATGCTCTCACCCACCCGGCAGGAGTCGATCTCGGTGTGCGACGAGCACGTGGTCGTGTCAGCCTGCTTGCCGTGGGAATTCAATGAGAGGTGGCAGCGTCAGGGCCGGTCGGGGGGTGACGGGGTTCGTTCTGTCATGGTCCGGCAGTCGAGCCGGGGTCCGGCGGCGGCGAAGGACACGAGGCGATCGAGGCCCTCGTTGATCTGCTCCAGGGTGAGGACGCTGAAGGAAAGGCGGATCTGATGGAACCCGGCTGCGCCGCCGTAGAAGTGGTGCATCGGGGTCCACAACACGCCGAACTCCGCTGCGGAGCGTTCCAGCGCCGAGTCGTCCGCGACGAAAGGAAGGGTGACGACCACGAACATGCCGCCGCTCGGGGTGTTCCACGAGACCGCGCCAGCCGGGCGGAAGGCGGAGCGGCTGCCGAAGCGCTCTTCGAGGCCGTCGAGCACGGCTTGCAGGTTTCGCCGGTAGACGGCTGCGACGCGCCGGGTTGCGCGTTCCATACTGCACCCGTTCTCGACGAGAAAGCCTCCGATCGCGGCCTGGGCAACGGTGGATGTGTTCAGCGTCAGCATGCTCTTCAGACGGGCCAGCTGGTCGGCGAAGAGGACCGCCCCCGAGCCGTCCCCGGTCACAGGCTGGTCGGCGACCACATAGCCGATGCGGGCACCGGCGTAGGCGGTCTTGGAGAACGACCCGAAGTAGACGACCCGCCGTGTTCGGTCCAGGGCTTTGAGCGTGGGGAGCCTGGGGATCCCGGCGTGGAAGAATGCGTACGGGTTGTCCTCCAGGAGCAGGATGTCCTCCCGATCAGCGAGGTCTACCAGCCGCTGCCGGTCCTCCAGGGACATGCTGGCGCCGCTCGGGTTGGCGAAGTCCGTTACGACGTAACAGGCGCGGGGCCGCAGCCCCTCCTGCCGGGCCCGGCGGATCTGCTCGGCCAGGTCGGCCAGGTCGATGCCGCCCGGGCCCTCGAGCACGGGCCTCACGCCCATGTCGACCAGCCGCGCTGCGCCGAGGAACCCCACGTAGGCCGGCGCGGCGGCAAGGACGACGTCCTGCGCGTCGCGGCGGAGCGCGCGGAGGACCAGGACCATCGCCTCCTGGGCGCCTGTGGTGACCACGATGGACTCGGTGTCGACGGTCAGCGCCTCATCAAGCTCCAGATGCCGGGCAATCAGCTCCTGGATGACCCCCTTGGTGCGGCCGTACTGGAAGAAGGTGCGGCGGATGTCGTCCGGGCCGAGACCCGCCTCCTTCTCCAGGTGCTCCTCGAAGGTGCGCAACTGGCGGGGCAGCGAGCCGGTGTCGTAGAAGCCCTCGTAGGGGCGGCCGGCCGCGAAGGAGACGGCCTGCGGATACCGCCCGGCGATGTCGTTGAGGAGCGTCATGGAGGTGAGGGCGGGGTCTGTCACCGAGGCGTGGAGGCCCGCGGTATCGAGTCGGAACGCGGCGGGGTGGGGATCGCCGGGCCGCGGCGCGCACACCGTGCCCGGGGTCGTGAGCGAGGCGGTCACCGGCCGACCTCTGCGGTCGCGCCGGGGCCCGGCTGGGCGCCGGTCCTGTGGAGGGTGACGGCGTTGCGGGCCCGGATGGCACGGGCCTCACCGGTTTCATCGACCATGAACTCGATCATCCCTCCTTCGAAGGCGAACATCGTGCGTGTCAGCGGCAGGCACCTGAACTCGCCCAGGTCCTCTTGGGAGTACAGGTAGAGCTGCCCGTCCCGGACGAAGACCGTGACCTCGTCGAGGCGGGCGTACGTGCCGGTGTAGCGTGCGAGGTCGGATGGTTCCGGTGTGGCGAGCAGGCTCTCGTCGAATCGCTGGCACAGTTCCCCGTCGACCATCACGTATGCAGGGCGGTCCGGCCGCGTTCCCGGGAAGCCCAGCGATACGAGGGGCCCGTCGCCGGCTCCGGCGCCCTCGAAGCGGCCGTTCCCCGCGGGGCGGAGCCTGAGGTGCCGCCCGTTGATCTCCGCGGTCAGGCCGCCTGCCTCCTCGGCGAGGCGTACCAGGCCAGTGGCCTGGCCGACGAACACGCCGGCACCGCCGCGGGGGTACGCGTCGGTCCGCTGTTCTGCGCCGCCCGCCCGCGCGGCGGGGTCGGGACCCGGCCGGCGGGGACCCGACCGGCCGGGACCGGGGGCGTACGCTGCCAGGATCCGGTGCACCAGCGACATTCCGTCGAAGCCGGGCGGTATCGCGTTGGCCAGCAGCACGGCTCCGATACGGTGGTCGGGAAGCATGGCCAGCCACGCCCCGTACCCGCAGATGTCGCCCACATGGCCGAGGACCGGGTGTCCCTGCCACCGCCACCGGTGGAAGCCGAGGGTGCTCTCGGTGTCGTCCGGGAGGAAGAGGCGGGCATGCGGGGTGCGCATCAGCCGCTGCGACTCCTCGGTGAGCAGCGGGTCCGGACGTCCGGTGGCGGCGCCCAGGTGTGCCGCCGCGAAGCGGCCCATGTCGAGGGCGTTGGAGAGCGCGAACCCGGACGGGTAGTGCGCGACGTTGTCGGCGATCTGCCGCTCCACGACGGGGGTCCCGTCGGCGCCGTACCAGTGGCCGAGTGCGAGCGGGTGCGTCAGGGCCACGGCTGGATCGAACGTCGTCGACGCCATGCCGAGCGGGCGCAGCACCAGTTCGTCGACGAGCTGCGGGAAGGGCGTCCCTGCTGCGGTTGCCGCTACGGCCCCGGCCAGATCGTAGCCCGGGTTGCTGTACGAGTACGCGGTGCCGGGCGGGGCCACCGGCCCGTACGTCCGCAGTAGCCGGAGCACCATGTCGGGAAGGTCGGCCGGGGCGCCGCCGCCGGTGGGGAAGAAGTCGTGCGGGAGCCCGGCCGTGTGGCCCAGGAGCATGCGCGCAGTGATCCGCTCGACCGCCGGGTAGCCGCAGTCGGCGAGGGTGGGAAGGACGTCGACGATGGGCCGGTCGACGTCCATCACCCCGCGGTCGTGCAGCCTGAGCACCGCGGTCGCCGTCAGCGGTTTGGTGACGGAGCCGAGCCGGAACAGGGTCGTGGCCGAGACGTCCTCCGCTTCGTCCTGCGCGCTGGTGCGGCCGAAGCCCTGCGCTTGCACTACGCCCGTCCCGTCCACGACGGCCAGGGCGAGGCCCGGTATCCCGTGCCGGCTCCGCTCGGCCTCCACGATCCGGAACAGGGCATCGGCTTCCCTCCGCATGTCCGCGCCCCCGCCTTCGCGGGCGGGCATCTAAGGGGCCGCCTGTACGGTCTCGGGGTCTTCTATCCGCACGTTCATCCGGGCGAGTGCCTCGTCGGCCGCCCGCAGTGCGCCGTGCGGATCGGTGTGCTCGGTGAGCACGTAGCCGAGCCGTACCTCGATGTTCCCCTCGTGGGGCGGCGCAACCGCGTCGCCGGGTGCCACGAAGAGGCACGCCCTGATGACGTGCGGTGCGGCGGCCGCCTCATCGACGCCCTCCACTGCGTGCACCTGTCCGGACGTGCGGGCCAACAGGAGCCGTGCACACGCGGCTCCGTGGTGCTTCTCGGTCAGGTCGGGGTTTTGGCCGAGGGCCAGTTGCAGTGCCGCGCCGGCGAGGTCGATGCCGAGCGCCTGGTGGACCAGTTCGGGGATGTAGACACCGGGCAGCCGCGGGTTGACCTCCACGATGCGCACCCCGTGCGGGGTCCGCTTGAACTCGGTGTGGACGATGCCGGTGCGGATGCCCAGGGCCCGGACGGCCTCGCGGGTCCAGTGGGCCATCGCCTCGTAGTCCTCGGCGGGCAGCCGGGTCGGGACGAGCAGGGCGTCGTAGACGAACCGCGACTGGGTCGGGCCTACCGGCTCGATGGTCTGGAGCCCGTCCGTGGCAGTGATGACGTGCACCTCGCCGTCGACGACCGCAGCTTCGACGCTCACCAGGGGTCCTTCGAGGAACTCCTCGATGATGACCCGGTGGTAGACGGCCGGCAGGTATCTGTACGGTTCGATGGCCCAGTCCCAGGCCTGGGGCAGGGCGCTCGCGTCCGTCAGGCGGGTCACCCCCTGGCCGCCCGAGGCGGCCACGGGCTTCAGCACGACCGGAAGGGTCAGCTCGTCGAGCGCATGCCTCGCCTCGTCGAGCGAGGAGGCCACGCGGTAGCGGGGCCCCGGGACCCCTGCCGCGGCGAACCGGTCGCGGGTGGCGGACTTGTCCATGCACAGGCGCACCGCCGGCAGGGAGGCCCCGGGAAAGCCGAGTTCGTCGCACAGGGCGGCGCTCAGCTCGACGAGCTCGTCCTCGTGCGTGAAGACGCCCGAGAGCCTGTGCAGCCTTACGTACTCGGCGAGTTCATCGACCCACTGCAGCGGGTCGTCGTACAGGCCCGGCAGTACGTGGACCCGCTCGGCCCCGGTGGGGAGTGCGGCCGGCGCTTCGCGCATGACCAGGTGTGCCTCGATGCCGAGGGCGAGGCACGACTCCAGGACGTAGGAGCGGTAGTGCGGGTCCCAGTCCAGGATCAGCAGTCCGGGCACGGTTGGTTGTCCCTTCATCGGTCGGTAAGGTGGTGCGGCACCACGGAGGCGAGCATGGGCGCGTGGAAGGGTTCCGTTGCGGGGCCCGGGACGCGGGACATGACGTACCCGGTGAGCGGGGCCCGCTGGACGTCGTAGTCCCCGTAGCCCACGCAGAAGGACGGGTCCTCGCACCGGTCCAGGGACAGGACCTTCTCCAGCACGGGCGGGTCGTCCGGCTCGTAGCGCCACAGCGGGTCCGCCCGGAACCCCAGGCGCCGCTTGAACAGATACAGGCCGGTGGCGACGTCGTGGCCGTAGAAGTTCGGGTCCGCGCCGGCAGACAGGACTTCGTAGCCGAGCTCGGCCGCAACCACTCCGACCTGGACGTACATGAAGCGGGCGATGCCGTGATCGCGGTGGTCCGGTTCATAGGCGTAGTAGGTCATGCGCAGCATGTTGTGCCGGGGCACCTTCATGCAGATGAGTCCGGCGACCATGCGCTCGCCGCTGTACAGGTAGACGCCGACGACCTGCTCGGGGTGGGTCCGAAACCACTCCATGTCCTCGGCGGCGTACAGGGTTCCCCGGGGCAGGGAGGCGATGTGCCGCTCGTACAGCGAGAACCAGGTGTCCAGTCGGGCGGTGTCGATCGTCTCCTCCACCTCCAGCCGGTAGCCGGACTCGGTCCGCCGTATCGCGTGCCGGGTGGACCTGCGCATCCGCGGCTGGAGGGTGTCCAGGTACGTGTCGAGGGTGGGGTATACGGGACGGGTCCAGAACAGCCACTGCGGCTTGAAGAGAAACCCCTGGGGGGTCAGCTCCTCGTACTGCTCCGGGGTGGGGTCGACGAGGCGCAGGAGGTCGGCGTCGCCGGTGTTTGCGAGCGCCGCGCCGCTCGCCACGTCGGCGTCGTCGAGTACGGCGATGCGGAAGTCGTGGTGTGTCGTCAGTTCCATGCTCGGCCTTCGTCGACGGCCGCGCGCCACCAGTCGCGGCCTTCCTGCGGCAGGGTGTGGATCGGGTCCAGGTATTCGTGCCGGCGGGTGAGCGTCTGCAGGTCCTGCGCTTCGCCGGGGAGGCGGTAGTTCTTCGTCCAGTACGAGATGCCGAGCGTTCGGTCGTATTCGGCGACCTGGTGCACCCACCGCTTGCCGATGTAGGGCACGTCGCACACGAGCCTGGGCGTGGCGAACCCGGGGAGGTAGCCCATGATGTCGTCCTGCAGGGCCTGGGCCCGGGACAGCGGTATCCGCCAGTGCTCGCTGAAGGGGATCATGTCGCAGAGGTAGAAGTAGTACGGCACGATGCCCGCGCCGTCGAGCAGGGCGAAGCAGAGGTCGAGCAGCTGCTCGGGGGTGTCGTTGACGCCGTGCATCAGGACGCCCTGGTTGCGTACGTCGCGGATGCCGGTTTCCAGGACCGCGCGGGCGGCGTGGGCGGCCAGCGGGGTGACCGAGGCGGCGGAGTTGGCGTGGGTGTGGACGGCGATCTGGACGTCCCGGTCGCGGGCGACCTTCGCCAGGCGTTCCAGGCCGGTGAGGACCTCTCCCGACAGCCAGTGCTGGGGCAGGGTCACCAGCGCCTTGGAGGCCAGCCGGATGTCCCGGACGCTGTCGATGTCCAGCAGCTCCGACACGAAGGCCTCCAGCCGGGGCCACGGGACGTTGGCCACGTCCCCGCCGGAGACGACGACGTCCCGCACCTCGGGATGGGCCCGCAGGTAGTCGGCCATGGCGGCCAGACGGTCCTGCGGCTTCGCGGCGAACCGGGTCTTGCTCACCATCGGGGTGGACTGCCCGACCAGATCCATGCGGGTGCAGTGCCCGCAGTACTGCGGGCAGGTCGCGACGATCTCGGCGAGGACCTTCGTGGGATAACGGTGGGTCAGGCCCTCCACCGCCCACATCTCCTGCTCGTGCAGGGCGTCCCGTGACGCTCGCGGGTGCGACGGCCAGTCGGCGCGCCGGTCGGAGAAGACGGGCAGCATGTACCGGCGCACCGGGTCCGCGTAGAAGGCGTCGGTCAGGCTGCCGGCCCCCGCGACCGGCACCCCACTCGCCATCGTGTTCAGCATCTGGGGCGGCAGCAGGACGGACATGGTGGCCCGCTCGGCCCGGTCGCGCTCCAGGTCGGCGTAGAAGGAGTCACCGACGAGGTCGCCCAGCACGGAACGCAACTGCTTCGCGTTGCGCACGCAGTTCAGGCGCTGCCACTGCGGCGACTCCCAGTCGGCGCGGGTGGTGTCGCGCCAGCCCGGGAAGCGCTTCCAGTCGGGTTCCGTCAGTTCCTTCCTGCGATAGGTGTACGGCTGGGCCGCGGTGGGACTCATGCGGCGTGCTCCTTTCTCCGACGGCGGCTCAGGCCGGCCGTCACTGCGGCTGCGGGGTCCACCAGAGGCTGAAGACCTCGAGCGGTTCGTCGCCGGTGGTGGTGACCTGGTGTGGCACCCAAGGCGGGTAGTAGAGGGCGTCCCCGGGGCCGATCTCGGTCTGCCCGTCCGCGGACCGGACCGTCCCCGTGCCGGAGCGGACCAGCCAGATCTCGGCGACGGCGTGCTCGTCGGGCTCGCTGGTCTCGCCGGGCGGCACGCGGAACCGGGAGCCTTGGAACGGCGGGGGCGCCTCCGACCCGCCCGGGCCGAGCGACATGTATTCCACGAGCATCCCGGGCATGCTCTCGGCGGGGCCGAACTCGATCTTCACGGGGCCGGACATCAGCTGCTCCTCACGGTCGGCAGGGGTTCGGCCGGCGCGGCGCCGGGCGGTGGGAAGCCGCCGGCCCAGGCCGTGGTGGACGTCTCGTGGTCGACGCGGTACACCTTCCGGCCCGTGACCGCGTTGAGGATCTGCGCGCTGCGCCAAGCGGCGAGGCTGAGGTTGGGGTCGGCCACGCCGTGGGTGGGCTCGGCCATGTTCTGGACGTAGAGGCGCACCCCGGCCGGGCCGTCCCACTCCAGCGAGTAGTCCCGGTTGACCTCCAGCTCGCCCCGCGCGTTGAGCAGGCGGTCCGCGAGCGGGGCCATGCAGGCGGGCACAGCACTGCGGTAGCCCGTGCAGAAGACGACCACGTCGGCGGTGTGGACCTCCTTGCGGTCGAAGTCCTGGTCGTGCACGGCTGCCACGAGCCGGTCCCCGTCGCGCTCCAGCCCGATGACCCGCCGGCCGGTCAGCAGCCGGTGCCGCACGGGCGCGCCGGCCAGGAAGTCCAGCTGGTAGAGGCGCCGGTAGATGGCTTCGAGGAGGGACTCGGTGATGCCGTCGCTGGCCAGCCGCTGACGGCGCAGCAGCTCCGCCCGGCGCTCGGCGGGCAGCCGGTGGAAGTGGTCCACGTAGTCCGGCGCGAACCACTCGTTGGTGAACGGCGAGTCGTCCAGGGGCTGGAACCCGGCCCTGCTGGAGATCCAGGTGAGCCGGCCGGGGAGTTCCGCGTCCCGCCCGAGGAAGTGGTTGACCACCTCCGCGCCGCTCTGGCCGCCTCCGACGACGAGGACGTCCTTGCCGCGCACCTTCGGAGCCACGTGGAGGAGGTCGGCGCCGTGCAGTACGGAGGGCCCCCGCAGCGGCTCGGCGAAGCCGGGCAGTGCGGGGGTGCGCCCGGTGCCCAGGACCAGTGAGCCGGTGGAGTAGCGGGTGTCGCCGGACACCGCCTCGAGCCGGTTCCGGTGCAGTCGGACCTCGTCCACGCGCCGGTTCCACCGCAGGCTGGGCAGCTGGCGGGCGACCCAGCGGTAGTACTGCTCGAACTCCTGCCGCGTGCAGCGGTCCCGGTTGGCGATCAGCGACCGGAACAGGCGCCCGTTCTCGGCGAGGTAGTTGAGGAAGGAGAAGCGACTCGTCGGGTCGACGGTCGTCACCAGGTCCTTGAGGTAGGACACCTGGAGTTCGGCGTCCGGCACCATCAGCCCCGGATGCCAGCTGAACTCCGGTCTGGCGTCGAGGAAGCGGGCGGAGAGATTCGGCACCGGCTCGGCCAGCGCGGCCAGGCTCAGATTCGTGGGACCGGTTCCTATCCCCACGAGGTCGTACTGTTCCAGGTCGTCTTTCATGCGGCCCCCTGTAGGTGTTCGTACGTCGTGAGCACCGTCAGCGCGGTGCGAACAGAGCACAGGCGGTGCTCAGGCCACCGGTCCCGGCGGGCACTTCGATCCCGTCGAGGGCCCGGTCCCAGGGCACGTCGGTGACGTCGCCCGGCAGTCGCAGGGCGGCCCACAGCTGCTGTGCCATGACCGGCGCGATCGGGCAGAGCCCCACGGCCAGGGCGGCGGCCGCCGACAGCTGGGCCGAGACCCCCAGGGCGTGGGCGCCGGCGAGCCCGGGCACGCCGGCGAAGTGGTCGCCGTCCTGGCCGGCCTCCGCGGCCTCGCGGACCAGCAGGTCGAGCAGCACGACGGCGGAGCGGGGCGCGAATCCCGGCAGCGAGTAAGCCTCCCCGACCAGCTCCAGCAGCCGCCGGGTGCGCGTGCGCAGGTGCTCCGCCGAGGCCGGCTCGGGCGCGAGGTCCGTCGGCGTGCCGCCCGCGGCCCGGACCCGGCCGTCCAGCTCCGTCAGCCAGCCGTACCAGCGCGGCAGCAGGTCGCCGTGGAGGAAGAAGTCGAACGCCTCCTGCGTGAAGCTGGTCTGAGCGGCGGCGGGCCGGTCCCAGCAGAGGAAGAGGCGGAGGTGGTCGGCGGGCGTCCGGTCCAGGGCGTCCAGCAGCCAGATCGCGTGCCGCCGGCTGGTGGAGAACTTTAGACCGTCGAGGCGGTAGAACTCGTTGGACACCAGCGCCTTCGGCAGGGTAATCGCCGGGTCCCAGGCCGAGAAGATCGCGGGGAACAGCACGGCGTGGAAGAAGCCGTTGTCGTAGCCGAAGAACTGCACCACCCGCGCGTCGCCCGTCCACCAGGCGCGCCAGTCCCCGAGTTCGCCGGCGGCGGCCAGGTAGCCGGCCGCCATCTCGAACCAGACGTAGATCCGCTGGTCGGTGAAGCCCTCGACCGGGGCCTCGATGCCCCAGTCCGCGGGGTGGGTGACGGCTATCTCGGGCAGTTCGCCGTCCGAGAGGGACCGGCACAGGGCGGTGAGGTGGCCGTTCATGGCGGTGTCGTCCCAGAACGCCTCCAGGGCCTTGCGGTGCCGTTCCAGGGGCATGTACAGGCGCTCGCAGGAGCGGGGCTCGCACTCCGTCCCGCAGATCGTGCAGCGGGGTTCGACCAGGTCGGCGCAGTCGTTCGACCGGCCGCACGACTCGCAGGAGTTCCCGCCGGACTGGCTGCCGCAGTAGGGGCAGCCGCCTGACACGTATGCCTCGTACGTCCATCGGTCGCAGGGCACGCAGTACGGCAGCGGGCGCGTGCGCGCGACGATGTCGCCGCGTTCGTACAGTTCGGCGAAGATCCGCCGGGTCAGCTCGCGGTGCAGCGGCATGGTGCGCGGGCGGCCGACGACGTCGAGCCGGATCCCGCTGTCCGACCAGGCGCGCTCGATGCGCTCGCCGTAGTGGTCGGCCACGTGCGCGGCGGTGGCGCCGTCGCGGACGGCGCGCGCCTCGGTGTAGCTCTGGTGGTCGTCGATTCCGGAGAGGTGGGCCACGGTGGTGCCCGACCGGCGCTGGTGGCGGGCGAACACGTCCGCGGCGAGGTAGGGGCCGGAGAGGTGTCCCAGGTGGAGTTCCCCGTTGGGGGTCGGCGGAGTGGCGGTGACCAGCATGTTCCCCGTCACGGGCGGTCCTTTCGGTCCATCGGGTGGGTGTGGCGGCCGGATGCCGGATGCGTTCCGTCGCGTGGGGTGGTGGGGCGTCCCGCCGCGCTGCCGGGGCGGCGCGGCGGGACTGCGAGGGGTGTCCTCAGCGGGACATGAAGGACGGCGCGCAGACCGTCGTCCCGGTGCCGGCCGCCGCCACGCTGCCGGCGCCGCGGCGCAGACGTGCGTAGGCGGGGCTGACGGCGGAGGCCACGTCGTGCAGCGGCTGGTCCACCACCGCGACGCGCGGCAGGATGCGGTCGATCCGGTCCGTCAGCCGTGCGCGCAGGACCGGGGCGTGGCCCTGCTCGGTGGTGATGGTGCCGCGGCACTCGGGGGTGCGGCACTTGCAGTCCATGGACCAGCCGACGTCCGCGGTGAACGTGGCGTAGTCGCAGGTGACTTCTTCGCCGGGGGCGATGTCGCGCACCGCCACGCCGAAGTCGAGGCCGGTGTCCAGGACGTTTGCCGCGCAGGAGTGGTTCATCAGGAACGCTCCCATGCAGGGGAGCAGGAGGCTCCCGTCCTCCAAGAGGTGGCCGTACTTGTCCAGGAGGCCGAAGCGTTCGGCCGGTATGGCGCCGAGCTCGTCGGCGGACCAGGTGGGGCATTTGGCGCAGGGCAGCCAGACGACGGTGCCGGCCGGGATCGGCTCGGTGGCGAACAGGCCCACGTTGTCCGTCGTGCTGGGCCGGATGTCGATTCCCGAGGTCAGCACCGGGTCACGCGAGCCGGAGGACGTCGGACAGGCGCTTCTCAATCTCCTCGACGCGCCGGTGGCTGGTGCCCATGACGAGGTAGCGCCACTTGCCGTCGAAGGCGAGCGTGTCGGCGGTGAGCACCACGCCCTCCGTCCCACCCGGCTCGAAGGCCAGGCCGGCTTCGCGGACCAGGCCGAGGCCGGTGGCGAAGTCGGGGGTGACGCCGCCCGGGCGGGAGTCCGCGAGCCAGACCGCGCGGGCGGCGCCCTCGGTTCCGAGGAACCGCCGCACCAGCAGGTCGAGGTAGGTCGCGCCGGTGCGGCGCAGGTTGCTCTCCGTGGCGTACAGCTGGCCGTCGGTGGTGATGCCGCCGTCGATGTCGAAGGGGCCTCGGTAGCCGAGCTGGTCCAGGTGGTGGCCGAGGGTGATGCCGTCGGCGGTCAGCTGGTCCACGGCGGGGGAGTTCTCCTCCAGCGGGGTGACCTGGCCGCTGAAGCTGCCGTTGGGGGTGCGCATCTCACCCACGTGCAGGACCTGCGGTCCGGCCTCGGTGACCTCCATCTCCACAGTCACCACGCGGGCGAGGTCCAGGCGCTGCTCGACGACCCAGCCGAGGGGTTGGTCGGACACCTCGGAGAGGTACGAGTCGACGAGGGCCTCCAGGCCCGGCAGATCCTCGGCGGACAGGAACCGCACGCCGTAGCCGTTGGAGCCGCGGATCGGCTTGACCACCGCGCCGCCGTAGGAGGTGACGGTCTCCCGGGCGGCCGTGACGAGTTCGTCGCGGTCGACGGCCACGCGGCCCGCCGCGACCTGGATGCCGAGCTGGGTCGCGACGTCGCGGAAGCCGGGCTTGGTGTTGATGCGGTACACGGCTTCGAGGGCCGTCTCGGAGGGCGTGCCGTCGTCGTATCCATCGACGGGGAGGCCGAGTTCGGCCGCCATGTCCAGCGCGGGGCGGTCCAGGGCGAACGGCTGGAACCGCAGGCCGGGGGTGGCTTCGGCCAGGGAGCGCAGGTGCCCGGTGAGGTCGGCGTTGCGGACGGCGTTGGTGAGGGTGATCAGGTCCTCGGACGGGGCGGCCACGCACGTGACCTCCGAGCGGTCGAACCCCAGCAGGCCGCAGGCGTACTCCCAGAGCGGCTCGGAGGCGGCGGTGGGGAGGACCACCACGTCACCTGGCTGCGTAAGCCAGACCTTGCGCGGGGAGACCGCGACGAGGGCCTTGGCGTGCCGCGCCGTGGGGGTGGAGACCATCAGCTCGTTGACGAAGTTGCCGAAGATCAGCCGCGGGTGTTCGCGCGTGGTCATACGGTGGGTCCTTCCTGCTTGACGCCGCCGAAGATGGCGTGGCCGGCCTTCATCCAGTAGGCGTCGACGTGGGTGAATCCGGCGTCCCGCAGCCAGTTCAGCTGGTCGCCGAGCGGCGACGGCCGGTCCAGGGGGTCCGGGTACTGGTAGTGGCTCCACTCCAGCTCGTGGAACTTCTCGTACGCCTCGCCGGTGCCGGCCGCGGCGCTCTGCTCGCGCACCGCGTCGTCCCACATCCGGCGGGCCAGCTCGTGTCCGAGCGGGCCGGTCGCCTCCACGAGGTCGGCGAGGACGAAGGCGCCGCCGGGACGGAGGAGGGCGTGCATGTCGGCGAACAGCCGCTGCTTGCCCTCGCCGTCCAGGTGGTGGACGGCGAGGGAGGACACCACGGCCCAGGGGGCCTCGTCGCGCTGGCGCCAGTCGCCGGAGGCCAGGTCGAACCGCTCGGTGTGGAAGCGGTTGCCGAACCGGGCGAGCTCGCGGCTCGCGGTGTCCAGCATGGTGGTGCTGATGTCGAGGCCGACGACCTCGGCCTCGGGGAAGGCTTCCAGCAGAGCGGCGCTGAGCCGCCCCTGGCCGCAGCACAGGTCCAGGATCCGGGCGCCGGCCGGCGGGGCCGGGATCACGGAGGCGATCACGTCCGCCTGCGCCGCGCGCTCGGGTACGAAGTACTCCCCGTACCTGATGAAGTCCTGCGAATCCTGCTCGTTCCAATCCTCTTCCGAGGTCGTCACACCGAGTCCTTTCGGTCCTGAGGGGTGGGCCCGGTCCGGCCGTCGTGCCGGACGGGGCGGGGGGACGGCGTCGAGACCGCGGCGGTCAGACCGCGTCGGCGAACGACTGCCAGGTCAGCCAGCGCGCGAGGTCCCCGGCTTCGGCGGGCACCTCCCTGACCTCGTCTACGGGGCAGCCGACCAGGCCGACGAGCCAGTCGAGGGTCTCGGCGGGGAACCGGCGCACCGCTCCGTGGGTGGCGACCAGCAGGGCGCCGTCTTCGTCGTGCGTCCACAGCAGCGGGGCGGGCGTCCGGCGCCGGACCGCCGCCGGGGTCTGCCGCGGCTCCGGGTCCTGCGGGGCGATGCCGAGCATGCCGATCGCGGAGACGAGGGCCAGCGCCTCGGCATCGGTCGCGGCGAGGCCGGCGAACTCGCGGTACTCGGACAGCCAGGCGCGGCTCAGCTGTCCGTCCGTGCCGACGGGGACGTCGGTCCACGGCCTGGGGTTGTTGAAACTACCGGTGTACATGGCGATGTTGAACGACAGCGAGGGCTCCGGCGTGTCGCCGACGTGCCAGATGCCGCTGCGCCAGAACATGGCCTGGCCGGCGCCCGGGCGGAGGGTGGTCGTGGTCAGGTGCTCGACGTCGGCCACGGCGAGCCCGGGCAGGTACTCCTCCTCGACGTCGCCCAGCGGGTCGGTGTCGGCGCGTACGTCCGTGCCCTCGGGGATGAAGTCGCCGGTCTGCCAGAGGTGCATCACCTTCTTGCCCTGGAGCACCATGTGCAGGTTGGTGCAGCCTTCGCGGTGGATCCCGCCGGGCGTGGCCGAGTAGCGGCCGAGGAACAGTTCCGACTCGATGTATCCGCGGGGCAGGCCCACGGTGGTGAGCAGCGGCGCGAGCCCGCCGACGAGCACCTCGAAGAGCCCGCGGTGGTACTCCTGCAGGCCGCGTGCGTAGTAGAGGACGGCGTCCGCCTCGCCCTCCACGGAGCGTACGGTGCGGTCGAGCCACTCCCAAGGGGTCTCTGCGGCACCGCTCCCGCCCGGCCAAGCGGCCGGGTCCGCGACGAACGAGCCGTTGACGAGGAGCTTGAGGGCGTCGGTGGAGTCGCCCGAGGCGCGCACCCGGGCGGCCGCCAGGCCGGCCTGCCAGACGAGGTCCTGGTCGAGTTCCGCCAGGTCCCAGTCGCACACCATCCAGTTGACATTCCGGTCACTGATGGTCGGATTGATCAGCGTTCCACGCACTGCGATTTCCTCCCTGTCGCATACGCCGTACCGCGCGGCCACTCCAGAGCGGTCAGGTCTGGAGATCAGGGGTGGCGGAAATGTGGGCGAATGCCGATTGAACGTCTTGAACGCAGCCGGGTCCTGCGTGTCAGAAAGACCTCTCGACCGATGGCTGCCAGTCGGTGGACCCGAGAGTGAGAGTCGCGGCGACTGAGGCCCGACATGGTCACGCTGCTCGGAAAGTCATCATTACCCGGAGCGACCTTTACGCATCGCAAAGGACCGGATGCTCAAAGCCTACGTCACGAACAATCTTCGTCAACCCCAGCTTTGCGTCAGTCGGTATGCCCGATTTTGCACTGATTTACCTGGGGTAAGACGTGTCGATCCAGCCAATCGGCGACTCCAAATGATCTCCGTTGACACTCCAGATTTCATGTAGTTGAATCGATGGGACCACACGAGAGCAATTTCCGGCTATCCCGCCAAAGCGGTGACGGCCGAGATCGAGTCCCGGGCTGACCAGAGCTCGCAGGCTTGAGGATTCACGGGGGAAGAAGTGAGTTTTTTAACGCGCCCGAAAAGTGGCCGTCCCGTTTTTGTGGCCTATGCGTCAAGCGCGAAGAGAAGACGTGAGCTGAGTACAGGGATCGACACCTCCGCCCGCTCATGAAGGAAGTGGACGTCGCCATTGTCGGGGCCGGAATCACCGGAATCCTGGCGGCCCGTGAACTGTCCGCCCGCACTCCCACCCGGTCGATCGTGGTGGTCGAGTCCGGAGACCTCGCCGGCGGTGCCAGCCGGCGCTCCGCAGGGCTCCACTTCCCCCGCGGCGCCACACCGAGGGCCCGCGCCTTCGCCGCGTACAGTCACGACTACTACGCCCGACTGCTCGCCGACCACCCGTCCTGGCCCCTCGTCCCGCTCGACGTGTCCGTCGTCGCCCGCGAGACCCGAGCGCCGGTGTTGTCGGAGAAGTACCTGGATCACTCCCGCCTCGTCAAGGTCGGCGATACCCATCCCCTCGTCAACCTTCCGGCGGGCTCCGCCGTATGGCGCGGCACCGGCTGCCACTACGCCGACGTCCCGGCGCTCACCCGCCTCCTAGCCGGACAACTGTGCGAGCGCGTCGAACTCAGGGAGGGCGTGGCCGTCGTCGGCCTGTCGCCCGATGGCGATGGCTGCACGCTCCGGCTCAGTACGGGCGGGACGATCCGTGCCGGCCGCGTGGTCCTGGCACCGGGCCCCTGGCTGCACACCGGCCCGTGGAAGGAGCTGGTGGCTCCGCTCGGCGCGAGGGTGAAGAAGATCGTCGCGCTCCACATCGACCAGCGGCCCACCGAAGATGACCCAGTGCTCGTCTTCGACGACGAGGACGCCTTCCTCCTCCCCATGGTGCGGCGCGGGTACTGGCTGTTCAGCTACACCTGCCAGGAGTGGGACGTCAGCCCCGACACCGTCTTCGCCAGCCTGTCGAGCAGAAACGTGGCCGAGGCCCGTGAATTGCTCCACCGCTACGCACCGCACCTGCAGGCGGCCGCGACGTCCGGCCGGGTCTTCTGTGACGCCTACAGCCCGGATGGCGCACCCCTGGTCGAGCCCCTCGACCCGGAGGGACGGCTCGTCTTCGCAGGCGCATCCAGCGGCTCGGGCTACCGCTTCGCCCCCGCGACGGCCGCCGCCGTCGTGGACCTGTTCTCACGCTGACGGGCCGGGGGCGTGCCGGCCCCTGATCCTTCATTGGTACACACATGGGATAGAGGCTTCGAAGAGCATGACCACGAACCAGCAAGCGTCCGTGTCTGCCCGGATCGGACAGGAGATCGCCGAGATCTCATGGAACGATTCGCTCATCCACCAGCTCGAGATCCACCACAACACGGTGGACTATTCCAGCTACCAGGGCGGCACCGTCCACATGATCTCGTCCGGTGTGAACTACTTGCGCCCGCCGTCGGTGATCCTGCGCAGCATTGCCGAGGACGCGCGCGACTGGAAGTACATCAACTGCTACTGCGGCCCGCTCGGCGAGTCCATCCTCCGCAGCGGCGCCCTGGTCTACGAGGAGAGTCTCAAGGGAAGCCCCTTGGACGCACCCGTCGACGCCGCACTGACCGTCGGCGCGGCCGAAGGGGTACGGCTCTCCTTCGACTTTCTCCGCCGTGCCCGCGGAGCGGAAAAGGTACTGGTCGCAGGGCCCCAGTACTCCATCGTCCACCAGACCATCCTCTCGGCGGGTCTGACGTTCCGCGAGGTGTTCACCGACCGCGAAGGGGTTTTCCTGCCGAGCCCGGCGGAAATCGAGGCGGCACTCGACGCCTCCGGCGCCACTGCGCTGTTCCTTACTGAGCCCAACAACCCCTCCGGTGAACAGCATTCGGAAGCGGAATTCGACGAGATCGTCGGAATCCTCAAGCAGCGGGGTACGTACCTCGTACTCGACAAGGTCAGCGCCGACTTCGCGGCCCATCCGGACATCCGGGTTCTGAACTACGGCGCGGCACTTGACCGGCACGACTACTGGGACCGGACGCTCGTGGTCGACGGGCTGGCGAAACGGCGGGCGGTCAGCGGTCTCCGCTTCGGCTACGCCATGGGCTCCCCGGAATTCGTCGAATTCATCGAGAACCAGCGCTTCGGCGGGTGTCCGCCCCTCGTCGCCGTGTCGGGCATCGCCCGCGACCTGGCCTACTCCGCGCACCTGCGGCGAGAGCAGCTCGAGGGAGGCGGCGTCTCGGAAGCCCTCTGGCAGCGCTTCAAGGGCCTCAACGACGCCTCCCTCGAGCTGCTGGCCGTGAGCGACACCTCCGAGGTCGAGGAGTACCGGCTAGAACTGCGGGACATGTACCAGACCATCGCGGACAACAGGCGGCTCGCACAGGAGACGCTCCCGCCCCGGCAGCTCGCCGCGACACCGCTTCACGCCGGCTTCAACTACCTCGCCTGCATACCCGGTCCGGACGCCGATCCCCTCGCGTTCGGCCTGCGCCTCTACGATGAGAGCCGCGTCTCCTGCTTCCCCCTGGCCTGCTTCACCGCCGACACCGAGCTTGCCGCGGCCAAGAGCCCCGCAGGTGCCCACTGGCTGCGGATCACCTGTGCCAGCGACCGGCCCGTCTTCGAGGCCCAGATCGAAGCACTGCGCACGTTCCTGGCGGACCACGCCTGAGGCGTGCGCGCACCCCTGGAGCTTGCGGCGGGCCGGACAGCGCTGCGACAGAAGAAGAAAGGAACGGACGGACGTAACCATGGCAACAGAGGACACCACGTCGGTGGCGGAGCCGGCCACGACTCCCCAGCGCCGTTGGCGCGGGCTGCTGACGAACCGCGACTTCATGATCGTCTGGGGCGGGTTCACGGTCTCGTCGGTGGGCACGGCGCTCTCCAACTTGGCCGTGCCGATCCTCGCGCTCGGCCTCTCCGGCTCACCGACCATGGCCGGTCTCGTGGGAGCCGCACGGCTCGCCCCCTACCTGCTGCTCAACCTCTTGGCTGGCGTGTTCATCGACCGCTGGGACCGTCGCCGCGTCATGATCGTCGCGGACCTGGGCCGCTTTGCCGCGCTGGCGACGATCCCAGTCGCCTACGCCTTCGACAGCCTGACGATCGCGCACCTGGCGGCGGTCGCCTTCCTGGAGGGCGTCGGGCACGTCTTCTCAGCGGTCTCCCACCTGTCCGCCCTGTCGAAGCTGGTCCCCCAGGAGCATCTGGCCTCCGCCAACGCCCTCAACGAGGTGGCCGACTCCGCAGCCGGCGTCGGCGGAACTGCCCTGTCCGGCGCTCTGATTGGCCTGGCCAGGAACTCCACGCTCGGCGCTGTCTACAGCTACGCCGTCGACGCCGTCACCTACCTGCTCTCGGGGGCCTCGCTGCTGTTCGTACGGAAGTCGTTCCAGGAAGAGCGGCCGACAGACGAACAGCGCTCCGTGATGGCCGACCTCAAAGAGGGGATGGCTTTCCTCTGGCGGCAGCGCCTGCTGCGCCTGCTCATGGTGATGGTCACCTTGATCAACTTTCTTCAGGCGCCGCTCAATCTGGCCACCATCGTCCTCGCCACCGAAGACCTCGACATCAACGCCGGACTGATTGGCCTCATCCTCGCCGCGGTCGGCCTCGGCACGGTGGTGAGCGCGTTCGCCGCGTCATGGCTGCGTGAGCGCATCAGCTTGCGCACCATGGCACTCGGCTCCGTCGCCCTGTGGGCCGTCGCCGCAGCCATGATGGCTGCCGCACCGTCGATCGTCGTCCTCGCCGTCGGCGTCCTGATCACGAACCTGCTGTGGCCGATCTTCGCGGTGTCCCTGGTGACCTACCGGCTGACGGCCACACCGGACCACCTCCAAGGCCGCGTCAACAGCGCCTTCCGCACCCTGTCGTTCGGCGTGGAACCCCTGGGACTGGCTATCGGCGGTGCCCTGATCGCCTCCCAGGGCCCACGCTTCCTGCTCTGGGGAGCCGCGGTGGGTCTGCTCGCGGTCTTCCTGGGCAGCGTGACGATGTGGCGGGGGACACTGACGCCGGAAATGCCCGCGACCGTCCCGCCAGAGGAGGCCTGAGCGGCCTGCTCGCGCATGGCGGTCGCGCACCGCTGCGGAGGTTGCAGCCGGGGGAGGGCGGTAGGCCGCCGACGTCCCGGGGGCGCAGTGGCGTTTCGGGGGTGAACTTGGCGCCCCGGCTGCGTGAACCGGCGGCTCAGGGCCTGTTGCTGACGGTGCCGGGGCGGATACAACCGCCGCATGATGATCATGATGCGGGCCGCGGTCGCGGTCGCCGCGGCCTTTGCTTTGTCCCTGCCCGCCACGACCGCGCACGCCGCCGAGCAGCCGGCGGCCGTGCCGCAGGCCCTCCCGATGGGGGTGGCGGTCTCCGCGCTCCCGTTCGCGGTCGAGGACCGGACCGGCTACCAGCCCACCTCCTTCAAGCACTGGAACGCCGGCGACCTCCCCGATGACGGCTGCAACACCCGCATTATCTGCATCGCTCGTCGGGGGTAGGACACAACGTTGCTGGTGCATGGGCACTTTAGCGTTTCCGTGGATCCTGAGGCATGTGAGTCACAAGGGTGCGGGAGGCGGAGAATCGTCCAGCAGAGCAACGCCCTGGACGAACGTGCCTCCTCCTGTTGTCGGCCTACTCGTCGAAGTGCCCAACCAGGTACGGCTGAACGGACTCTGTCGCTGATCTTGTGATCGGCTGGTGGTCAGGTTCTGAGGAGGATCCGGGTTCGCAGGAGGTCGAGTTTGGCTCGGCCGCATCCGGCTCGCTTGATCAGCTTGACGCGTGTGACCTGGCCTTCGACTTGGCCTGAGCTCCAGGTTGAGGAGAGGCCGGCGACGAGGGCGTCCTGGTCGTGGAGGAGTCCTCGGGCGAACTGCTGTAGCGATGGCAGGTCGCTGTTGTGGACCTGCTCGATCCAGTCGAAGACGTCTTGCCCGCGGCGGTCGTGCATGAGGGTGGCGAAGGTCCGGACGTGCTCGACGGCTGCACCGAGTTCGGGGCAGGCGGCCCGGACCGCCTTGAGGCCGGGGACTTCGGGTGGCCGGAGCCGGTCGGGGTGCGTCATCACCCAGCGAAGTGCCCGCCGTGGTTTGGGCAGGGCAGGTGTGGGAGGGGCGGTCTCGATGCCCTGCTTCAGCTGGCGTATCGGTTGACGCCGGTGCGTTCGCCGCGAAAGCCCTGGTCACGGACTTCTCGGAAGAGCTGGCTGGCGTTGCGGCAGCCTTGGGTGAAGCGTTCGTAGAGGTATGGCTTGTAGTCGTCCAGCAGGGTGCGGCGCTGGGTGACCTTGACTAACAATGTGTCGACGTCCGGGGTTTGGGCGTATCGGCGGACGGCGTAGTAGTCCAGGTCGAGGTCCCGGCTGATCCCGCGGAGGGATCGGCCTTGGGCGAGGAGTTCGTGGACGCGGCGGTGTCGTTCGCGGATCCGCCCGACGATCCGGCGGGGCCGGCCGCGGACGTCAAGTGTTCCGTCCGGTGGTGCGACGGGAGCCTCCTCGTCAGACTGCCTGGCCGCTTCGTGGCTGGCGCGGATGCAGGCGTAGTGACTGGTGAGGGTTCTCTCGACGGCTTTGGCGAGGTTGTTCCAGAGGTGCCATACGTCTGCGATCTGGACCGCTTGAGGGGCGGCTGCCCTGGCTGCCTCGGCGTAGGCGGAGGCCCTGTCGCGGCAGATGATCTCGACTTCCGGATGGTCTTCGAGCCACCGGGCGACCGTTGCGGCTTCCCGCCCGGGCAGGACGTCGATGGGGCGGCGGGCCTCGAGGTCGAACAGCAGAGTCGCGTAGTTGTGCCCCTTGAGCAGGGCGAACTCGTCCACCCCCAGGACCCGCACCTCGCCGGGTTCCTCGAGGTCAGATGCTCGAAGAAGCCGTAGCAGGTGTCCTTCGCCACCGGCATTCCCATCCGTCGGGCCAGGCGGGCTCCGGCTCGCGCGGCGGCGGATCGCATCCCGCAGCGCGACCAGGACCGCGACCTTGCCTCCGACATGCAGGACCGGGACCGGCGCCTGCGCGTCACCGCGGTCCGCGGCGGACGGGCCGACCTCGTCGTCGAACACGAGCTGCGCGGCCCGGCCGGCCGCAAGACCCACGCCAGCACCGCCCGGCTCCGGTCCACCGCCTTCGAACTCGTCGAGGACCCGGCCGACACCGACCCCCGGTACCTGGCCCTGCTGACCGCCCTCACCGAAGTCCACCACCCCGGCATCACCCCGCCCGACTACGCCCGCGCGGCCCTGCGCGCACTGCGCCGCCCGGCCCCGACTGGAGAGATCCGATGACCGTACGCGGGACGCACCAGACCGAGACCGCCGGCACCGGGGACCGGCGTGTCCCGGACGACCCGTGGGCCGCACCGACCCGCACATGGCCCACCGGGCCTGGACCACCGAACGGGTCGGCGTCGGCCCCGGCATCCCAGACCGTACCCGGCCCAGTGGGGCCGATGAGCGTGCAGGCTTCGGTCGGGTGCGGGTTCGACTGAACGGTCCCCCGGTATCTGCCAGCGGGCCGACGGAGACGGAGAGTCCTGCCGTAGCAGCCGCGCGCCGGGGATCTGCCGGGCGAGCAGGTCGCCCCGTCATGAGCCGTCCGGAGGGGCTGGGCCGGGGCCGACCGGGCGGTGGGAATGCCCCGTGAGGGGGACCGGGACGGTGTCTCCCCGGCCCCTAACCAAGTGATATGCATATTTTGCGAACTATGCTCAAGGTCAAGCTCACCGCCCTCGCGGGCGCCGCGGGGGCCCTGGCGACGCTGGTCGCCCTGCCCACCCCCGCCCACGCTCACATCCCGCTGCCCGTTCCCTGCAGCGCGAGCGCCCTGCGCGCCGCCATCAACCAGGCCAACACGCTCCCCGGCCCGGACACCCTCTTCCTCGCCCTGCGCTGCACCTACACCCTCACGGCCCCCGACAACCCCGGCAACGGCCTCCCCAAGGTCACCAGCGACATCAACATCATCGGCAACGGCAGCACCATCCGCCGGCAGTCCGCCACCGCCTTCCGCATCCTCGAAGTCACAGGTCCCGGAGCCCGCCTCACCCTGAACAACCTCACGATCAGCGAGGGCCGCGCCCTGCTGGAGGGCGGCGGCATCTACGCGGCCAGCGGCACCGTCCTCACCCTCAACTCCACCACCGTCACCAAGAACAGGAACGGCAGCGGAGTCGACGGCGGGGGCATCTTCAGCACGAGCACACTCACCCTCCGCAACAGCACTGTGAACTACAACTTCTCCACGGAGAACGGCGGCGGCATCGCATCCACCGGCACAGCCACCATCTCCGGCTCCACCATCGCCGGCAACACCGCCCGATCGGACGGCGGCGGCCTCGACGCCCGCGGAACCCTGACCGTCACCAACAGCAACATCACCGACAACGCGGCCCGCCTGGACGCCGGCGGCATCAACGCCTTCAACCTCACCGGAACCGTCACCGACTCCCTCATCCGCGGCAACGTCTCCGCCGAGGACAACGGCGCCGGCGGCGGCGCCACGACCCGGGGCAGCACCAACCTCACCCTGCTGCGCACCAACGTCTTCGCCAACCGCTCCTTCGGCAACGACGGAGGCGGCGGCCTCGCCAACCGCGGCGCCACCCTGACCGTCCGCGACAGCCCAGTGACCCGCAACTCCGCCCGCATCGCCCCCGGCGGCATCCTCAACGACGGCGGCACCGTCAACCTCACCGGCACCACCACCGTCACCGAGAACATCTTCACCAACTGCGCCCCGACGCCGATCGGAACCTGCACCGACTGACGCCTCGACTCGCCGCCTGCCGCAAGGACACAGCGGCGAGAGTGCACCCCCGCCCGGCGACGTGCCAGGCTGGCCGCGTTGCCGAGCAACTGCAGCGGCTGGCGGACGAGCGCCGGGCACGTGCCCGGACTATGTCGATCTGGCGGCTCGAAGGGGCACCGCGCAGGAGCCAGGGTTCGCCCGCCCAACGCTTTCTCATGTCCTGATCACCGCACCAAGCAGGAGGAACTCGATGGCAGCATCGACTGCGGATATGCGAGCCTCCTTCTCCCAGATGCCGATCGAGAAGACTGTGATGACCCGCGACGACGCTCTCAAACAGCTCAGCCACATCGCGCGCCAGAGGGCATTCGGGAGCCACGTCGGGTCTGACCAGCTCATCCAGGCAGGGCTGAACGCGCTGATTGCCGGGGTTGAGAGTCCCTCCCTCGCTATGCTGGCCGGTCTTCTCCGGAGCGAAGAGCCTGAAGCTCCGGCACTCTTCGACCGGGTGCTGGAGGAGTTGGGACTGCTCTTCCACCCGCCCGCTGACCCTCGGGCCGCGAAGTGGGCGATGGCCTACTGGGTCGCCGGTCAGATCGCCGACGGATCCCTGGATCCCGCCGCCGGCACCCACCTCATCTGGGCAGGCATCGCCTATGACCTCGGCTACCCCGAAGAGCCGGAACCCCTTGTCCACTGCGCGCACAACCTGGACGGCTGGGAGGAGAGCTGGGGAGTCCCTTTCGAGGAACTCAACAGGGATGCGGTTGAGGCAGCGCAGCAGTTCCTGAGCAAGCGGTCGGCAGCAGAGGCCGGGAACTGACCGCCGGTTCATTCTCGCCTGTGAACGCTCACGCAATTCCCCAGCCAGAAGTTCACGATCACCCCATGGGGATCCCGGAGTCCGCGTCATGGGCACCATCGTTTGGAGGTGGGAGCGTCGACGCCCCGCCCCTGCGTCCTGCCTCGGCTGAACGTGTTGATGGAACCCCGCCATGACGTACCGATTCACTGCGCGTGTCGCCACGACCGAGATCGACCCTGACGGCTACTTCACCGAAGCCGCTCTCGCCGAGGGCGGAGAGGGAAGCGGCTTCATCTTGATGTTCATGGCAGGCGAGGAAGACCCGGATGATCAGGATGTCGCCCTGGGCATGGACACGCACTGCCTGGTCACAGCCGGGCAGGGGACCGCGTACGGCTGTGTACACGAAGCCGTCCTGACAGGCAACGTCCTGCGCGTCTCGCTCCGCTCTGAAGCACTGGCGGACCTCCGATTGAGCGACGGCGAGATCGAAGCCGTCATCGAAGCACCGGCCGAGGACGTCCTCCTCTTCCGCGAAGTCCTCGCCCAGGTGCTCGCCTACGGACGTGCCGATGCTCGGCCCACTCGTGTAGCCGTCTGAGCCGACCACCGGATCAGGTCCGGCGGGGTGGGGAATTGCGTGACCGTCGACATCGCCACCGGCTCTGGTCACCCGCTACCTGGACCCCTTACTCAGCGTGGCCGCACCACAGAGGCTGAGCCAGAACCACGACCAGTGAATAAAGCCACCTGACCGCCTGATGTGGTGTGTTGGCGGGGGCGTGGAAGCCATCGGATGACGCAGAGCGCCCCCCGAAGGGAGGGGCGCTCTGGTCGTGCGTACAGGTTCGGGCAGATGGTTCAGGTGCGCTGCACCAGGTGTTGCACCGAGAAGCGGAGGTGCTGGTCGCCGTAGTGGAATCGGCTGGCGAGGGCCTCGTAGAGGGCGTACTGCTCCTGGGTGAGGGGCAGCTGCAGTCGTGCCACCAGGCGCAGGAGCAGGCGGAAGCCGAGGTCGGGGTCGGCCCGGGTGACGAGCTCTTCGAGGCCTTCCATCACCGGGGTGACTTCCAGGGGGTGGAAGGCCGGGCTGAGCACCATGCCCGCGGCCAGGGGTGCGACGTCGCGGATTTCGCGTAGTACCTGGTCACCGGCACTGGCCGGGGTCGGGTCCGCCGGGACGTAGTCGGGTGCGACCTCGGTCAGGTTCTCCTCGCACGCTTCGGCGACCTGCTCCAGCCACTGCCGGCCGTCGACGCCGAACCGGTCGATGCTGTAGCCCCGGTCCGTTGCCGCCAGCCACAACAGGGTGATCACGTCGTCGGACAGGCCGGAGTCGAGTACCCGGTGGGTGTCTTCCAGGAGAACGGCCGCCTCGGAGCCCGGTGGGCGCTCGTACCCGTCGCCCACCAGTGCACGCTCGAGGTTTTGGTGGGGCGTGCGGAAGTCCCATCCGGCGGTGAAGAGGCCGGCGAGCCTGGAGAGTCCGAAGTCTCCGTGGAGCGCGTGCCGGGTGGTGCTGACCGGTGGCCAGAGCCAGTACCCGGTCGCGATCCTCTCCGACTGCGCCGTCTACGCGGCCGACGGCCCGTCCCCGCTGGACTTCCTGCCCTACCGGGACGGCAAGGCGCTGCCCGGCGGCTGGAAGCTCGGTGTGAACGACGGGCTGGTCAATTGGGAGGGCACCCAGACCGTGCTGTGGGGCGAGGGCGTACGCGAGGAACAGGGCGACGACCTCAACCTCGCCCGGTACATCAAGGACGGCAACATCACCCTCACCGACGACGGGGAGTAGACCGCGATGGCACAGCTCGGGGACGGCCTCAACAAGGCGGTCCAGAAGGCGTTCACCCGCCCGATTCCGAAGTCGGCGGGCGCCCAGATGCGCTGCCTGGTTACTGTAAGCAGCTCAAGTCCACCAAGGCCGCCGCGGCCGCGCTCGGGATCTCCCAGCGCACCGTCGAGCGTTACGTCAAGGACCAGATCAAGAAGCCGCGCCCCGAGCTGGCCGACCGCATCGAGCGCGAGGTCGCGAAGCGGTGGCAGCCGCAGAGCCGCGCCAGGGCCAAGAAGACTGCGGCCACCACCGGCGGGATCGTCGTCGACACCCGCGCCCGCTTCGGCTACACCGCCGCACCCGGCACCACCGACGACGGCCGGCTGCGCCACCTCACCGTGGCGCTCCCGCCCGAGTTCGCCGGCCGCCTCTTCGACGCGCAGGACGCCGGAGCCAGCGAGCAGCAGCTGCGCGACATCGCAGCCGAGGGCCTGCAGGAGATCTACTTCAAGGACCGCGGCCGCCGCGCCGGCAGCCTCCTGGTCGAATTCACCGACATCGACCACATCGAGGTCGACCTGTAGATCCCTCGGACAACAGCGGGGCCTGAGCCGGTTTGTGACTGAGCGCTTCACTTGGCGGATGAGCGCCCGACTTGGCGGCCCTGAGCGCTTCGGTTGGCGGACGAGAGGGTGACTACGGTTCTCACCTGCGACAACTCAACGATGCGCGGGATTTGGGCGCCCGCCGTCCGGTCCTCGCCTGCTGAGTTCTCCGTGGCGGCGATCGTCTGGCGCAGAAGGTTACGCGCGGTCTCCAGATCGGCGGCTCGCTGGTCGAGGACGTTCAGCTGGTCGCGAAGGCTGGTGAGAATGCCGGGACAGGGGCGCAGCGTTGCCTCGCCGAAGGTGCAGGGCAGGACCTGACGGATTATGCGGGTAGGCAGGCCCGCGGCCAGCAAGGCGCGGATGCGCCGCACCGTCTCCACCGTCTGGTCGTCGTACTCGCGATAGCCGTTGGTGCGGCGCTCTGAGTGGATCAGCTCCATCCGCTCGTAGTAGCGCAGCAGGCGCTCGCTGACTCCGACACGACGCGACAGCTCACCGATCAGCATCGCCCAGCTCTTCCCACTTGACCTTCCCACCGTGTCAGGGAGCAACAGTGGACTGGTCGGCCGCATTCCGGGCCGATCGTTGGCTGCGTAGGTGAGAACGGAGAGCGTCTGTGGGTCGGTTTGAAGAGCAGCTGCCGAGTCCGGGGACGAGGAATGTTGGTCAGAACCAGCAGCAGTGTGCAGCGCCAGGACGGTGACATCGCCTGCTCATCTTCCCTGCGAGGCTGGGGTCTTCGGGCCTCGTGCGGCGGCAGTCACTGGTGGTGCCGCCACAGGCGGAGTAGAGTGCGGCTTCATTATGAAGCACGTACATAATTTTCCCCTGGCCCGTGACCCTGATGGGTTGCTCTACGACCCAGGGGTCCGGGACTCCATGCAGGCGTTCGCGGCAGGCGGCGACACCCTCGCGCTGGAGACGGCCGCTGCCGTCCGGTCGGCCTCGCAGGCCGTCGACCGGCTGCGTTCGCACGGTGCGGGCGGACGTGGGCTCAGCGCGGGGGCGCTGGACGTCCTCGCGCGATTGAGTACGGCCGCGGACGATGGGCTGAGCATCGGTGAACTGGCCCGCGCAGCGGGGGTGAGTTCCCGCAACGTCACCGGCCTGGTCGACACGCTTGAGGGGGACGGGCTGGCCCAGCGGGTCCAGGACCAGAACGACCGCCGGTCGGTGCGAGCCCGGATCACACCAGCCGGCCTCGACTGGCTCGACGCCTTCCGGCAGCCGACACAGCGCGCCATGTCCGCCGTCTTCCAGGGATTCACCGAAGACGAACTCGCCCGGTTCCGCGACCTGTGCCTGCGCGTGGTCGACAACCAGCAGCGCATCGAGCAGTACCTGAACGCGACCCGGCACGACCAGCCGGCTCCCTGAACCGAGACCGACGGAGCACCACATGACCACTCACTCAGCCAGCACAGCGCGACGTACGGTCCGGGCGTACCACGAGGCCCGGTTCCGGGGAGACGTCACCACGGCCGCCACCCAGATCGGCGAAAACTTCAGCTTCCGCAGCCCGTTCATCACCTCCGACAGCCCGACCGGCCACCTCGACGGCCTGGACGGGCTCCTGGGCATCGTCACCGACGTGAAACTGATCAGCGAGCTGTACGGCGAGACCGAGGCCGCCCTGATCTACGACGTCCACACCACTCCGGCCGTCGGCATCACCCAACGCACGGCCGAGCACTTCCGCCTCCACGACGGCCGGATCACCTCGATCACGCTCATCTTCGACTCTGCCCCCTGGCAGGCCATCATGTCCGCGGCCGGCCCAACCCGCGACGAGGCCGTCCCCACGGCGTGACATGCCACGCGCCAGCACGACGCAATGCATCGACTCGCCGCCTAAGCAAGTGCCCAAGTGCTCTCGGAACTGAGCGACATCGTTTCTCATCGGAACAGAGCGCTCTCGGCCCTGAGCGACAAACGCTCTCGCATCTCAGCAACAAAGCCAGATCGTCAAGGAGGGAGTGAATCATTGATCATCGATGCACACAGTCACGTCCACGACCCCGTCGAGGCACATGTGGGGCTACTGGACGAGGCCGGGGTGGACCGTGCCGTGCTATTCGCCACCCGTCCACACCCGGAGCGGGCCGCTGACCTTACCTCGCTGCGTCGGGAGATGGCGATCCTGCACGAGGCCATCGGGGGTCGGGCCGGCACGGCCGAGGGGTATCGCTGCGCGTGGGGGGAGTTGGATGCCGCACTCGCCGCACGGCCGGAGCGGTTCATTGGCTTCCTTTCCGTACCGCTGGACCTGGAGCCGGAACAAATCGCCGCGACTGTGGAACGCGAGGTCATCGGGCGTGGACTGCACGGGATTGGCGAGCTGACGCCGCCGCCCGGACGGGCAGGGATGATTGAACCGGTGCTCCAGGCGGCGGTCGATCACGGTCGGCTGCCCGTAGTCGTGCACGGATCCGCCCCGACCACGGCGGACGATCTGAGAACGCTGTCAGCGCTCGCCGGCCGGTATCCGACGGTTCCGCTGGTGGTCAGCCAGCTCGGAGGGTTGAACTGGATGGAGACTGTCGAGCTGGTCCGGGACACCCCGAACATGTACCTGGAGCTGTCCACTGCCAACATCGTCTTCTCGGTCCGGCTGGCCATCAAGGAGATCCCGGACCGGACCTTGTTCGGCTCGGACGCCCCGTACGGAGACCCAGTCCTCGCCCGCGCGATGGTGGAGCGGGTCACCAGCCCGGGCGAGGTACGCGACCGGGTGCTCGGCGGGACGATCGCCGAATTGGTCGGGCTCGGCTGAGGGAGGCCCGGCGTCCCCAGGTGCCACTCCGACAGGCTGAGCACTTCAGATGGCGAACCCCGACAACTGAAGCGCTCAGTCACACTGGGGCCGCTCCAGCAGGGCTCGCTCGGACTGATCTGCAGGCACACCCAGACGTACCTCGCCGCCCGGCGCGGCGTGTACCGATGCGGAGTGATTACAGAAGGTATTGCTCTGTAGAGAAAGCGGTGATCACGGGGGCATCGACGTGCGATACATGCGGCTCGGTATCTGGGTGACGGCGTTGATCATCACCGCTGCCCTCGTCATCGTCACGGCGCGGAACGGGAAAGGTCTCGCCGAGCCCGGAATCCTGATCCCGTTGCTGGGCTTCCTTGTGGCTGATGGTCAATTGCTGCGGACCCTGCTCCATGACGTTACCGACGCGAGGAGGCGGCTGCATCTCCCGAGCGGCTGGACCGCCTCGCCGGGCGGCTAGCCAACGCGGTCAAGGACGAATGGCAGGAGGAGTGGCGGCTGCGTCGGCTGCAGGATCCCGATCCGCTGCCCGTGCCCTGGGCGTTGCCGGAGCCGTGGCTGTCCGACGCAAGCAGCGACTGGGATGCCGCATCGACGGGCGACAACTCTCGTCCGCGCCGTGGGCTCACCCCAAGCCCACCGACGACAGCCCGCAGAGCACCGCCAAGCACTGGCGGGACTGCACGGACGCGTCCGACTTCCTGGAGCAGATCCGCCTGAGGCCCGGCATGTGGCTGTCTGGTGGCTCGCTTGAGCACCTCCAGTCCATGCTTCTCGGCTACCAGGTCGCCGTCAGCGTGCACTCAGCCGACGAGAACTTCAGCTTCTGGAATTTCATTCAGTGGCTCAAGGAACACCTCGGCGGCAGCAACGCGTCGTACGGCTGGGCAGCCGACATCGAACGGAACACGCCGGAAGGCTCGACGCCGATTGAGGAGTTCTTCCGACTCCTGCAGATCTACCGTGCCGGGTCCGCATAGAGGAGGACTAGAAGGGCAGCTCGTCGACCACGGCGGGCTCCGTTCCCTGCCACTGGGCCCATCGGCCTGGGACAGAGGAGCAGGCCGCGGTGAGGTGGGCCAGACTTCGCCCCCGAACGTGCAGCCAGCTGTAAGCCGTCAATCCGTCCTGCCGCAGAAGAAGCCCGGGAGCGGAGTACCAGCGGACCGGAGAGTCGTCGTCACCCGTCCACATGGGGTAATCCGGGAGAGCGACTCGCTCATAGAGCTGCGGAAGCATATCCGCAACATCAGGCGGCATTTCACACGCGTTGTAGAGCCGCCCCTCGCTGAACAGCGCCTCCGACAGGACCAGCTCCACACACGCCAGCGAGACCCTGTCCATGAAGGGCCGCCAACCGTCCCGTGACTGCACGACGACTGGCGGGTCGGTCTCGCCCAGATCGCATACACGCACCCCCCAGAAGGCGCACCCTTGGTTCTCGCTGCGGAAGCACAGCACACCACCGAGGTCCTCGTGTACGAAGAGTTCTGAGGGAGGCAGCATCGGGTCATGGTGCTCGAACAACGCCGAACGACGGCCAAAGAGCAGGTATGCCTCACGCAGAGCGGTAGGCAGCGACAGACCCAGCCGGCCTTCCGCGTGCTGGAGCTCTTCCTCGCCGAAGCCGTCCCCATCGGTCAAGGGCGCGTGCCACCCAGTCGCGAAGGCTCGGATGAAGTCCCATGCCTCCGACTGGTCCGATATGCCGTCGTGCATGGCCGCAGCTGCATCGAAGTCGTCCACCATGCCGTGGACCGTACCCGTTCCGCAGATCCTCGGGAAACGATCACACGGCCTACGGGAAGCGATCTTGCAGGCGGTAGCTGCCCCACTGGTCAGAGGTGCTCGTGAACACCCCGGGTGCGGCCTTCACCAGGGTGCGAGCGCAGGGGCCGGCATGCGCCGGGCGCCCCGCGGTTCCTTTCTCCGCCGGTCAGGGCGGGCGTGCACTCCGGGGGCCGCCGTCTTGGTGAGAACAGCCGTGGGCGGCTGGCGGCTGTGTCAGCGGGTGCTGCTGATGCAGAAGGGCTGGCCGGAGGGGTCGAGCAGGACGGTCCAGTGGTCCCCGCCCGGCTGGTGGGAGGGCTTGGTGGCGCCCAGCCCGAGGAGCTGCTTCTCCGCTGCCTGGGCATCGTAGAACCTGATGTCGATGTGGAACGGGAGTTCGTCCCTCGGCCAGGTCGGGGCCTTGAACGACGTGGCGGACCAGAAGACGTACATCATGTCGCCGACCCACACGGGGAAGGCCGCAGGGTTGCCGTCCTCGTCCCGGTACGGCTCGGAGACCTGGACGCCGAGGGCGGCGGCGTAGAACTTGGCGAGCGCGCCTCCGTCCTCGGCCCAGATCGCGTGCGACAGGACCTTGCCGCCCACGGCGTCGTCGGCATGTGCGTCGACCATGGTCTTCTCCTCTTGCGGGGTCGGATGGGGCGGTTTCGTCCTCTGCAATCGACCGTAATAGCCATATAGGACAAGAGATGTCCTATATGGCTATTGGCGGGGTCGCGCGGGCGGGTGCCGTGGTGCGTGGGTAGCGTGATGGCCATGGCGTATGACGAGGTGCTGGCGGAGCGGGTCCGGGAGCTGCTGGAGGAGGGCGACGCGGTCGTCGCGAAGAAGATGTTCGGCGGACTCGTCTTCACGGTGACGGGAAACACGGCGGTCGGCGTGGTCGGCGACGACCTACTGGTACGAGTCGCCCCGGACGACACCCCGCAGGCCCTCGCCCAGCCCGGCGCGCGGCCCTTCGAGGTCCGCGGCCGGATCTCGAAGGGCTGGGTCATCGTGGCAGGAGAAGTCCTTGACGACCACGTCCTGGACGACTGGCTGCAACTGGGGCAGAAAGCCGCTGCCGCACATCCGCCGAAGTAGCCCCCTCCGCACCCGCCCGAGCCCTGGCCGTCGTTTGCCGACAGCAACCGAGTGGGGAACGAAGAGCAGTACTGGCTGATTTCACAGCTTCTCATCACCTGATGGGGATTCTTGAAAAACGGCTGTGGCGGGTATTTCGTGAGGGCCAGTTCTAAACATCCGTCATGACCGGCAATCTCCCTTCGCCAGCATGGTGTTCGTGGGGGACGAACAGTTCTGGGATCTGGTGTGGCCCGAGGTCGAGGGGCTGGTCATCGATGCGGTGGGCGTGGTCGGGGATGCGGTGTTGATCGCCCTGCATGCTCGGCGGCCGACGGTGACGTGCCCCTCGTGCGACGTGACTGCTTCACGCGTACACAGCACGTACACGCGGCGTCTGGCGGACCGCCCGTTGAGCGGGCGGCGCATGCTGCTTCGGCTGCGGGTCCGCCGGTTCTTCTGCGACAACGGCCTGTGCTCACGCCGGACCATGGCCGAGCAGGTGTCGAGCCTGACCAAGCGGTACCGGCGCCGCACCACGGCGCTTGCCCGGATGGTGCAGGCGATCGGGCTGGCCGTCGGCGGCCGGGCCGGCGTCCGGCTCGCGGGCTACCTGCCAGTGAGGACGAGCCGGGAGGTGATCCTGGGTGAACTCCGGCGACTGCCGGACCTGCCGTCCGCGCACGTCACGGTGCTGGGGATCGACGAGTTCGCGTTCCGAAGGGGCGCCACCTACGGCACCGTCCTTAGCGACGTCGAAACACGACGGCCGACCGATCTCCTGCCCGACCGCACCGCTGACGCCGTTGCTGCCTGGCTCGCCGATCACCCCGAAATCAAGGTCATCTGCCGAGATCGGTGCAGCACCTTCAGCCAGGCCGCCTCCCGCGCGGCACCCGACGCGATCCAGGTGGCCGACAGCTGGCACCTGCTGCACTCACTCGCCCGTGCCGTCGAACGAACCGCCCACCAGCACCACGTCTGCCTGCACAAAGACGTCGAGACCGGCCCGGGATCGTCGTCCGTGACCAAGACCAGCCTCAGCCAGGCCGCTCCGTCCCTGCCCGCGGGACCACCACAGGGGCCCAGTCAAGGCAAGCCGAAATCCCGTGGAACCCACCTGCATGGCGTGGAATGATCTTCGGCGACTGCTGACGAAAGGGAAGGCTGGAAACGTGTACGTACCGTCATCTGCACGAGCTCTCGATGATGATGAGCGTGAGCTCGTGGAGCTGGCACGCCGCACCATAGACGCGCATACCGACGCCGGGCCCGACGAAGACGGGATCCACACGATGGGCGCCGCGGTCATGGCCGCCGACTACCGGATGTTCGCTGGCGTGAACCTCTACCACTTCACCGGCGGACCCTGCGCCGAACTCGTGGCTCTGGGAGCCGCACGAGCCCAGGGCGCCCGCCAGATGCGCTGCATCGTTGCCGTGGGAAACCACGGGCGCGGCGTCATCGGCCCGTGCGGGCGCGACAGGCAGGTCTTCGTGGACTACTACCCCACCATGCGCGTCATCGTGCCCACGCCCGCGGGGCCCAGGTCCGTTCTCGCCGCCGACCTGATGCCGCTGACCCAGCGATGGACCCCGGAAGGCATGAACAGTCTCGACCCATCGCTCTACCAAGACCCCGAGACGGCCGGTCCCCCGATCATCCGGTTCAACCCCCGCTACCTTGAAGACGTCCGCTCTGGCGCCAAGACCAAGACCACCCGCTTCCGGGACCCTGCCCAGCTCGGGCCGGCACGGCTGGTGTTTGAAAGCGACCCCGAAGTCGTCCTGCCGGCAGAGGTGACCGGCGTCAGGCACTGCCTGGTCAGCGACCTCACCAACCAGGACGCCCAAGCCGAGGGGCTGACGACCGCAACCGAACTCCGGGAAGCCCTCAAGGGCCACTACCCAGATCTGGCGGGAACCGACGAAGTCGACGTAATCACCTTCCAGATCAACGACAAGACAGGCGCCGCTTAAACCGCGGAAGCACCAGCGACGACTGGGCGGCAACGTGACGACGAGCAGATCTCCTCTGACGCCCGCACCATGCGGCCGAGCTTCCTTCGCTCTCTTGCGGACCCTTGTCCTCGCCCAGCCACCATGACCGTCACGAAATATCCGCCACAGCCTTGAAAACGACCAATGTCGCTCTTCGCCTCAGTTCGTTGCTGCTTGAACGGTGTGAGGAGGGTGGGGAGCGAAGAGCATGGGTGGGCCCCGCCGACCGTCAGGTCGGCGGGGCCCTTCCGGCTCCTCAAGCAGACCCTCGGCTGGACCAGGCCGAAGCTACGGGACTCGGCAGCGGCAGACCGCTGGACCTGGCTCGTCCTGGCCGCACACGCACAGCTCCGCCTCGCCCGTCCGCTCGCACAGGATCTACGCCGCCCATGGGAGAGGCCGGCGGAACCGAACAGACTCACCCCGGCCCGGGTCCGTCGGGGGTTCAGGAACCTGCGCGCGAAGACGGGCACGCTAGCCGGTGCACCAAAACCCACTCGGCCTGGCCCCGGCCGCCCACGCGGCTCGAAGAATCGGCGGATCGCCACCCGATACGAGGTCGGACGGGTCCTCGCCACCGGCGAGTCCTACGCCCGACCCGCACACCACAAGGTCGGCACCAAACCCCGGAGAGTTAGCTGAATGGCCAGGTCAGAGCCTCTATGGCCGAGCGGCAACGGCATCAACGCCAGCCGCCCGCAGCTTGCAGGCCAGCAACTCCATCTCAGGCATCGTGCCTGAATGGGCTCCAGCCAGGACCTCCCTCAGCAGCGACTTGATCTCCGCCAGAGCCATCCCAAGTTCTGACCGCAAGACCCGCATGACCACCGCGTTCCTCGCTGATGGATCTACCTGCAGACGCGCTGGTCCATGCTCGGAGAGCATTCGGGCCCGCAGTTCGGCAGGCAGGTCACCACCGCACGCGGCCACCGCGAACCCGCAGGCCAAGCAGCTGGATTCCGTGTCCCAGCGCACGGAGCCGTTCACCAGGACCCACCCGTTCGCGTAACGGTCACGGTGACGCTTCCGCGAACGGAACTCCTGGGGCGTCTGGTGGCAGAGCGACCGGTGTCGCCCTGTAGTCCTGGCCTGGACACGAGGGAGCAGGTAACCCGCCGTGCAAGCGCGGAAGGCTGCTGCCTCTGCGTGTCCCCGTCCGATCGGCCGAGCCCGCCTGGCGGGGCACCACGACCCACCGAAGGATGCTGCTGACGGCTCACCCGTACGGCATGAGGGCGGCTGTACCCGCCCGATGCGCAACAGCCCAGGCAGGAGACGCAATGCACGCCAGACCAGAGAGTCACGGGCGCCCGCCGGACGGGTACGCGAACCAGAGACCGAGGTCGCGGAACCGACGACAGGCATGGCTGACCCTTCGCTCCGGAAGGCTCCGCGGGGCCGGCGCCCGGAAGCGGTGGCTCGTCCTGTCTCTGTGCCTGATCATGGGTGCTGTCGGCTCTGGCGAATCAATGGCCGCTGCCAGCCGCCTCGTATCGTCGCCCAAGCACTGCGACGAGGGGCCGACCGGCGTCGCAGTCCGGGATCACTGGCTCAGGTTCAGGGTGCCGCCCGGGCTGATGCCGGACCCGCAGTTCGACGGGCGCCCGGCCAGGCTCCAGGTCCACCGCGTCAGCCCGGTGTACGCGAACGGCAAATGCCGATCGGTGACCAACAGGGCTGCGGTACTGATCCACGGCGGCACCACAACCGGACCGCCCACGTTCGACCTGCGACACCCCGCCACCGGCGGCGGCGAGCTGAGTCTGCAGAAGGCCCTCGCCTGGGCAGGAGTCGACACCTTCGCTCCCAGCCTGGTCGGCTTCGGCCGCTCGACGCACTTCGAGAATGGTCTGGACGATCCCGGCAACGCGAGCCTCAGGCCCTACAACGCGGATGGCACCTGTCCCCACCCCGAGGGGTGCGACCGCACTCACATCCCGTTCCCCCTCGATCAGCAGGGGACGTTGCTCCTGACGAATCCGCTGGGCGGAGAGCGGCGCGCTCACTCGAGCAACTTCCGATTCGCACGCGTCGACACCTTCGTGAGAGACATCCGCCAGGTCATCGACGACGCCATCGCGCGCGCGAAGCCGACCGACGGCAAGGTCACCCTGCTCGGCTGGTCGTTCGGCGGGCAGCTCGCCGCCCGGACTCTGTACGCGGCCAATCCGGTCCTCCCCGGAAGCTCCAACTACATCGCCAAGGTCAACCGCGTCGTCTTCCTGTCGTCGGCCTTTGGCTTCCCCACCGAGGAGACACCGCCGCCGACCGGCTTCGCCACGTTCCCGCTGCGCGTAAACGACCCCTCGACCGCCGAGACCATCTGGCGAATGCCGCCGGCGCGCGAGGCGGCCTGCACCGGCCACGTCGTACCGGGCAGCCAGGAGCAGTACCGGTCGCAGCTGCTGGAGCAGGAAACCGTGGGGCGCGAGTGGGGAGGGACCGACCCCAACAACCCGACCGGCCTCACCCGCTCGCCGGTCTTCTCCAGCTACGGCTGGAACACCACCGTCGCGGGACAGCTGACCACGCCCTCTCTGGTCATCCACGGCTTCGAGGACACCGTCGCGCCACCGGCCAACGCGCCTGCCATCTACAACGCTCTCCCCACATCGATGACGAACAAGGTGCTCGTGCAGGTCCAATGTGCGAGCCACGCACTCCTGAACGAGGGCTGCTCCGGCCAGCGTTGCACGCCAGGATCGGGAACCCCGTACGGCGGGCGCCCCGGCGAACCCTGGGCCGGCCCCCATGCCACACTCAAGGCGGCACTGATCGAGTGGATCAAGAGCGGCACCTTCAACGGCGCCGCGAACGGACGGTTCACCGTCGACGCGAGTGGCGTGGCAAGCTCCGGCGCGTAGAGCCGCTCACGCCCTCCTGACGAGTGCCGCCCAAAGATGTGTGAGGGACTCCCGCCTCGTGGAAGCCCCTCACACATGTGACAAGCGACTACCCCCTGGTGTCCGATCCTGGACTCCAGAGGCAAGTCAGGTTCACCCCGGTGAACCTGACCATCGCATGCCGTTGACGGCATCGAATGTGGCTGGAAGGGCCCTGCTTCCAGGGGTGGCGAGAGGCCCGCAGGCCGGGGTTCGGAAACAGGTACTCAGCTTGCCGTTTAACGTCCGGCTTCAAATAGGCGGGCCAGATGTGCACCCCTCCGCGCGGCCTGCCTCGGGAAAGGCCGGCCTCGTGTCTACCCCGCAGCGCGTCGACACCGATGTCGGTGCGCTCGGGCATGATTGGCTCCGATCGGACTTTGCGATGGGGTGGCGTGACGTGGGCGAGTGGCGGACCGATCCGACGTTCGCGATGTGCCAGGCGCTGGTGGACGGGGCCGAGCTGTCCTCGTTCACGGGCGGGCCGTTCGACGTGCGGGCGGTGATGGCCGACATCCGGCCCGAGGCCAAGGATGGATTTCTGCTCGGCGAAGTTCCCTGGGAGCACTTCCCTCAGGGGAATCGTGTCAGGGAGGCCGTCCACCTGCTGCACACCGGCGACTCGCCTGGTCGCACCGGAACGGGCGTTGTGAGCGGCCTGTGCGCCAACGACATGCGGGCTGCTGCCGTGCTCGCCGTGCCGTTCCTGATCCGGATTGCCGCCGATACCGGCCACCCTCACCGTGCCGACGCGCTCGCTGAAGTCTCCTGCCCGGCTCGCGCCCGTTACTTCGGCGTCGCGTCCCGCGACGAACTGCTGCTCCATCGCGCCGAGACCTACGACGACCTCTACGACGGCTACGGCGTCGAGGTGAGCGGCTACCCGGCGGGCTGGTCAATCGCCGCCGCCCGGGCCGCGATCACTGCCGACACCGCCCTCCTGCGATCCTTTCTCGACGACCCCGACCCCGCGATCCGCATCCGCGCCGCCTACGCCCTGGCCACCGCCGCCGACCCCGAGCACGCGGTCCGCGCAGCCTTCCGCACCCGGCTCGCCGTCGAGCAGGATCCGATCGTCCGCGCCACCCTGGTCCTCGCCACCGCTGAAGCCACCCGCGCTCACCCCCACCCGCCGACCACCGAGTGGATACGAGAGCGGTGGCGGGACCGGACACAGGCGCCCGAGGTCCGGCTGGCCGCCACGATCGGCTGGCTCTGCCTCACCGCGGAACCCGCCCCCGACGACTTGCGCGCCGCCGTCGACGACCTCGCCACCGACGAGCGTGCCCACGCCATGGACGCCTTGCCCTGGATGGCCGCCGCCGGCGGATCCGACGAGACAGGCCTGCGGCGCTGCTTCCGAAAGATGCTCCACCCCGAACAGCCCGATCAGGTGGGGTACGACGACCCGTGGGCCCCGCACCGCTGATAGCTGGTCCACCATCGAACGGGCATCGAACTTGTTCGGTGTTTTCCCAGTTCACCAGATGTGTGAGGGGTCGCGGGCCGATCCTGTGCTGAGCGACGACGCAGCACGGAGGCCGGGATCGTGGGACTGGTCGAGCACGAGGTTCAAAGAGACGCCTTGTCGGTGGTGACGGAGTTCAGGTCCGAGTTGTACGCGTGCCTGACTGCGCGGAGCGACGCCTTGTTCGAGTTGTGCGATGCGTTGCTGTGCACCGACGGTCCGGTCCGCACCTTCGTGGACCTGGCGCTCGCTCCTGAGCATCGGCGCGGGAACGGGGCCTTGTACTCCGGGATCAACCAAGGTCGGATCGACGTGGCCCGGCTGCGGCGGGCACTGACTGGGGTCCCGCTTCCCCGAGCCGGTGACGGTCGGCTGGTGCTGGCGGTGGACGTCTCGCCGTGGTTGCGGCCGGACGCCGACACCTCCTCGGACCGCTCCTTCTGCCATACCTTCGGCCGGGGTTTGGGCAAGCATCAGATGGTGCCCGGCTGGCCGTATTCGATCGTCGCCGCGCTGGAGAGGGGCCGGACATCGTGGACCGCGCTGCTGGATGCGATCCGGCTGGAGCCCGGCGCCGACTTGGCCGCGGTCACCGCCGACCAAGTCCGTGATGTCGTCCAACGTCTTGTGGACGCCGGCCAGTGGCGGGACGGGGACCCGGAGATCTTGGTCGTGCTGGACGCGGGCTACGACGCGCCCCGCATCGCCCACCTCCTGGCCGACCTGCCCGTGGAGGTTCTGGGCAGGCTCCGCTCGGACCGGGTGATGCGCAAGCCCGTGCCGGTGCCGTGGATCTGCCCGCCACAGGGTGGCCGGCCGCCCAAGCACGGAGGCGAGTTCGTCTTCGGCGACCCGGCCACGTGGGGCAAGGCCACCGTGGTCACCGTCACCAACACCGACCGGTACGGGGCGGCGACCGCGCAGGCCTGGGACCGGCTCCACCCCCGGCTGACCCGGAGGGCAGCCTGGGGCGATCACGAAGGCCCCCTGCCGGTCATCGAGGGCACCGTGATCCGCCTGTCGGTCGAGAAGCTGCCCAGCGGCGGGGTGAACAAGCCCGTCTGGCTGTGGTGGTCCGGCACCGGTACCACCGTGCAGGAAATCGACCGGTGTTGGCAGTCGTTCTTGCGGCGCTTCGACGTGGAGCACACGTTCCGGCTGCTCAAGCAGACCCTTGGCTGGACCCGGCCCAAGCTTCGGGACTCGCAGGCCGCCGACCGCTGGACATGGCTTGTCCTGGCCGCGCACGCTCAGCTCCGCCTCGCCCGCCCCCTCACGCGTGATCTCCGCCGCCCGTGGGAGAGGCCGGCGGAACCGAACAGACTCACCCCTGCCCGGGTCCGCCGCGGGTTCAGGAACCTGCGCGCGAAGACCGGCACGCCAGCCGGTGCACCAAAACCCACCCGCCCCGGCCCCGGCAGGCCGCCCGGCTCAAAGAATCGGCGGCCCGCTACCCGCTACCCGCTACGACGTCGGACGCGTCCTCGCCACCGGCGAGGCGTATGCCCGACCCGCCCACCACAACGTCGGCACCAAACCCCGCAGAACAGGCTGACAAGCGGCATCGAGGATCAGCACACTGAGCGCATGCGATACGAGGAGAAGGCGAAGCTCGCCGCCGCGAGAGCGCTGGTCCAGGCAGCCATCCTCCTCACCTCACCAGTGCTGCTGGTAGCCGGAGCACCCATTCGCCGCCGATACCTCCGCTACGTCTACCGGGATGAGGCCCCAGCGATCCTGGACAAGGAGCAGGGCCGAATCAGCGTCCACTGGTTCGTGGTCATGAGCCCACTTCTTGGATGGCTCTGCTGGCCCACAGAGGCGCTCGCCCGACTCATCTCGTGCCGAGGTTAAACGGCAAGCTCAGAGGTCGTTTTCATCTGCATTGCTCGCTTTAGAACGATTCTCAAGGCGTTCGATTGCGGTGCGGTAGTGACCTCGGGTGTAGTTGTTGTCTGTGGGTCGGGCGGGGTGGCGGGTGGGGCGGGTGAGCGTTGTTCCTGTTTCATCCCATGATGTCCGGCCTTGGTTGCCTGCGTGCTTCCGGCGCCGCGGCTGTGCGCCTGGGCGCACTCGGTCCGCGGCGCTACGCCGGAAGTATGGCGAAGCGACGTCCGTATCCGAGTGATCTGTCAGATGCCCGCTGGGAGTTGATCGATCCGGTCCTGACCGCGTGGCGTTTCGAGCGCCGTGGCAGGGCTCTGGGCTTCGGTCGGCCGCCCGGACACGACCTGCGCGACATCATGAACGCGATCTTGTATGTGGACCGCACGGGAGTCCAGTGGCGCTATCTCCCGCACGACTTCCCGCACTGGAACACTGTCTACGGCTACTTCGCCAAATGGGCCGACGAGGGCGTGTTCCCCAGCTCAACGGACTCCTGCGGCAGCTTTTGCGAGCGAAGGAAGGCCGGGATGCAGAGCCCACCGCGTGTGTGATTGACGCCCAGAGCGTCAAGACCTCCACCAGCGTCCCCGCCTCCGGCCAGGGCGTCGACGCCGGCAAGAAGATCGTCGGCAGGAAACGGAGCATCGTCACCGACACGCATGGCCTTCTCCTCGCCGTGCTGGTGACCGCGGCCAGCGTGCAGGATTCCGTCGCCGGCACCGCGCTGCTCGACCAGGTCGCCGCCGAACACCCCCGCATCCGCAAGGTGTGGGTCGACGGCGGATACCGCCAGCACCTCGTTGAGCATGCCGCGACCCTTGGCATCGACATGGAGATTACCGCTCGCAAGCCCGGGACCAGGGGTTTCACCCCGATCCCGAAACGGTGGGCCGTCGAGCGGACCTACGGCTGGCTCATGCTCCACCGCCGCCTGGCCCGCGACTACGAGACCCTCCCGCCCGCTCGGAAGCCGTGATCCACATCGCCATGACCGACCTCATGGCCCGCCGCCTCACCAGCGAGAACACGATCTCCTGGCGCGACCCGACACCACAGACCAAACAGCCGGTCACGGGATAAAACACCGGAACAAAACGACCTCTAAGAGCGCCTAACACAATGAGGTAGATCGGCCCTGGTGGCCGTGTCCGTTCGGCGGGTTGGGTGTTGTCCAGACCATGGGGGCTTCACCGTGGATCGTGTCGGATGACCTGTGGGAGCGGATCGAGCCGCTGTTGCCGAAGGGGAAGCGACGGTTCAGGTACCCGGGCCGCTGGCCGGTACCGGACCGGCAGGTGCTGTGCGGGATCCTCTTCGTCTTGCACACCGGCATCCAATGGGAACACCTGCCGCAAAAACTCGACTTCGGCTCGGGCATGACCTGCTGGCGCCGGCTGCGGGACTGGAACGAGGCCGGTGTCTGGCAGGGGCTGCACGAGGTGCTGCTGGCCGAGCTGAATGCCAGTTCTCGGCTCGACTGGTCGAGGGCCGTCGTCGACTCCAGCCACGTCAGGGCGTTAAAAGGGGGCTCCAGACCGGCCGGCCCATCGCCGGTCGACCGGGGACGGGCCGGCTCGAAGCACCACCTGATCACCGACGGCCACGGCACTCCGCTCGCGGTCGTCCTCACCGGTGGCAACCGCAACGATGTCACTCAACTCATGCCCCTGCTCGACGCCATCCCGCCCGTCCGCGGAAGAGCTGGCCGGCCACGCCGCAAGCCCCAGGCCGATTTCGCCGACCGCGGCTACGACCACGACATCTACCGCGATCAGGTTCGGGCCCGCGGGATCATCCCGGTCATCGCCCAGCGCGGCACCGCCCACGGCAGCGGCCTGGGGGTCTATCGATGGGTCGTCGAGCGCGCCTTCGCCTGGCTCCACGGCTTCAAACGACTCCGCATCCGCTGGGAACGCCGAGCAGACATCCACGAAGCCTTCCTCAAGCTCGCCTGCTGCCTGATCACCCACCGCCAAGTGCTGTCCCTCACCTGACCAGCCACTGCCCATGCCGGAAGACGGCACCGGCACACTGATCGCATGAACCGTGACGACCTGCAATCCGCACTCGATCGGGACGACAGCACCTCCGCGCGTGCCGCCCTGGCCGAGCTCCGGGCAGGGTCCGACTTCGAGCTCTTCCAGACTCAGACCGTCTCCGCACACGAGCTCTGGGACAGCTGGTCCCACCGGCATCAGGTCATGCTCGACACCGGAGTCACCCCTCGCCCCGGAATGGCCGAAGCCGTAGACAGACTTCATGCCGCCGGATCAGCCCGTATCTACCTGGCGACGATCACCGGCTCGCATCGACGGTTCATCGTCTTCCTCACGGAAGACCTCACCCGGTCCATCGCCTGCACGTAGTCAGCAACCTCATTGTGTTAGGCGCTCTAAGACGGCGGCCCGTCGGTGGAACCGGCCTCCGTGCTGTTCCAAGTGCCCCACCGCCGTTGAGCGTCTTCCCGCTGGGCGGTGACGCTGGGGATGGCAGCGATGGCCTCGGTGGCGCGGTTCTGCCTGATCAGCAGTTCGGCAAGGTCTGTGGCCGCGGTGAGTCCGGTATGGGATCGGAGCAGCTCGATCGCTTCGTCCGGTCTGCCGTCCTGTGCCAGCAGCGAGGCGATCGTGATGTCCCGTTCGTCCGCGTCCAGGTCGGGCATCGCTTCGACCTCCGCGATGGCCTCGCGGCAGCGCCCAGTCTCCCCCATCAGCCACCATCGGTTGTCCGGCACCCAGTGCGTCTCGTCGAGGAATTCCGGGCTGCACTCGTCCAGGAGTCGCAATGCCCGTTCATGAAGCCCGTTGGCTGCAAGCATGAGCACCGCCGGTTGCAGAAGACCGTCCCAGAGGTTGTCGAAAGTGGGCCGTACGACCTCGACGGCCTCGTCGATCCGCCCCTGTCCGGCCAGCAGTTCCATGAGGAGGGCCTGGTAGTTACCCGGGTAGTCGGTGGCGGCGATGAGTTCGCGCAGCAAAGTCTCGGCTTCGCGCGCCCGCCCCGCGTCTTTCAACGCCCTCACCAAGGGCGGCAACGCCTCGCGTGCTTGGCCACTGGTGGCCGTCTGGTGCAGCTCGTCGATCCGTCCGTGCCGGGCGAGGAGCTCTGCGTAGGACTGGACCGTGTTCTGGGGGCCGTACCGGCGATCGGCCACGTCCGCGCTGAGGATCCGTATCGCCTCCTCGACCCGCCCCGACCTCTCCAGAACCTCGGCCTGCAAATCCAAGGCTCTCCACAAAGAGGACGATCGGCCTTCGGTCTGGACTCGTCTGGCTTCCTCCGCGAGCGGGACAATCAACTCCAGGACTCGCTCGTCCCTGCCCTGCCCTTCGGTCATCTCTACGAGAGACGGTAGTACCCACCCGTCCACCAGGTGAGGTTCGAGGACCGTGATCGCCTCGTCCACGCGCCCGGCTTTCACCAGGACCTCGGCGTAGGCCCGGCATACCTCGTCTGCCTGCCACGCCGCTCCATCCGGGCGCGCCAACGCCAGCGCATCTTCGACCCGGCCCCACCGGACCAGGATTCCGGCACCCGCCGAAACGGCCGGCAGCCAACCGGTCTCCGCGAACGGCTTCATCACCGCCCAGGCCCGTTCGAATTCCTCCGTGGCACACAGCTCCCGCATCGCCGCTCGAGCGCAGAACCAGTCCCCGCGTGCGTCGGCGGCTTGTACCACCAGATCCAGATGTCCATATTCCATAAGGCAGTCGACCACCCGCGGGGAGACTCCGCCCCACTCGTCTGCCTGCCACTGGAGATCTTCGACGTTCACTGGGACAGCCTAGAGACCACCGCTGACATGGCGGTACCGAAGCCGGGGTGCTGCGGTAGACGCAGGGATTGGCTGCGTAGGTCACGAGTGGCTCTGGGCCACTTCTTGTGGTCGCGTACGCAACATGACTGTCACTCGTCGTCAGATGGCTGTCGAGGTGGCCCGAAAATCGTCCCGCCCGGGTGGAGTGGGGTCGACAGTTCTGCCGCGTGAGCGAAGTACGTCCGCAGCTGGATGAGCTGCTGCTCTGGGCGGTGGAGAACGTGTCGGTGGAGTCGGTCGAGGTAGCCGACACTGTCGTGCGCGTGGAGGCCCAGGCCATGGCCAGTCGGGCGGCGTGCCCGGGCTGCGGATGTTGGTCAGGGCGAATCCACGGGTCCTACCTGCGGTTTCCCCATGACCTGCCTACCGCTGGCAAGCTGGTCGTGGTGTCGCTACGCGTGCGTCGGTTCCTCTGTGCCGAGGAGGCATGCCCGCGCAAGACATTTGTCGAACAGGTGCCGGGGCTCACCCGTCGGTTCGGCCGGCGGACGGAGCGGCTGCGATCGACGCTGGTGTCTGTCGGGCTCGCGCTCGCGGGACGTGCCGGCGCCCGGATGTCGGACGCCTTCGGGGTGCGAGTCAACCGAAACACTCTGCTGAGGCTGATCACCTCGCTGCCGGATCCGCTGGCCCCCACGCCCCGCGTGGTCGGAGTCGACGAATACGCTCAGCGCAAGGGCCGGATCTACGGAACCGTGCTCGTCGACGTCGAGACCCGTCGCCCGGTGGACGTCCTACCAGACCGGGAGGCAGACACCCTCGCGGCCTGGCTGGCCGAGCGGCCGGGGATCGAGATCATCTGCCGGGACCGCCCCCGCTTCTACGCCGAAGGCGCTTCCCGCGGCGCCCCGCAAGCCCTCCAGGTCGCTGATAGTTGGCATCTATGGCACAACCTCGGCGAAGCCGCCGAGAAATGTGTGTTCAGACACCGCGCCTGTCTACGACCGGCACCGGCGCCGCCGGAGGAGCCCCAGCATGCGTTGGCACCGCCCGTGTCTCCGCCGTGGCCGACCGGGCACCGGTTCGCTGAACGGACCCGCGCCAAGCACGCCACCGTCCACGCGCTCCTGGCCGCCGGCCACAGCAAGCGGTCCATTGCCCGACAGCTTGGCATGGGGTTCAGCACGGTCCTCCGCTTTGCCCATGCTGCGGAGCCGGAGCAGTTGTTCACCGGCCAGTGGCAAAGCCGCCCCACCAAGATCGATGCTTTCAAGCCCTACCTCGACCAGCGATGGCAGGAGGGCTGCAAAAACGCCTGGAAGCTATGGGAGGAGATCAAAGAGCAGGGCTACCCGGACGGCTACGGCAACGTTCGCGCTTACGTCAGCCGAAATCTACGCGGCAAACCCCAGCCGGTCGGCCCTCGGCCGCCATCCGCTCGCGCCGTCACCCGCTGGATCCTCACGCACCCCGACGCCCTGGCCGAGAGCGACCGGCTCCAGCTCAAGAACGTACTGTCGGGCTGCCCCGAACTGGACGCGCTCGCCGAGCACGTCCGCTCCTTTGCCCACATGCTCACCCACCTGCAAGGCCACCAACTGCCGGCATGGATCGAGGCTGAGACCACCGCCGACCCCCCTGGCCTCCAGCGATTCGCCCGGCACCTGGAACGCGATCTCGACGCCGTCACAGCGGGACTCTCGCAGCCGTGGAACTCCGGCGTCGTCGAAGGCCACGTCAACCGGATCAAGATCCTTAAACGCCAGATGTTCGGCCGTGCAGGCTTCGACCTCCTCCGCAAGCGAGTCCTGCTTTACACGTGACACCCGGGCACAGCTCTGGCTCGTCAACGCAATAGCCTCAGCCTGTGACCCCGAGCCGCAGACAGACCGAGCCACCTCACCCCGCCGAGCTCCCTCCCTTTCAGACACTGCTGGACAGTACGGACTGGGCATCGCTCGCCACAGCCTGCGGCACCGGCGAAGCCCTGCTGGCGGCGCTGACACTCCTCACCGACCCTGACCCGGTCATCAGGGAGTCTGCTCTCCACGATGCGCTGGGGCCCGTGACTCACCAGAACAGCATCTACGAGGCCACTGTCCCCGTGGCCCTCTACGTCGCGGCGATCCTCAACCATCCAGCCGTCGCGGCGGGCGACGGCAACCGCGACGGCGAGACCCAGACCCCCCGGACCCTCGTGCAGCTGCTCGACTGGCTCGGCGACACCGCCTACGACGCCGACGACGAGTGCGTCGCCACCGGCGAACGCTTCTTCGACGGGGGCTTCCTTGATGAGTACGACGAGATGCGTGCGTTCCGGGACGCACGCCCGGCGATCTTTTCCGCTGTTCATCCCCTTCTCGGTCATGACGACGCCGACGTCCGCCACACCGCCCTGGTCACTGCTATCCCCCTCATCGAGCACCCTCTCCTCACCCGGTACCAGGCCGATCTGGCCCACCATGCCCGCCGCCTGCTGGCCAGCAGCGCTCCCCGGCGCCACCGAGACCGCGTCCTAGACGCGCTGAAGGCATGGGGCCACGACACCATCGGACTGGAGAATGCGTCTGACATCGCGGCGCGCGAGCACTACGCCCGTCTCAGAGCTGGCCGCGCTTCTTGGGACGGCAACTGGACGGGCGGCGGCTACAGCGACGACCCGCCGTTCTGACTCAAGGTCCATGCCCCCCTGAAGCACCCAATTGATCACCCAGCGTGGTCGCACCACAAGAAGTGGACCAGAGCCGTGGCTCGCGAACAAAGCCACCTGCCTCAACCCTCAGTGGGCGGGAGGCCGTCCCCGCCTGACGACGAGGACATGACCGAGTCCGGCGTCACGATGCAGCCATGGGGCCGAGAGCGCCAGCTGCCCGTTCCCTCGTCAGCGGACGCGGGTGGTCTCGCCACCATGCTGGCTCACCTTCGGCTGGGCCGGGGCGGTGCGTATCCCCGTGTGCACTTCCTCGACGACACGAAGGGGGCGACGGGGAGCGTCATAGTCGGATATGTGGGAGCCCACCTGACGAACATGCGTACCAACTAGGGGCCCGTCCGGGCGATCACGTCGGCTTCAGCCGTGTGGCGCCACTCCGGGGGGCAGAGCCTCAACGCCTACCTCGTCTGACGGGCGGTAGCGGTGTGTGCGGCCACCGCGGGCTCGCGGCAGGACCGGTCCCGGCCGGCCTGTCAGACCACGCACCTAGGCTGCTCGCAGAGATCGATCAAGGAGCAGCGCAGTGCGAATAGAGCGTCACCGGGTGGGCGGGTCCGTCGTGTCGGCGGCACGCGAGGAATTCACCAACCGCATCGGGGGGCAGGTGCATTCCATGTCGAGGGGCGGCCGGATGAGCACCTACGAGTGGCAAACGATCGCGGACGAGTTCCTCGACTACCTGGGTGCCCTCTCGGTCGAGACACCCGACCTCGACACGCCGGAGGCCAAGGCCGCCCTGAAGGACGCCTCGGAAGCCGCGGCCGGCGCCGTCGCCTACGCCGCCTACCACCCGCACTGCAGCTTCAACATCTTCTTGGAGTACGTGAACTTCGGGATGAGCTACGACCCGGGGGACGACGAGCCCGAGGAGAGCGTCACGCCCGGGGAGTGGATCGACGCCCTCTGCCTCGCGCTCCTGAGGGACAAGGCCAAGTGGCACGGCGAGGCCTTCCACTTCGCCCGGGTGAAGTTCGCCGAGAAGGCGCAGGGAACGCCCGCCGGCGAGCTCGTCACGGCCCTGACCGCCGTGGTCCTGGACGACACCGGGAACGACGAGGAGTACCCGCCGAGCACCGGGGCGAAGCTCGCCGCCGTCGACGCGGCCCTGGACCGGGTCCGTGCCCGGGCCCAGGAGACCGGCGAACCGCTCATGGAGCGGCCGGACAGTGCGGCACTGCGTACGCTGCGCGCGCTGGCCGCTGAGGACCGGGCCGCCTTCGATGCCGCTCTGGCCGACCTCCTGGCCGGGCACTCCACGCTGCAGGGCTACTCCGCCTCCGCACGCTCGCTCCTGCCGCTCGTCCCCATCGCCCTCGCCGCTCTCGCGTACCGGACGCTGGGCTGGTCGCCGGCCGTGCGCACCGACTACCTTCCGCAGGCGCTGGTCACCGGCTTCGAGACGCGGGGCCCCCGGGTCGGCGGGTTCGGCCGGGACCGGCGTCCGGACGCGGTCGCCGCGCTCGCCGCGGGCCCGCTGGTGGTGGAGCGGCCGGCCTGCGAGCGGACGGTGAACCCGCAGACCGTGGCCAGGTACGAGAAGCGCGTCGAGGAGGCGTTCACCGCGGTCGACGGCGAGCCCCTGGCCGTGTGGCGGCTCGGCTATGTCATGGGCGACCAGGCGCGCCTCTTCAAGTGGCGAGCGGGAGACCCTGGCGAGTTCACGGACGCCCAGCTCGCGAGCCTCCGGCTGGCCTCCCAGGCGGGAGCGGCCCTCTTCCGCATCGCCCTCGCCGAGCCGGGCACCGAGGCCGAGGTGACCGTGGACGGCCGCACCCTGCGCTACCCGGCTAAGCGAAGCCGAGATGCCGGAGCCGGCACCTGGCAGACCGCCGCCGCCTTCGCCCTCATCTCCGGCGCGCGCGAGGATCTCGCCCCCCTGGTCCTCACCGGCCCCGCCTTCGCCGGCCCGGACGGCTCCGCCTTCAGCGCGTACCGCGAAGCCCTCCATGCCTACCTCAAGGGCGCAGACCCCGAACCCGCCGCGCAGCGGGCACTGGAGCAGGCCGAGAAGGCCGAGGACTGGGGCTTCGCCATGCCGCCGGCCGTGCTGCTGTCGCAGCTCGTGGAGGGCGACGAGGAAAGTTTCAACCTGGCCCTGGCCGATGCACTCGAAGCCCACCGCGACTACTACCAGGTCGCCGACCGTGCCGACGGTCCGGACGCCGCCGTCAACCTCGACATCCTCGCCCTGGCCTGCCACGCCCGCCGCCGCGGCTGGGCCATCCGCGTCGAGTCCCCCTACCTGCCGGAGCACATCCTCCGGGTTGCCGAACCCTTCTAGGGTGATCCGCGCCTCTCCGGCCCCGGAGGCCTTCGAAGAACCCTGAGCCTCCACTCTTAGGCTGAAAGCGTTGGTGTCGTGGAAGGCCGAGGCGCCGCCTTCTGCTTGGACCCCTGGGTCAGGGGATGCGCCTCGGGGCTGCATCTCGCCCCGGGGCGAAGCAACATCGTCGACACGGCAAACGGCTTCTGTGGCCCCGCCTCCGTCCAGGGTGCGGGGGCAGCCCTCGTAGAAGGGGGCCGGTGGCAGCGCGAGGCCGCCCCAGATGTCCTGGAATTCCAAGGCCATGGCCTTCGCTCTTGATGACCGCGGAGTAGACCTCTACCTGAGCTTCGGCGAAACCCAGATCAAAGCGCGCGCTGTCGTGGAGAAGAGCGGCGAAGAGGTCTCCACCACCATCCGCTTCACCTCCGACTACTAGGCCGGGACTCCTTGAACAACTCCTACGAGGTCTCCTCGCCCACAGAAGTCCCCTTCAGCCACTCCGAGAGCACCACCCGCCACGTCCCTCTGCCCGAGCGCTGGCGGGAGCCACAGCCTTCCTCTTATCAGGAGACAGCGCAGCGCCTGACCATCCTGGAGCGCGATCACAACGACCTCCGCCGAAAGTACGCCGAACAGCAGCTGCGCCTTGAACAGATGGAGAACCGCCTGGACGCACTCCTTGCGGCCCGCGGCGCCCCCCACGGCAGTCATCGGAACGAACACCTCGACATCGCACGTCAGTACTCGGTCTGCGTGGAGCAACGCATCCAGACGTTCGTCCGCACAGCAGCACTACCCAGCCAACGCAGCGACGCCCGTCTGCGCAGCATCGGGAGAGTCTGCGCCGTCCTCTTCGGCGTTGAGCCACCGACCACCGGCGCCGTGCTTGCAGCCGTCGGCCGGGGACGGATCGACCCGTTGGCCGGCGCTGCTGCGCAGCTGTGCGACCGAGCCAACGACCTGCGACGCCGTGCCCAGGGAACAGGCATGCCCTTCAGCTGGGATTTCGAGCTCGTGCCCGGCGATCTTCTCGATCCTGCATGGCAAGAGGCATGGCCCCCGTGTGACCCTGATCTGCCGACCCTGTCGGTCGTAGCCCCGGCGTACCTCGTCGCCGAGCAGGTCTACACGAAACAGCGGGTGCAGACCGGAATCGCCATCACGGTGTGACGCATGCCTTGGCGTCCCTTGGAGCCGTGACATCCACACTGCCAGCTGAAACCGAGGCCCTCCCCCTGCCTACACCTCGTCGCGGTGCTGGCCCTGCGTGTGGTCCCGTCGCTCCTCGCCGGGCCGGAGCGCCCACTGCAGCTGGAGGAACGCGGCCGTCTCGTCCTCGAACTCCGCATGCACGCCGTACTTGAGCGCCAACGGGTTCTCGCGGGTGCTGTAGCGGGTGGCGTGACGGCGCCGGCCGTCATCGCGGCGTGGGCGAGGAGCAGCTCGATGTCGCCGACGCGGACCGGTCCGGAGGCCGGCAGAGTGGGCGTCGGATCGAGTTCGGGAACGGTGGGCCGGGACTCGGGGGTGGTCCGTACCGAGATCTGCCACCAGGCCTCTCCGCCGCTGGCGGTGCGGGTGACGAGGCCGTAGACCAGGCCGTCTCCCGGACCGCCTTTGGTGGCCCGGCCGTCCAGCCCGGTGACGGATTGGAGGGCGGCGAGGACGGCGTCGCGCAGCGCGATCGGTTCAAAGGTGTGACTCCTTTGGGGACGCTTCCGCCGGACCAGGACCCTGCGGACGGCGCGCGGCCGGTCGTTCGGCCCGTACCATCCGCGACACGTTCGCCCAATGCCCGTACCGGAGAAGGGGAGTCACCCGTGAGCAGGAGTGCTGTGGTCGAGGGGCAGCTGTACCGTGACCTCGCCCCCGACATGAAGGACCGGGACCGGCGGCTGCGCGTCACCGCGATCCGCAATGGAAGGGCCGACCTCGTTGTCGAACACGACCTGGGCGGCCCGGCCGGCCGCAAGACCCACGCGAGCTCCGCCCGGCGCCGGTCCACCGCATTCGAGCTCGTCGAGGACCCGGCCGACGCCGACCCCCAGTACCTGGCCCTGCTGACCGCCCTCACCGAAGTCCACCACCCCGGGGCCACCCCGCCCGACTACGCGCGCGCGGCCCTCCACGTGCTGCGCCGGCTCGTCCCGGCGGGAGAGGTCCGGTGACTGTAGGACCGATCGTCCAGGAAGCCCTCGCCGCGGGCATCGGCCACCTCGGGGAGGTCCTCGACCCCATGGCCGCGACGAAGGACCTGCCAGAACGCGAGCAGGCCTGGTACCGGAGCTGGCTTGAGACCGGGACGCTGGAGTGCTCGGACTGCGGGACCCGCGTCCGCTGCGGCAACCTGGAATCGCTGCCGGATCACCGCTGCACTGAGCGGCAGCAGGCGCGGCGCGCGACAGCTGGCTGACCGTCCCGCCGGTCCGCACCGGACACGATGACTTCTGGGGGTCAAGGCCGACCGTCTGCACATGCGGGCCGCGCTCCTTTCGCGGCGGATGGCTAGGGCAGACCCACCAGTCCCCAACCGCGGCGCGCAGACTCGGTGATTACGTTGCCCCATTCACGCAGAAGTGCTGTGAAGTCCTCGAAGGTGTCCGGGCGTCCTGCCCAGCCTTCGCATTCGGCGGCGAACGGGACGCGCAGCTCTTCAAGGCGGGATTCCACCTGCGTCCAGGCGCGGGCCTTGGCGGGCAGGGCCTCGGGCGGGCATACCAGAAGGAGCGATGGGTGCCAGCGGTCGGTGTTCGGGGGGAAGAAGCCTCCGCCGCCGGTCAGCGCAGGGTCGTCGGCCGGGTCCGCGTCCCAGATCAGACCGCTGAGGAAGATGTCCGTCGTCTCGCGCATGTACGTGCCGAGGAGGGGCCGTACGTCGGCCCATGCACTTCCCGCGCGGGCGTGGTAGCGGTAGGCGCCCGTGGTGGTGAAGAAGTCGTACTCGGCGCACCAAGCGGACTCGCGGTCCGGGAGCCATGTCCAGCCGCCGCGCGGCCTGTTGAGGTAGTCCTCGTCGTCAAGCTCCGGTGGCCAAACGGCATCATGCAGCGCCTCAACCCGCTTCTCGACGGGTATGGCGCTCAAATACTTCCAGTCCGCCATGAAGAGCATGAGATCCAGACCCATGGCGGCCAGCATAAGCCGGACTGACGCCGGAATCCGAGAAACAACGGCTACCACCTGTACCTGCACAGCGTGGGGCCCGACATCCCGGTAGAGATCGGCGTCAGGATCCGGGACACCCCGCAACAGCCCTCGCAGACCCCGAAGGGGGCGGATTCGGGACCGGGCCGTGTCGTCCCTGGCGCTACCGGCATTGACCGGGCATGAACATCATCAAGCGCGCGGCCGTGACCGTGCTCGCCGTCGTGGCGGTGGCCGCGCCGGGCGCACCCACTGCGACGGCCGGGCCGGTCTACAAGTGCGTGTCCGGTGCGCAGGACATCGACGACAGCAGTTATGACGGGCCGTGGCCGGACAACTGGAAGATCACGGTCAAGACGTGCGCTGCACGCTCCGGGGCACGGTCTACGCCTACGCCGAAGCGAAGTGGGACGGAACCAGGTTCCGCGAGGTGGGCGACCCGACGATCTTCTACGGGGCCAAGCTGCGGTTGCAGATCAAGCTGTCCCGCGACGGCACCGACCCCGTGGTGATCGAGCACGACTTCACGGAGATCGAGCGCCGGCTGGAGGGCAGCACGTCCGGCGGGAACTATGACGGTCACTACCGGACCGGGACCATCCGTCACCGGGCCGGGCCCGGCGCCCTGGCTGACTCGGTGCTGTTCCTGGACTGGCACGGCGACGGCCGCGGCTACGGACGCCACGACTACACCGGCTCGCCTACCGTCTGACCCGGCGCAGCAGTGCGGACCGCCACCCCATGCCCGGGCCGGGGTCGAGGGCGCGGCCGAGGATCTCGCCGTCGACGCGTACGCGGCGCCCGCCCTGGGCGTCCGGCGGGTAGACGATGACGCGCAGGGCAGGGCTCATCCCTCCACCGTGGCGGTGCCCGGTCATTCCAGCACTCCGAGGGCGGTGTCGGGGCGGCAGTGCGGGCAGGCGGGAATGCCCTCGGCGAGAGCCCGCCGGGCGGCGTCGGCCGACGCCGGCTTGCACCGGGTCCGGGTGTCCCAGCAGCTGCCGACGTGGACGCGGACGGCGGGCCGGCCGGTGCCGATCCCGTGCTCGTTCAGCCATTCCGGCGGCGGCGGAGCCGGCCGCCGGACGGCCTCGAATGCTGCGCGCTGCTCCTCGGCGGCGATCCAGTCACGTGTCCGCTCCAGGTCCCTGACCTGGACTTTTTCCAGGAAGCGGAGGAGGTCGAGACGCGACGGATGACTTTCGGACACAAGTTCGATTATAGGCCAGAGGGAAGAGCCTGCCCGAGGTTGGTTCCGGGGTCGGTGTGGCGTGGGGCGGGGTGGTCTTAGGCACCGTTCGTGGCTGATATCGCACTTAATGACGATCTGATCCGGGACCGGAAGCGTGCGGATACCGCGTGGGCGCGACTGCGTGAGATCCAGGAGCGGCGCGGCTGGCCGTCGGCCGGGGAGGGCTGGACGGCCGAGGCCCATCAGGAGTGGGAGGCGGCGCGGAACCGGTGGGCCGAGGCGGTGGATGTGGTCCAGGAGGCTGTTGCGAAGTGGGCGAAGGACAGTGTGCAGCGCCGGATCGATGTCGAGGCCCGGCTCACGAGTGAAGTGCGGGGCGGGAAAGACCCTCAGGTGTGGCCGGAAGACGAGTAGCACTGCTTGGGTGAAGCGCGGGCCGTGCGCCGCGACGTGCGGTGATCCACAGCTGGAGCGGCACCGTCGTCCTGTCGGCCCGGTCAGGCTGTGCGGCGCCGACGGTGTCGGGCTTGGAGGTCGCAGCCCGAGTGCGTCGCACAGCAGTTCCTCCTGGAGCGGCGACAGCGGCGGCATGGGCGTGAAGGGGTCCTCGACCGGGAGGAGGGTCCTTACCCGGGCGTCCGGGTGGCGCTGCTGCCGGCGGATGTCGGCATCGTGGGCGTCGACCAGGCGCAGCTCGATTTCCGCGAGGGCGACGGTGTCGCCGTGGGCGGCGAGGGCGTGGCGGCCGGCGTCGTGGCGGGCCGCGTCCACGCTCGGGTGCACGATGTGCCCCTGCTGCTGGCGGGCGCCACAGACCCACACGATGCCCACCGGCAGGGCCATCCGCTGGCGAAGCTCCTCCGCGGTCGTGGCGCTGCTGTTCTGGCCAGCCGGGTGCCGGGGGCGGACTGGCGGGCGATGGCGGGGCCAGATGATTCTGCTGCAGAGGGCCTGGGTTGACCTGAGCACGTTTCTGCTCCGGCTCGGGCGGGCGGCCAGGAGCGTGCACCAGGCGGTGGAGGCCAAGCGGGCCCGCATCAGCGCGGTGGGCACCGACCGGTGGGTGAAGCTGCTCAAGAAGACGATGCCTGAGGGCCTGGTGCGCGACGCGATGCTGGCCTCCCCGGCCTGGCCGGACATGGCGCTCCTCGACCAACAAGGGGTCGATGTCGCCGGATTCCTGACCGCCGCGCACCGCCACGGTGTCGGTGTCGACCGGGCGGTCGCCGCGCTCCTGGCCCAGCCTGGCGCCGCCGTTCCGGCGGCCGGACCCGCGGTGACGAAAACGCTCTTTATGGCACTGCCGGGCCCGACAGGTACCTGCCCTTGCGGTCGTGGGGCCATGCATTGGCCTCGCAACCTGCCAGTCCCTTGAGCTGCTGCATCATCGCGGGGGCCGGCTTGCCCGGAGCCGGGCACGCTTCGTGGCCGCGGCCTATCTCGTGGCCGACTTCGTGGTTGATGATCAGCGCCCGGTATTCGGAGACCGGTCCGTCGAACTGGGGCGAACCCCGCTGCCACCGCTTGAGGTTGACCACGACCGTGTGGTTGGTACTGCAGTTGGTCTCTCCGACCAGTTCGGGAGTGGTGACCTCGCACAGCCGGTTCGTGGTCTGCGGCGTGGCGATCCGTACGGTGAAGTCCACCGCGCCCTGCGCGGCCAGCTGGAAGCCGTACCGCTCGTCCCGGATCCACCCCCGCCGGTCCGCGAGGACCGTGTCCACCTCCCGCGCGGCCTGGTTGGCGTCCAGGCCGGAGCCGTCCTCGACTTCCACCCGATAGCGCCGCACGGGCCCGTTGCCGTGCTTGCCGGCCGAGACCTTGGCGGCGGTGAAGGTACCCGCCCCCGACGGGGGCACGTCGCTGTGCGAGGTCCGGCTCGGTTCGGGCGTGGGCTTCGCAGAAGGCGACGTGGAGGGCAGCGGCGGGGCCGGGGAGGACGGCCCCGGACGCAGGGCCGCCTGGGCCCCGGACCCGTCCACAGGCGGGTCCACCCCGAGCAGGACCACCGCGACCCCGGCCCCGCCAGCCGCACATACCAGCCCCAGGAGTGTGCTGCGTTGCCGTCTGCGGCGCTTGGTGCGGGCTCGGGCCATGCGGGCGGAACTGCGTCCCCCGCTGCGTGTGCTGTTCGACCTGCGCATACGTTTGCCGTCCGGAACGTGTCCGTTCGGCCTTCCCCCTGGAAACTCGGTACGTAGAACTGAGGAGACGGCACTGTTCGACGAAGCTGCTGAGCGTGCGCCCCTGGCGGTGCGAAAGCTGCGGAACCTCGCACGACCGTGGCCTCGGTGCGTCGCGTGTGATCCCGCCGCCACGAGGACGGCGACTCGGACCGGCCCGTGGCCGCTCTCGCGCGGTGGTGAGGAGCGGTCTCAGCCCTTGGGGACTCGGATGACGACGGTGCTGCACACCTTGTCGGCGAAGGTCTGCTTCTTGGGGTCCCAGATCGGCCACAGCCAGCCGATGTGGCAGGGGAGGCTGTCGAGGATGTGGGCCAGCTTGCGGACGAAGGCCAGGCCGAATCCGCAGGTGCTGCCGTCGGCTTCGCGGCGCAGGCTGATGCCGAGCGCCTTCTTGCCGGTCGTCTGGCCGGTAGAGCCCTCCTTGAAGAGCTGGAAGAAGCCCATGGCGACCGCGTACACGAGGCCGACTACGAAGAAGACGCCAGGTTCGGCCTTGTCCGGGTCGGCGGCCATGGCGAGGTCGATGAGGCCCAGCGCGTACATCGGGCCGAGGATGATCAGGGTGTCGAGCAGGTCAGCCCCGACGCGCAGCCCCCAGTGGGCCTGCTCGGGCATCCCGCCCGTCATGCCGGAAGCGGGGGAGTGGTACGGAGCGGGCTGCGGGTGCTGCTGGAGGTATCCGTACTGCGGGGGCACGCCCTGCTGGGGGTAGCCGTACTGCGGGGCCTGCTGCGGGTATCCGGACTGGCCCTGTGGGGGCCGCTGGCCGTACGGGTTGTTCGGGTCGCCGAAGCTCATGGTGAGATCTCTTCGTTTGGGCGTTCAGGGAGAACGTGGGCCGAGGGGGACGCACACCGCACGGAGACCCACCTCGCCGGGCCGACAGCAGGAACTCGGCGAGGTGGGAATCGACGTCAGGAGCGTTCCCTCGGCGACACCACGGAGGTCACGTCATCACCGTCAGTCGAGGACGTCGGGGATCGGGTCGGTGTTGCTGCGCTGGAGGGCGTTCTTTGGACCGGCGGCCGGGCCGAGGGCCCAGTCGGAGAGGGCCATGGAGTCCATGTACCGCTCCTCGTCGTTCAGCAGGACCCCGATGATCGTCTTCCCGTTGCGGGTGACGGAGAAGACCAGGCACTTGCCGGCCGCGGTGGTGGTGCCGGTCTTGACGCCGAGCGCGCCCGGGACCGCGTAGCCGGTCGGGCGCGGCTGGATCAGGAGGTTGGTGTTGCTCCAGCTGCCGACGGTGGCCGTGCCGCCCGTGCTGTACGTGGTGGTCTTCACCAGCGTCTGGAACAGGGAGTCGGTCATCGCGTACTGGGTGAGCTTGGCGAGGTCGCGCGGGGTGGAGACGTTCTTGCCGGTCGACGAGATGCCGTCGAAGGAGTCGAAGACGGTGTTGGTCAGACCCAGTTCCCGCCCCTTGGCGTTCATCTTCGCGATGAAGTCCGCCGTGCGGGCCGCCATGGTCGTACCCGTGCCGAGGGCGCCCGCGAGGGCGTACGAGGCGTCGCAGCCCGACGGCAGCATCATCCCGTACAGCAGCTGACGGACCGTCGGGGTGGCCCCGGCCTTGAGCTGCGCCGAACTCGCCCCCTCGCGGGCGACGTAGTCCAGGTACTCCTGCTTGACGGTGACCTTCTGGTCGAGGTTGAGACCCGGCAGGGTCGTGACCACCACGGCGGTCATGATCTTGGTGGTGCTGGCCATCGGGCGTTTGGTGTCGGCGTCCTTGGCCATGAGCGTGCTGCCGCTGGTGCCGTTGATCACGATCGCGCCGGCCGCGGTGAGGGTCGGCGCGGGCGCGGCCTGGGCGGGTGCCGTGGCCGTGAGCAGGGCACCGGTGGCGATGGTCACTGCGAGCGCGCCCTTGGCGCGCCGCATCAGGTGGGAGATCACTTCTGTCCTTGATCGTGTTGAAGAACCCGGACGGGACGGGAGGTGCCGCAAGGGCGCCCCGTCCGGGAAACGCACGCCGGACCACTGCGTTGCTGTCAGCCGAAGCCGCCGTGATCCGGTGGGCGCGCCCGTCGCCGCACGCAGCTGGTGTACCGGCTGCCTGGGACGACGGGACGCCCGGTCCTGAATCAGAGCTGGACGCCCACGCCTTCGAAGGTGCCGTTGCCCCTGCCACGGTGGAAGGACATCTTGTTGCCCTTCCAGCTGACGATGTCGAGCTTGCCGTCGCCGTCGACGTCACCAGTGACGATCTTCAGGTCAGTCCAGGTGCCGGCCGCGGCCAGACCGCCGGAGTCGAGCGTTCCGGCGGCGTTGCCGGTCCAGCGGACCAGGGCGCCGTTGTCCCAGACGCCGACGACGTCGTCACGGCCGTCGCCGTTGAAGTCACCGGTGCCGAGGATGATGACGTTCTGGAAGGAGGCGTCGGGCCAGATCTTCCTGCCGCCGCTGAAGTCGAGCTGACCGTTGCTGCCGACCTTGTAGGCGTACAGCTCGCCGTTGGGGCGGGTCGCCAGGACGCCGTCCTTGGGGCTGGCGGGGTCGAGCTTGTAGCGGGTGAGGTGCTTGAGCTGGGCCCAGGTGGCGTTCTGCGGGCTGAGGGTGACGGTGGTGGCGAAGGTGCCGTCGCCCTTGCCGGCGTGCAGGAGGATGCGGTCGCTCTCCCAGACGGCGGCGATGTCACGCTTGCCGTCGCCGTTGAAGTCGCCGGCGAAGACACGCTGGACCGTCTTCCACACCCCGGGGGTTCCGACCGCCGTCGAGGTCGGCTCGAAAGTGCCCTCGGCACGGCCGCGGTAGACCTGGAGGGTGCCGTTCTTGTCGACGGCGGCCAGGTCGGCCTTGCCGTCGCCGTTGAAGTCGGCCAGGACACGGTGGTCGGTCAGGTTGCTGGTGTCGGGCCCGGGCACGGTGACGCTGGCCTTGATCCACTGCCCGAGGTCGTCGACACGGACGGCACGAGCTCCCCTGCGGGTCTCGCCCTCGGGGGCGCCGAGGCAGGAACCGAGCCAGGAACCGGTGGTCAGCGCGACCAACTCCTGCTGCCCCGCGTTCTCACGCGTGAGCGGCCCGCCCGCGTCGCCCTGGCACAGCGCCGCGTCACCGACGGGCTCGAGGTCGACGACGGCGTCGGCGGTGGTGGCGGTGACGTTGAACTGCCCGCTGTTGAGCAGCCCCGGAACCCAGCTGGTCGCGGTCCGCCCGAAGCCGGCGCTGTAAAGGGCTTGCCCAGCGGCGGGCGTCTGACCGGACAGCACCGCCGGGGCGACATTGGCGACTGGCGCGCCCAGCTTGAGCAGGGCGACATTGCGCTCCGGGTGGACGATCACATCGGTGGCCTCGACGACGGCGCCAGTGGTGCCGTTGTTGAGGTCCGCACGGCCGACGGTAACCGTGGTCTTGTCCTGAAGCTTGCCGCTGACGGGTCTGGCGCTGGTGGCCGAAACGCAGTTGGCCGCCGTGAGGACGTAGCTCTTGTCGACCAGGACGCCCGAGCAGCCCTTGAGGTGATCACCGAAGACGATCTTCGCGGTAAAGGCGCGACTTCCGTCGGTGACGGGCACGCCGGACAGGGAGGAGGCCGGCGTGGCGGTGAGCACGATCGCGGTGGCCGCGGCTGCGGCGGCCGCGACCCGCGGGTGACGGGAACGGTGAGAAGGCATCAGTAAATGTCTTTCGGGAGAGTGTGCGCGTGGATATCGCAGAGCCGGGTGTCGGCGACGATCTGTCCGGACGGCGGGTGGCGCAAGACCAGCTGGCGACGAAGATTCGCCGGGGGCGATTTGAGCGGGCTGCGCGCGATATTCGGCCAGGCTGCAGCCCATGTCCGCACGCTGCGCAGGGGGGAGTGCGTTAGTCGACTACAGAGATTATCGGCACAGCTGTTTTCCGCCGCGTCGTCCAGAGCCTGCCGAGGAACTCAATATTCCGACGATGGTGGCTGATTCCTATGGCGAAAAATGGCAGCCGCATCACCGCTGGTCAGCCTGTGACGCGGAGCTCGACGAGGATGGAGCTGGTACCGCTGTTGCCCGTTTCGCCGAACGGCTTGTAGTCGTTGGCTGGCGCGTCGATGACGGTCTGGGCGCCGCCGGCGGTGATGGTGGCCTTGACCGGGTAGTCACCCGTCCACAGGCCGTAGGACGCGGGAAGCTCGAGCGTGACGTAGCCCTTGGGAGCGTTGACGTCGAAGCAGAAGAAGTTCTGGCCGGTGCGGGACCGGACCTTGATGTCCGGCGTCCCGGCGGCGCAGTCGGTGAGGGTGATGTGACCGTCGCCACGCTTGAGGAGGATCCGCTGCTCGGCCTGGATCTTCGCGGCGTTCGGGTAGGCGAAGTCCTCGACGGCGTCAGGCATCTCGCCACCGGCCGCCACGCTGGAGGGGGCTTGGGGGCCGGCGTGGGCCACACCAAGAGTCGCGAACGCGCCGAGGGCAGCGGTCGCTCCGACGAACGCAGTGAACAGTGCCTTACGGGCACGGGATATCGCCACGGTTTTCCTTCAGGTTCAGGAATGAGGAGGGCGGGTCCTGTGCAGGAAGCCCTCAGGAATTGCCGAAAGTAAACCACATGTATGATCCACTCGCTGTCTTGAATCCCGGGGGATCGACGGAATTCGGCCGCACCTTCCTTGGGGAATGGCTGATTGTCGACCGTCTGTCTGTGAACTTCAGCATGCCGACTAAGTGGATTCATTAATTCCGAATGGCCAATTGCGAGTGCATTGGCGCGATATCGAGCAAGGGGGAACCGTCGCATGAACCGGCGAACATTCCATTCCGGAGCATTAGGCTCCGCAACGCCATCCCGAAGGAGGGGAAGAAGACTCCGCGGGATATGCGGTGTCGTGCTGCCCGCGGTGTTGACCGTAGGCCTGCTGGGGGCACCTGCCGCAGCAGCTGAGGAGGAGATCGCCTCAAACCGCCCCTTGGTTGTGTACGCATGGCAGAACGGCGGCGCAGGGGTTCGGGAGGCTGCGGAGCGGGCTCTCCTCGGGGGCCCCGATGACATCCGGAAGTTCCTGGATGAGGCCGAGGCGCTCCAGTACGACGATGACTACGTCGCGGCGAGCCGGGTTTTCAACGTTGGTGGTCCCGCGGTTCGTGAGGCGACGAAGGCGGCACTTCAGGGCACTCCGGAGCAGCTGCGTGAGTTCCTGCACAGCGGGTGGCAGAAGCCGCAGCAGGAGGACCATGACGTCGAGGCATCCCGTGTCATCAACTTCGGCGGTCCTGGCGTCAAAGAAGCGGGCAAGGCTGCGCTCCAGGCCGGACCTGCGGCAGTCACGAAGTTCCTTGAGGAGGGGCAGTACAAGGAGCGGGAGATCGACAACGACGTCGAGGTCTCCAAGCTCATCAACTTCGGTGGCCCGAACATGAAGGCTGCCGGGAAGGCGGCCCTGCAGGGCACGCCCGACGACATCGCCGAGTTCCTGGAGGTGGGGCAATTCGTCGCCCGCAACCGGGACCAGGAACACGCCACCATCGAGCAGCTGACCGAGCAGGCCAAGCAGGCTGGCCAGCAAGCCGAGGAGGCGACGAAGAAGTCGGAAGAGGCCTCCGCACGCGCGGTTGCCGCCTCCAACCTGGCGAAGGAAGCCGCGCAGAAGGCTGCCCGCGAAACGGAAGCCGCCCGCAAGGACGCCGGCCGTGCCTCTGTGAAGGCCCAGCAGGCTGCGGAGGCGGCACGGGCCGCGGCTGCGGCTGCTCAGCAGGCCATCGGCTCGGCCAATGCCGCCAGCCGGTCGGCCCGCATCGCATCCCTGGCAGCCGCTCAGACGGCGAACGCGGCTGCGCAGGCCGCGAACGCGGCGAACGACGCCTACAACGCGGCCATCGCCGCCGGCGCCGACGCAGGCAAGGCCGAAGCAGCCAAGCAAGCCGCGGCCGTGGCCCGGAACATGGCCTTCCTGACGCGGGAATCGGCCAAGGCGGCTGAGCAGGCCGGCAAGGCGTCGCAGGCAGCGGGCCGAGCGGCCGACGCTTCCCGCAGCGCCAGCGCCAACGCCAACGCGGCAGCCGATGCCGCCGAGGCGGCGAACGGATACGCCGACGCCGCAGGTGTCCACTCGGCCGAGGCCCGCAACGCCGCAGCCGAGGCACGCCGGCACGCGAACGCCGCCAACCGCGCCGCCAACAACGCGGGTGCGCTTGCCCGCCGGTCCGCCGATGCCGCTTTCGCGGCACGGGACGCCGCGAACACCGCGGCGAATCATGCCGAGAAGGCAGCGCAGGCAGCGGAGCAGGCGGCGAAGTACGCGGGCCAGTCTGCCAACGCGGCAGAAGACTCCCGCAAGCACGCCGACGCGGCCAAGGAAGCGGCCGATGCAGCGACCACGGCCGTCAACACGGCCAAGAACGTCCACCAGATCGCGTTGGAGGTCGAGACCGAGGAACTGACCGGCCGAGCTGAGGCCGCACTCGAGCGCTCCCGGTCGGAAAAGGCACAGAGCGAACGCCTGGTCTCCAAGACGGCGGAAATCGCCCTCCAAGCACGCGCCCTCGATGCCACCGCCGCTGCCCTGGCCACCGAGGCGGCCAAGCCCGACGCCGACGTGGCCGCGACTGCGGCCAAGGGCCGCAAGCTTGCGCTGGACGCCCTCAAGCTGCGTGGCCCCTGGAGCCAGCAGGCCGCCACCAGAGCTCTGGCCGGCTCGGACACGGATGTCCTGGACTACCTGCGCACCGGTTGGCAGAAGGCCAACCAGGAGGAGACGCGGGACAAGGTCCTGCAGCTGAGTGTCTCAAGCCCGTACCCGTCCATGCGTCAGGGTGCGGTTGAGGCGCTGAAGGGCACCCCGCAGCAGATAGCCGACTACTACGCGAAGGGCCGGTACGAGGCGGGCCAGGACGACCTCTACGTCGCCGTCTCGAAGATCAACAACACGGGCGGGCCGAGCGTCAAGGAGGCCTCCAAGGCAGCCTTGGCCGACGGCAGTGGCAGGGCACTGGCCACGTTCCTGGAGATCGGCCAGTACTCCGCCCGTCGGACCGACGAGGACGTCATCGCCTCCAAGCTCGTCAACAGCGGAGGAGCCGAGGTCAAGGCGGCAGCCAAGGCCGCCATGGAAGGACCGCCTGAGAAGCTGCACGAGTTCGTCACCGTCGGCCAGTACATGGCCGCACGCAAGGACGACCTCACCGACCACCACCGCTCACAGATCGACCGCCTCCTCACCGAGGGCGAGATCGTCGCGGCCAAGGCCCAGACCAACCGCTGGCGCGCAGCAGAAGCCGCCGCCAAGGCCAAGCAGGCCGCCGGCGAGGCTGCCGAGGCCGCCGGTGAGGCCAAGAAGTCCGCCGACGCCGCGGCGGGCTACGCCGTCAGCGCCAAGAAGTCCGCTGATGCCGCCGAAGCCAGCTCGACCAAGGCCCGGCAGTCGGCCGTTACCGCACGCAACGCCGCGACTGCGGCGGACCGTGACGCCGACGCCGCCGAGGCTTCCGCGGCCCAGGCCGAGTTCTCTGCCGGCTACGCGCGCCAGTCTGCCCGCGAGGCCGACGCGGCGGCCGGAGAGGCACGCGCCTCCGCCCTTGCTGCTGGCAAGAGCAAGGACGAGGCCGAGGCCTACGCCTCCCAGGCCTGGGCCGACGTCAAGACCAAGCGTGAGGCGGAGATCGCCGAACTGCGACGTCAGGCCGAGGAAGACTGGAAGAAGCAGGCCGAGGCCGCGAAGAAGAAGCGACCGAAGTGCATCGTCCCCTTCAACCGGGACAGCCTGCCCCCCTGCATGATGGGCGCCGACGCAGACGACATTGTGTTCGCCAAACCCTCCTGGGAACTCGCCGTAATGATTGGCAAGGTCGCCTGGGAGTTTTCCGGCGGCGCCGACATTGAGAAGTGCATCAAGGAACCCGCCTTGGGCGACTGCGCCATGGCTGTCGTAGGTGTCGCCCCCATCGGTAAGCTCAAGATCGTCAAGAAGGTGGCCGACGCCATTGAGGAAGCGGCCAAGGGCTCCCGGGCCGGCAAGAAGGCGGCGAAGTGCGTCCTCGAGCCGAAGCACAGCTTCCCTGCCGGCACGCGCGTCTTGATGGGCGACCACACGACTCGCCCGATTGAGCAGCTTGCCGTGGGCGACCAGGTCCTTGCCACCGACCCTGAGACCGGGGTCACCAGAGCACGCCGTGTGGACGCGACCATCTACACCCCCGACGACCGTGAATTCACCAGTCTCACTCTCGACAGCAAACAAGGCGGAGGCTCCCTTACCACCACCGGCCATCACCCCTTCTGGTCCGAAAACGGCAAGAAGTGGAAGAACGCGGCCGACCTCACCCCGCAGGACACCCTCCGTACCCCCACAGGCGACCCGACGCAGATCACCAGTGTCCGCCACTGGACCGGCCTCCAGCCCGCCTACAACCTCACCGTCAACGACCTCCACACGTACTATGTGCTGGCAGGCGCCACGCCAGTTCTCGTTCACAATTGCAACGGAAGGGACCCTGTCAATGGTGGGCTCGATGATGACACCTATGACCGAATAGATAGTGCACACGGTCCTGATGTAGCCGACGGTGTCGACTACCAGGTGCAGAGGATGCATGACGGCTCTGCCACTGCTGCGGATCACGACCTTCCCGGTATAGGGCATGACCCTGATGCACTGGGTTCCTACTTTGCGTCGTGGCGAGGCAAGATGACGCATATAGACACTAAGACCGGATCGCGCGTGGCGTACGATTCCAATCGGGGTGTGCTAATCGTAACGACTGGCCGTAACATCCACGGATTTAAGTACGCTAAAGGCGCCTTTGAGAGTGGGAGGTTTGTGACGCCATGAGAATAAAGGTCGCAGCCACAGCGACTCGCGCTGGAGTCCTCTTGAGATTGACTGAGGTGCAGAAAGAGCTAATTTGTGAAACGCTTATGTTTCACGCGGATCGTCCCGAAGGGGACCGCCCTTCGATTGTGCGCCTTGGCGTCGATCGCGCAAACGCTGCACGGCTAAAGGAGAAAGTCGGCGGGCCGGATTCGGAATTTCAGCTAAGTGAGATTCATGTGCTGTTTGCGGCACTGATTTCCGCTCCGGTCTTGATGCCCTCTGAGGAAGTATTCTATGAGAGAATCGGCTTCTTTCGGGAGCAGGCACTTGCGCTGGCTGGCGGGCTGATGAATGCCGGCGGGGCGACGTCTGGCGGGGTCGAAGATTCTTCCGGAATCGCTTAGCCGGGGCCCTGCGTTCATGGAGCTTCGTGAGTCCGCCTGGGTCTGTACCGCCGTGGATGGCTCCCCACTCCCGGAGTGGCTGGTGCTGCCCAAGCGGCCGCAGTGGCATGCGTCTGTGGGGAGCCCGTTTCCTAGCTAGTGATGGGCAGGGCGGGTTGGGAGGACGGGTCGGGAAACGGGCTGGCAGTGATGCCAGTACCGAACCCGGTCCGACCTCCGCCACCATGCCTGCCTCTCCGCCGACGTCGACGAGATCGTCTTTCCCCACATACCCGAGTGGGAACAGACGCAGCTGGCCGCCAAGCTCGCTGGGAAGGTGCTTTGGGAGCTTTCGGGCGGAGGTGACATCGAAAGGTGCGTCAGGGAGCCCGCCTGGGTTGACTGCACCATGGCCGTCGTAGGTGTTCTCTCTGTCGGCAAGCTGAAGCTCGTCAAGAAGGTGGCCGATGCCGTTGAGGATGCGGCTCAGGGCTCGCGAGTTGGCAAGGCAATGGTGCAGTGCGCCGTCCCTAGGAGTTGTCCGGCCGATCATGTGCGAAGCCAGATGATGACGGCGGCGGCCGTGGCCGTGCCGAGGTAGACGTGGCCGCGCTTGTCGTAGCGG